>NZ_JBITSF010000008.1:0-342405 GCF_044540485.1 Streptomyces sp. NPDC085946 | reverse complement strand
CGTCGACAGGTCGTTGCCGAACGACGCGGTCTCCGCGGTGAAACGATCCCCGGTGAGCTGCATCCCGTCACCCGAGTCACCCGCGAACCTGATGATCACCCGGTCCAGCCGGCGGACGTCCTTCGTCCCCGCCGGTTTGCGCTGCGCTCCCACGACGGTTCCGTCGGCTCCGTCGGCCTGTTCCGCTGGGCTACTGACCTGGCTGGTCACTGAACTGGACCTCCCTAGAGGCGGCTGTCCGGGCCGGGCCTTCCCGAAGGCCCACCCGCAATCAACCCTACGACCGTGAGGGTCGGCTCCCTGAGGCCATCCACAAGATGGACACGACTGTGAGACGGCCCGCCGCCCTGGCTTGTCATGATGTCCGGCCCCCCGGGCGCTTGTCCCGGAGACGCTCCCGCACGCCCCCCGGTTCCGCCCCCGCGGCCACCGAATCGCCCGTACGGCGGCCCGGGGCGGGACGCGGGGCGCGCACGTCAGGAGTTGAGGTAGGTGAGCACGGCCAGCACCCGCCGGTGGTCCCCTTCGCTCGGGGACAGACCCAGTTTCAGGAAGATGTTGCTGACGTGCTTCTCGACGGCCCCGTCGCTCACCACGAGCTGCTTGGCGATCGCCGAGTTCGTCCGCCCCTCCGCCATCAGCCCCAGGACCTCCCGCTCCCGGGGGGTGAGTCCCGTGAGCACGTCCTGCTTGCGGCTGCGGCCGAGCAGCTGGGCGACCACCTCCGGATCGAGGGCCGTACCGCCCCGGGCCACCCGCACCACCGCGTCCACGAACTCGCGCACCTCGGCCACCCGGTCCTTGAGCAGGTAGCCGACGCCGCGGCTGGAAGCCGCGAGCAGCTCCGTGGCGTAGCGCTCCTCCACGTACTGCGACAGCACCAGCACCCCGAGCCCGGGGTGCGCCTTGCGCAGGTGCACCGCGGCCCGCACCCCCTCGTCGGTGTGCGTCGGCGGCATCCGTACGTCGGCCACCACCACGTCGGGCAGCTCGCCCTGCGCGTTCAGGTCCCCGATGGTCTTGACCAGCGCCTCGCCGTCGCCGACCCCGGCGACCACGTCGTGCCCGCGGTCGGTCAGCAGCCGGGTCAGGCCCTCCCTGAGCAGCACTGAATCCTCGGCGATGACCACCCGCACCCTGTCCTCCACGATTGTCCGGCCCCCCATGACCCGCTGTGTGTCCACCCGTACGACACTCCAGCATTCCAGGATCGGGGCGCGCGTGCGGCCGGGCCGCGGGAACCGGGGGACGTCCGTCGCGCGGACCCGGTGCGGGGCGGGCACGGGTCCGCGCGTTCTCACCCCGCGAGCGGGCGCCGGGTCCGGCGCGTGCTCACCCGGCGCGCTCGGTGGCCCGCCACGGCAGCTCCGCCGTCACCCGCGTCGGCCCCCCGGCCGGCGAGTCCACGACGAGCACCCCGTCCACCGCGTCGAGCCGCTCCGCGAGCCCCGCCAGCCCCGACCCGGCGGACGCGTCGGCCCCGCCCACCCCGTCGTCGACGACCTGGAGCATCAGTCGGCTGCCGGACCGCCACACCTCGACGTCCGCCGAGGTGGCCCGCGCGTGCTTGCTGACGTTCTGCAGCAGCTCCGACACCGTGAAGTAGGCGATCCCCTCGATCGCCGGCGCCGGCCGCTCCGCGAGGTCGACCTCCACCCGCACCGGGACCGTGCAGCGCGACGCCACCGCCGACAGCGCCGCGTCCAGTCCGCGGTCGGTCAGCACGGCGGGGTGGATGCCCCGGGCCAGGTCCCGCAGCTCCTGCAGCGCCGTCTTCACCTCGCCGTGCGCCTCGTCGACCATCCGCACCGCCGCCCGCGGGTCCTCGCGCAGCTTCTCCTTCGCCAGCCCCAGGTCCATCGCCAGCGCCACCAGCCGGGCCTGCGCCCCGTCGTGCAGGTCCCGCTCGATGCGCCGCAGGTCGGCGGCGGCCGTGTCGACCACGACCCCCCGGTCCGACTCCAGCTCCACCACCCGCGTGGCCAGCCGCGACGGCCCGAGCAGCCCGAGCACCAGCAGCCGGTCCACCATCGTCAGCGCCCGCACGATCCACGGCGAGGCGATCGTGAACAGCAGCCCCACCAGCGCGGTCACCGTCACCTCGAAGGGGTTGTCGAGGTAGATCCGGTGCGTCTCGTCGCCGTACAGCTGGATCCCGTCCTGCCCGGCGTACGCCGGGAGCACCCAGAACCACAGCGGATACGTCAGCAGGGCCCAGCCGAGGATCCAGACGTTCAGGGCCACGACGAAGGAGACCACCGACCAGGGGAGCAGCAGCAGCGCGTACAGCAGGGTCCGCCACGAGGTGCCGCTCTTGAGGACGGCGCCCATCCACGCCATCAGGCCCTGCCGCTTCATCCGCAGCGGCTCCGGCTCGGCCACCTCCAGGCCCAGCAACGCCCGGGCGCGCAGCCGCTCCAGCGCCCCGAACCCCCGGCACCCGGCGAGCGCCGCCGCCAGCACCGGCACGCCCAGGAAGGTCACCAGCAGGCCCGCGCCCAGCGACACCATGGTGACCGCCCAGGTGAACAGCAGGATGCCGACCGGCAGGCTCAGCAGCGTGTGGCCGAGCTCCCGCCAGGCGCGGCCCTCGACCGGCGCCCGCAGCACGGCCGGCAGCCGCTGCCCCGGCCCCCGCGCGCCGCGCGGGTCCCCGGACCCGGTGCCGAGCCCGTACCCCTGTCCGTACTCCATGGCCATGGGTTCGTCCTTCTCCTCGTCCTGCGGCTGTCGCGTCGTACGTCCACCCTGCTGTGCGGCGGGCCCGGGGACCATGGAGTCCGTCGGCGTCTCGGGCGGGGGGTTTTCCCTACCTCGGGGTGGGGTGGGACGGAGGTGGGGAAGGAGGGGCCGGACGCGCTCAGCGGCCCGTCCGGCCCTCCCCGCCGGAGGCCTCCCGGTCGCGCCAGGGCAGTTCCGCCGCGACGGTCGTGGGGCCGCCCTCGGGCGAGTCCAGGACGAACACGCCGTCCACGGCGTCCAGCCGGTCGGCCAGGCCCTTCATCCCCGTGCCCCGGTCCAGGCGCGCGCCGCCGCGGCCGTCGTCCCACACCTGGATGAGCAGCCGGTCCTCCGACCGCCACACGTCCACCGCCGCCGACTTCGCCCCGCTGTGCTTGCTGACGTTCTGCAGCAGCTCCGAGACGGTGAAGTAGGCGATGCCCTCGATCGCCGCCGCCGGGCGCGCCGGCAGGTCGACGGTCACCTTCACCGGGACCGTGCAGCGCGACGCCACCGAGGACAGCGCCGCGTCCAGCCCGCGGTCGGTCAGCACGGCGGGGTGGATGCCCCGGGCCAGGTCCCGCAGCTCCTGCAGCGCCAGCTTCACCTCGCCGTGCGCCTCCTCCACCATCGCCGCGGCGGCGTCCGGGTCCTCCAGCAGCTTCTCCTTGGCCAGGCCCAGCCCCATGGCCAGGTTGACCAGGCGGGCCTGCGCCCCGTCGTGCAGGTCGCGTTCGATGCGCCGCAGGTCGGCCGCGGCGGTGTCGACGACGACCCCCCGGTCCGACTCCAGTTCGGCGATGCGCTGCTCCAGCTCGTCGGAGGGCGACAGCAGCCCCCGCACCATCGCCCGGTCCGCGTTGGCCAGCCCCCGCGCGATGAACGGCAGCACCGGCCACAGCACGAACAGCGAGGCCAGCGTGACGGTGAAGGTGACGATGCCCCAGGGCAGCCGGATGAACTCGTACAGCACCGTCCGCCAGCCGACCGGGTCCTTCAGCGACAGCCACAGCTGCTGGAGGAAACCGCCCTTCCCGCGCAGCGGCAGCCGGCTCGGCTCGTCCACCCGCACGCCGAGCAGCGCCCTGGCCCGTGCCCGTTCCAGCCTGCCCAGCTGCCGCGCCCCCATGAGCCCGGCCGCGAGGAGCGGGAAGCCGATCACGGTCACGGTCAGCCAGAAGCTGGTGAAGAGCACCGTCATGACGTACGTGAAGCCGAGCAGTGCCACCGGGAGGTTGGCCAGGAGGTGGGCGATCTCCTTCCAGGTGTGCCGGTCGTAGGCGAAGCGGGGCGGCGGCGGGCGGTCGCCGGGCTCGGGCACCGTGCTGGCCGGGGCGGTGCCCCAGGGCGTCTCCGGGCCGGCCGGCGGGTCCGCGGACGGGGCCACCGGGGTGCTCGCGGCCGGTCCCGGGAACAAGCCCGGGGTCGTGCCCGCGGTCGGGCCCGGGTTCGTGCCCGCGGTCGGGTCCGTGGCCGGGCCCGCGGGCGGGAAGCGTTCGGTCATATCCGTTAGCGTGCCCGGCGGCGCCCGGCCGCGCCATGAGGTGAACCGCCAGGACGCACGGGGGTAAACCCCACCCCCGCATGCACCGCGGTGACGGGCTGCTTACCGTGCCTTTATCAGGGCCTAGACTCCCGTGCGTACAGATCGTCGCACCACGGCGTTCACAAGGGTCACGGAAGAAGCAGACTCAGGGAGCGAGGGACGGACGTGCCGGAACCGACCGCCGTCGAGACGACCGTCGTCGCGGCGGACTACTTCGAGTCCTACTCGGTCGTCGGACTGCTCGCCGCCGTCGGCGTGCTGTTCGTCGCCGTCGCCTTCGGGGCCGGACGTCTGCTGCGCCCCGTGGTCCCCACCCCCGAGAAGCTCCTGACGTACGAGTGCGGCGTCGACCCCGTCGGCGAGGGCTGGGCCCACACCCAGGTCCGCTACTACGTCTACGCCTTCCTGTACGTCATCTTCGCCGTCGACTCGATCTTCCTCTTCCCCTGGGCGACCGTCTTCGCCGATCCCGGCTACGGCGCGACGACCCTCGTGGAGATGTTCATCTTCCTCGGCTTCCTGGCCGTGGGCCTGCTCTACGCATACAAGAAGGGCGTCCTGGCATGGACGTGACCCCCACCCCCGTCTCGCTCCCCGAGCCGAAGCGGCTGGGCGCGCTCGCCCGCCTGGCCCCCGAGCCGATGAAGGTGGTCCTCAACTGGGGGCGCCGCTACTCGCTCTGGGTCTTCAACTTCGGCCTCGCCTGCTGCGCCATCGAGTTCATCGCCGCGTCGATGGCCCGCCACGACTTCATCCGCCTCGGCGTCATCCCCTTCGCGCCCGGCCCGCGCCAGGCCGACCTGATGGTGGTGTCGGGCACGGTCACGGACAAGATGGCGCCCGCCGTGAAGCGCCTGTACGAGCAGATGCCCGAGCCGAAGTACGTCATCTCCTTCGGCGCGTGCAGCAACTGCGGCGGCCCGTACTGGGACTCGTACTCGGTGACCAAGGGCGTCGACCAGATCATCCCGGTCGACGTGTACGTCCCCGGCTGCCCGCCCCGCCCCGAGGCGCTGCTCCAGGGCATCCTCAAGCTCCAGGAGAAGATCGCCCGCGAGTCGCTCGGCGAGCGCTACGGCACGGCAGCGGCCCGCCCTTCGGCGGCGGCCCTGCAGAGCGGCCTGGTGAAGGCGCCGTCGCCCACGGCCACGGACTCGACGACCGGCTCGGCGACGGGTTCGACGACAGGTTCGACGACCGGCTCGGCTCCCGGCGCGGTCCCCGATGCGAACCCGGGGGAGGAGCGATGACGGCGGTCGGCTGGCTGCCCGCCGGCGTCGAGGACCTCTTCGGCGCCGGGGCCACGGCCGAGGAGTCCTACGAGGTCCTCACCGTCGACGTCCCGCCGACGGCCTGGGTCCAGGCGCTGGAGACCGCCCGCGACCGGCTGGGCTGCACGTTCTTCGACTGGCTGAGCGCGGTCGACGAGCCGGGCACGGGCTTCCGCGTCGCCGCCCACGTCGCCGCCCTCGCCCCCGTGCGGCGCCTGCTGCTGCGCACGACCGTCCCGCACGAGTCGCCGGTCCTGGCCAGCGCGGTCGGCGTGTACGCGGGCGCGACCTGGCACGAACGCGAGACGCACGAGATGTTCGGCGTCGTCTTCGAGGGCCACCCCGGGCTGGAACACCTCCTCCTCCCGGAGAACTTCGAGGGCCACCCCCTGCGCAAGGACTTCGTCCTGGCGGCCCGGGTCGCCAAGGCCTGGCCGGGCGCCAAGGAACCGGGGGAGCCCGCGGCGGGTGCCGCCCACGCCGGCCCCAAGCGCCGCCAGATGCTCCCCCCGGGCGTCCCCGACCCCAACGAGTGGGGCCCCCTCAAGGGCCAGCTGCCCCCCGCCCCCGCCCGCCCGGCCCGGGGCGCGGCCCGCCCGGCGGGCGAACGCCCACCGCGCCGCACCCGCACGGCGGGCGAGGGCTCGGCGAGCCAGGCGGCAGCGCCGGCGGAGCCGGGTGCCGCGCCGACGGGTCCGCGCCGGGCGCGTACGGCGGCGGAAGGCTCGGCGAGCCAGGCGGTCCCCGGCACCGAAGCGCCGTCCGGCGGTGCCACGCCCCCGACCGGTGCGCCGGCGGCTCCGCGTCGTGCCCGGAGCGCGGGCGAGGGCTCGGCGTCGCAGCGCGCTGCGGGGGCAGGCGCCCCGGCCGGTCCGCGCCGGGCGCGCAGTGCCACGGAGGGCTCCGCGAGCCAGCGCGCCGCGTCGGCCCCGACCACGCCCGAGGACACGGCACCCACGGAGAACGCGGCACCCACGGAGAACACGGCACCTACAAAGAGCGCGGCACCTACGGAGAACGCGGCACCCGCGGACGACACGGTAGCCACCGACGGCACGGTCGCTACCGACGGCACGGCCACCACGAGCGCCCCGCCCGTTCCCCCCGCCACGGGCGACGATCCCGCCGCCGCGCGCCCCCAGGCGCGTGCCGCGAAACCCCCCGCTGCCCCGCGCAGCCCGGACGCCCCCTGGCACCACGCCCGTCCGGCCTTCGACGCACCGCGCCCCGAACCCTCACCGGAGGCCGCGCCGCTGCCGGAGAGGGAGGACCCGCAAGCCGAAGACGACCCGCACAACCCCGAGGACCCCCAAGGAGGCCGGCAGTGAACGACGCGCTCGACGTCATCCTGCGTCTCCTGGTCGTCTTCGTCGTCTTCCTCACCTTCCCGCTGATCATCGGCCAGACCGAGCACAAGGTCATGGCCCACATGCAGGGCCGCCTCGGCCCGATGTACGCCGGCGGCTTCCACGGCTGGGCCCAGCTCATCGCCGACGGCGTGAAGTTCGCGCAGAAGGAGGACGTCGTCCCCGCGGGCGCGGACCGCCGCATCTTCCAGCTCGCGCCGGCCGTCGCCCTCCTGCCCTACCTGCTCGTCCTGCTCGCCGTCCCGATCGGTCCGGGTGAGGGAGCCGTCGGCCAGGTCCTGGACGCGGGCGTCTTCTTCGTCCTGGCCGTGATGGGCGTCGGCGTCCTCGGCTCGCTGATGGCCGGCTGGGCCTCCGCCAACAAGTTCTCCCTGCTCGGCGGCCTGCGCACCGCCGCCCAGCTCCTCGCGTACGAACTCCCCATGCTGCTCACCGCCGCCTCCGTCGCGATGGCGGCCGGCACCGTCTCCCTGACCGGCATCCTCGACGCCTTCCAGTGGTGGTGGCTGCCCTGGCAGATCGTGGGCGCCCTCGTGTTCTTCGTGGCGGGCCTGGCCGAACTCCAGCGCCCGCCCTTCGACATGCCGGTCGCCGACTCCGAGATCATCTTCGGCGCGTACACCGAGTACACCGGCCTGCGCTTCGCCCTGTTCCTCCTCGCCGAGTACGCCGGGATCGTCGTCCTGTGCGGCCTGACCACCGTCCTCTTCCTGGGCGGCTGGCACGGCCCGTGGGGCGCCGACGGCCTCGGCTGGGTCTGGACCCTGCTGAAGACGGCCCTCCTCGCGTTCGTCGTCATCTGGCTGCGCGTCACCTATCCGCGCCTGCGCGAGGACCAGCTCCAGAAACTCGCCTGGACCCTCCTCGTCCCCCTCGCCCTCGCCCAGATCGCCCTCACCGGCATCGTCAAGGTGGTGATCCAGTAACCATGGCGCCCATTCCCGGCTCGGGCCTGGCCAAAGGCCTGGCCGTCACCCTGCGCACGATGACGAGGAAGTCCGTCACCGAGCAGTACCCGGAGGCCCAGCCCGACCTCCCGCCCCGCACCCGCGGCGTGATCGGGCTGTTCGAGGAGAACTGCACGGTCTGCATGCTCTGCGCCCGCGAGTGCCCGGACTGGTGCATCTACATCGACTCGCACAAGGAGACGATCCCGGCGGCGGCCCCGGGCGGCCGCGAACGCAGCCGCAACGTCCTCGACCGCTTCGCCATCGACTTCTCCCTGTGCATGTACTGCGGTATCTGCATCGAGGTCTGTCCCTTCGACGCGCTGTTCTGGTCCCCGGAGTTCGAGTACGCCGAGACCGACATCCGCGACCTCACCCACGAGCGCGACAAGCTCCGCGAGTGGATGTGGACCGTCCCGGCCCCGCCGGCCCTCGACCCCGGCGCGGAGGAGCCGAAGGAACTCGCCACCGCCCGCAAGACCGCCGAGAAGCTGGCGGCCCAGCAGCGGTCCGAGGCCGCGGAGGCCACCGGGCACGCCGCACCGCCCGCCGCTCCGGCCTCCTCCGGCACCGCATCCCACGCCGACGAGCAGGCCCGCGCCGCCGAAGGACCCACCCGCCCGCACGGCGACTCCCCGCAGCAGACGGACCGGCCCCGGCCCACGGACCGGCGGCAGGAGGGCCGGGAATGACCCTCGCAGCAGCAGCCACCACGGCGACGGCAGCAGCCGCCCGGCTCACGGCGGACCCCACGACCACGGCCGCCGAGGCCCACGGCTTCCTCTCGCCGACCGGCGTCGAGATCGCCTTCCTCCTCGTCGGCCTGGTCACCTTCGGCGCCGCGCTCGTCACGGTCACCACCCGGCAGCTGGTGCACGCCGCCCTGTGGCTGGTCGTGACCCTCGGCGGCCTGGCCGTCGAGTACCTCCTGCTCACCGCCGAGTTCATCGCCTGGGTGCAGGTCCTCATCTACGTCGGCTCCGTCGTCGTCCTCCTCCTGTTCGGCCTGATGCTCACCAGGGCCCCCATCGGCCGCTCACCGGACGCCGACTCCGGCAACCGCTGGGCCGCCCTCGCGGTGGCCGTCGTCGCCGCCGCCGCCCTGGTCTGGGTCGTCGTCGACGCCTTCCGCACCACCTGGATCGACCTGGACGGCCCCGCCGCCGGATCCACCGAGGTCACCGGCGAGAGCCTCTTCCAGCACTGGGTCCTCCCCTTCGAGGCCCTCTCCGTCCTCCTCCTGGCCGCCCTGGTCGGCGCCATCGTCCTGTCCCGCAAGGCGAAGGCGGAGCCGGACACCCGAGCCGGCGGCGCCCCCGGCGCCCGCGGCGCGAAGGAAGGGGACCGCTGATGCACCTCGCCTATCCCGCCGTGCTCTCCGCCCTCCTGTTCTGCACGGGCCTGTACGGCGTCCTCGCCCGCCGCAACGCGATCCTGGTCCTGATGTCGGTCGAGCTGATGCTCAACGCCGTCAACCTCAACCTGGTCGCCTTCGACGTCTGGCTCAGCAGGACCGCCGAGGAGACCCTGCACTCCGGCCAGGCCCTCACCCTGTTCACCATCGCCATCGCCGCCGCCGAGATCGGCATCGGCCTGGCCATCGTCCTGGCCGTCCACCGCAACCGCGGCACCTCGGACATCGACCGGCTCCGCGACACCGCCGAGGGACACGAGACCGACGGCCCCGGCCCCGACGCCCGCCCGGCCGAAGCGACCGAGAAGGCTGAGGCCACCGCGTGACCACGACCACCCTCGCCGTCCTCGTCCCCCTCCTCCCGTTCCTCGGCGCCGCCGCCGGCCTGCTCCTGGGCCGCACCGCCCCCGGGTTCGTCCGCCCCCTCGCCGTCCTGCCGACGCTCGCGTCGCTGGTGTTCGCCGTGCTGGTCGCCGTGCGCCAGGGCGGCGGCCGGGCCGTGAACGCCGCCACCGAGCTCACCCCCACCGGCTCGGTCCCGATCGAGCTCGCCCTGCACGTCGACGGCTTCGCCGCCCTCGTCGCGGTCCTGGTCGGCGTCGTCGCCACCTGCGTGCAGATCTACTCGACCGGCTACCTCCGCGACGACCCGCGCTACCCCTCGTACGCCGCGCTCGTCTCCCTGTTCACCTCCGCGATGTTCCTGGTCGTCTACTCCGGCGACCTGATGGTGCTGCTGGTCGGCTGGGAGGTCATGGGCATCTGCTCCTACTTCCTCGTCGGCCACTACTGGGAGACCCCCGAGGCCCGCGCCGCCTCCCTGAAGGCCTTCCTGGTCACCAAGCTCGGCGACGTACCGTTCCTGATCGGCCTGTTCGCCCTGGCCGTCGATGCCGGGTCCTTCCGGATCACCCGCGTCCTCGGCGCCGTCGCGAGCGGCGCGATCGACCACCCCACGCCGATCGCCCTGCTGCTCCTGGCCGGCGTGGCCGGCAAGTCGGCGCAGTTCCCGCTGCACACCTGGCTCCCCGACGCCATGGCGGGCCCGACCCCGGTCTCCGCGCTGATCCACGCCGCGACGATGGTCGCCGCCGGTGTCTACTTCGTCGCCCGTCTCCTCCCGCTCTTCGAGGCCTCGCAGGCCGCGATGGTGGTCCTGGCCGTCATGGCCGCCGTCACGATGACCGGCTCGGCGCTCGCCGCGCTCGCCCAGGACGACATCAAGCGCGTCCTCGCCTACTCGACGGTCGGCCAGCTCGGCTACATGACCGGCGCGCTCGCCGTCGGCGACCGCGGCGCCGCCGTCTTCCACCTCCTGTCCCACGGCGCCTTCAAGGCGCTGCTCTTCCTCGCGGCCGGCGTGATCATCCACGCCGCCGGCACCAACTCGCTGGCCGCCATGTCCCGCATGCGGAACCTGCGCGACCGCGTCCCCGACGCCTACTGGACGATGACCGTCGCGCTCCTCGCGCTCGCCGCGATCCCGCCGTTCAGCGGCTTCTTCTCCAAGGAGGCCGTCCTCGGCACCGCCGAGCACGTCGTCACCGGCCACACCGAGCACGCCCCGTCCGCCGCGGGCTGGCTCGTCCTCCTCTCCGGTCTGCTGACGGCCCTGCTCACCGCCGCCTACGCGACGCGCCTGTGGCTGCTGGCCTTCCGCGGCCGGGGCGCCGAGGCCCCGGACCACGGCCGGCAGCCGCTGACGATGACCGTCGTGCTGTGGGTGCTCGCGGTGCCGTCGCTCGCGCTCGGCGGGTTCGCCTTCCGCGCGCTGCCCGGCTGGTTCGACGGCCGCGACCTGACCCCGACCCTCACCACCTCCGTGCTCGGCACGGGCGTGGCCCTGGCCGGCGGCATCGTCACCTACGCGGCCTGGCGGCACACCACGGCCCTCGCGGCCCGCGTCCCGCTGGGCGCGGTCGCGGCCCACCCGGAGGGCGGCGCCGCCCGGGTCGAGGCCGAGGCCGTCGCCGGCCACAAACCCGCCTACGGCACGGTGGCCGCCGCACCCGACCCGTCCGACCCCGGCCGGCTGCTGCTGGGCCCGCTGCACCGCCACGCGGCCCTCGGCTTCCACCTCGACGCCGTGTACGCGGCCCTCTTCGTCCGCCCGGTCCAGGCCGGCGCGCGACTCGTCCGGTTCCTCGACCGCGAGGTCGTCGACGCCTACGTACGCGGCGCGGGCGCCCTGCCGCGCTGGCTCGGCACCGCCGTGCGACGCGCCCAGACCGGCAATGTGCAGACCTATGTGAGCGCGCTGCTCGCCGGCACCGTCGTCCTGGTGGTCGCCGCCGTCCTCGTCGCCACGGGAGCGTGAGCAGGCGTGATCGATATCAGCGAGTCCGTGATGCAGTTCCTTCTGGCGTTCGTCGTCGTCGGCCCGCTCCTCGGGGCCGCCGCCGCCCTCCTGCCGGCCCCGCCCGGGCTGAAGGGGAAGTCGCCCGAGCAGGCCGTGCTGCGGCACGGCGTGACCGTGACCGGCGCGGTCCTCGTCGCGGCGGTCGTCCTGGCGCTCGGCTTCGACCACGGCCGGCCGTCCAGGATGCAGGCCACGACCGACATCAGCTGGATCCCCGCACTCGACGTGCGCATCCACCTCGGCATCGACGGCATCTCCCTCCCCCTCCTGGTCCTGACCGCGCTGCTGACCTTCCTCTGCGCGCTCTACTCGTACTTCAAGATGCCCGCGGGCCCGGCCCCGAAGGCCTTCGTCGCGCTGCTGCTCGTCCTGGAGTCCGGCACCCTCGCGACCTTCGCCGTCCTGGACCTGCTGCTGTTCTTCCTCGCCTTCGAGACGGTCCTGATCCCGATGTACTTCCTCATCGCCCGCTGGGGCGGCGAGGGCCGGGCCGGGGCCGCCTGGAAGTTCATCCTCTACACGCTGCTCGGTTCCGTGGTCATGCTGCTCGGCCTGCTCCTGATCGGAATCACGGCGGGCACGTTCGACATGGTGGCACTCGCCACTGACAACGGCCGGTCGCTGACCACGTCCGTGCAGGTCATCGCCGTTCTGACGATCGGGATCGGGCTCGCGGTCAAGACGCCGATGTGGCCGCTGCACAGCTGGCTGCCCGACGCCCACACCGCCGCCCCGACCGTCGGCTCGGTCCTGCTGGCCGGCGTCCTGCTGAAGATGGGCACGTACGGATTCGTCCGGATCCTCCTCCCCGTGGCGCCGGACGGTTTCCGCACCTTCGCGCCCTACCTCGCCGCCTTCGCCGTCGTCGGGATCATCTACGGGTCCCTGGCCTGCCTGGCCCTCGCCCGGCAGGGCGCGAAGGGCGACCTGAAGCGCCTCATCGCCTACTCCTCCGTCGGCCACATGGGCTTCGTCCTGCTCGGCATCGCCACGATGACCCCCACCGGCGTGAACGGCGCCCTGTTCGCCAACATCGCCCACGGCCTCATCACCGGCCTGCTGTTCTTCCTGGTCGGCGCGCTGAAGGACCGCACCGGCACCACTGACCTCGACACCCTCGCCGAGAAGACCGGAGCCGCCCTGTACGGCAGGGCCCCGCGCCTCGGCGGCCTGCTCGCCTTCGCCGCGGTCGCCTCGCTGGGCCTGCCGGGCCTGGCCGGCTTCTGGGGCGAGATGCTGGCGCTGTTCGGCGCCTTCGACCCCGCCGAGGGACTCAGCCGCCCCGCCTTCCTCACCTTCACGGCGATCGGCGCCTTCGGCACCCTGCTGACGGCCGCGTACCTGCTCGTCGTGGTCCGCCGCGTCTGCATGGGCGCCGTCCCGCAGGACGCCCCGGGGCTGGCCGACGTCCGCTCCTACGAGTTCGCGGCCTGGACCCCGCTCGTCGTCCTCACCGTCGTCGCAGGCCTGTGGCCCAAGGTCCTGCTGGGCCTGTCCGACCCGGCCGTGCAGCAGCTCCTCGCAGGAGGCACCCGATGAGCTCCCTGGCCCTGCCCCCGGCCGAGTCGGTGATCCAGTCCGTCGACTGGCTCGCGATCGCGCCGCCCACCCTCGCCGCGGTCGTCGGACTCGTCGTGCTCGTCGCCGACCTGTTCGCCGACGAGCGCAGGAAGCCCCTGCTGGGATGGCTGTCGGTGGCCGGCCTCGCGGCCTCCCTGCTCCTGCTGCTGCCGCTCCTCGACGGCGACCGCAGCACCTTCTGCCTGACCGGCGACCCCGGTGTGTGCAGCTACACCGCCGACCGCTTCACCCTCGTCGTCCAGCTGCTGGTCCTCGGCGGAGCCCTCCTGACGGCGCTGCTGTCGGTCACCGGGCTGAAGGACGCCCGCGGGGCACTGCCCGAGGGCGAGTTCTGGTTCCTGCTGCTGTCCTCTGCGGCCGGCGCGGCCCTGCTGCCCGCCTCCCGCGACCTGGCGACCCTCGTCGTGGCCCTGGAGGTCGCCTCCCTGCCCGCCTTCGCGCTCGTCGGCCTCCGGTACGGCGACCGGCGGTCCTCCGAGGCGGCGCTGAAGTTCTTCCTGTCCTCGGTCACCGCCACCGCGGTCAGCCTCATGGGCATCAGCTTCCTGTACGCCTCCACCGGCACCCTCCACCTGACCCGGCTGGCCGAACGGATCCCGGACGTCGACGGGCAGCTCACCACGCTCGCCCACGCGGGAGTCGTCCTCACCCTCGTCGGCTTCGCCTTCAAGACGGCCGCCGTACCGTTCCACTTCTGGGTGCCCGACACCTACGTCGGCGCGCCGCTGCCCGTCGCCGCCTACCTGTCGGTGGTCGGCAAGGCGGTCGGCTTCACCGGCCTGATCCTCGTCACGGTCGTCGCCCTCCCGTCGTACGGCGACGTCTGGGGCCCGGCGCTCGCCGTACTGGCCGCGCTCACCATGACCGTCGGCAACGCCGGGGCGCTGCGCCAGCGGGCCACGCGCGCGTACAGCGCGGTCCGGCTGCTCGCCTGGTCGTCCGTCGGCCAGGCCGGCTACCTCCTGGTGCCGATCGCGGCCGCCGCGTACTCCGACGACGCCGAGCGGTCGATCGGCTCGACCGTCGCCTACGCCCTGATGTACGGCGCCGTGAACCTCGGCGCCTTCGCGGTGGCCGCGCTCCTGGGCCGCACCAAGCCCCTCAACCGCGTCTCCGACTACCGGGGCCTGTACGCCGCCAGCCCGCTGACCGCGCTGCTCCTGGCGTTCTTCCTGCTCTGCCTCGCCGGACTGCCGCCCGGTGTCATCGGCCTCTTCGCGAAGGTCACCGTCTTCTCCGCCGCCGTCGACGCGGGCCTCGGCTGGCTCGCCGTGGTCATGGCGGTCAACGTCGTCATCGCGCTGTTCTACTACCTGCAGTGGACGGCCCTGCTGTTCCGCGCCCCGGAGGGCGAGCCCGGCACCCACCGCGTCCCCGCGCCGGTCACCGCCGCGCTCGCCGCGACCGGAGTGCTCGCCCTCGCCCTGTCCGGCGCCCCGCAGCTGGTCCTGCGCTTCACCGACACCGGCCTCTTCTGACCACGGCCCCTCACACCGGTCGCTCCCGCCACGCGGGCCGCTTTGATCACGCGCGCGTGGGGCACCCGCCCCACGCGCGCGTGCCGTGTGCGCCCCCGTCACCCGGACGGCCCACACGCGCCGCCGCACCCACCAGGGAACCCGTGCCATCCGCCTGGCGTTGACCAGTTCGGGAGGGTCCACTGGACGTGACACCGCGACACCAGTGGGCATCGCAGACCAGCAAGGGTTCCCCTGCCGCACCACTTGGAGGGCGTACCGTGCACCGCCGGCACAACGGGCTCAGGACCGCAGTACTCCTCGGGGGACTGTCCGCACTCATCATTGTCATCGGCAGCTTCTTCGGCCGCACGGGACTCGTCGTCGCCGTCCTGATCGCCCTGGGCACGAACGCGTACGCGTACTGGAACAGCGACAAGCTGGCACTGCGCGCGATGCGGGCCCGCCCGGTGAGCGAGTTCGAGGCCCCGGGGCTGTACCGCATGGTCCGCGAGCTCTCCACGCAGGTCCGGCAGCCCATGCCGCGCCTGTACATCTCCCCGACGGACGCGCCCAACGCCTTCGCCACCGGCCGCAACCCCCGCAACGCGGCCGTGTGCTGCACCGACGGCATCCTGCGCCTGCTGGACGAGCGGGAGCTGCGCGGCGTCATCGGCCACGAGCTCAGCCACGTCTACAACCGCGACATCCTCATCTCGTCGGTCGCCGGCGCCCTCGCCTCCGTGATCATGTTCCTGGTCAACTTCGCCTGGCTGATCCCCATCGGCCGCTCCGACGACGACGACGGCCCCGGCCTGCTCGGCATGCTGCTGATCATGCTCCTGGGCCCGCTCGCCGCCGGCCTCATCCAGATGGCCATCAGCCGTTCCCGGGAGTACGAGGCGGACGCCTCCGGAGCCCAGCTCACCGGTGACCCGCTCGCCCTCGCCAGCGCCCTGCGCAAGCTCGAATCGGGCACCAAGCAGCTCCCGCTGCCGCCCGAGCCCCGCATCGAGACGGCCAGCCACATGATGATCGCGAACCCGTTCCGCCCGGGGCAGGGGCTGTCGAAGATGTTCTCCACGCACCCGCCGATGGCGGACCGCATCGCCCGGCTCGAGAGGATGGCAGGCCACCAGTGAAGACCGTCCTGAACGTCATATGGCTCGTCCTGAGCGGCTTCTGGCTGTTCCTCGCCTACCTGCTCGCCGGCGTGCTGCTGTGCGTCACGATCATCGGCATCCCCTTCGGCGTCGCGGCGTTCCGCATCGGCCTCTACGCCCTGTGGCCCTTCGGGTACACCGCGGTCGAGCGCCGGGACGCGGGCGCGCCGTCCTGCGTCGGCAACGTCCTGTGGCTGCTCCTCGCGGGCTGGTGGCTGGCCCTCGGCCACGTCGTGACCGGCATCGCCCTGTGCGTCACGATCATCGGCATCCCGCTGGGCATCGCCAACTTCAAGCTGATCCCGGTCTCGCTGCTCCCGCTGGGCCGCGAGATCGTCCGCACGGACCAGCCGTTCCCGCAGCGCTGGTGACTCCGCGCCGGGGCCCGTCCCGGCTCACGCACCCGTTGTCCACAACCGGCGCGTTGTCCACAGGCCCGCCCGCTTGCCGGCGGCAGCCCGCAGGATGAACCTATGACCGAGACCCGGCAGCGGCCGCCACGGCCACCGGCCCACACCCGCGCACCCGTACACCTGCGCACCCTGCACCCGTGCACCCGGAAGAGAGCGCCGACCAGGCCCGGCCCACCGAAGTCCGCCCCCCACGCCCCGTCGGCTCCTCGCCCTCATGCCCAGGCCGGCGTGCGCCCGCCCACTCCGCAAATCCCCACCCGCCCACTCGCGAGAAGCCGCGCGGCCGGCCGCTCGACACGCCCGTCGCGGCCGCTCCCCAGGCCGGCCGGCCACCCCCGCAGATGCCGCGCACCCGCTTCTCAGCCCCTCACGCCCGCCCAGCACCGCCGCACGCCCCTGCGCACCCCGCCTCCTGGGCCGCGCGCGGCCGACCACCCACTCCCCGCAGGCACGTGCCCTCGGCTCCCTAACCCCTCCGCCCGGCCGCCCACTGCCGCACTCCGTAGACCACGACCCCCACCGCCAGCACACCCGCCCCCACGACCACCGAGACCCCCGGCAGCGAGAACGCCAGCACCGCGCACCCGACGAGCCCCACCGCGGGCACCACCCGCGCCGCCGGAGCCGCGTCGAGCGTCCACGCGGAGGCGTTGGCCACCGCGTAGTACGCCAGCACACCGAAGGAGGAAAAACCGATCGCGCCCCGGACGTCCACCGTGGCGGCCAGGACCGCGACCACCGCGCCGACGGCCAGCTCGGCCCGGTGCGGCACCTGGAACCGGGGGTGCACCGCCGCCAGCGCGCCCGGCAGATGCCGGTCCCGGGCCATGGCCAGCGTCGTCCGGGACACGCCCAGGATCAGGGCCAGCAGGGAGCCCAGCGCGGCCACCGCGGCACCGGCCCGCACGACCGGCGCCAGCCCGGGCACCCCGGCCGCCCGCACCGCGTCGGCCAGCGGCGCGGTCGCCTCCGCGAGACCGCCGGGTCCCAGCACGGAAAGGACGGCCACCGCCACGCACGCGTACACCACCAGCGTGATGCCCAGCGCCAGCGGGATCGCGCGCGGGATGGTGCGCGCCGGATCCCGCACCTCCTCGCCGAGGGTCGCGATCCGGGCGTACCCCGCGAACGCGAAGAACAGCAGCCCCGCCGCCTGGAGGATCCCGCCCACGCCGCCCGAGACCCCGACGTCCAGACGCCCGGCGTCGGCCTCGCCCGACCCCAGGCACACGACCACCACGGAGGCGAGGACCGCCAGGACCACCGCCACGATCGTCCGCGTCAGCCACGCGGACTTCTGCACACCGCCGTAGTTCACCGCGGTCAGCGCCACCACCGCCGCGACCGCCACGGCGTGCGCCTGCCCCGGCCAGACGTACGCGCCCACCGTGAGCGCCATCGCCGCACAGGAGGCCGTCTTCCCCACCACGAACGACCAGCCCGCGAGATAACCCCAGAACTCCCCGAGCCGCTCCCGCCCGTACACGTACGTGCCGCCGGAGGCCGGATAGAGCGCGGCGAGCCGTGCCGACGACATGGCGTTGCAGTAGGCGACCACGGCGGCCACCGCGAGCCCCAGCAGCAGCCCGGACCCGGCCGCGTGGGCCGCGGGAGCCAGGGCGGCGAAGATCCCGGCGCCCACCATCGAGCCGAGGCCGATGACCACGGCGTCGCCCACGCCGAGGGTGCGCCGCAGCGCGGAGTCGGAGTGCGTCATGCGCCGGACCCTACTGACCCGCGCAACCACCAGGTGCACCCGGTACGTCTTGTTCACCAAGACGGCACGAACACGCGCGGCCCGAACGCCGCACACGGGAGGCCGACCGCACACGCACGACGCACGGAGCACTGCCTGTCCCCGGCGCACACACCGCGCGGGGACAGCGCGGGCACAGCGCGAAAGGGCAGGTTCACGGCATGACCTTCATCAGCTGGATCATCCTCGGGCTGCTGGCCGGAGCCATCGCCAAGTTCCTGCTGCCCGGCCGCGACCCGGGCGGCCTCGTCGGCACGACCCTGATCGGCGTCGCCGGCGCCTTCCTCGGCGGCTGGATATCGGCCCGCTGGCTGGACCACCCGATCACCAAGGACTTCTACGACGGCACCACCTGGGCGGCGGCGATCGGCGGCTCGCTCGTCCTCCTGATCGGCTACCGCATCCTGTTCGGCCACTCGCGGGACTGAACGCGCGCCGAACCGCGAGAAGGGCGGACACCGGCGGGTGCCCACCCTTCCTCGTCGACGCGCCGGCGAGGCCGACGCGCCCTCGGACCCACCGGCGCGTCACGCCCCGCCGGCGGATCACGCCTTACCGGTAGTTCACGAACTGCAGCGCGAAGTCGAAGTCCTTGCCCTTCAGCAGGGCGATGACGGCCTGCAGGTCGTCGCGGCTCTTGGAGGTGACCCGCAGCTCGTCGCCCTGCACCTGGGCCTTCACGCCCTTCGGGCCCTCGTCGCGGATGATCTTCGCGACCTTCTTGGCGTTCTCCTGGGAGATGCCCTCCTGGATCGACGCGAAGATCTTGTACTCCTTGCCGGAGAGCTGCGGCTCGCCCGCGTCGAGAGCCTTCAGGGAGATCCCGCGCTTGATCAGCTTGGACTGGAAGACGTCGAGGACAGCCTTCACCCGGTCCTCGGAGTTCGCCTCCATGAGGATCTTCTCGCCGGACCAGGAGATCGAGGCACCCACGCCCTTGAAGTCGTAGCGCTGCGAGATCTCCTTGGCGGCCTGGTTGAGGGCGTTGTCGACCTCCTGCCGCTCGACCTTCGAGACGATGTCGAAACTGGAGTCGGCCATGTCCTGTGGCTCCTTGTATCGGGGTGCGAATCGGGGTGCGTTCCGGGTGCGTACCGGCGTACGCGGGCGGCCGCCGAGTCCGGCAACATCCCGGACCGCATCCGGACAAGCCTAGCCACCCCGCGCCGTCCGGGCGCAGATCAATCCGGTGGCGAAGCACCCCTCGGCATCGGGTATTGTTTACGTCGTTGCCACGGAGCACCGCCGGAAGGCGGTTCGACAGGCAGCAACCCCGGCGGTGTGCCCGAGCGGCCAAAGGGAGCAGACTGTAAATCTGCCGGCTCAGCCTTCCCAGGTTCGAATCCTGGCGCCGCCACACGACCGAAAGGGTCTGTGACCAGCAGCAATGCTGGTCACAGACCCTTTCGTCGTTCACGGGCGCGGCCCGGTCGCTATGGGCGCTTTTTCCCGGTGTGTCTCACCCTGATTCGGGTGCTGACCAGTCCGTGTGGGGCAGGCGTGGGGCAGAGATTCGGCTCTCTAGCTGCCGCTCCTCAGCGCCCGCTCGATCCGGGCGTTAGCCGTGGCCGCACCGCCGTCCAGGCACTTGGCGTACACCCGGAACAGCACCGCCACACTGTGGCCGGCGCGCGCGGCCACTTCCTGCGGTTCCACATCGGAGCTGAGCCAGGTGGACACGGCGGCGTGGCGTAGATCATATGGGCGCTTCGCCAGCAGCGAAGCGCACTGAGCGGGCGTGAGAGCGCGTGTGCGGGCCTCTGCCCACACCTCGCCGTATCCGGTGTCCTGAATGAGCCCGCCGCGTTGCGTGCGGAACAGCCGGCCGTCGGGGGCGACGCCGTACGCGGTGACGTGCCACCGGAGCAGGCTCACGAGATCGGGCGGGATCGGCACGGTGCGGACTGCTTTCCGGGGCCGGTGCTTGAGCCCTCGCCGGTCGTGCGCCTCACCGCTGTCCGTCCAGGCCGAACCCGAGCGCGGGCGGGTCTCTCGGAGTCGCAGAGTGCCCCACCCCCGCCGGGGCAGGTCGCAGTCCTGGAGACGGAGACCGATGACTTCCGCCGGCCGCGCCGCCGCGTAGTACATGCAGCCGAAGAACGCGACCAGGCGCCGCCCGCGGGGACTCTGTGTGCGCACGGCATCGAGCAGCGCGAGAGCCTGCCGGGGGTCTGGCACTGAAGCCGGGTCCAGTTCCTCCGCCACCTGCTCCGGAGCTTTCCACTGCACCTGCGGCAGAGGGTTGTCCGTCAGACGGCCGGCGTCGACGGCGTAGCCGAGGGCGTTGTGGAAGATGGCCCGCTTCCGCCGAATGGTCGACGCGGATGCCGTGGTGCCGTCCAGCTTCTTGGTCAGGGCGTCCAGAGCCGCGCGCACGTGCATCCGGTCGGCCAGAGCGGACGTGGGCAGCGACTTCCGCTCGAACCACGCCAGCACGGCGGCCACGTCGTCCGGGAGTTCCTGGTCACGGCGGCTCATGTTGAACGCCCAGCTGTAGAGAGCCGTCCGCACAGTCTTGGCGTCGGCCATTCCCTTGGTGTTCGTGACAAGCGCCGGCGTCACTGTGGCCATGGCTTCCGCGAGCGTCCGGCGCGTCGAACCGGGGGAGTGCTGCCATTTCATCTCGATGTACTCGCGTGCGTGCTGGTACCAACTCACGTCGTTGCGCTTCCGCAGCTCGGAGACTGGCACCCCAGTGGACTCGTCGAACGGCTCGCCGGCGTGCGCCGCCCGCAGCAGCTCCGCGCGTCGGCCGTCTGCCAGGGTCTTGGTGCGGAACGTCTGAGAGTGCGGAGTCTCGCCCGTCTTCCAGCGCAGCTCTGCAGAGGTCTGTCCGCGGTCCTTCCTCTGCCGGACGGACCAAATCCGAACGTCGTACGTCTTCCCCATCGGAACCTTTCTGGGAAGGGGCCCGGCATGAGCCGGGCCCCTGAGGTGGTGTCGGCGAGCCGATGTGTTCAGTAGGCGGGGGTGTCCAGGTTGCTGAGCCAGTCGTCCAGGTCGTTGCGGCGAACCCGCAGGTGACCGTTGGGAAGCTTCACCAGTCGCGGCGCCTGCCCGCGGGCGCGCATGCGGTAGAAGGCAGCGCGGCTCATGCCGATCTCGGTGAGGACTTCGGGGAGCTTGAGCATCTTGGTGCTGGCCAAGGTGGTGACTCCTTCTCGGAAAGGGCGTCGGGGAGCACTCTCTGAGGGGCGCTACTTCCGCTACCGCCGCTACCGCGCAGGTCAGGGGCCTGTTGGAGGTAGCGGGAAGGGGTAGCGGTAGCGGCGGGGTAGCGGCAATCGGGGCCGGTTGCCGCTACCCCGTTGTGGCTGGTCAGGCGGCGTTTTCGGTGCCGGGTAGCGGAAGTAGCGGACTTTCCGGGGGTGGGGGGCAGTAGCGCTGCCATGCGTCGTGCAGATCGGTGGCGTAGTAGCCCTTGAGGACGCTTCCGGCGGTTTTGATGTTGCGGGAGGCGATCGGCTCGTTGTCGGCCGTCATGTACTCCGTGAGCATCCGCGACAGCCGCCGGTTGTCGAGCGGCTTGCCGTTGAGGTCGGCCCACGGTGCGTCGTCGAGGGCGTTTAGCCGGTCCAGGATGGCGACGGTCGGAAGGCGGTCGATGCCGACCATGACGTGGTCGCGCAGGTCGGTCAGTAGCCGCACGCCCAGGCTGCCTTTGTCGTTGGCCTTGGATGCCTTGACCAGGGCTACGCATGCCGCCCGTGCCCGGTCGGGCCAGTGGCCGCCGACGGCGTCGGCGACGGCGAGCAGGGGTTCCCACACGTCGGCCGGCCGGTCGGTCACCCCGTCGGGCATGTCCGGCCACGCCCCCATGACGTCCCCGCGGGCCTGCTCCGCCCACGCGGCGAGCCGGTCCCGCAGCGCGTGTCCCTCCGCTTCGTGGACGCGGGCCCGGAAGGGTTCGACCTTCTCGTTCCTGGCGCGGCGGCGCATGCGGATGACGATGGAGCGGCTGAGGATCGTGTCGGGCAGGGAACCGAGTCCGGCGACCGCGACCGCGCAGTAGGACGGGAAGGCTTGCACGGTCTGCTGTCCGCCGTCGCCGATGCACCGGTAGGTCACCCCGGTGCGGCGGTGTCCGGCGTTGAGGAATCCGCGCAGTTCCTCGTTGTCCCCGGCCTTGGGGCCGAAGACGGTGTCGATCTCGTCGAACAGGATGGTCGGCTTGCCGGTGCCGGCGGAGACGGATCGGAACAGGGCGGCGGCGGAGGCGTTGACGGCCGTCATGGGCTGCGGCACGAGGGTCTCCACGATCTCCAGCGCGCGTGTCTTGCCGGACCCCGGTTCGGGGGACAGGAAGGCGATGCGGGGGGTGGAGTCGAAACAGTCGAGCAGGTGGGCGTGTGCGTCCCACAGTGCGACGGCGACGAACGCGGCCTCGGTGGGGAAGACGTTGAAGCGTCGGTGGAAGGCTTCCACCTCGTCCAGCAGCGCGGCCCCGTCGATCGTGGTGGGGGTCATGCGGCGTTCCTCCGTTCGGTGCGCAGGGCGGGCGTGCCGGTGCAGAAGTGCTTGTGCGCGGCGTACTCGGTGACCAGAGCGGCCACGGCCTCCTGTCCGCGGGCGGTGGCGGTCTGGCCGCAGGGGCAGGCGTAGGCGGCGGTGGGGGTGTCGCCGTGCCGCTTGGACCAGCGGGCCCCGTCCCAGTGGTGGCGGTAGACGGGCGGGGCGTAGATGCGGATACCGGGCCGCTCCGGTGTCGGGTTGGCACTCGGGTGCGCTCCGTCGGCGGGGAACCGGTTCGAGCGAAGAGCAGTGACGACGCCCTGACGGGCGGCGCCTGTCGGCTCGCCCACGGCCGGCCGGGCGCTGCTCGGTTCGGCGGCGCGCGGGCCGGTGATCGGAGCCTGTTGGCCTTCCAAGCGGGGGCGGGGTGGGGTGGTCATGCCGCCTCCCGTGGCCGGGCGGTGCGCAGGGAGCTGTCCAGGGCGCTGCGGATCGTGGTGCGGCACTCGGCAGCGGTGAGCCCCACCGACTCCCCTGCCGCTTGGAAGGCGTCCTCGGCCACGTTGCGGGGGAGGTCGCCCCACGCGATGAACCGCCCCACCTTGAAGGCGCTGCGGTTCAACGTGGTGTTCCGCAGCCCGTCCGGCGCGGCGGCCACGGTCGCGCACTCGGCTTCCAGCGCGGCCATGGCCGCCCGGTTCCCATCGACCGCCGGGAGCCTGAGCGGGCCCGCCGGGCGGGCGGGAGCCGGTCGCAGGATGGAGAGCAGCCAACCGGGCAGCGGCGCGGCCACAGGAGCGCTCAGCGCTTCGTACCGTCCGGCGGGGGTGATGCTGTCCGCGGCGACGACGTATCCGCCCCATGCGCGGGTGTCCACGGAATCCGCGACGGTTCCGGCTGTGTTGGGCAGCCGGACACCGTCCGGGGCCAGGAAGTACAGGTGTGTCCCGCCGCTCGCGGTCCGGGTCCGGTAGGTGGTCGGGACGGCGTGGCCGGTGCGCTCGCAGAGCGCTCCGAAGGTCGCCGCGCCGTCAGGCGCGTCCGAACTGCCCTTGTGCTCTGGCGTGTCCAGGTCGACCACGACCAGCCCCGAGGGGCCGGTGGCGATGCCGACGTTGAACGGGGCCCGCGTCCAGGCGGCACGGATGCGGTCGGGGTCGGTGGTGGCGCGCTGCTCCCACTTCCGGTGCCCGCCCACGCACGGGCCGGTGCCGGTGCATGCCTTCTCGCCGTGCAGGGCGGGCCGCTTGGTACCGGGACGGAGCGGGAAGACGCGCCAGCCGCATGCGGTGGCGTCCAGGGCGGCGCGCAGCAGGTGTTCGCTCATGCGGCGGCCCTCCCGTCCAGTCCGGGGGCCACGGAAGCGGCGAGCAGGGTTCCGTAGGCGTGATGGGCCTGTTGGGGCACGACGCCGTTGCCGAGGATCTTGAGCTGTTCCTTGCGGGGAATGCCGGGGATGGCGGTGACCCAGCCGGCAGGGAGCCCCATCATCCATTCGACGAACGCCGGGGACAGGCGGCGGTTGCCGCGGGTGCCTGGTTCGGTCGGGCACGGTGCCGAACGACCGGTGATGTGCTCCCACCGGTGGATGGCGGGCCCGTAGTCGGTACCGTCGCTGGCGATCCAGCGGGCATCGAGCCGCACGGCCTGGCCGGGCAGGTAGTACCGGCCGGACGTGTCGCGCTGGTTCGGCCCGCCGTGCGGGCCGTCGGAGGCCTTCGGGGTGGGCAGCAGGTTCACCACGAACTCGTTGAGCGGCCGCGCGTTGCGGCCGAGCAGGTTCGACGCGCCGGACTTCCAGTCGCGGGCCGCTGGGGTGGGCAGCAGGCTCACACGTCCGGCGGGGGTGCCGGCAGCCTCGTGACGGCGGTGCGCAGGTTCATCCCGCCGCGCCGTTTCGGGGACGTGCCGGGACCGCCAGTGCCGTCCGAGGTGGTCGGGGTCGGCATCAGTGGGATGGGCAACTGCGAACCACCGGTCGCGCGGGTGCGGGGCGCCGATTTCGGGGTCACCAGCTCGTAGACATGTCCACCGCGCGTCATACCCGAGCGTGGCCAGGTCCGCGGCGACGACGTCCAGCCCCCGCGAGCGGAGCGCCGCCACGTTTTCCAGGAAGACGTAGCGCGGTCGAAGGACGCCCACAGCCTCAGCGACGTTTTTCCAGACCCGTGACCACTGCCCATGGATTCCGTCCCTTCGTCCAGCGTTGGAGATGTTGCGGCAGGGGAAACCGGCACCGATCACGTCCGGCGCGAACCGGGCGCGCACCTCGTGCCAGTCGACGGTGGTGATGTCGCCGAGGTTGGGCACCCCGGGGTGGTGCGTGGCGAACACGGCCGCCGCGAACGGGTCGCTCTCCGCGAACGCGGCGACCTGTCCGCCGATCCCGGCACTGACGGCGGTCTCCAAGCCGCCGTAGCCGGCGCACAGGGCCAGTAGCCGGGGCGGCGAGCTGACCGCTCGCCGGATGGGGATGGGTTGGGTCATGCTGGGAGGTCTCCAGTTCTGTGTAGAGGAGCTGGACATGGGGCAGCCGCGGTCTTTGGCGAGAGGGCGGTTGCCCCGGCATATGCGCCTGGGGAGGGCTTTGTGACGACTGCCTGGTTGATGCTGGCCATGGGCGATAACCGACGGCAGCACGGAGGGAATGACGGTTATGACGACAACCCGCGTCACCACTACGAGTGGGACAGCACCGTGCCCAATCACGCGCGTGTGGCAGTAGGCGATGTAATCGCGCTGTGGGATAGCAGAGAGCTGATCGGCGTCTCAGTAATCCACGGGATTGACACCCGCACCGAAGAGAAGACGGTCTATTTTTGCCCCAAGTGCAAGCGGGCCGGTTTCAAGCGTCGCCGCCGTCTGGCACCGGCATGCCGCTGCTTTCGGTGTGGAGCTCTCTTCGACACGCCGGGGCAGAAGACGAAGACCGTGACGACCTACCGGTCACAGCACGGCAGGAGCTGGGTCAATGGGCGAGGCCTGCTGGCAGGTGATGAACTGCGGAATCTGTGCGACTCGCCCTTTTCCCAGCTGAGCATGCGGCCCCTCCGGTGGGAGAAGCTGCGGGACGCACTTCTCGAACTCACCGGTGAGGAGCTGCCGCTGGAGCTGGAAGATGAGGGGAGGGTCCCCATCTCGGGAGGCCACAGGGTTTCCGAAGTTCGGGTACGGGTGGGACAACACGCCTTCCGTACCCGGCTTTTGCGTGAGCAGGGGGAACAGTGCGCCATGACCGGCGCAGCTCCCGCAGCTGTGCTTGAGGCTGCTCACCTTTACAGCTATGCCGAATCTGGCGAGCACCACGACTACGGCGGCCTGCTGCTCCGGCGGGACATCCATAGGCTCTTCGACCTCGGCCAGATCACCGTGGATCCAGGGTCCGGCCTGATCGAGATAGCTCCGAGTCTTCGCAGCTATCCGCTCTACGCACAGCTGCATGGTCAGCCATTGACCGTGCAGCTGCGACCCGAGCACCGTGTCTGGCTTGAAGCCCACTGGCTCAGCAAGCGACCTTCTACGTAACCGCTCAGCCGTGGAAATGGCTGCGCTTGATCACGGCCTTGCGGATGTTCACTATGGTGCTGCCCCTGTGGCCGCTCGCGCTGAAGAGCTGCACGGCGATCCATCCGCCAAAAATGACGGCGGCGAGAGTGATGAGCTGGGTGATGAACGCGGTCAGCGCGGCGATGAACGAGGTGAGCAGCAGCAGTCCGCCGCACACCGCGAGGAAGCCGACGCCTCCGAGAGCGACGTTCACCGCAGTGCGGGGGACGGCTGGCTTGGCGACGGCCGGTGCGGGCTGCGGGTGGTTGATGGTGTAGCCAGTGACGATCTGACCGTCCGGCAGGACGATGCTCGTCACTGCCGGGACCGCGCCCGGCTGGACGGGCACCATCGGCGCCGGGTGGACGGCGGCGGGCGGGAGCGGGGTCGGGTGGAGAACTTCCACAGCCCGTGCGGTGGGCGAGTGGTGGGTGTGGTCGGCGTACATGCGGAGTCCCTTCCGGCACGTGGCGGGCCCGCGCCGGTGCGTGACGCGGGCCCGTGTGGGTGGAGTGTCAGGCGCGGGTGTCAGGGGTGTCACGGCCGGGTGTCAGGGGCGTGTGACAGCGCGTCTGCCTAGGGGTTTGACTGTCAGGCGGCCGTGACGGTGTCAGGTGTCAGGCGGCGGCCATGGTGGGGACGATGCGCCACCGGCCGGTGGTGTTCGTCGGCTCCAAGCGCCCCTCGATAGCGGCTTCCTTGAGCCGCGCGGACACCCACGGGCGGGAGAGCTGGTGGCGGTCGCACCAGTCGGTGAAGTCCTTCGGACCCACGATCATCTGCCCGTTCTGCTCGAATTCCTCCAGCGCGGCCGCGAACAGCTCCCGGGCCTCCTCCGGGGACGGCTTGCGGCCGATCTCCTGTCCGAAGATCGGGTCGCCGTCGCCCTCCTCGGCCCCGGGCAGGTCCGCCTCCGGGTCGATTCCGGCGTCCTCGGGGTCGACCAGCATGCCGCCGGCGTGGTCCATATCGTCCTCCTCGCGGACGGCCCGCAGCGCCGCCGGCTGCAAGCCCTCCAGGGTGCGGCCGGTGTAGGCGGCGCCGGCGACACCCACGGCGGCGCCGGCGGTGATCGGGTCGGCGGTGGCGCCGTTGCGCTGCGCCCAGGTGGCCAGCAGCTCCATGACCGGCACGGCGCGGTGGGTGAAGCGGCGGGTGCGGCCCGGGGACGGGTAGCGGTCCTCGGGGATACCGGGCGAGACGACGTAGCAGTAACCCGGGCGGCGGTTGCCCCAGGCGCCCGGGTGGGCGCCCGCGGCCAGCACCTCGTCCGGCAGACAGAACCCCTCGTCCCGCGGGTCGCAGCCGAGCGCGATCACGGACGGCAGCGATGCCCGGGTGGAGGTGGACATCTGGTCGTACGAGGGGCGCTGAAGGGACACGATCAGCGAAATTCCCGCGGAGCGTGCTTCCTGTGCGATGCCGGTGAACGCGTCGTCGCCCAGCGCGCGCAGGGTATTGGCGGCTTCCTCGAACCAGGTGACCAGGAACGGCATACCGGGGCAGCCGCACGCCGTGCCGTCGGTGCGGCAGGTGTGGTCCGGGCTGTTCTGCTGCTCCGCAGCCTGCGGGACCCACTGGCGGTAGCCGTGGGCGCCGAGCCATCGAGTGCGGGCGGGAATGACCTCCTGCACGGCGGCCACCACGACCTCCGTCTGTGTGCCACCCTCCGCAGCCCAGTCCAGGCCCGGCCGCACGGGCGCGAAGTCCTGGAACGCCTTCGGGTCGGAGAACCACACGATCACATCCCGCCGGGACAGGATCTCCGTGAGCAGGTTCAGGGCGGTGTCACCCTTGCCCGAGCCGGTACCGCCGGCGATGAGCACGTGCGTGGAGTTGCGACCCGCGTCCGGGTCACCGGGCAGCCACATGACCAGCGGCGCGCCATCGTCGTAGCGGCCGATGACCAGCGGCTCGGCGATCGAACCCCCGAGGTTGGAGGGGCCCTCCCACTCCACCGTCTCGGCCAGCATGTCCTCGGGGACGATGATCAGGTCCCCGCGCCGGTTGGAGTCGGGATCGGGGGTGTAGCGCACGGCGGAGGTCGGCAGGTCCAGGGCGGAGGCGATGTTGCCCAGCGCCTTGGCCATGTCGGCGTTGGTCTGCTCCCCCGCCGCGAGCGCGACCGGTGCGGTGACCCGGTTCGGCTCCACCTTCGCCGCCCCGATCTGCGCCCGCGCCAGGCCCACCTTCTCCAGCAGGCCCTTGTCGGAGTTTTCGCCCGGGGCGTCGTTGTGGCGCAGGAGCATGCGCACGTTCCACGACAGGGCCAGCGCCGGCCCGCCCATCAGATACAGGTCGTCGAGCGGGCCGGCGGTGGGACCGGCCAGGCACGCAGCGGTCACCCATGCCGACCCGGCGGCCACGGTGATGGCGGAGTGCAGGCGGCGCTGGGAGCTGGTCGACTTGCCGGCCCACCAGGTGACGCCGGTCAACGCGACCGATGCGAGGGTGAGGCCGACGCCGGCCGCGGAACTGTCGGACCACCGCCAGTGCCCCAGCGCCCCCGCCAGACCCACACCGCCGGCGGCGAGCCACGGGGGAAGGTGCGGCTTGGCCCGGTTGAGCAGGTAGCCGCGGACGGAACCGCCCGTTGCGGTGTGCGTGTCGGTGGGGAGGGCGAGCGGGTACGCCCGGCCGTCCTGGTCGGTCCACTTGCGTGCCATGGTCGTACCTCCCTTACTGCTGGGCCCAGTTCATGACCGGCTGCTGCGGCTTGCGGGCACGGTGGCGCACCCGGTTGATCTCCTCCTCGTACTCCTGCTGGAAGGCCGCGTAGCAGGCGGCGGCGTTCTTCGCGGCGTCCCGCAGCGCGTCCGCGGACCGCTGCATCTTGCGCGCCACCTTCGCCGCCCGCACCCGCGAGCCAAACGCCCGCCCGTCCGGGTCGGGCACCGCGGCGAGCACGCCCTTGAGGATCTCGGCGCCCATCGCCACCTCGATGGACAGGGTCACGGCGGCGGCCCGCAGGGTGTTGCAGTAGTTGCGCACCTGCGCCGGCGAGGTGAACTCGGGGGCCGGCAGCAGCGACTCGGCGTGCGTACGGCCACCGCCCCCACGGGCGGCGCCCCGGTTGTTGTTCACGGTCACGTTGACCGGCGGGACGAACGAGCCGCTCAGGGCGCCGACGAAACCGCCCGCGGCGGCACCGACGTTGGCGAACTTGTTGCCCTTGTTGGCGGCGCCGTTCGTGCCGCCGTTACGCGTCGGGGTTGCCATCAGTGGTGTCTCCCTGAAGTCAGTGGGTGCGGCGGACGATGAGCCAGGCGGACTGAGCGGCGATCAGGGTGAGCAGCCACCACAGCTCCAGCGCGCCGGCGAGCGGCCCGAACCCGGCCGCGACGGCGAGCCAGGCCAGCGCGGACGAGATGAGCGCGGCCAGGCCGATGCGCCAGATGAGGACGGAGCCGGTGGCGGGGCGGCGGCGCTGCATGACCAGCAGCCAGGCCAGCGGGCTGGCGGCGGTCGGGGCGAGCAGCAGACCGGACCACCACGCGATGACGTGCAGCAGGGCGGCCACCACCAGCGCCAGGACTGCCAGAGCGGTCGGGGCGAGGGCGCGGCGCGAGCGCCACAGCCACCCCCCGACCACGGCGAGCGCCTCACGGGTCAGGGACGGGCGTTCGGGGACCACGATGACGAACGGGTCGGCGGCGCGGCGGCCCCTCTGGCGGGGGATACGGACGGTGTGGACTCCGGCGGTCGTCTTGGCGCCGCGGGCACGGATACGACTGGACACAGCAGAGCTCCCAGGAAGTCGGAGAGGGCTCAGGCGGCGCGCTGTTCGTCGGGGAAGGCGCAGTCACCGCACATGCCGAGTGAGGGCGGGATGACGTACCCGGCATCCCGTCGGCAGGCGGGGCAGGTGCGGCGGGCGGCGTTGGCCTTGGCCAGCGCCGCCCGCTTCGCGAGGGTCACCGGCCGCACCGGCTTGGCCCGGTCGATCGAGTAGAGGTAGGCGACCAGCGGGCCCCGCCGTCGGCGGGGCCGCTCGATCTGCGCGGCCACGTCCTGCCCGCCGGGCCGAAGCCCGAGGGCGCGCAGTTGGCGGCGGGTGGCGAGCCCGTCAGGGGCGAGCCGCCACCGGTAGACCGGGAGGGCGCCCATCACCGGCTCGCGATGGCCAGCTCAGCACCGCCGCCCGCGGTCGGTTCGCGGTGTTCGGCGTAGCGGGCGGACACCCATCCCACCGACCAGCCACACAGCTCCGCGGCAGCGCGCACCGGCAGCCCGGCCTCGAACGCGGCCCGCACGGTCGCCCGCGCTCGGTCCTCGGGGAACTTCTCGGCGGCCGGGCCGGCAGCCAGCAGCGCGGCGCGTTCACGCTCGGCCCGCGCCTCACGCTCGGCCCGGTCACGGCGCTCACGCTCCGCACGCTCCTGGCGCTCGCGCTCGCGCCGCTCGGATTCCTCACGCTCGGCGCGTTCACGCTCCAGGCGGAGCCGTTCACGCTCGCGCTCACGGCGTTCACGCTCTTCTCGCTCGGCCCGCTCCCGGGCGGCCTGCTGCTCGCGCTCCTCGCGGCGGGCGCGCTCCTCCCGCTCGGTCTGCTCACGGGCCAGGCGCGCTTCGTGTTCACGCTGTTCACGCGCCAGCATCGCGGCGTGCTCACGCTCCTCGCGAGCCAGCCGCTCCGCCCGCTCGCGTTCCTCCCGGGCGGCTTGGCGCCGTGCCTCCCGCTCCGCCTCCTGCCGCTCCTTCAACGCGGTGACGGCGGCGGTGATGGCCCGCCGGTAGGCAAGCCCGGTCTCGGCCGTGACGATCAGCAGCAGCGGCGCGACCGCGTGCACGGCCACGCCCACCAAATCCCTGTTCAGGGCGGAGTCGGCGACGTTCAGGGCCAGGGTCATGCCGCCAGTCATCCAGCGCAGCACCACCGGCCACCGGCCACCGTGCCCGCCCAACCGGGCCAGCACCGCATCCAGACGGACCACGATGACCACGGCCGCGTCGACCACGAGAGGGAGGATCGGCGCCGTCCAGTCCCACTCATCCGGCGTGTGCTCGGCCGCGAGCGGGGTCACGGTGAGGATGGAGTACAGCATCGCGCCCGCCACGATCAGCCACGTGCCGACTGACAGCGCCCGCTCCGCTGAACGGATCTGAACGCCGTTCACGCGGCCACCCCCGTCCATGAACGCACCCGGATCGCGGCGATCAGCACCACCGGCGACGCCGGGTCGTCGGGGTTCTCGCGGTCCTCCGTCCACTGCCACTCAGCGCCCGGTACCGGCTTGAAGCCGAGCGCGCTGAGCGCGTTCGCGCGCTCGGTGAACGTCGGCACCGGCAGTGCGCGGTCAAAGCTGTACTCGGGCCACCGCTCGGCGGTGTCCAGCAGCACCACGTACAGGCGCCACCGGCCGCGATACATGGACATCTGCGCGGTGAACTCCCTGGCCATCACGCCACCACCGGCGCGCCGGTGCTGCCCTGGCTGAGCAGCGCGACGCGGGCGGCCAGCGCGCGGCGGCGGGCCCGGCGGATACGCCGGACGTCCAGCTCCGTCAGCGTGCGGTCCAGCGTGGTGATGTGCGCGTCCAGCAGGTCGACGTCCGCCAGGATGACGGGCATCTCCTGCTCGATCGCGTCCAGCTCGGTGTTCGTCGGCTCCATGAAGTCGGCGAACGCGGTAACAGCGTCCTGAACAGTGACGATGTGCTCCATTGGGTCGTGTTCCTCTCACAGGTGGAACGGCCCGTCGCGGCTCCCGGGGTGCCTCCCGGGAGCCGCTTGCCGTTGGAGTCGGTTCCGGCTCCCCGCGCCCCCGCCCGTACGTCCTCACGCGATGCGCGGAACGGACGGGCGGGAGAGGCAGCCGGCCGCAGCGTCGGCGCTGCGAAACCAGGAAGAGACGGACCGAAAAGTCGAACGGGTGCCGCCGGCCGGTCCGGCCTCCAGCGGCACCCCAGGTATGTCGTCGGTTCACACCGAACCCCCGGTAGATCGCAGAGAATCGACTTGATCTCTCGCGGCTCCGGACGCGCCTTGCTCCGCCTCCCTTGGACGGCGCGCCATTGCCGTGCCGCTCAGTCGTCACTCGCTGAACGGCGCTCCCATCCCTCGCGGGTGTCATGGACCGGGTGCAGCCCAATCACCGGGGTCCCCGTGATCCGGTCCCTGGGTCTACGCCCAAGGGTCAGACCAGCGGCTTAACCGATGACACCGATCGATCCGTGAAGACGACGGACTTTTACGTCTCCCGTGCCGCGCGGACCGCGTGTAGGCGGGACCGGCGGTGTCGTTCCGCGCACCAGGTACCGAAGCCAGCTCCGTAATCTGGTGCGCACCAGTAGAGTGCATCTGGTGCGCACCAGAGTCAAGATGGTTCGCCATTTCGGGTGGCATTCGCTCCCTGCGGTGCCTCTCCAGGAGACCGCTCAGGGCAGGGCTGCCGGTAGCCAACAGCGCTTAACATCCGGCCTGTTAACCCCTGTTGACCTGCGGCAATGTGCGGCATGCTGAGAGCGCCAGTAAGGGCTTTTACCGTCGGACGGTGATCTGTGGGCGCAGGACTTCGAAGCGCGCGGGCGGCGCGAGGCTGGTCTCAGGAGCGGCTGGTTCGCGAGATCGAGCAGTACGCCCGGCGGAACGTCACGGACGTTGCCTCAACCGCGAGCCTGCGGGTGTACGTGTCCGAGTGGGAGAACGGGAAGCGCACACTCTCGGACCGGTATGCGGGCATTCTGCGGAAGCTTCTTGGCGTCACTGACGCGGAGTTGAGAGGCGCTGTACCGGCGTCGGTGGCTGCTTCCGTCGACGGCTACGACGAACTACTCAGCCGGATCGACGCGGCCGGCAGTGTCGGTGAGTCCATGGTTCAGGCGTTCAACGATCAGACAGAGTTACTCCGCACCATGGACAGGCAGAGAGGCGCGGCCGGCCTGGTCGACCAGATGACAGGGCACCTTGCTGCCCTGGAAGACGCGCTCAACTTTGCTGTGCTGCCGACCACGCGCCGCCCCGTCGCGCTCGCCCTCGCGGGTGCGTCGACCCTCGCGGCGTGGCAGGCCATCGACTCGGGGGCGGTCGAACGGGCGTGGCGACACTACGAACTTGCGAAGCGAGCTGCGCGTGACGCTGAGGCTCCGATGTACCTCGCCCACGCCATGGCGGAACAGGCGTACGTGCTCTGTGAGGCCGGTCGGCCCGCCCTTGGGGTCGACCTTGTACGGGACGCGCGGCGCACCGTTGGCCAGTCGGGTTCCGCCCGGCTGCGGGCGTGGCTGTATGCAGCCGAAGCGGAGATGTGTGCGTACGCCGGCATGCCGGATGACTCTCGACGCGCGCTCGATGCGGCTCTGGCCGCCATCCCACCGGGCCCGGAGGACAGGGACCCGGACATGTTGAGCATCTTCCTAAACGGCACCCACCTTGCGCGGTGGCAAGGCAACGTGCTCGCCATGCTCGGTGACGGCGACGCGGTTACGAGTCTGTACGGAGCGCTGGAAGACATGGACCCGTCGTTCGTCCGGGCGCGCGCTGGACTGCACACGGACTTGGCGCACGCGCACCTGACGCGAGCCGAGTACGACGACGCCCACACCCATCTGAGGCAGGCCAGGCTACTGGCGGGCCGCACCGGATCGGTGCGGCAGCGCCGTCGTGTCGACATGCTCAGCGCGCGGCTGTGATTCCCTGCGCGCGCCGGTTGGCCAGGATGTGCAGCAAGGCAACCAGGGTGCCGGACCCCATCAGCTCACCGCGGGCCATGAGCCCCGGAATGTCCGCGAGGGGAACCCATTCGATGTGGCCCGCTTCCTCCAGGTCGGTCGGTTCACCAACCCTTTCTGCCCCGTGCCCGACGAAGATGTCGTGGGGTGAGTCGACCATGCCGACCATGGGCTGATAGCTCACGACGTGTTCCAGAGCCTTCGGGCGCCAACCGGTCTCTTCGACGACTTCCCGCAGCGCCGTGTCGGCCGGTTCCTCGTCAACGTCGACAATGCCGCCCGGGAGCTCCCAGCCGAACTGTTGAGGTACGAAACGGTACCGCCACATCATGAGAACGCGGTCCTGGTCGTCCAGAACGGCGGTGATGGCTACATGGTGCAGCTTCACCACGTGATGTTCGAAGGGCTTCATGCCGGGCGGTTCCACGTCCCAGAGTTGAAGCTTCACCCATCGGTTGTCGTAGAGGTCGCGCTCACCGTGGATGCGCCACGGCTCCACTCCTTCCGGCTGCCTCACGCTCACCGCGCCCGGCACCCGGTACGAACTACGGCCCCGTACCTCCAACGCACCTTCGGCAACGAGACGGGCCAGCACTTGCCGTAGCGCTGTCCGACCGATGCCGAGTTCTTCGACCAGTGCGCGTTCCGAAGGGAGCTTGTCACCGGCGGCGTACTCGCCGGCGGCGAGCCGCTCCCGAAGCGTCTCGTAAACCTTGGTCGTCTTCGGTCCCATCCGCGGAGCACTCTCCGTTCTGCTGTGGTGCGTACCAGCGTAACGGGGGGCAGCGGCCTCCTGCGTGGTGTGGCCGGTGGATCACTCGCAAGCACCCTCGTTGCGCTGCTCTGAAATCCGATGCGGGTACCGCGGTCCTATGGGACAATAAGTCAGTTTTCATCCTGAGGGGGGCAAGTCGTGTCTTCGAGTTCGTTGCCATCGTGTCCGATGCCGCATGCGCATAAGCGTCTCATGGACTGCCATGCCCAGTGGCACGCGCTACAAGAATCCTATTTTGATCCGGACGGCTTTAGGCTGGCGCTGAATTCATTTCTGCAAACTCATCGAAGTGTTACGAGCCTCCTGCTTAAGCATAAGGCGAGTTTGACTGGTTTTCAGGAATGGTTCACGGCGTATAGTGACAGTACGGCGCAACTGCAAGTGATGCGATGGGCTAAGAATTCACGTAATCGCATCGTTCATGAATCCGATCTGGATCTCCACAGCTCTTGCCACGTAACGTGGATTGGAGACTGGCGCACCCGGTCAGAAATACGAGGGACGTTCCCTCCTCGTATGAGCGTCCGTGAAATCCTCTCCGCTATCCAAGAATCACGCGGTATGCCGCCGTTCGGCACTATAACGGTAGCTAGGCGCTGGATCGACAAAGAGCTGGAGTCCTGGGAAATTTTGGATGCCGCTGCTGCGGTCTACATGCATCTAAACGAACTGCTTCGCGCCGGGCATCAAGCGTCCGGCGTTGAAGCCTGCGATCTGGAATGGGGATTCGTTGACTGCGTGACTGCTCAACTCCCGGTCGCCTCCGGGTACCTCCCATGCATGCACATTGCGCAATCCGAACTCATCAGTCACTTCTCGGCTCCGGACGGCAGCGTCCTGGCCGAGCTGTCGGAGGAGTTCGAAGTCGACGAAGCGAAGGTGCAGAAAGCCTCCGAAGAGTACCAGCTGCCAGAGTTTCCGGAGGGTGACGCTATTGCGCGAGTGCCGGGAATGATGAAGATAGCCCGTAAGGTGATGGAGAAGGATGGCCACCATGGGACGTTCGCTTTTCTGTTTGCCGGGGAAAGCGCCCTGAATGCTATAGCGATGAACTTTGACAGTCAGCGCACTAAGAGGCTGTCGTTTGAACGCCTTGCCCAACTAGTGGAGTCCTCTCGCGCCGACGGCCTCCTGATAATCGGAGAAATGTGGGTGGGGGTGCAGACGAAACTGGAAAAGAAGCTGAATACGGTTCTGATTCCCGCTCGGGACCGGGTAGACAAGACCGAGGCGCTTTCTGTTTACGCTGTCACTCGTGACGGGCGTCGAGTGGAGCAGGTGTGCATGGTGGAGCGAGGGCCGAACGGTGAGACGCGTTGTGGTGACCCGATAGAATCCGACCCCGGCGTGATGAACACCATGATTCCCATCTTCAGGAAATGGAAGGAAATGGAAAATCGGGGCCTGTGAGTCGCTTCCGAGCCACGTCATGGGACACATCCACAGGGCAACATGGGATCACAAGCGGCATCAAGGGGCAGGGGACCGATGGCGTCTAAAGCGGATTTCGAGTGGCTCGAAAGTCAGCCAGAGTGGATCAAAAACGTCTACCGCCTCAAGGTGGAAGTAGAATATCGCCGTACATCGGGAACGTCATTTCAGCACGTCTTTGATCGGGTGATGAGATCGATCCATGAGGATGATTATTCAACGACTGCGACCTACGGAAACCAAGGCGACCTTGGCTGTGACGGAATCCTGCGATCCCGACGGGTGCACTTCGCAGTGTATGCACCCAATCCGTATTTCAAAGTGTCGGAAGCCAGAAGAAAGATGCGCGCCGACTTCTCCCGGACGCTCGAATGCTGGGAGATTGGAAGACAGGTAAAGCAGTGGACCTTTGTGATCAACTACCCCGGAGTCCACCCCTCCCTTCTATCAGACGCTCAAGAGCTTGAGGACTCTCATCCGGGGCTAAAGGTGACAGTCTGGAGTCGCTACGACCTGACTCAGCAGCTCCTCGCTTATGCACGTATGGATCTCCTGCACAGCGAATTTGGCACTGTCGAAGAAAAGGCTAGGCGCCTCGTGCCGCTGACCTTCGTGCCAGAGGACACTGCTCTGCCAAGCGACGAGGCCACCCTCACGTATAAAAGATTTCGAGCCCGGATCACCTGCGATCGTGACGAATTCGAGCACCTAACCGAACAGTGGCTGAGTCGATTGGGTGATAATCCGCTTCGGTGGCTGCTCGTGCATAACCAGTTTCTGATCGGAGTTATGGCGGCTGCGACCATGGCCGATGCGTACAACATTGCCGATCCCCCCATGGAGCGGCTGCAGTATGCACTCCCAATCAATGGTTCAGCGTGGGGTGGCGAATTCGAAACGGCTTGGGGGACGGCGGCTGCCATGATCCTTCAAGAGGATTACCCGCGAGATTTTCAAAAAGTGGGCGAGGATCCTGAAAGAATCCTGAAAGTGTGCATGATGCAAGAGGCTCTAACGCTTGGCGCGATTCGTGTGCATTCTTCGATCACAGGTGAGTGGGAAAATGAAATCCTCGAAGATGTCTGGTCGTACGTAACTGATATCAAGATCCATGATGAGTAAGCGGGCAGCCGGGTGGACAGGGTCGACGGAGGTGCGTTTTAGCGCAACCGAACGCAGCCTTCCAGAGGGCCGCTGCTGAACGCTCGTGTGCGCCGGACAGAGCTTCCTGCCTCTCCGCACCTTCACGGGACCTGGGCATGAACGATGTCCAGTGGGTCCCTCCGTCGGCCGCTTACGTGCTTTTCCCGACCACGTGGCTGCTGTCCATTGACGCTTGGAACCAGAGACAGTCACCTCATAATCGCTACTTGCCCGCGCCGGTGGTCACTGGACGCAGGAGGGCATTGCACCCCTGCTGGATGACGAGGTCTAGGCCCCGCGCGCCTACCACTCGCCGCGCCGTGCATGGGGCGGTGGTGGGGCTAGACCGTCGCAGAGCCGGTTCCTCCCAGATGGGGGCGGCGAAGCCGCGCAGACTGTAAATCTGCCGGCTCAGCCTTCCCAGGTTCGAATCCTGGCGCCGCCACACTGGGGAAGACCCCCTCCGATCACGGAGGGGGTCTTTTTCGTGCACGGGGCAGGGGCGTGTGAGGCACGTCTCAGCTATACCGCTCCCAGTGCCTCCACACGGCCTGCGGTGCCGGCGCGCGGCTCACCCCCCGACGCGTACCGCCAGATGCGGGACATCGCCTGGGCCGTGACCCGGCGCGAGGCCTGACCCGGCCGGCCGAGCCGTCCGTGAGCGTGACTTCGACCGATACAGGGTGTTTGTCCTGAGGGGTGCCCATCAGCCCGACCTGCTGGTGACGGACGAGCCGGCCGTCGGTCCGGACCCCATGGTGCGGCGGGAGTCGTGGCTGGTGTTCCAGCGGCCGGCGCGGGAGGGCGCCACCCTGCTGGTCCCCGGCCACGTCATGGACGAGGCCGACCGCTGCGACCGGCTGCTGCTGAAGCCGATGTTCCACGACTCCGAGCCGACCTTCGAGCGGGTCGGGCCGCAGGTCTTCGGTATCTTCCCGGTCGTCGTGATGTACATGGTGGCGTCCGTGTCCACGCCGAGGGAACGCGCCACCGGCACCGCCGAGAGGCTGCTGACGATGCCGGTGCAGCGTCTGGACATCGTGCTCGGCTACAGCCTCGCCGTGCTCATCGCCGGCGCGACTACACCCAAACGCTGACGCGCCGTTCCGGCGGCGGCCCTCAGCCGGCTCCCGGTGCCTACGTCCCATCAGTCCCGCGCGCCCCAGGAGAAGCCGCCGGAGAGCGAGCCGTACCGCGGGAACTCGAACGGGCCGAAATGCAGCGGCCGTCCGTGGCCGCCGTGGCCGAAGCCCTGCGGAGCGGGCTCGTCGACGACCGGTGCCGGGACCGCAGAGGTGCTGGTGGCCGTCACCGCCCCGCCCGCGGTCAGGGCGAACGCGGCCGGCGTCACGACGGCAAGGCACCGTACCCGCAGCCACATGGAAAACCTCCGACTGAAGGAAGAAAAGGGGAAGGAGGCAGGGAAAGAGCAGGCGGAATCCAGCCTGGTGGGCGCCGTCGGCCGCACCTGCCCAGGAAATGCCGCATTACCTCGAAGGGGCCGGACGGCAAATCTCCCTTGATTTCCCCGTGCCGCGATGATCGGACTCCCCGGTCATCTCCCGAGGCCGGGTTCCGGGACATCGGTACGGTCGGCACGGACATCGTGTGACGCGCAGAGGGAAAAGAGGAAAGGGAAACGAAGACCGGGTCGTGCAGGGTGACGCCTTCCTTGGGGCACACCCTTCTGGTCCTGGTGGCGAAGGCGAAACCCAGTGCCCCCGCAGGGCCGCCGCGAGCAGCCGGTCGTCGTCGGCGACCGGGGCGAAACGGTCGTAGAAGTCGGCGCTGTGGGTGGCGATCACCCACGCCTTCTCGTGTTCCGTGGCGCACGTGCCGCCGGTGTCGATCCACTCCACGGCCCGTTCCTCGATCTGCCGTACGTGCGGGTGAACGCCGGATCCCAGCGGGCAGTAAAGAGGTGGCAATTCCACTTCCAGCATGCCGAATGCCATGGCGGGGACCGGCCTTCCGATGGGAGGGCGGGGGGGAGGTGACGATCATCCGCAACGCGTTGTCCCGATGCGGCGATCCACGCCACGGTCCCGCACGGCACCGAAAGGAAAGACAGACCGAAAGGGAGGAGGCCCCAAAGAACGGCGAGACGAAGAGAACGGCGAGACGAAGAGAACGACGAGACGAAAAGAACGACAGGGTGAGAAGAAACGGCAGGACGAGAAGAGCGGTGGGCCGCCGGAGCGGCTGGCACACTGGCCCCATGTCCCCGCGCCGCCGAGCCTGCCCCGTGTGCCGCCGCGAGATCGCCGTCGTGGCCGGGCGGTACGCGCGCCACGACCCGCCCGGCGCCCGGGCGAGCGGCGAGCTGACCTCCTGCCCGGGCTCGCGCCGCCACGCCCTGCCGGGTGTGGAGCAGCCGTCGCTGGACGGCTACGCCGTACCCGAGTTCCCCGGGCAACTGCCCCTGTTCTGACCGGCGTCGCTCAGTTCCCCGCCACCGACTTCACCGCCACGGACACCGGCACCGACCCGCTGATCAGCTCCAGGGTGAGACCGGCCGTCGCGGGCGTGTCCAGCAGCTCCGCCAGGACGGCGGCCACGTCGTCGCGGGGGATCGGCCCGCGGCCCGTGCGGGCCTCCAGACGGACCAGGCCGGTGCCGGCGTCGTCCGTCAGCTGTCCGGGGCGCAGGATCGTCCAGTCCAGCGCGTCGAGGCCGCGCACGTACGCGTCCGCCTCGCCCTTGGCGCGCAGGTACACGTCGAAGACCTCGTCGCCCCGGTGCTCCGGGTCGGCGGCCATGGACGACACGACCACGAAGCGCCGTACGCCCGCGCGGACCGCCGCGTCCGCGAAGAGGACCGCCGCGGCCTTGTCCACCGTCTCCTTGCGGGCCACCCCGCTGCCCGGGCCCGCCCCCGCCGCGAACACCGCCGCGTCCGCGCCGCGCAGCCGCTCCGCGACCTCCTCCACCGACGCCGACTCCAGGTCGAGCACGACCGGTTCGGCGCCCGCCTGCCGCAGATCGTCGGCCTGCTCGGCCTTGCGGATGATGCCCGCCACCTCGTTCCCGCGCGCGGCGAGCAGCCGCTCCAGCCGCAGCGCGATCTGACCATGACCACCAGCGATGACAATGCGCATGCCTTCGACCGTACGCCCCGCCCACCGCATCCGCCGCACGACCGCGGCCCCGCCCCGGCGCGGGCGCCGCTACGACGGTTCCCCGCGCCCCTGCCGCGGCAGCCCCCGCTCCACCGACGCCGCCGAACTGCCGTACTCCCGCACCGCGCTGGTCCGCGCCACCACGCGTCCCCGGTGCACCACGATCCGGCTGTACCCCAGCGACAGCGCCCCCGCCAGCCGGTCCCCGCGCACCGCCAGCAGCTCGGCGGGGAAGCCCGCCTCCACCCGCACCCCGGGCAGGCCCAGCACCGCCCGCGCCGCGCCGCCGACGGCGTCGTAGGCGTCCTCGGGCGGCAGGCCGTGGCGCGAGGCCAGCAGGTACGCCGCCTCCAGCGGGTCTCCCCGGCCCACCGGGTTGGACAGGTCCCGCAGCGCGCCGCTGCCGGCGGCCACCCGCACCCCCGCCGCGCGCAGCAGCCGCACCGGGGCCGTGCCGCGCCGGTCCACGCCGCCGCAGCCGCCCTGCGGCAGGCACACCACGCTCACGCCGGCCGCCGCGAGCCGGTCCGCGGTCCGGGACGCCGCGTCGGAGGGCAGCCGGTCCAGGCCGCCGCACGGGCTCAGGGTGACCCCGGGGCGCAGCCCGCCCGCCATCGCGGCGAGCCGGGCCAGGCGGGCCGGGTCGGCCGCGTCGGTGTGCAGGTCGACGGGGCAGCCGTGCTCCGAGGCCACCTCCAGGACCGCCTCCGCGTGGCCCGTCGGGTCGGGGTCGAGGTCCGGGCAGCCGCCCACCACGGCGGCGCCCATCTCCACGGCGTCCCGCAGCATCGCCAGCCCGTCCGCCCCCGCGGCCCCCGTCAGCACGCGCGGCACCGCCACCGCCGTCAGCTCCACCAGCCCCGCCAGCGCCCGCCGCGCCCGCAGCACGGCGGTCAGCGCGCCCAGCCCCTGGACGCCGCCCACGCGCACGTGCGCCCGCAGCGCCGTCGCCCCGTGCCCGAGCTGGAGCAGGGCGGCCTCCGTGGCCCGGCGCTCGACGTCCCGGGGGTCGTACGGGAGCGGGCCGCAGGCGTCCGCGGACAGGGCCGTGTCGGCGTGGGCGTGCGGCTCGGCCGGGGCCGGCAGGAGCAGGTAGCCGGTGAGGTCCACGCGTGCGCGCGCGTCGCCCGCCGCGAGGCTGCCGGCCGTGCCGACCGCCTCGATGCGCCCGCCGCACAGCCGTACGTCCACGGTCCGTCCGTCGGTCAGCCGCGCCCCGCACAGCAGGAGCGCGGCCGGGCCGGTGGGGCCCGACGGGGACGAGGGCGGCGGCGGTGGCTGCGGCCGGCTGTCGGGCATCGTGCTCCAGGGGCTCGGCGGGCTCGGGGCTCGGGTCGCGCACGGGGGACGCAAGATCACGCAGAGTGAGTCGAGCCTAGGACGGCCGCCGGACCGTCGCGGGGAGGAGCGCAATAGTCGTACCAACGTGGTCCGCCCCGCCCTCCGGCCCCGGTCCGGTGCAGGCGGGAGGCGGGACGGCGGCGACGCGCGGGGCTCCCGGGGGGTCCGGGAACGGGCCCGGCCGGGGACCGGGAAACGGATTTGGGCGAACGGCGGCAGAGCGTGTAATGTCTTCATCGCTCGCCCCAATAGCTCAGTCGGCAGAGCGTCTCCATGGTAAGGAGAAGGTCAACGGTTCGATTCCGTTTTGGGGCTCTGGTGTGACGGTTCCCGCCGCGAGGCGGGGTCCGACCACATCAAAGCGGTGTAGCTCAGTCGGTAGAGCAAGCGGCTCATAATCGCTGTGTCACCGGTTCAAGTCCGGTCACCGCTACTCTCAGTAGCCGATTGCGGGGTCGGTCCTTCGGTCGGCTACTCTTTATGCGTTAATCAAGTCAACCCGTTCGTCAAGGAGCACTCACGTGGCTGCCACCGACGTCCGCCCGAAGATCACGCTGGCCTGCGTGGAGTGCAAGGAGCGGAACTACATCACCAAGAAGAACCGGCGTAACAACCCGGACCGTCTTGAGATGAAGAAGCACTGCCCGCGTTGCAACGCGCACACCGCGCACCGCGAAACGCGATAAATCAGGCTCGTACGCGAGGCCGTCCCCGTATCGTCGGGGGCGGCCTCGCGTCGTTTCAGGCCGCCGGTTACCGGCCGGTTCCGGTCGGCGTCGGCCGCAGCTCAACCGCAGCAGAGATCAGGAGGTGCCGGGCACATGGCACTCGACCAGTCCTTCGTGGGGCGGACCTACCCGCCCACCGAGCCCTACGAGGTGGGCCGGGAGAAGATCCGTGAGTTCGCCGAGGCGGTCGGGGACGCCAACCCGGCGTACACGGACACGGAGGCCGCCAAGGCGCTCGGCCACCCCGACGTGATCGCCCCGCCGACCTTCGTGTTCTCCATCACGTTCAAGGCGGCCGGGCAGGTCGTGCAGGACCCGCAGCTCGGGCTCGACTACAGCCGCGTGGTGCACGGCGACCAGAAGTTCGCCTACCGCCGCCCGGTGCGGGCCGGCGACCGGCTCACCGTCACCTCGACCATCGAGGCCGTGAAGTCGATGGCGGGCAACGACATCCTGGACATCCGCGGCGAGGTCCACGACGAGGCCGGCGAGCACGTCGTGACCGCCTGGACCAAGCTCGTGGCCCGCGCGGCCGGGGAGGCGTGATCACCACCGTGACCGCGAAGATCAGCTACGACGACGTCGAGGTCGGCACCGAGCTGCCCGCGCAGACGTTCTCCGTGACCCGCGCCACCCTCGTCCGGTACGCGGGCGCCTCCGGCGACTTCAACCCGATCCACTGGAACGAGAGGTTCGCCAAGGAGGTCGGCCTGCCGGACGTCATCGCGCACGGCATGTTCACCATGGCCGAGGCGATCCGCGTGGTGACCGACTGGGCCGGCGACCCCGGCGCGGTCGTCGAGTACGGCGTCCGCTTCACCAAGCCCGTCGTCGTCCCCGACGACGACCGGGGCGCCACCGTCGAGGTCAGCGGCAAGGTCGCCGCCAAGCTCGACGACAACACCGTCCGCGTGGACCTGACGGCCACCAGCGCCGGGCAGAAGGTGCTGGGCATCTCCCGGGCGGTCGTACGGCTGGCCTGACGGCACTCCCGGGGGCGCACGGGTGCACGCGTGCGAGGGGCCTCGCGCGCGTGCAACTACTCTTGGGCGGGTGCAGGAACTCCACGACGCCTCCCTCGCCCCGCTGACCACCTTCCGGCTGGGCGGCCCCGCCACCCGGCTGGTCACCGCGACGACCGACGACGAGGTGATCGCCGTCGTCCGCGAGGCCGACGACACCGGCACGCCCCTGCTGGTCATCGGCGGCGGCTCCAACCTGGTCGTCGGCGACAAGGGCTTCGCGGGCACCGCGCTCGTCGTCGCCACCCGGGGCTTCTCCCTGGACGGCACCCGGCTGGAGCTGGCGGCCGGCGAGGTGTGGACCGACGCCGTCGCCCGCACCGTCGAGGCCGGGCTCGCCGGGATCGAGTGCCTGGCCGGCATCCCCGGCTCGGCCGGCGCCACCCCCATCCAGAACGTCGGCGCGTACGGCCAGGAGGTCTCCTCGACGATCACCGAGGTGATCGCCTACGACCGGCTCGCCCGCGAGACGGTCGTCCTGGCCAACGAGGAGTGCGGCTTCTCCTACCGGCACAGCCGCTTCAAAGCCCACCCCGAGCGGTACGTGGTCCTGCGCGTGCGCTTCGCCCTGGAGGACGCCGGCGGGCTGTCCGGCCCCCTGAAGTACGCGGAGACGGCCCGCGCCCTGGGCGTCGAGCCGGGCGACCGCGTGCCGCTGGCCGAGGCCCGCGACACCGTGCTGAAGCTGCGCGCCGGGAAGGGCATGGTCCTGGACCCCGAGGACCACGACACCTGGTCGGCCGGCTCCTTCTTCACCAACCCCGTGCTCACGGACGCCGAGTTCGCCGCGTTCCGCGCACGGGTGCGCGAGCGGCTCGGCGACGGCGTGGAGCCGCCCGCGTACCCGGCGGGGGAGGGCCGCACCAAGACCTCCGCGGCCTGGCTGATCGACAGGGCCGGCTTCACCAAGGGCTACGGCAGCGGGCCCGCGCGCATCTCCACCAAGCACACCCTCGCGCTCACCAACCGCGGCGGGGCGACCACGGAGGACCTGCTCGCGCTGGCCCGCGAGGTCGTCGCCGGGGTCCGCGACGCCTTCGGCATCACGCTGGTCAACGAGCCCGTGACGGTCGGCGTCAGCCTCTAGCGGCCCGCCCCGGCGGCCGTCAGTAGGCCACTCCCACGCCCTGCTTGACGGTGGCCGGGTCGCCGGCCATCGCCAGCATGGCGTGCGCCACGTCGGCCCGCCCGATGAAGCGGCCCCGGGCGGGGGCCCCGCCGACGACCGTCCGGTACCTGCCGGTGACCGGCTTGTCCTGCAGCCGCGGCGGCCGGACGACCGTCCAGTCCGTGGTGCTCGCGGCGATGTCCGCCTCCATCCGGCGCAGGTCCGCGTAGATGTCCTTCAGGACGGCGGAGACGACGGCGCGCACGGCACGGTCGACAGGGCCGTCCTGCTCCGCCGCGGGTCCCACCGGCGCGGCGCTGACCACCAGCAGCCGCCGGGTGCCCTCCGCCTCCATCGCGGACAGCACCGTACGGGTCAGCCGGGTCGCGACACCGGCGTCCTTGCGGCTGCGGGCGCCCAGCCCCGAGAACACCGCCGTCCGCCCGGCCACCGCCGGACGCACCGCCTCCGGATCTGCGAGGTCGGCCCGGAAGACCTCCAGGCCCGAGCCGCCGACGGACAGCCGGGCGGGATCCCGTACGACCGCCGTGACCTGGTGGCCAGCGTCCAGGGCCTGCCGGACGATCTCCTGGCCGATGCCTCCGGTGGCACCGAAGACCGTGAACCTCATGGCGCGTTCCCCTTGCTCCCCTCGGTGGGTGAGTGTTCACTCACCCCGGTCTCCCCTAGAGTGAGCAAGGACTCACCCACCCGTCAAGTACCGCTGGGAGCAGCCATGCCGTCACCGGCCGCCAAGCCGGCGCGCGAGCGGGTCCTGGACGCCGCCCACCACCTGTTGCTCACCGCCGGGCTCTCCCGCGCCACCACCAAGGAGATCGCCCGGGCCGCCGAGTGCTCCGAGGCCGCGCTGTACAAGTACTTCGCGAGCAAGGAGGAGCTGTTCGTCCGCGTCCTGACGGAACGGCTGCCCCAGCTCGCACCACTGCTCCAGGGCCTGACCGCCGAGCCCGGGCGGGGCACCCTGGCGGACAACCTCACCGAGATCGCCCGCCGGGCTGCCCTGTTCTACGAGCAGAGCTTCCCGATCGCGGCCTCCCTGTACGCCGAGCCCCGGCTCCGGCAGCGCCACGAGGACGCGATGCGCGAGATGGGCAAGGGCCCGCACCTGCCCGTCGAGGGCCTCGCCGCCTATCTGCGGGCCGAACAGGCCGCCGGGCGGATCAGCGCCGACGCGGACCCCTTCGCCGCCGCCTCACTCCTGCTCGGCGCCTGCGTGCAGCGAGCCTTCGCCTACGAGATGAGCCCCGGCGGACGCCCTGACGTCGACGACTTCGCCCGGCGCCTGGCCCGCACCCTGCTGAGCGGGATATCCGTCGCCGGCACCCCGGCGTGACCGGGCGGCCGGGCGCGCGAGGCACCCCGCAGGCGCCCGGGACTCCGGCAGTTCCGGCCCCGCACCGGCCCCCGCCGGCACCGGGTCGCGCGACCTCGGCCCCCGCCGCGCCCCACCTCCCCGCGCGACCCGGCGCCGTACGGGACGCCCATGGGCGACCACGACGGGCTCAGCCGGCTTTCCGGCCCGTTCGCCTGCGCCGCCGGCTCCCGGAACGCGATCGTCCACGTCCCGCTGCGGCACGGGGTCACCGCCCGAAGAGGGCACCGGCGAGCTCGTGGTCCTCGTCCTCTTCCTCGTCCACCACTGCCACCGGCTGCGGCCGGGCGCGTGGCCCGCACCGCGCCGCCGGCCCGGCCCCGGCACGCCGCCCACCGTCCGCACCGGCGAGGCCCGCACCGCCCGCACCGCCCGCGACGCCGCGTCCCGGCGACGCCGCCGCGACCGCGCCGGACCGCGCGAGGACCCGCGGCACACCACGCCCGCCCGCACGTTCTTCCTGACCGGCAGCCGCGACGTCCCCGCCGAGGCGGCCGCGCCCCTCGCCCGCGGAGCCGGCCGGGGCCGCACCGAAGACACGCCGCCGGCGGGCCCCCGCCGACAGGCCCCCGCCTACGTGACCGGCCTGCCGGGCTCGCGCCACGACCCCCGCACCCGGCGCCCACCGGAGGCCGTCGTCCGCTTCGGGTCCTGCCCGGCCTGCGCCCGCTTCAGGCGACCGGGGCGCCGAGCCAGTCGTCGATCCCCGACAGCAGCTTGTCCTTCACGTCCTGCGGCGCCGCCGACCCGCGCACCGACTGCCGGGCCAGCTCCGCCAGCTCCGCGTCCGTGAAGCCGTGGTGGTGGCGCGCCAGCTCGTACTGGGCCGCCAGCCGCGAGCCGAACAGCAGCGGGTCGTCCGCGCCCAGCGCCATCGGCACGCCCGCGTCGAACAGCCGCCGCAGCGGGACGTCCTCCGGCTTCTCGTACACCCCGAGCGCCACGTTCGACGCCGGGCAGACCTCGCACGTCACCTGCCGGTCGGCCAGCCGCTTCAGCAGCCGCTCGTCCTCCGCCGCCCGCACCCCGTGGCCGATCCGGTGCGCCCGCAGGTCGTCCAGGCAGTCCCGCACCGAGAACGGCCCGGCCAGCTCGCCGCCGTGCGGCGCCGACAGCAGCCCGCCCTCCCGCGCGATCGCGAACGCCCGGTCGAAGTCGCGCGCCAGGCCCCGCCGCTCGTCGTTCGACAGCCCGAAGCCGATCACGCCCCGGTCCGCGTACCGCACGGCCAGCCGGGCCAGCGTGCGCGCGTCCAGCGGGTGCTTCATCCGGTTGGCGGCCACCACCACCCGCATCCCGAGCCCGGTCTCCCGCATCGCCGCGTCCACCGCGTCCAGGATGATCTCCAGCGCCGGGATCAGCCCGCCCAGCCGGGGCGCGTACGAGGTCGGGTCGACCTGGATCTCCAGCCACCCGGACCCGTCCTTCAGGTCCTCCTCGGCGGCCTCGCGCACCAGGCGCCGGATGTCCTCCGGCTCCCGCAGGCACGAGCGCGCCGCGTCGTACAGCCGCTGGAAGCGGAACCAGCCCCGCTCGTCCGTCGCCCGCAGCTTCGGCGACTCGCCGCTGCCGAGCGCGTCGGTCAGCGCGTCGGGCAGCCGCACGCCGTACTTGTCGGCCAGTTCCAGCAGGGTGGCGGGCCGCATCGACCCGGTGAAGTGCAGGTGGAGATGGGCTTTCGGCAGCTCGGACAGATCACGTACACGCTCCATTCCGTGATCCTGCCGTACGCCCCGGCCGCCCCGGTAGCGCTTTCCCCGAACGTGGTCTTGCTCGCACGGGCGGACGACGAGCGGGCCGCCCCCCGAAGGGGGCGGCCCGCTTCCCGTGACGTCCGCCGCGCGTCCGTCCGTCGTCAGTCCCTGGCCTCCGCCAGGAGCTTCTGCATCCGGCTCACGCCCTCGACGAGGTCCTCGTCGCCCAGCGCGTACGACAGCCGCAGGTAGCCCGGCGTGCCGAACGCCTCGCCCGGCACCACCGCGACCTCGGCCTCCTCCAGGATCAGCGCGGCCAGCTCGACGGTGGTCTGCGGCCGCTTGCCGCGGATCTCCTTGCCGAGCAGCGCCTTGACCGACGGGTAGGCGTAGAAGGCGCCCTCGGGCTCGGGGCAGAGCACGCCGTCGATCTCGTTGAGCATCCGCACGATGGTCCTGCGGCGCCGGTCGAAGGCCTCCCGCATCGTCGCCACCGCGTCCAGGTCACCGGAGACCGCGGCCAGCGCGGCCACCTGGGCCACGTTGGAGACGTTCGACGTGGCGTGCGACTGCAGGTTCGTCGCGGCCTTCACGACGTCCTTCGGGCCGATGATCCACCCGACCCGCCAGCCGGTCATCGCGTACGTCTTGGCGACGCCGTTGACCACGATGCACTTGTCGCGCAGCTCGGGCAGCAGCGCCGGCAGCGACACGGCCGCCGCGTCGCCGTACACCAGGTGCTCGTAGATCTCGTCGGTCATCACCCACAGCCCGTGCTCCACGGCCCAGCGGCCGATCGCCGCGGTCTCGGCCTCGCTGTAGACCGCGCCCGTCGGGTTGGACGGCGACACGAACAGGACGACCTTCGTCTTCTCCGTGCGGGCCGCCTCCAGCTGCTCGACGGTCACCCGGTAGCCGGTCGTCTCGTCGGCGACCACCTCCACCGGCACGCCGCCCGCGAGCCGGATCGACTCGGGGTACGTCGTCCAGTACGGCGCCGGCACGATGACCTCGTCGCCCGGGTCCAGGACGGCGGCGAAGGCCTCGTAGATGGCCTGCTTGCCGCCGTTGGTGACCAGGATCTCGGAGACGTCCGGCTCGTAGCCCGAGTCCCGCAGGGTCTTCGCGGCGATCGCGGCCTTCAGCTCGGGAAGGCCGCCCGCCGGGGTGTAGCGGTGGAACTTCGGGTTCTTGCAGGCCTCGACAGCGGCCTCGACGATGTAGTCCGGGGTCGGGAAGTCGGGCTCGCCGGCGCCGAAGCCGATCACCGGACGCCCGGCGGCCTTGAGGGCCTTCGCCTTGGCGTCCACGGCGAGGGTGGCGGACTCGGAGATCGCGCCGACTCGGGCGGAGACCCGGCGCTCGGTGGGAGGGGTTGCAGCGCTCATGGGGCCCATCGTTCCAGACCGGAAACGCGCGCGGCACACGGGTTTCACGGACTGAACAGCACGGGGCAAACCCGTGAACACCAGTCCGGATCATCGCCGCGGCCTGGGCGATCTTCGGCCGCGCTCGGGCCGCCGCACGGCCGCCGTGCCCGTTTCGGCGCCACCCGCGGGCGCTTTCTGTTCGACGCCCGGGCCAGGAGCACGTACACTCTCACCTCGTTGGCCTCCAACAGCCCGCGCTCACCCGGTGCACACCCAGCACCCGGGCGGATGCGGTACGTTGGGGACACACAAAGGGTCGTAGCTCAATTGGTAGAGCACTGGTCTCCAAAACCAGCGGTTGGGGGTTCAAGTCCCTCCGGCCCTGCTACACACACCTTCGCCAGGATGTGTGCGCATGTACGTACAGCATTGCACCGCCGTGCGGCTCAGACCGGGCGCGGCACGGCCACGACCCGGAATCAGGTGAGGACGAGTGACGGACGCCGTGGGCTCCATCGACATGCCTGATGCCCAGGACGAGGCGCCGGACTCCCGGAAGAAGAACCGCAAGGGCGGCAAGCGGGCCAAGAAGGGCCCGCTGAAGCGCCTCGCGCTCTTCTATCGCCAGATCATCGCGGAGCTCCGCAAGGTCGTCTGGCCGACCCGTAATCAGCTGACCACGTACACCACCGTTGTGATCATCTTCGTCGTCATCATGATCGGCCTGGTCACGGTGATCGACTACGGGCTCGGCCACGTCGCCAAGTACGTGTTCGGCTGAGTCGTGAGCGAAGAGCGCCGAGGTACCCGGCGCTCCTTTCGCATGTTCCACCCCTATGTATCCAGGAAGAAGCAGCCACCGTGTCTGACCCGAACGTGAACGACGCCGTCGAGCCTCGCGGCGAAGGGGCCGAGTCCGTCGAGGACGAGCTCGACACCGTCGCGGGCGCGGACAGCGAGGACACCGAGACCTCCTTCGACGAGGTCGAGGCTGCCGACGCCGACGCCGACCTCATCGAGGACGCCGACGCCGCCGAGGACTTCGAGGACGAAGACGAGGGCGCCGAGGAGGCCGAGGAGGCGGCGGCCGAGGTCGAGGCCGAGCCCGAGCTCGACCCGATCGAGAAGCTCCGCCGCGAGCTGCGCGGTCTGCCCGGCGAGTGGTACGTGATCCACACCTACGCGGGCTACGAGAAGCGCGTGAAGGCCAACCTGGAGCAGCGTGCCGTCTCGCTGAACGTCGAGGACTTCATCTACCAGGCCGAAGTGCCCGAGGAAGAGATCGTCCAGATCAAGAACGGCGAGCGCAAGACGGTCAAGCAGAACAAGCTTCCCGGCTACGTCCTCGTCCGCATGGACCTGACCAACGAGTCCTGGGGCGTCGTCCGCAACACCCCCGGCGTCACCGGCTTCGTGGGCAACGCCTACGACCCGTACCCGCTGACCCTGGACGAGATCGTCAAGATGCTCGCCCCGGAGGCCGAGGAGAAGGCCGCCCGCGAGGCCGCCGAGGCCGAGGGCAAGCCGGCTCCGCAGCGCAAGGTCGAGGTCCAGGTGCTGGACTTCGAGGTCGGCGACTCGGTCACCGTCACCGACGGCCCCTTCGCCACCCTCCAGGCGACCATCAACGAGATCAACCCGGACTCGAAGAAGGTCAAGGGCCTGGTGGAGATCTTCGGCCGCGAGACGCCGGTCGAGCTCTCCTTCGACCAGATCCAGAAGAACTGACCGCTTCCGGACGTACAACTTCCGAACAGGTCAGACGGGCTTTCACGGCCTGTCTGACCTGCTCGGTTTTTGGCCGCGCATGGATACCCGTTATCGTTGTGCGGTATGCCTCCATCCGGATGACCGGATGACGGCGGAAAACTCTCACTAGGACCCGGAGAGAGCACATGCCTCCCAAGAAGAAGAAGGTCACGGGGCTCATCAAGCTCCAGATCCAGGCCGGTGCCGCCAACCCGGCCCCGCCGGTCGGCCCCGCGCTGGGTCAGCACGGCGTCAACATCATGGAGTTCTGCAAGGCCTACAACGCCGCGACCGAGTCGCAGCGCGGCTGGGTCATCCCGGTGGAGATCACGGTCTACGAGGACCGTTCCTTCACCTTCATCACCAAGACCCCGCCGGCCGCCAAGATGATCCTCAAGGCCGCGGGCGTGGAGAAGGGCTCCGGCGAGCCGCACAAGACCAAGGTCGCGAAGATCACCCGCGACCAGGTCCGCGAGATCGCGCAGACGAAGATGCCCGACCTCAACGCCAACGACCTGGACGCCGCCGAGAAGATCATCGCCGGCACCGCCCGCTCCATGGGCGTCACGGTCGAGGGCTGACCTCCACCCCGTAGCACAGCAGAAGTGTGGAAGGGCCTGCTCGGCCCCGACCACGACTCCTAAGAACCCACAGGAGCTTTAAGTGAGCAAGCGCAGCAAGTCTCTCCGCGCTGCGGACGCCAAGATCGACCGGGAGAAGCTCTACGCTCCCCTCGAGGCCGTCCGTCTCGCCAAGGAGACCTCCACGACCAAGTTCGACGGCACCGTCGAGGTCGCCCTGCGTCTGGGCGTCGACCCGCGCAAGGCCGACCAGATGGTCCGTGGCACCGTGAACCTCCCGCACGGCACCGGTAAGACCGCCCGGGTCCTGGTCTTCGCGACCGGCGACCGTGCCGAGGCCGCGCGTGCCGCGGGCGCCGACATCGTCGGCGCCGACGAGCTGATCGACGAGGTGTCGAAGGGCCGTCTGGACTTCGACGCCGTCGTCGCCACCCCGGACCTCATGGGCAAGGTCGGCCGCCTCGGCCGCGTCCTCGGCCCGCGTGGTCTGATGCCGAACCCGAAGACCGGCACCGTGACCCCGGACGTGGCCAAGGCCGTGACCGAGATCAAGGGCGGCAAGATCGAGTTCCGCGTCGACAAGCACTCGAACCTGCACTTCATCATCGGCAAGACGTCGTTCGACGACAGCAAGCTGGTGGAGAACTACGGCGCGGCGATCGACGAGATCCTCCGTCTCAAGCCGTCCGCCGCCAAGGGTCGCTACATCAAGAAGGCCGCCATCACCACCACGATGGGCCCCGGCATCCCGGTCGACCCGAACCGCACCCGCAACCTCCTCGTCGAGGAGGACCCGGCCGCGGTCTGAGCCTGACGGCTCCACGCAACCGGTCACGGGCCCGGCACCTTTCGAGGTGCCGGGCCCGTTCCCTTTGCGGGACAGGTCCGCACGCGCCGGGTTAGCGTGCGGTCACGGGACCGGTACAGGGGGGACAACATGAGGTGCTCGACCGTGCGCCGCGTCGCGCTGCCGCTCGCGCTGGCGACCGCGCTGTCCGGAGCGGCCGCCTGCAGCTCCTCCGGCCCCGGCGACCGCCCGGCCCGGCAGGACGCCGCGCACACCCGCTCCCTGGCCGCCCTGCGCTCCGCGGAGCGCGCCACCGAGCGGGCCGGCTCCGCCCGCGTGGAGTCCCGCACGACCATGGGCTCGCTGATGTCCCTGACGGCCGCCGGCACCCTCGGCTGGGACGGCGGCGTCACCGGCGTCCTGACCCTCACGTACACCGGCGGCACCGTGGCCGACAGCATGCGCCGGCTGGGCACCCCGTCCATGGAGGCCCGCTACCTGCCCGACGCCTACTACGCGCGCATGGGCGACCGGTTCGCCGAGCGGACGGGCGGCAGGCACTGGATCCGGTACGCGTACGACGACCTGGACGACCTGGCCGGCGACTCCGGCGCCCACCTGGGGGACCAGATGCGCACCACCACGCCGAACCAGTCCCTGCGGCTGCTGCTGGGCTCGCGGGACGTGGCGCGGGTCGGCGAGGAGCGGGTCCGGGGCGAGCGCGCCACGCACTACGCGGGCACGGTCGAGGTCGCGGACGTCGCCGACGACGGGCTGCGGACCACGCTCACCCGGGCCGGCGTCACCTCCCAGACCGTCGACGTCTGGGTCGGCGAGCGGGACCTGCTGGTCAAGAAGGTGGAGAAGGCCCGGACGGCCACCGGCGTGCTGACCCAGACCGCGCACTACGACGACTACGGCGTGCCCGTCGAGGTCCGCCGGCCCCCGGCCTCCGACACGCGGGACGTCACGGATCTGGTGACGGACCACGGCGGCGGGACCTCCTGAACGCCGGAGACGATCACCGGCCCCGCCGGCGGAACCGCCGGCTGCGGCACCGGGCAGTCCCGGAGGCGGTGCCCGCGGCGGACGTCGCCGGGGTGGAGGAGGGCCGGGGCGGCGATGCGCGTGAGGTCCTCGGCCGTCATGAGCACGAAGAGGACGGCGTTCGACCAGGGCGCGGACGGCACCGCCGAGATCCGGCTCGCCGGCAAGGCCCTGTCCACCGGCGGGGGAGCCGGCGCGGCCGAGGAACCGGACGGCGAGAGCCGGATCGGGTCCGGCCCGTCCGCGCCCGGCGCCGGCGAGGGCCGGACGAGCTCGGCACCGCGAGCCGGGCCGACGAGGGCCCGGCGGCGGGGCCCGCCCTCCTCACCGGCGCCGAGAGGGCCGACGGCGTGGAGACCGCCCGTTGCTCGGGCACCGTCGCCCTCGACGGCCCGCGCTCGCCGCGGGACGAGGACATGGGCACCCGCGAGCGGCGCGAGAGGAGCATCGACCAGGACGAGAGGGCGGGTACCGGCAAGCTCACGCTCACGACGGACCTGTGGGGGACGGCGAGGACCACACCAGGCGGTCCGGGTGCGCGGCGACGCCGACGAGGGCCCGCTCGACCCGCCCCCACCTCCCTCGACGCGAACGAGCCGGTGACCGTCACGGCCTCGCCGGGACGAGGGCGGATGCCGGTGCCCGAGCGCCGCGGGAGCGGATTTGCTTGACAGGGATGCGGTCACGTACGCTCTTGCAGAAGCCAAAGACCGCTGGTCGTTGCCGTGCGCTCGCATGAGGGCGCGGTGGCCGAAGGATCCGCTGAACTGCGGACGACCCGCGCAGGTGACAGTGGAAGAGTTCCCGGAGTTCGCTGCCTCGTGTGTGCGAAGAACCGGTCGAGCTGAGCCCCGTGCGCCTGCGCCGGGGCGTTTCGTTTTCCCCAGTCCTCCTTCGGGTCCGCGCGGTCCGAATCACCCGGAAGGAGGCCGAGGCTCTATGGCGAGGCCCGACAAGGCTGCCGCGGTTGCCGAGCTGACGGACCAGTTCCGCAACTCGAACGCCGCCGTGCTGACCGAGTACCGCGGTCTCACCGTGGCCCAGCTCAAGCAGCTGCGCCGTTCGCTCGGTGAGAACGCCCAGTACGCCGTGGTGAAGAACACGCTGACCAAGATTGCGGCCAACGAGGCCGGGATCACGACGCTGGACGACCTGTTCAACGGTCCGACGGCAGTCGCCTTCGTCACCGGTGACCCGGTGGAGTCGGCGAAGGGTCTTCGTGACTTCGCCAAGGACAACCCGAATCTCGTCATCAAGGGCGGTGTCCTTGACGGCAAGGCGCTGTCCGCCGACGAGATCAAGAAGCTTGCGGACCTCGAGTCCCGCGAGGTTCTGCTCGCCAAGCTGGCGGGCGCCATGAAGGGCAAGCAGTCCCAGGCTGCCGCGCTCTTCCAGGCGCTCCCGTCGAAGCTCGTCCGCACCGTGGACGCGCTGCGCGCCAAGCAGGCAGAGCAGGGCGGTGCCGAGTAATTCGGCTCGCTTTCCGATCCTCGCCGCGTGAGGTGAGGGTCGATGCGGGCCCGACGTACGCCCGCCGCACCCAGTACATCCGGCACCTGCCGATTTAGTGGAAGGACCGCCATCATGGCGAAGCTCAGCCAGGAAGACCTGCTCGCCCAGTTCGAGGAGATGACCCTCATCGAGCTCTCCGAGTTCGTGAAGGCCTTCGAGGAGAAGTTCGACGTCACCGCCGCCGCCCCGGTCGCCGTTGCCGCCGCCGGCGCCCCGGGTGCCCCCGCCGCCGAGGCTGCCGAGGAGAAGGACGAGTTCGACGTCATCCTCACCGGCGCCGGCGAGAAGAAGATCCAGGTCATCAAGGTCGTGCGTGAGCTGACCTCCCTGGGTCTGAAGGAGGCCAAGGACCTCGTCGACGGCACCCCGAAGCCGGTTCTGGAGAAGGTCAACAAGGAGCAGGCCGACAAGGCCGCCGAGGCCCTCAAGGGCGCCGGTGCCTCCGTCGAGGTCAAGTAAGACCTTCGCGACCGCAGGAACGGCCCGCTAGGGCTGTAACGCGTACGCACCGAGGAGCGATCATCCATCCGGGTGGTCGCTCTTCGGCGTTCCCGGAGGGCGGCCGCGGTCGCCTTGCACCTCCGTCTCCGGGAGGTAAGGTGATCTTCACCGTGTCTTCGGGGGTCCGGTTCGGCCAAGGGGGCCTTGACGAACCGCACGCAGCGCGCAATTCTCAGGACGCGTCGTCACAAGGATCCGAATCCGAGGCATGGATCGACGGCGAAGAGGGCAGTATCAACGTGCGTTGAGGGCAGGCATGCCGCAGACGGCGAGGGCAGTGACGAAGGCTAGGAAGCGGGACTGGACATCAGTGGGCCAAGTGGCTACACTGACCCTTTGCGCTGCCTGTTAGCTGCCCCCTGCCCGTCACCAGGGGTCTGCCCTCACCTGACACAGACGACCAGATGATCTCCGACCTGGGATTTCTGTCTCTGTGCGCGGGAGAGGGGCCGGTACGCGCGTAGTGAGTCCGAGCCCTCGGAAGGACCCCCTCTTGGCCGCCTCGCGCAACGCCTCGACCGCGAATACGAACAACGCTGCCAGCACCGCCCCGCTGCGCATCTCTTTTGCAAAGATCAAGGAGCCTCTTGAGGTTCCGAACCTGCTCGCGCTGCAGACCGAGAGCTTCGACTGGCTGCTCGGCAACACCGCCTGGCAGAGTCGGGTCGAGGAGGCTCTCGAGAACGGTCAGGACGTCCCCACCAAGTCCGGGCTCGAGGAGATCTTCGAGGAGATCTCCCCGATCGAGGACTTCTCCGGGTCGATGTCGCTGACCTTCCGCGACCACCGCTTCGAGCCGCCGAAGAACTCGATCGACGAGTGCAAGGAGCGCGACTTCACGTACGCCGCGCCCCTCTTCGTGACGGCCGAGTTCACCAACAACGAGACCGGCGAGATCAAGTCCCAGACGGTCTTCATGGGCGACTTCCCGCTCATGACCAACAAGGGCACCTTCGTCATCAACGGCACCGAGCGTGTCGTCGTGTCGCAGCTGGTGCGTTCGCCCGGCGTCTACTTCGACTCCTCCATCGACAAGACGTCCGACAAGGACATCTTCTCCGCCAAGATCATCCCGTCCCGGGGTGCCTGGCTGGAGATGGAGATCGACAAGCGCGACATGGTCGGCGTCCGCATCGACCGCAAGCGCAAGCAGTCCGTGACCGTCCTGCTCAAGGCGCTCGGCTGGACCACCGAGCAGATCCTCGAGGAGTTCGGCGAGTACGAGTCCATGCGCGCCACCCTGGAGAAGGACCACACCCAGGGCCAGGACGACGCGCTGCTCGACATCTACCGCAAGCTGCGTCCGGGCGAGCCCCCCACGCGTGAGGCCGCGCAGACGCTGCTGGAGAACCTCTACTTCAACCCCAAGCGCTACGACCTGGCCAAGGTCGGCCGCTACAAGGTCAACAAGAAGCTGGGTACGGACACCCCGCTGGACGCCGGGATCCTGACCGTCGAGGACATCATCGCGACGATCAAGTACCTGGTGAAGCTGCACGCCGGCGAGACCGAGACGGTCGGTGACAACGGCCAGCCCGTGGTCGTCGAGACCGACGACATCGACCACTTCGGCAACCGCCGCCTGCGCAGCGTCGGCGAGCTCATCCAGAACCAGGTCCGCACGGGTCTGGCGCGCATGGAGCGAGTCGTCCGCGAGCGGATGACGACCCAGGACGTCGAGGCGATCACGCCGCAGACCCTGATCAACATCCGGCCGGTCGTCGCCTCCATCAAGGAGTTCTTCGGCACCAGCCAGCTGTCCCAGTTCATGGACCAGAACAACCCGCTGTCCGGGCTGACGCACAAGCGTCGTCTGTCCGCGCTCGGCCCGGGTGGTCTGTCCCGTGAGCGGGCCGGCTTCGAGGTCCGTGACGTGCACCCCTCGCACTACGGCCGCATGTGCCCGATCGAGACCCCCGAAGGCCCGAACATCGGTCTGATCGGCTCGCTCGCCTCCTACGGCCGGGTCAACGCGTTCGGTTTCGTCGAGACCCCGTACCGCAAGGTCATCGACGGCCAGGTCACCGACGAGGTGGACTACCTGACCGCCGACGAGGAGGACCGCTTCGTCATCGCGCAGGCCAACGCCACGCTCGGCGACGACATGCGGTTTGCCGAGGCCCGCGTGCTGGTCCGCCGCAAGGGCGGCGAGGTCGACTACGTCGGCCCCGAGGACGTGGACTACATGGACGTCTCGCCGCGCCAGATGGTGTCGGTCGCGACCGCCATGATCCCCTTCCTGGAGCACGACGACGCCAACCGTGCCCTCATGGGCGCGAACATGATGCGCCAGGCCGTGCCGCTGATTAAGTCGGAGTCCCCGCTCGTCGGCACCGGCATGGAGTACCGCTCCGCGGTCGACGCCGGCGACGTGGTCAAGGCCGAGAAGGCCGGTGTGGTCCAGGAGGTCTCCGCGGACTACATCACCACCGCCAACGACGACGGCACGTACATCACGTACCGCCTGGCCAAGTTCGCCCGCTCCAACCAGGGCACCTCGGTCAACCAGAAGGTCATCGTCAACGAGGGCGACCGCGTCATCGAGGGCCAGGTCCTCGCCGACGGCCCGGCCACCCAGAACGGCGAGATGGCGCTCGGCAAGAACCTGCTCGTGGCGTTCATGCCGTGGGAGGGTCACAACTACGAGGACGCGATCATCCTGTCGCAGCGCCTCGTGCAGGACGACGTCCTCTCCTCGATCCACATCGAGGAGCACGAGGTCGACGCCCGTGACACCAAGCTCGGCCCCGAGGAGATCACCCGGGACATCCCGAACGTCTCCGAGGAGGTCCTCGCCGACCTCGACGAGCGCGGCATCATCCGCATCGGCGCCGAGGTCATCGCCGGCGACATCCTCGTCGGCAAGGTCACGCCCAAGGGCGAGACCGAGCTGACCCCGGAGGAGCGCCTGCTGCGCGCGATCTTCGGTGAGAAGGCCCGTGAGGTCCGCGACACCTCGCTGAAGGTGCCGCACGGCGAGACCGGCAAGGTCATCGGCGTGCGCGTCTTCGACCGCGAGGAGGGCGACGAGCTTCCCCCCGGTGTGAACCAGCTGGTGCGCGTCTACGTCGCGCAGAAGCGCAAGATCACCGACGGTGACAAGCTCGCCGGCCGTCACGGCAACAAGGGCGTCATCTCCAAGATCCTGCCGATCGAGGACATGCCGTTCCTGGAGGACGGCACCCCGGTCGACATCATCCTCAACCCGCTGGGTGTGCCGTCCCGAATGAACCCGGGACAGGTGCTGGAGATCCACCTCGGCTGGCTCGCCAGCCAGGGCTGGGACGTCTCCGGCCTGGCGGACGAGTGGGCGCAGCGCCTGCAGCAGATCGGCGCCGACCGCGTCGAGCCCCGGACGAACGTGGCGACCCCCGTCTTCGACGGTGCCCGTGAGGACGAGCTCGCCGGTCTGCTGGAGAACACCCTGCCCAACCGCGACGGCGAGCGCATGGTGCTCCCGACCGGCAAGGCGCGGCTGTTCGACGGGCGTTCGGGTGAGCCGTTCCCGGACCCGATCTCGGTCGGCTACATGTACATCCTGAAGCTGCACCACCTGGTCGACGACAAGCTGCACGCCCGGTCGACCGGTCCGTACTCCATGATCACCCAGCAGCCGCTGGGCGGTAAGGCTCAGTTCGGTGGCCAGCGGTTCGGCGAGATGGAGGTGTGGGCACTCGAGGCGTACGGCGCCGCCTACGCCCTCCAGGAGCTGCTGACCATCAAGTCCGACGACGTCACCGGCCGCGTGAAGGTCTACGAGGCGATCGTCAAGGGCGAGAACATCCCCGAGCCCGGCATCCCCGAGTCCTTCAAGGTGCTCATCAAGGAGATGCAGTCCCTGTGCCTGAACGTGGAGGTGCTGTCCAGCGACGGTATGTCCATCGAGATGCGTGACACCGACGAGGACGTCTTCCGCGCTGCGGAGGAGCTCGGCATCGACCTGTCCCGGCGCGAGCCGAGCAGCGTCGAAGAGGTCTGACGGGAGTCCGGCGGGGCCCTGACCCACAAGGGCCCCGCCGACCCCCAGGCCCCCGTATCAGACCAAAGACTCACGACCCTGAGAGGGATTGACGCATAGTGCTCGACGTCAACTTCTTCGACGAGCTCCGGATCGGCCTGGCCACCGCTGACGACATCCGTCAGTGGAGCCACGGCGAGGTCAAGAAGCCCGAGACCATCAACTACCGCACCCTCAAGCCCGAGAAGGACGGACTCTTCTGCGAGAAGATCTTCGGTCCGACCCGGGACTGGGAGTGCTACTGCGGCAAGTACAAGCGCGTCCGCTTCAAGGGCATCATCTGTGAGCGCTGTGGCGTCGAGGTCACCCGCGCCAAGGTGCGCCGTGAGCGGATGGGCCACATCGAGCTGGCCGCCCCCGTCACGCACATCTGGTACTTCAAGGGTGTTCCGTCGCGGCTGGGCTACCTGCTCGACCTCGCCCCGAAGGACCTGGAGAAGGTCATCTACTTCGCCGCGTACATGATCACGTACGTGGACGAGGAGCGCCGTACGCGCGACCTGCCCTCGCTGGAGGCCCACGTCTCCGTCGAGCGCCAGCAGATCGAGCAGCGCCGCGACGCCGACCTGGAGGCCCGGGCCAAGAAGCTCGAGACCGACCTGGCCGAGCTGGAGGCCGAGGGCGCCAAGGCCGACGTGCGCCGCAAGGTGCGCGAGGGCGCCGAGCGCGAGATGAAGCAGCTGCGCGACCGCGCCCAGCGCGAGATCGACCGGCTCGACGAGGTGTGGAACCGGTTCAAGAACCTCAAGGTCCAGGACCTGGAGGGCGACGAGCTGCTCTACCGCGAGCTGCGCGACCGCTTCGGCACGTACTTCGACGGTTCGATGGGTGCCGCGGCGCTGCAGAAGCGCCTGGAGTCCTTCGACCTGGAGGAGGAGGCCGAGCGCCTCCGCGAGATCATCCGCACCGGCAAGGGCCAGAAGAAGACCCGTGCGCTCAAGCGCCTGAAGGTCGTCTCCGCGTTCCTGCAGACCAGCAACAGCCCCAAGGGCATGGTGCTCGACTGCGTGCCGGTCATCCCGCCGGACCTGCGTCCGATGGTGCAGCTGGACGGTGGCCGCTTCGCGACCTCCGACCTGAACGACCTGTACCGCCGTGTCATCAACCGGAACAACCGCCTGAAGCGGCTTCTCGACCTCGGCGCGCCCGAGATCATCGTGAACAACGAGAAGCGCATGCTCCAGGAGGCCGTCGACGCGCTGTTCGACAACGGCCGTCGCGGCCGCCCGGTGACGGGCCCCGGCAACCGCCCGCTGAAGTCGCTGTCCGACATGCTCAAGGGCAAGCAGGGCCGTTTCCGTCAGAACCTGCTCGGCAAGCGAGTCGACTACTCGGCGCGTTCCGTCATCGTCGTCGGCCCGCAGCTGAAGCTGCACCAGTGCGGTCTGCCCAAGGCCATGGCGCTGGAGCTCTTCAAGCCGTTCGTGATGAAGCGCCTGGTCGACCTGAACCACGCGCAGAACATCAAGAGCGCCAAGCGGATGGTGGAGCGCGGCCGCACGGTCGTGTACGACGTCCTCGAAGAGGTCATCGCGGAGCACCCGGTCCTGCTGAACCGTGCGCCCACCCTGCACCGCCTCGGCATCCAGGCCTTCGAGCCGCAGCTGGTCGAGGGCAAGGCCATCCAGATCCACCCGCTCGTCTGCACCGCGTTCAACGCGGACTTCGACGGTGACCAGATGGCCGTGCACCTGCCGCTGTCCGCGGAGGCGCAGGCCGAGGCCCGCATCCTGATGCTGTCCTCGAACAACATCCTCAAGCCGGCCGACGGCCGTCCGGTGACGATGCCGACGCAGGACATGGTCCTGGGTCTGTTCTTCCTCACCACGGACGCCGAGGGCCGCAACGTCAAGGGCGAGGGCCGGTCCTTCGCCTCCGTCGCCGAGGCGATCATGGCGTTCGACGCCGGCGAGCTGTCGCTCCAGGCGCCGATCGACGTCCGCTTCCCGGTGGGCACCATCCCGCCGCGGGGCTGGGAGCCGCCGGCGCGCGAGGAGGGCGAGCCGGAGTGGCAGCAGGGTGACAGCTTCCGTCTGAGGACCACGCTCGGCCGTGCGCTCTTCAACGAGCTGCTGCCCGAGGACTACCCGTTCGTCGACTACGAGGTCGGCAAGAAGCAGCTCTCCGAGATCGTCAACGACCTCGCCGAGCGCTACCCGAAGGTCATCGTGGCGGCGACGCTCGACAACCTGAAGGCGGCCGGCTTCTACTGGGCCACCCGGTCCGGCGTCACCGTGGCCATCTCCGACGTCGTCGTCCCCGAGGCGAAGAAGGAGATCGTCAAGGGCTACGAGGCGCAGGACGAGAAGGTCCAGAAGCAGTACGAGCGCGGTCTGATCACCAAGGACGAGCGCACGCAGGAGCTCATCGCGATCTGGACCAAGGCGACCAACGAGGTCGCCGAGGCGATGAACGACAACTTCCCGAAGACCAACCCGATCTTCATGATGGTGAACTCGGGTGCACGAGGCAACATGATGCAGATGCGTCAGATCGCCGGTATGCGTGGTCTGGTGTCGAACGCGAAGAACGAGACGATCCCGCGTCCGATCAAGGCGTCGTTCCGTGAGGGCCTGTCCGTGCTGGAGTACTTCATCTCCACGCACGGTGCCCGTAAGGGTCTGGCGGACACCGCTCTGCGTACCGCCGACTCGGGTTACCTCACCCGTCGTCTGGTCGACGTCTCCCAGGACGTCATCATCCGCGAGGAGGACTGCGGCACCGAGCGCGGTCTGCGGCTGCGGATCGCCGAGCGCAACGCCGAGGGCACGCTGCTCAAGGCGGAGAACGTCGAGACGTCCGTGTACGCGCGCTGCCTCGCCGAGGACATCGTGGTCGACGGCCAGGTGCTGGCCCCGGCCGGCACCGACCTGGGCGACGTCCTCATCGAGGAGCTCGTCCAGCGCGGCGTCGAGGAGGTCAAGACCCGTTCGGTCCTGACCTGCGAGTCCGCCGTCGGCACCTGCGCGATGTGCTACGGCCGTTCGCTGGCCACCGGCAAGCTGGTCGACATCGGTGAGGCGGTCGGCATCATCGCCGCCCAGTCCATCGGTGAGCCCGGCACCCAGCTGACGATGCGTACCTTCCACACCGGTGGTGTGGCCGGTGACGACATCACCCAGGGTCTGCCGCGTGTCGTCGAGCTCTTCGAGGCCCGTACCCCGAAGGGTGTCGCCCCGATCTCCGAGGCCTCCGGCCGCGTGCGGATCGAGGAGACCGAGAAGACCAAGAAGATCGTCGTCACGCCGGACGACGGCAGCGACGAGATGGCCTACCCCATCTCCAAGCGCGCCCGTCTGATGGTCAGCGAGGGCGAGCACGTCGAGGTGGGCCAGAAGCTCACCGTGGGTGCCACCAACCCGCACGACGTGCTGCGCATCCTGGGCCAGCGCGCCGTCCAGGTCCACCTGGTCGGCGAGGTCCAGAAGGTCTACAACTCGCAGGGTGTGTCGATCCACGACAAGCACATCGAGATCATCATCCGGCAGATGCTGCGCCGCGTGACGATCATCGAGTCCGGCGACGCCGAGCTGCTGCCCGGCGAGCTGGTCGAGCGCTCGAAGTTCGAGACCGAGAACCGTCGTGTGGTCCAGGAGGGCGGTCACCCGGCCTCCGGTCGTCCGCAGCTGATGGGTATCACCAAGGCCTCGCTGGCGACGGAGTCCTGGCTGTCGGCCGCCTCCTTCCAGGAGACGACCCGAGTCCTGACGGACGCGGCGATCAACGCCAAGTCCGACAGCCTCATCGGCCTCAAGGAGAACGTCATCATCGGTAAGCTCATCCCGGCCGGTACGGGTCTGTCCCGCTACCGCAACATCCGGGTCGAGCCGACCGAGGAGGCCAAGGCCGCGATGTACTCGGCCGTCGGCTACGACGACATCGACTACTCGCCGTTCGGCACGGGCTCCGGCCAGGCCGTGCCGCTGGAGGACTACGACTACGGTCCGTACAACCAGTAAGGCGCGGTGACGCGACGCGTCCGACGCACTGAAGGGCGGTCACCCCGTGGAGGGGTGGCCGCCCTTCGGCGTGCCCGGACGGCGGAGGCCGCCCGGGTGCGCGGCGCGTACCGGTACCGGGGTCAGCGCTGCGGCTGGAGGTACGGCTGCAGGTGGTGCAGGCGCGTGTGGTGGTCCGGGTGGGACGCCAGCAGCTTGCTGACGGGGCTCTCGGCGGCCGGCACCCCTTGGCCGGCCGCGGTCAGCGCGGCGGCCCGCTGCTGTTCCTGGTGGTGCAGCTTCTCCAGCACGGCCGCCAGCATCGGGGCGAAGCCGAGGGCGGCGGCGTGCCGGTCGGCGCGCAGCTCGGCGCGGCGGCCGACGGCGGCGAGCGCGTACGGCATCGCGAGGATCAGCAGCGGCAGGCCGTACAGCGAGCTGACGGTGGCCAGGGCGAGGCCGATCACGAACACGCCGAGGAAGAGCACGCCGAAGCAGGAGAAGACGCGCGAGACGCGGAACATCACCGCGGTGACCGTGCGCAGCACGCGCCAGGCGATCCGGCCGGGCAGCGCGTACCAGTAGCCGAGCAGCGACGACCAGGCGTGGCCACCGACGTGGTGGCCCAGTTCGTGGGCCATGACGGCGGCCAGTTCGCCGTTGGGGAGCTCCCGCAGCGCGAAACGGGGGACGCCGACGATGTGGCCGGCGGCGGCGACCGCGTTGAGGCTGTCGCTGTCCTCCACCCACAGCTCGTAGGTGCGGCCCTCGACGCCCGCGCGGGCGGTCACCTCGCGCCAGACCGGTTCGAGCGTGGCGCGTTCCTGCGGCGTGGGGTGGCGCAGGTGGAGCAGGTGGCGCGCGAGGGCGCTCTCGGCGGGGCGGTGGAACACGAGTGCGCCGCTGGCGAGCCAGACTATGACGACGAGGAACCCGAGGCCGCCGAAGAGGAGGGAGACGAGACCGACGACGAGGAGGCTGCACAGGAAGTGCGGCAGGTAGAGCAGCAGGTTGCCGACCGCGGTGGCGTCGGTGCGGCGCTGGTGGGCCGAGAGGTGGACCCGGCCGACGCGGTCGGTGTCGATGTGGTGGGGGTGGGCGGGGTCCTGGGCGGGGGGTGAAGGGGGCGGCGGCGCGGCGGAGACGGGGGGCTGGACGGCGGTCGGGTACTGCGGAGGGGTGGGGTACGCGGGTGGTGCGGGCTGGGGCTGGGGGTACTGCGGGGGTACGTGAGCCTGGGGGTACGCGGGGGGCGTCGGGCCCTGGGGGCCGGGGTACTGCGGTGGTGCGGCGGCGGGGCGGGGGAAGTGAGGCGCCTCGGGGTACGGGGGCGGGCCGGCGGCGGGTTCCGGGTACTCCGGCGGGGTCGGCGGGGACTGGGTCACGGTGGTTCCTTCGGGTGCGTGAGCGGTGGCCGGCCCGTGGGTCAGCCGATGAGCAGGGAGACGGGCAGCAGGAGCGTGCCGGCGCAGAAGGCGATCAGGCCGGTGCGGATCCACTGGTGCTTGCGCCAGGCGATGTGGCTCGTGTCGCCGAGGGCCGCGACCAGCCCGGCCGCCGGGTCGGCCTCGGTGTCGGCGAGCGCGGCGTCCAGGTGGCCGGCGCGGACGGCCCGCCGGATGTCGCCGAAGTACGTCAGGGGCTGGCCGGGCGTCCAGGTGCCCGTGCGGTGGCGGGGCAGGACGGCCAGGAGCAGCGCGCCCAGGGAGACGGCCAGCGAGAGGCCCCCGGCCCACCAGGTCACGGCGCCCGCCGTGGAGAGCGCCTCCGGGGTCCAGCGGCGCCCGGCGAGCAGGCCGCTGAACAGGCCCGCGGTCACGCCGAGCGCGGCGACGAGGACGGCGGCCTTGCTGTCGGCGCGGGCTATCTCGCCGCGCAGGTCGGTGAGCAGGCGTTCACAGAGCTGGACCCGGCCGTGGGCTGTGGCGGCGGGGGCGGTCGTGGGCGCGGGGCCGGTCGTCGTCATGGGGCGGCGTCCCCGGCCGCGCCGCCGCCGGTCCGCGCGGTGGGCGCGGATCCTTCGGGCTCCTCGCCCGCCGCGGCCGGCGTCGCGGAGGGCTGCCGCGGCGGCGCGGTCGGGGTCCTGCCGTACCCGGGCGGCGGCTGCCAAGGGGCGGGCGGCGCCGCGGGGGTGGGCGGCCCGTAGGCGAGGGGCGCGGGGACGACCGGGGGAGTGCCCGGTGTTCCCGGTGGGGCGTACGGGGTGTGCGGGGGCGGGAGCGGTGTTCCCGGCGCGGTGTGCGGGGGAGTGCCCGGCGTTTCTGGCGGGGCGTACGCGGTGTGCGGAGGCGCGGCCGGCATCCGGGCGGGCGGCGGGTACGGGGGCTGCTGGTGCGTGTGAGGGGTCTGCGGGTGTGCGTACGGGGCCTGCGCGGACGCGTACGCGGGGTGCGAGGGCGTGTGCGGGGTCACGGACCGGCCGGGCGCGGGGCCGGGGCCGGTCGCCGCTCCTGCGGGCGTGCCGGGTGTGGGGTGCTGGGGCGGGAGGCCGGGGTGGGCACCAGCCACATCGGCCACATCGGCCACGCCGGCCGCGCCGTTCACGCTGGCCACGCCGGCCGTGCCGTTCACGCTGGCCGTGCCGGCCGTGCCGGCCGTGCCGTCCACGCCGTCCGGGCCGTGGGTGCCGGGGCCGTGCCCGGGTGCGGAGGGCCGGGCGGGTGCCGGGTCCGCGGCGGTGACGGCCTGAGGTGCCGTCGCCGGGGTGCGCGGTGGTGCCTGGGGGTGTGCCGCCGGCGGAACGTCCTCCGCGTCCCCGGGCGGCGTGAGCAGGGGCGCGGCGTGCGGGACGCCCGGCAGACGCTGGGTGAGGATGTCGCTGACCGTGCGCAGGGCCAGCTGTTTGGGGCCCTCCAGTTCGAACTTCTCCGCGTTCTCCCCGTTGAGCAGCTCCTTCACGAGGTCCATCTGCGCCTGGATCATGCGGAGCTGGTCCTCGCGCATGCTGTTCATGACCAGCCGCGAGTCCTCGGGGTGCTGGGCCAGGTGCAGCGCCCAGGCGTGCACGCCGCCCTGCGCCAGGTGCCACTGGTAGAACTCGATCTTCTGCGCCTCCAGGCGCTGGAGCTCCAGCGCCTGCTGCCCCTGGAGCAGCGCCCGCTCGTGCTGCCAGTGCTGCTGCTGGAGGGCGAGGTCCTGCTCGCCGCGGCCGTACTCCATGGCCCGGGTGAGCTGGAGGGCGTCCTGCTGCCGGTGCCGGTGGTCCGTCTCGACGTCGACCTGCATGCCCTGCCGCGCCGCGCGGATCTGCTCGGCGGCGGAGTGGTCGATGGCCCGCAGGCGCTGCTGGTGCTCGATGCCGGCCAGGTCGCGGCGCAGCCGCAGCGTCCAGGTGACCTGGAGTCCCGCGGGCGCGCCGAGCGGCCCGAGCACGGTCACCGCGTGGAGCAGTTCCCGCTCGGCCGCCGCGCTGTCGCCGATCGGGAAGCGGCGCGTCACCGGCCGGGCGGCCTGCTGGAGCTCCCCGAGCAGCATGGCCGGCACGTCCCGGACGCCGCTCGCGACGAACCGGGCCGGGTCGAGGACCTGCCAGGACAGGTCCGTCTCGGCGGTGAACTCGAACGCGTCGTTGTCACTCGGCAGGGTGAGCGTGTCGGTGAAGGGGTGGACGCCCATGTCCACCTCGTACACGGCGGTGTAGCGGCGGCCCGCGATCTCGCCGCGGGTGGGGCGCCTGGGCGGCAGGTAGGCCTCGTACCCGCCCTTGGGGGTGGAGAAGACCAGGGCGTGGTCGATGCGGACCACGTGCTTGAGGGACATCTCGAAGCGGGACAGCTGCCGCACGGTCAGCACCGGGTCGATCAGCCGGGTGTGCCGGTCCGCGGGCTGCTGCCACTCGGGCGGGCGGTGGAAGCCGGGCATGGTGGGTCTCTCCTCGGACGTGCGGGCCCGCGCGGGCGGGCCCCCGGTCAGCGGTGCGGAAGGGTGGTGAGCAGCCGGGCGGCGACGTCGGGCGGGGGACTGCCGTCCTCGCCGGGCATGGTGCGCAGCAGGTGGCCGAGGCGCGCGTGCTCGGTCGGGGTGGTGACGAGCTCCGGCAGGAGCGCGGCGAGGGCCCACTCGGCGGCCGTCGAGCGGTCGGCGGCGAGCACCCAGGCGCGCAGGACGTCCAGGGCGTGCCGGGTGGTGTGCGGGTCGCCGAGCGCCTCGCGCCACAGGTGGGCGACGCCGTGCGCGGACGCGGGGTCCCCGGTGCTCGCGCGGGCGTACCAGCCGAGGACGAGCGGGGTGCCGTGGCGCTCGTCGCCCTCGGTGCGGCGGCACGCGTTGACGAAGCCGCCGAGGGTCAGGTCGCGCACGGGCCGGTCGTCGTCGAGGTGGGCGCGCAGTGCGGCGAGGACCGCGGGGGCGGCGGCCGACAGCAGGAGCAGCTCGACGGCCTCGGCGAGTTCACCGGCCGTCTCCCGGTCGAAGTCGTCCGGGGCGGTGGCGTCCGTGTGCAGGCGGCGGACGGCGCCGCGCAGCGCGGCGAGGGCCTGCTGGGGCCGTTCCGGCCCGATCAGCGCGTACGCCCGCGTCGCCACCCAGCGCAGCCGCCGGTCGTCGTGGCGGGACCAGTCGTCCAGGACGCGGGGGATGTTGGGGGTGCCGACGGCGTGCGCGAAGGTGAGCGAGTTGACCGCGACCAGCCGGTGCCGGAACCGCTTGGACCGTGCCCACGGCTCGATGACGAGGGCCATCGCGGACGGCAGGTCGGTGCGGGCGAGGACGGCGACGGTGGACGCGGCGCGGGTGCGGACCAGGGGGCGGCCGTCGTCGGCGAGGCGGCGCAGCCACTCGACGAGCGCGGGCCGCGCGGAGGGGTGGCCGGTCCAGACCTCGCGCAGCAGGACCAGCGGGACCCGCTCGTCGAGGAACGCCGCCTTGGTCTGGGTGACCGGCCCCCACTCGGTGGTCTCGTCCTCCTCGTACCGCTCGGCGCGGGCGAGCTGGAGGCGTTTGCCGACGTGGGTGCCGAAGACGGGGACCTCGGGGACGCGGGAGGAGTCCTCGGTCCGCTGCAGGCAGCGGTAGAGGAGGTCGCCGAGTTCGGCGGTGAGCGCGTAGGGGCCGCCGTCGAACGCGGCGAGCGCGACGAGGAACGCCTTGTCCCGCAGGTGGACGGCGGTCCCGTCCGCCTCGAACCACTCCTGGACCTGGTGCTCCAGGGTCACCAGGGAGAACTGGGCGACCGCCGCTCCGGTGACCTCCCCGGCGGCGTGCCGGACGAGCAGCCGGGCGAACGCGGCGATCTCGCGCGGCTGGTGGCGGCGGCCCAGGAACTCCTTGACGTCCGGCAGCCCGAGCAGGCGGGCGGTGGTCGCCTCGTCGGCGCGGGCGCGCAGGTGCGCGGCGAGGACGTCCTCGGCGGCGGGCGGCCGCCACGCGGCGGGGTGCACGTCCTCCAGGACGGCGGTGGGGCCGACGGTGACGACGAGGTAGGCGTCCTGGGCGGCTAGCCGGTCCCGGGCGGCCAGCAGGTGCGGTTCGCGCAGCGGGTTGCCGCGGCGGGTGGCGAGGTCGCACAGGACGTGCCCGCGGGGACGCGCGGCGTCGTCGTCGGCGGCGCCGGCGAACCGGTCGGCGAGGGCGCCGGGCGCGGTGTCGCGGTCCAGCGCGTGCACGGAGGCGACGCCGAGCCGGTGCAGCAGCATCAGGGCGGCGGTGCGGCGGCCGGTGAAGCGGGGGCCGGACAGCACCAGGACGCGTTCGCGGCGCAGCCGGTCCAGCAGATCGCCGAGCACCGCGTCGTCGGCGACGAAGGACTCCGCCAGCCGGTCCAGCGTGGCCCGCGGGACCTCACCGGAGGCGGAGACGGAGACGGAGGCGGCGGCGGGCAGTCCGGAGAGGGTCCAGTGGTGGACCGTCTTGCTGCCCATGATCACGTCGCCGGTGACGTCGGCGCGGTGCGCGACGTTGGTGTCGCCGCCGCCGAAGCTGCCGCCGAAGTCGACGGACCCGCCGCCGACGTGCATGGTGCGGGGGCTGTGGTCGAACAGGTCGCGCCGGGCCGACCAGGCGTTCTGCGTCCGGTCGGCCTCCTCCGCCTCCTCGGCCCCGCCCTTCCCCGTCCCGTCCGGGGCGGGCTCGCCCGGCTCCGGCGCGGCCCCGGACCCGCCGGGCGGTGCCGCGGGGGCCGCGGCGGCCTGCTGGTCCTGCTCGGTCACGGCCGCTCACCCCGGTCCCGGAGCCGGTCGCCCAGGACGACGGTGGTGTCGCCGCCGCCGAAGCTGCCCCCGAAGCTGACCGACCCCCCGCTGACGTTCAGGACGTGGCCCGGCGCGGGCGCTCCCCGCGCCCCGGCCGGCGCCGGTGCCTCCGCCGGTCCGGCCCGGTGCGGGACCTCCGCCGGTCCGGCCCGGTGCGGGCCCTTCGCCGATCCGCCCGGCGCCGGGCGGTCCGCGGCGCCGTCGGCTCCCTGCTCCGGGTCGCCGGCCCCTCGCGGCTCCGGGCCGCCCGACGGCCCCCCGCCGGACCCCCGCGGCGCCGGGCGGTCCCCCGAACCGCCCGGCGCCTCCCCCCTCCCCCCTCCACCGTGGTCCCCGCCCGCCGCGGTGCCCGGCACCGGCCCGTGCAGCCAGGCCCGCAGCGGTCCGTTCTTGCTCTCCACCGTCACCGGGTGGAAGTCCTCCGCCGGGATGCCCGGGTGGCCGTGCCGTACGACGCCGGCGTGCACGCTCTCCGAGACGCACAGGACGAAGTCGCCGGACCGTTCCCGCAGCGCGGCGCGCAGCGGCTCGGCGTCCAGCAGGCGGCAGGCCCGGTTCAGGTCGGAGCCGACCCACCCGTCGTGCCCGTCCACGGCGACGTACCCCGAGGCCACCACGCCCCGCAGCCGGATCTGCGCCGAGCTGGACGCCATGCGGTTGAGGGCGCGCAGCTCGGCGGGCACGTCGGTGAGCAGGGCTCTCAGCAGCGCGGTCACCGGGGCGTTCGCGTCGATCAGCTCCATCACCGCGTCGCCCCGGTCGGCCCGCAGCCGCAGCGTCCCGTCGATGCCGGCGCTCTCCAGGGCGCGGTCGGTGACGTCGTAGAGCATGCGCCGCAGGTAGGCCTGCTCGACGTCGTCCCGGTCGCTGTACTTCTCGATGTCGAGCAGGAGGATCGTCCGGCTCACGGGGTCAGCCATGGTCGCCTTCCGGTGGGAGCTGTCGCCTGGGTGAGAAGAGTGACGCCCGGGGCGGCTGCGGGAAGAGGGCGGATGACCCACTCGAAGTGTGAACGTGTGCACACAGGGCACGGGGCGTCGTGCCGCCGGGCCGCCGTGCCGCCGGCCGCTCAGGTCCCGGCCCGCGCGATGCGCCGCAGCACGTCCATGCGGACGATCAGCAGCGTCCGGCGGCCCGTGACGACCACGCCCCTGGCCCGCAGGTCCCTCAGCAGCCGCTGGACCATCTCCCGGGACGCCCCGACCGACCCGGCGAGCTCCTGCTTGCTCAGCGGGACCAGGAGCTCGACGCCCGCCTCCGTGTAGCGCGCGTTGGTGTGGGCCAGCTCCAGCAGGAGGGCCGCCAGCCGCTCCCGGACGCTCATCGACGCGAAGTCCAGGCGCCGCTGGTCGGCCGCGCGCATCCGGTCGGAGGTGAGCCCGAGCAGGGCGTACGAGACGGCGGGGGAGCCGGACAGGAACGCGGTGAAGCGGTCCCGCTCCACCACCACCGCGCGCACCGCCTCCAGGGCGGTCACGGTGGCCGAGCGGGGCCGGCCGGTGAGCGCGGCGGACTCCCCGACGATGTCACCGGGCCCGCGCAGCGCCAGCAGCGCCTCGTAGCCGTTGACGGCGGCCGCGGTCACCTTGGTCCAGCCGTGCGTGACGAGGAGGACGTACGACGACGGCTCGTGCTGGTGGAGCAGGACGTCGCGGGGCCGGAAGCCGAGTTCGCGGCCGAGACCGAGGAGCGCCTCGCGCTCCTGCTTCTCCAGACGCGCCAGGAAGGGCACCCGGTCGTCGAGCCCCGCCTCCCCCGGTAGGTCCGCCGTGGTCATGTCACTCTCCGTTTCCCCGCCGGTCCGCACAGCGACCGTTCAACGTACTGAACCCGTCGCCGCCCCGGACGCCGGATCGCCAAACCGGTGCCGTGCGCGCCGGTTCGGCGCATGATGGAGGGACTCCGGTGCTCCGGGAGGTGCTCCGTGTCGCAGCCGCCCTATCCGTCGTGGCAGCCCTGGCAACCCTGGCAACAGGGGCCGGACGGCGTTCCGCAGCCGCAGCCGCAGCCGCCGGCCTGGAACCCACCGGGCTGGAATCCGCCGGGACGGACCCGGCCGTGGGCCGTGGACGGCACCCACGGCACCCACCACATGCTGGCCTCGCACGCCGACCGCGAGCGGGCCGTGGACGTGCTCCGGGCCGGGTACGGCGAGGGGCGCATGGAGCACGAGGAGTTCGAGCGGCGGGTGGCGCGGGCGTACGCGGCCCGGACGGTGGGGGAGCTGGCGCTGCTGGTCGCGGACCTGCCGCTGGGGCCCGTGCCGCAGCCCGCGGCCGTCGTGGAGGTGCCCCGCACGTTCCGGCCGGCGGCGCGGCCGCAGACCAACGGCAAGGCGGTCGGGGCGGCCGTGTGCGGGCTGCTGTGCCTGCCGACCTTCGGGCTCACCGGCATCCCCGCGGTCGTCCTCGGGCACGCGGCGCGCTCGGAGATCCGGCGCTCGGGGGAGGGCGGCGACGGGCTCGCGCTGACGGGACTCGTCCTCGGGTGGTTGTCCACCGCGGGATGGGCACTCGTCCTGGTGCTCCTGACCATGGTGTCGGTCGCGGTCGGCTGACGCCCCGGGCTGAGGTGCGAAACGTGTTCGAAACGGACAGCCGCCGCCGATTCGAAGATCATCCGCGGCCCGGGGACTTGACATGTCTCGCCGGGCGTCGCGGGCGGGGTCCATTTGTTTTGACCGCAGCGAATGCGATAGGTACGCTCAGACCTTGTGCCTGGGGTGTGCCTTGGCTCTCCTGCGTGCCTTCAACCGCATAGGGAGCTGCGACCGGCCGCCGCAATCCGCGCCTCTTCCTGCCGTCCGGCAGGGGTCTGCGGGATTCGACACACCCGACCGCGTGGGTCGGCGACGTTCCAGGTTAGCTGTACTCATCGGCACACAGAAACCGGAGAAGTAGTGCCTACGATCCAGCAGCTGGTCCGCAAGGGCCGGCAGGACAAGGTCGAGAAGAACAAGACGCCCGCACTCGAGGGTTCCCCTCAGCGCCGTGGCGTCTGCACGCGTGTGTTCACGACCACCCCGAAGAAGCCGAACTCGGCCCTCCGTAAGGTCGCGCGTGTGCGTCTGACCAGCGGCATCGAGGTCACGGCCTACATTCCGGGTGAGGGACACAACCTGCAGGAGCACTCCATCGTGCTCGTGCGCGGCGGCCGTGTGAAGGACCTGCCGGGTGTTCGCTACAAGATCATCCGCGGTTCCCTCGACACCCAGGGTGTCAAGAACCGCAAGCAGGCTCGCAGCCGTTACGGCGCCAAGAAGGAGAAGTAAGAATGCCTCGTAAGGGCCCCGCCCCGAAGCGTCCGGTCATCATCGACCCGGTCTACGGCTCTCCTCTGGTGACCAGCCTGATCAACAAGGTGCTGCTGAACGGCAAGCGCTCCACCGCCGAGCGCATCGTCTACGGCGCCATGGAGGGCCTGCGCGAGAAGACCGGCAACGACCCGGTCATCACGCTCAAGCGCGCTCTCGAGAACATCAAGCCGACCCTCGAGGTCAAGTCCCGCCGTGTCGGTGGCGCCACCTACCAGGTCCCGGTCGAGGTCAAGCCCGGCCGTGCCAACACCCTGGCGCTGCGCTGGCTGGTCGGTTACTCCCGCGCCCGTCGCGAGAAGACCATGACCGAGCGTCTGCTCAACGAGCTCCTCGACGCCTCCAACGGCCTCGGCGCCGCGGTGAAGAAGCGCGAGGACACGCACAAGATGGCCGAGTCCAACAAGGCCTTCGCGCACTACCGCTGGTAGTCGGAAACCCCTTCGAGAACCGAGAGAAGACTGAAGCCTTATGGCTACCACTTCGCTTGACCTGGCCAGGGTGCGGAACATCGGCATCATGGCCCACATCGACGCGGGCAAGACGACCACCACCGAGCGGATCCTGTTCTACACCGGCGTTTCGTACAAGATCGGTGAGGTCCACGACGGCGCTGCCACCATGGACTGGATGGAGCAGGAGCAGGAGCGTGGCATCACGATCACCTCTGCTGCCACCACCTGCCACTGGCCGCTGGAGAACGTCGACCACACCATCAACATCATCGACACGCCGGGCCACGTCGACTTCACCGTCGAGGTGGAGCGTTCGCTGCGCGTGCTCGACGGTGCCGTGACGGTGTTCGACGGCGTCGCCGGCGTTGAGCCCCAGTCCGAGACGGTGTGGCGTCAGGCGGACCGCTACGGCGTTCCGCGTATCTGCTTCGTCAACAAGCTCGACCGCACCGGTGCCGAGTTCCACCGCTGCGTCGACATGATCTCCGACCGCCTGGGCGCGCAGCCGCTGGTCATGCAGCTGCCGATCGGTGCCGAGGCGGACTTCAAGGGCGTCATCGACCTCGTGACGATGAAGGCCCTGGTCTGGTCGGCCGAGGCGACCAAGGGCGAGATGTACGACACCGTCGACATCCCGGCCACGCACGCCGAGGCCGCCGAGGAGTGGCGCGGCAAGCTGCTCGAGGCCGTCGCGGAGAACGACGAGGAGCTGATGGAGCTGTACCTGGAGGGCGAGGAGCCCTCCGTGGAGCAGCTGTACGCGGCGATCCGCCGCATCACCATCGCCTCCGGCAAGGGCCAGGGCACCACGGTGACCCCGGTCTTCTGCGGCACCGCGTTCAAGAACAAGGGCGTCCAGCCCCTGCTCGACGCGGTCGTGCGCTACCTGCCGTCGCCGGTCGACATCGAGGCCATCGAGGGCCAGGACGTCAAGGACCCCGAGACGGTCATCAAGCGCAAGCCGTCCGACGACGAGCCGCTCGCCGCGCTGGCGTTCAAGATCATGAGCGACCCGCACCTCGGCAAGCTCACCTTCGTCCGCGTGTACTCCGGCCGCCTGGAGTCCGGCACCGCCGTGCTGAACTCCGTCAAGGGCCGCAAGGAGCGCATCGGCAAGATCTACCGCATGCACGCCAACAAGCGTGAGGAGATCGACTCGGTGGGCGCCGGCGACATCGTCGCCGTGATGGGCCTGAAGCAGACCACCACCGGTGAGACGCTGTGCGACGAGAAGTCGCCGGTCATCCTGGAGTCCATGGACTTCCCGGCGCCGGTCATCCAGGTCGCCATCGAGCCGAAGTCCAAGGGCGACCAGGAGAAGCTGGGTGTCGCCATCCAGCGCCTGGCCGAGGAGGACCCGTCCTTCCAGGTCCACTCGGACGAGGAGACCGGCCAGACCATCATCGGCGGCATGGGCGAGCTGCACCTCGAGGTGCTGGTCGACCGCATGCGCCGTGAGTTCAAGGTCGAGGCCAACGTCGGCAAGCCGCAGGTCGCGTACCGTGAGACGATCCGCAAGGCCGTCGAGAAGGTCGAGTACACCCACAAGAAGCAGACGGGTGGCACCGGCCAGTTCGCTCGCGTCATCATCGCGATCGAGCCCATCGAGGGCGGCGACACGTCGTACGAGTTCGTGAACCAGGTCACCGGTGGCCGTGTGCCGAAGGAGTACATCCCTTCGGTGGACGCCGGTGCGCAGGAGGCCATGCAGTTCGGCATCCTCGCCGGCTACGAGATGACCGGTGTGCGCGTCACGCTGCTCGACGGCGCCTACCACGAGGTCGACTCCTCCGAGCTCGCGTTCAAGATCGCCGGTTCGCAGGCCTTCAAGGAGGCCGCGCGCAAGGCCAGCCCCGTGCTGCTCGAGCCGATGATGGCCGTCGAGGTCACCACGCCCGAGGACTACATGGGCGAGGTCATCGGTGACATCAACTCCCGCCGTGGCCAGATCCAGGCCATGGAGGAGCGGGCGGGTGCCCGCGTCGTGAAGGGTCTCGTGCCCCTCTCGGAGATGTTCGGTTACGTCGGCGACCTGCGCAGCAAGACGTCCGGCCGCGCCAGCTACTCCATGCAGTTCGACTCCTACGCCGAGGTTCCGCGGAACGTCGCCGAGGAGATCATCGCGAAGGCCAAGGGCGAGTAACGGACCCCGTCCGTACGCCGTAGGCTTGACTCCGGAGCCTCATGGGGCAAACACCGCGATCGCGGGTGTTTGCCCCGGAGCTCCGGGCCATCCAGCAAAGATCACCTGGCGCCGATGAAGTAAGGCGTACAGAACCACTCCACAGGAGGACCCCAGTGGCGAAGGCGAAGTTCGAGCGGACTAAGCCGCACGTCAACATCGGCACCATCGGTCACATCGACCACGGTAAGACGACCCTCACGGCCGCCATTACCAAGGTGCTGCACGACGCGTACCCGGAGCTGAACGAGGCCACCCCGTTCGACAACATCGACAAGGCGCCCGAAGAGCGTCAGCGCGGTATCACCATCTCCATCGCGCACGTCGAGTACCAGACCGAGGCGCGTCACTACGCCCACGTCGACTGCCCGGGTCACGCGGACTACATCAAGAACATGATCACGGGTGCGGCGCAGATGGACGGCGCCATCCTCGTGGTCGCCGCCACCGACGGCCCGATGCCGCAGACCAAGGAGCACGTGCTCCTGGCCCGCCAGGTCGGCGTTCCGTACATCGTCGTCGCCCTGAACAAGGCCGACATGGTGGACGACGAGGAGATCATGGAGCTCGTCGAGCTCGAGGTCCGTGAGCTGCTCTCCGAGTACGAGTTCCCGGGCGACGACCTGCCGGTCGTCCGCGTCTCCGCGCTGAAGGCGCTCGAGGGCGACCCGCAGTGGACCCAGTCCGTCCTGGACCTCATGAACGCCGTCGACACCTCCATCCCGGAGCCCGAGCGTGACGTCGACAAGCCGTTCCTGATGCCGATCGAGGACGTCTTCACGATCACCGGTCGCGGTACGGTCGTCACCGGCCGTATCGAGCGTGGTGTCCTGAAGGTCAACGAGACCGTCGACATCATCGGCATCAAGACCGAGAAGACCACCACCACGGTCACCGGCATCGAGATGTTCCGCAAGCTGCTCGACGAGGGCCAGGCCGGTGAGAACGTCGGTCTGCTCCTCCGTGGCATCAAGCGCGAGGACGTCGAGCGCGGCCAGGTCATCATCAAGCCCGGTTCGGTCACCCCGCACACCGAGTTCGAGGCCCAGGCCTACATCCTGTCGAAGGACGAGGGTGGCCGTCACACCCCGTTCTTCAACAACTACCGCCCGCAGTTCTACTTCCGTACGACGGACGTGACCGGCGTCGTGACCCTCCCCGAGGGCACCGAGATGGTCATGCCGGGTGACAACACCGAGATGAAGGTGGAGCTCATCCAGCCCGTCGCCATGGAGGAGGGCCTCAAGTTCGCCATCCGTGAGGGTGGCCGGACCGTGGGCGCCGGCCAGGTCACCAAGATCACCAAGTAAGTTCCGCTTGCTTGGGGTCGGTTGACCCGGTAGCTCCAGCCGCGAGCTCCTGAAGGGGCCCGTACGACTTCGGTCGTACGGGCCCTTTCGTGCGTGCGGGCGGCGGGGACGCGAACGCCCCCGGCTCGTCGCGAGCCGGGGGCGTGGGGCGGGGCGGGTCAGGCGCTCAGCCGACCGTCCACTTCTGGTTGGCGGCCCCGGTGCACGTCCAGATCTGGAGCGGGGTGCCGTCGGCGGAGGAGTTGCCCTTCGCGTCCAGGCACTTGTCCGCGCCGACGTTGACGAGGTCGTTCGCGGCCGTGTGGACCCACTGCTGGGCCTTCGTGCCGTTGCAGGTGTAGAGCTGGACCGCGGCTCCGTCGGCGGTGGACCCGCCGCGCACGTCGAGGCACTTGCCGAGGGCGCGTACGGTGCCGTCGCCGCCGAGGGTCCACTTCTGGGCGTCGACGCCGGTGCAGGGGTGCAGCTGGATCGGTGTCCGGTCGGCGGTCGAGGCGCCGGCGACGTCGGCGCACATGCCGCCGATGCCCTTGATCGCGCCGGTCCTCGCGGTGCCTCCGCCGCCGGTGGAGCCGCCGGCGGTCGAGACGCGGACGTAGTCCACGGTCATCGTCTGCGGGAACTGGGTGCTCGCGTCCGGGCTGCCGGGCCAGTTGCCGCCCACGGCGAGGTTGAGGATCAGGAAGAACGGGTGGTCGTAGACCCACTTCTTGCCGCCGAGGTCGGCGGGGGTGCGGGTCTGGTAGGTCTGCCCGTCGACGGACCAGGTGATCTTCTCGGGGCTCCAGTCGACGGCGAAGACGTGGAAGTCGTCGGCGAAGGCCCGGCCGCCGGAGAGCGTGTACGCCGCGCCGATGCCGCCGCTGCCGGAGTAGCCGGGGCCGTGCAGGGTGCCGTGGACGGCCCCGGGCTCGTAGCCGACGTTCTCCATGATGTCGATCTCGCCGCTGTTGGGCCAGCCGACGCTGCCCAGGTCGTTCCCGAGCATCCAGAACGCGGGCCACATGCCCTGCCCGCGCGGCACCTTGATGCGGGCCTCGAAGCGGCCGTAGGCCTGGGTGAAGGTCTTCGCGGTGTTGAGGCGGGCGGAGGTGTACTGGCAGGGGCCGTACCAGCACTGCAGCCCGGAGCCGGTGTTCTTGCGGGCGGTGATGACGAGGTTGCCGTTGCCGTCGAGGGCAACGTTGTCCCTGCTGTTCGTGTAGTACTGCAGCTCGTTGTTGCCGTTGCCGGAACCTCCGGTCTCCACGGTCCACTTGGCCGGGTCCGGCGCGCTGCCGGCGGCACCGTCGAACTCGTCGGACCAGGTCACGGCGGTGGCGGCGGTCGTCGCGGCGTCGGCCCGGTCGGCGGACGAGCCGACCGTGGTCAGGGTGAGCGCGGCGGCGACGGAGGCGCAGACCAGCGGGACGAGCCCGCCGAGCGGCCACCGGCGTGCGCGATGAGCAGCCATGGTTGAACACACCTTGTCTGTGGGGGGTCGTGCAAGGGGGGAGCGGCCGGGACTGCCGGCCGCAGGGGGATGCTACGGACGGTGCAACGCGCAACCAACTGCCCGATTGGTCCCTCAACTGCCCCTGAGCTGCGGAGACTTGTGTGCCGTGGGGATGCCGCCGGATCGCTATAAGGCTCGTTTAAGGCGGTGTTAAGCAAGCGGGTCCGTCGCTGCGGGCTTCGGCTGTCCGGGGCCCGGACCTCACTGCATGTTCTGCAGGTGAGGGTGGGCGTACGAGGCCGTGCAGACGTACAGCTGGAGGCAGTAGCCGCGGCCGATGGCGAGGTGCGTGTCGCAGGCCGGGCCCATGACGTGCAGGCCGTCGTAGTCGGCGTCCTCCAGCGGACGCCAGCTGCCGCTGCCGCCGTCCCACTCGGTGCCGTCGAGGGTGAGCAGGGGCGTGACGTCGGCACCGCACTCGGGGCAGGACAGGGGGCAGGGGTCGGAGAAGCTCCACGGGGCGTGACCGCCGACCTTGGTGCCGGGGGCGACGGACAGGTCGTACTGGTAGTAGACGAGGTCGTCCTCGTCGTCCGTGCCGTCCTCGTCGCACCGCTCCTCATGGGCCTCCTCCCAGGCGTCGATCCGGTCCGCCAGTTCCTCGGGCAGTTCGTGCGGGGCCGGGTACTCGGTGACCGGCTCGGGGTGCACGACGCACGGCTCGGGCAGGTAGCCCGCGTTCCCGACGACGGCCGGCCGCGGCGGATCGGCCGGCGGGCCGACGACGTCGGCGGCGGCGCGCCAGCGCAGTACGGTGCGCGGCAGGTGGTCCTGGGCGTGGTCGAAGGGGCACCACAGCACCTGGAGCACGTCGGTCCCGTCGGGGCAGGGGAGTCCCGGCACGTCGGAGGCGTGGAGCTGGGCGACGGGCACCATCGGGACGGGCCCGTCCTGCGGTATCCGCCGGCGCTCGGACGCCCGGTCGACGAGGGCGCGCTCCTCGGGGGTCAGCAGGTCGTCCCCGTCGGCGCGGGGCCGGGTGTGGGCCTGCGCGAGGATCCGGCGGCGCAGGCGGATGTCGGCAGGGGCGAGGCCGTGGTGCGAGGGCCCGGTGTGCTCGGGGCAGGTCGGCCACGGTTCGTCCGCCGGCCACAGCAGCGGCCCGCCGACCGAGCTGTCGGCGGCGGTGGGGGCACCGGCCCGGGGGTGCAGACGCACCGCCGTCCGGGCGAGCGCGGCGACCTCGGGGAAGAGGGCGGTGACGTCGAGCGGGCGAGGTGGGGTGGTGCGGGTCATGGGGAGAACTTAGGGGAGGCGATTCCACGGGCGTGCCCTGGTCCGGTCCTTCCGGTGTGCGGGTCGGCTGATGCCCGGGTGGTCGAGAGCCCGGGCGGGAGGGTGATCTCCGCCCACACCGTCTTACGGGGGCGCAGGCCCGGGGCGGTGCCCCAGCGGTCGGCGAGTGCCTCGACGACGAGGAGGCCCCGGCCCGTCTCGTCGTCCGCGGTGGTGTGCCGGACCCGGGGGAGGTCGTCGCCGCGCGTGTCGGTGACCTCGATGCGCAGGGTGTCGCCGACGACGTAGACGGTGACGCGGAAGTCCCGGCCCGGGACGCGGCCGTGGGTGACCGCGTTCGTCGCCAGCTCGGCCACGATGTGCTCCGCCGGGTGCAGGGGCAGCCCCCAGGAACGCAGTTGCTCGGCGGCGAGCAGGCGGGCGAGGCGGGCCCCGCGCGGGGTGGAGGAGAGCCGCACGCTGAAGTTGCGGACGGTGGTGCGGAGTTCGGCGGTGGGGAATTTCTGGATCACGTCACTCAGCGTGGCGTCGGTCGCCTACCGTGAACAGTGACTCAGCGGGTACGTACGGTGACTGTCCGGTGGTTGTCCGGCCGTGTCGGGGCTGTCGGGGCGGGGCGTACGGGTAGGGCGTCGCTGCACGGTCGCACGACGGAGGGGTACGGGATGACGGTCGGGACGGAGACCAGCCGGCTCGGGAACGAGGCGGACGAACCGGGTTGGGAGGTCGATCCGGACGACGAGTGGGGGGTCGCGGTCATCGCGACGGTCGGACGGCAGCTGAAGCTGCGCCGGGAGGCGGCGGGGATGCGGGCCGCCGAGTTCGGTGTGGCGGTGGGGTACGGGGAGGACCTCGTCTACAAGATCGAGGGCGGGAAGCGGATTCCCCGGCAGGAGTACCTGGCCAGGGCGGACGAGGTGCTGGGGGCGGGCGGGCTCGTTGCCGCGACGTGGGAGGACGTGAAGAAGGTCCGGTATCCCAGGAGGGTGCGGGAGCTGGCCAAGTTGGAGGCGCAGGCCGTCGAGATCGGCATCTATGAGTGCAACAGCATCCATGGGTTGTTGCAGACACCTGAGCATGCTCGTGCCTTGTTCGAGGCGGCGCAGCCGCCGTATTCGTCGGACGATGTGGAACGCATGGTGGCCGCGCGGATGGCCCGGCAGGCGGTGTTCGAACGCGATCCGGCCCCGTCGATCCACTACGTGCTGGAAGAGGCACCGCTGCGCCGGCCCATCGGAGGCACAATGGTGTGGCGACGGCAGCTCGAACGCCTGTTGGAGGTAGGGCGCATGCGCAATGTCCTGCTCCAGGTAATGCCGTTGAGCTGTGAGACGCATTCCGGTCTGGACGGCAGGATTGAGCTGCTGAAGTTCGCTGACGGTACGGCGGTGGGGCGTTCGGACGGCGCTTTCAATGGCCGCCCGACCGGTGAGCCCAAGCAACTGCGCATCCTTGAACTGCGGTATGGCACGATCCGGGCGCAGGCTCTTCCCCCTCGGGAGTCGCTTGCCCTCATCGAGACACTGCTGGGAGAGACATGATTCGTGAAGCCTCCGAACTGGCCTGGTTCAAGAGCAGCTACAGCAGCGGCAACGACGGCAACTCCTGCGTGGAGATCGCCATAGCCCCCGGCGCGATCCACGTCCGCGATTCCAAGCAGGCCGCAGGCCCCCGGCTGGTGCTCGGGCCGGGGGCCTGGGGGGACTTCGTGGCGTACGCGTCGTCGCGGGGGTGAGCCGGGCGGCTAGCCGAACGTCACCACCAGGCGGCCGTCCGAGGCGAACGACCACTTCAGGGCGCCGAGGTACGACGAGCAGCGCGAGCCGTTCGTGCCGGACCAGAACTGGTTCGTGCTGTCGGCGTTGCCGATGATCCGGTCGTTCGTGCCGCTGCCGCTGCGGCACGAGGTGTTGTTGCGGAAGACCGACGTGCCCGCGTCGAAGTTGAAGTTGCGCTGGGCGTTGTCGACGGAGACGTTGTCCGAGACCGTCATCGTGCCCGGGTTGCTGTTGTACGTGAAGCCGTGCTTGCCGTTCTTGTAGGCGATGCTGCGCTTGATCACGTGGTTGACGGGGATGTCCTCGCCGCCGAGCTTGTAGCCGTTGCGGTCGCCCGCCCCGGCCTGGGAGCCGTCGCTGAGGGTGCCGTTGTTGTGGGCGAGGGAGTCCTCGATGGTCACCGGGCCGATCGCGCCCGTGTCCGACTTGGTGTAGAGGTCCCAGCCGTCGTCGATGTTGTGGTGGGCGACGGCGTACCGGAAGACGTTGCCCGGGCCGGTGGTGAGCTTCGAGGCGAAGCCGTCCGCGTCCTCGCCGTCGGAGTCGGCGTTGTCGTGGGACTCCGCGCTGAGGATGAGGTTGTGGGACGGCCACTGGTCCTTCGGGGTGGTGGAGGCCGCCCGGGAGAGCTGGAGGCCGGTGTCCCGGTTGAAGCGGGTGACCGTGCGCTCGAAGACGTTGTTGCTGCCGCCGACGAAGATGCCGTTGTCGCCCGCGCGCTCGACGACGATGCCCTTGACGTGCCAGTACGAGCCGTTGACGGCGAGGCCGCGGTTGGCCGGGTCCTCGGTCTGGGCGGAGAAGTTCAGCACCGGCGTCTCGCCCGGGTAGGCGGCCAGGGTCTTGCGGGCGGCGGAGGTTCCGCTGTTGTCCGCCGCGATGGTGACCGTCTGGGTGTGGCGGTAGGTGCCGCCGCGCAGGTAGATCGTGCCGCCGGGGGCGAGGCGGGTCAGCGCCGAGGTGAGCGTGGTCGGGCTGGACTCCGTGCCGGGCGCGCCGTCCGTGCCGTTCGGCGCCACGTACAGGGCGCCGCTCGTCGGCGGCGGGGTGGTCGTGTCGCCCGTCGTCTCCGCTTCGAGGTGGTCGATGTTGGGCAGGCCGGCGGAGGCGGTGGGGTTGAGGCGGACGGTGTTGCTGCCCGCCCGCACCGGCACGGTGAACGTCTTCGTCGCCCAGGTGCTCCAGGCGCCGGTGCCCTCGAAGGTCGCCGACGCGGCGGTGGTGCCGTTGACGACCAGGTCGGCGGGGCGGACCGTGGTGGTGCCGTTGGCGAAGCGGACGCGCAGGGTCGCGGTGCCGGCGGCGGGGGCGTTCACGGTGAACTGGGCGTAGGCGCCGACCGCGTTGGTGGCGTTGCAGAAGCCGGTGCCGGTGTAGCCGGTCCAGTCGGATTCGAGGGCGCCGGTGCACACCGCCGGGGAGGTCTCCGCCTCGTACCGGGTGGTGGCGGCCTGTGCCGTGGTGCCGGACAGGGCGACGAGCGTGCCGGCGAGCAGGCCCGCGCAGGCGACGGCGGGGCTCGCGACCGTCAGGGGTCTCCGTTGCATGGAATGTCTCCCAGAGTTCAGCCACCGGAATCGGAAAGCGCTTTCTGGGACGTTAAGAGGGTGTTGCGTACGCGTCAATAGACTCGTACTTGATCCTTATTCAGATGACTGAACACACGTCAGGTCCTGAGGGCGACGGGAGCCCGGGAAGCGCGCGGCGAGTTCGCCGACGATCCGGGGCACGCTGCGGGTCCCGTCGCAGAGGGCGACGACCTCCTCGTCCTGCCCGGTCAGGACGCCGACCCGCTCGGGAAGGAACAGCAGGACGGCGTCGCGCACGGGTCGTGGCGCCGGAGGGTGCCGGGGGCGGGCGGTCCGTCGCCGAGCGCGGCCGCGGGCGCGAGGGCGGCCGGCCGGTCGCCGGGCCGGGGGGCGGGCGGTCCATCACCGGGCTCGGAGGCCGTGCTCACGCCGGCTCCCGGTGGCCCGCCGCGTCCACCGCGTCCAGCAGCGACCACAGGACGTCGCACTTGAAGCGCAGCGCCGCCACGGCACGCTCCTGGTCGTCCCGGGTGCGGGCCCAGGCCAGCACCAGGTCGAGCGCCTCGCGGCTGTCGCGGCGGCCCTGGGAGACCCGGGAGCGGAAGTAGGCGAGGCCCTCGGTGCCGATCCACGGGTAGTGGCGTTCGAACGCCTCGATGCGGGCGCGCATCAGGTCCGGCGCCGACAGCTCGGTCAGCGAGGCGGCGACGGCTTCCAGCGGGGAGCGCAGGCGGCAGAAGTTGACGTAACCGTCGACGGCCAGCCGTACGCCCGGCAGCACGGTGTCGCCGCGCAGCATCGCCTGACGTTCGAGTCCGGCCGCCTCGCCCAGCCGCAGCCACCGCTCGATGCCGCCCTCGCCCTCCGCCGGACCGTCGTGGTCCTGGATGCGGCGCAGCCACATCCGGCGCAGGGCGGGCGTGTCCAGCTTGGCGGTGATCAGGGCGTCCTTGACGGGGATGTGGCGCTGGTAGTGGAACCGGTTGCCGATCCAGCGGCGCAGCTCCGACGGGCTCAGGTCACCGCTGTGCATGCGCACGTTGAAGGGGTGGCGGTCGTGGTAGCGCTCCTCGCCGACCGCGCGCAGGCGGGTCTCGAACTCGGCGGGGTCCCAGGGCTCCGCGAGCGGGGGGAGCGTGCCGTCGAGGTCCGTGTGTGCGGCTGCCGTGGTGGTCACAGCTCGATCACCATCCCGTCGTCCGCCACCTCGACGCCCGGCCGGGCGAGCCGCTTGTGCTGCGGTGCCGCCGGGTCGACGAGGGGGGTTGGTGTTGTTGAGGTGTGTGCAGAGGCACCGCGTGGGAAGGGCCGCGAGGCGTTCGGCGGTGCCGTGCGGTCCGTCGGCGGGCAGTGGCCGTGCCGGTCGCGGTGCGGGGGAGATGCCGGTGCGGCGGGGCTCGCCGTCCCGGAAGGTGCCGTCGACGAGGACGCGGTCGCCGCCCGCCGCCGCCAGGGCGGCGAGCGCGGCCGGACCGGAGCGGGTGGCGGAGCGCGGCGCGCGACCCGGGTGCGTCATGTCGACTCCTTCTCGGACGGACGGGGGCCCGGGACACCCCGGGCCCCCGTCGCGGCGTGCGCGTCTGCGGGCCGACGGCGAGGTCAGCCGGAAGGCGGGTTCACGACTCGCCCCGTGCCTTCGGAGGCTGGCTGGCCAGCAGACGCCCTGCGCGGGACGCGTCAGGCGGTGCGGTTGTCGTTGCCGTTGTAGTCGTCCTCGATGAGGCAGAAGTCGATGTGGCTGAGACCGTAGTAGCGGCCGCTGTTCGGGTTGATCGGGGCGTGCAGGTTCTCGTCCGAGCCGATCCCGTTGGGCCGGTAGTCGTAGAGGTTGGCGTTGGGGCCGCCCTTGACGATGACGCCGGCGACGGCCCAGTCACCGGTGACGTCGAAGTCGAAGGTCTGCCCGGCGCCCTCGTCCTCGTCCGTGATGTCGGAGACGGTGACCGGCCCGAACGTGCCCTCGCGGGCGGGGTCCACCTGGACGATGAGGTCGCAGTCGAAGTCCAGGTCGCCGAAGTCCGGGTTGCCCGGCACCTCGATGGGCTGCTCGCCGGACACGCTCGGCGGGCCGGGCTGGGCCGCGGCGGGGCCGGCGGCGAGGCCGAGGGCGACCGCGGTGGTCAGACCGAGACCGGCGAACCGCGCACCGAGCCTTGCTCGGCGCGACGCGGTCTTTGCACGGGTAGCTACTCGCATGACGAGTACTCCTCCTTAGGTCTTGGGTTGCCCCCGCGGACTCTCGCGCCTTTCCATCGGCGATCCGAGTGCTGAACTGCCGTCCGCCACCGGGCATCCGATCATTTGCACAATCCGACCGGCTCCACGCCCCGGGACCCGTCAGGCTGCGCCATCCGAGTCCCGGAACACCGGAAAGGACGAGTGCGGTCCCGGTGCGGCGGGGTAGCCGGTAAGGCTGCCCCCGCCCCGCGGCCGGTCTCCCGGCGGCCGCGGGGGGTGCCGCCCGACGGGCGGGGCGTGCGCGACGGCGGCCCGGACAAGTGGGACGCATGTGTAAAAAGGTTGGTATAACCGTCACATGGGGCGTCCGAGCTGCTCCCACCCCTCCGTGCAGCGCGCCCGAGGGCCTGTCGTCCGGGCCGGGTCGCAGGTGACCGGCGGTGTGCCGCCGACGTCGCGGACGCGCGTGCCGGACCCCGCGTCCGCGGCGTGATCCGAACGACAGGACCCGCACCTTCGTCGGGGGCCGGGGTCACAGGGAGAGCCATGCGGCAGTTCAGCAGCGCGGTGTCGGGGCGGGCGGTGCCTTGCGCGGCGCACCGGACCGCGTCGCGCAAGGGCCCGGGGGACGAGTGGTGCGTCCCGGTCGCGATCTGCGCCGACACCGCCGGGGCGGCGCTGCCGGCGGCGGTGCTGTTCTCCTCGGCGGGCCAGGCCCGCCCCCTCCACCACGCGCTGGTGATCGCCGTCGCCTGGGTGCTCGTCGGGCTGGCCGGCAGGCGCTACGCGCCCTGGACCTACGACGAGGGCGCCCCGGTCGGCCCGGTCGTGCGGGACTGGCTGATGCTGCTCGGCGCCCTGTCCGTGCTGGGCGCCGTGTCCGGGGCGGGCGGCGCGCCCGCCGCGCTTCCCCTCGCCCTGTGCCCCGCGCCGGTGGTCACCGTGGTCTGCCGCAAGGCGATCCACCAGCGCCTGCGGGCCGTGCGCCGCAACGCCCGCGGACTCAGGCGCGTGCTCGTCACCGGCGAGGCCGGGGCGGTGGACGCGGTGGTGGGGCAGCTCGCCGAGCGGACCGACCACGGGTACGTGGTGGTCGGGGCCTGCGTGGTCGGCGAGGGCGACGTGCTGTCCGGCGTGCCGGTGTCCGCCCGGCTGGGGGCCGACGCGCCCGCCGGTCCCGACGAGGACGCCACGCCCGTGGCGGACGCGGCCGAGGCGCTCGGCGCCGACCTGGTCTTCGCCGCCACGGGCCCGTCCCTCTCCGGCGACCGGCTGCGGCGGCTGTCCTGGGCCCTGCACGACCGGGACCGTCCGCTGACGGTCCTGCCGGGCCTCACCGAGGTGGCCCGGCGCAGGGTCCGGCTCACCTCGGCGGCCGGACTCACCCTGCTGCACATCGCGCCGCCGGCGCGCGGCGGGCCGCCCGCGCTGCTGAAGGCCGCCACCGACCGGCTGGGCGCGTTCCTCCTGCTGGCCGCGCTGGCCCCGCTGTTCGGGGTCCTGGCGCTGGCCGTGCGGGCGGGTTCCCGCGGGCCGGTCATCTACCGCCAGACGCGGGTGGGCCGGGGCGGGCGGCCGTTCCCCATGTGGAAGTTCCGCACCATGGTCGTCGACGCCGACCGGATGAAGGGCGACCTGGCGGCGGCCAACGAGCACGACGGCCACATGTTCAAGCTGCGCCGGGACCCGCGGGTCACCGGAGTCGGCCGGCTCCTGCGCCGCTACTCGCTCGACGAACTGCCCCAGCTGGTCAACGTCCTGCTCGGCCACATGTCGCTGGTCGGCCCCCGCCCGCCGCTCCCCGAGGAAGTCGCCGGATACGACCGGACCGAGCTGCGCCGGCTGAGCGTCAAACCCGGCCTCACCGGCCTGTGGCAGGTCAGCGGCCGGTCCGACCTGTCGTGGCACGAGACCGTCTCGCTGGACCTGCGGTACGTGGACAACTGGTCCTGGACCTGGGACCTGTCCGTCATGGCCCGCACGGTCCGCGCCGTGCTGGACGGACGCGGGGCCTACTGAGGGCGGGGACGCCGGGAGCGGGGCGCGGGGCCCGCCCGGGGCGGGCCGCGCTCTTCCAAGCGGTCGAGTGTGCCGGCGACACGCCTCCCGGTGCTGGCCCGCCCCCCTCGCCGGGAGCAGCGTGGGGACGCAGGCATGTCGTCCAGCTCGGGAAGGGCCGTTCCACCATGGCAGAGACCGCAGCGCCGCCCGTCGTGGGCACCCAGGCAGGCGGGGCCGGCCGCAGGACCGCCGTGCAGCGCTCCCTGCGGGGCTTCACGGGAGCGGGCTACGACAAGGGGCGCCCCCTGCTCGTGCAGGCCGCCTGGTTCGCCGTGCTCCACCTCGTCTTCGTCAAGTGGTGGTTCCCGGCCCGCTGGCGGCCCGCCGTGCTGCGGGCCTTCGGCGCGCGGATCGGGCGGCGGGTGCTGATCCGCCACGGGGTCCGCGTCCACTGGCCCTGGCGGCTGGAGGTCGGCGACGACGTGTGGATCGGCGAGGACGCCTGGCTGCTGAACCTGGAGCGGATCACGATCGGCAGCGATGTGTGCGTCTCGCAGGGGGCGTTGCTGTGCACGGGAAGCCACCGGCGCCACCACCCGACCTTCGAGTTCGACAACGCGCCCGTCCGCCTGGAACCCGGCGCCTGGGTCGCGGCGCGGGCCGTGGTGCTGCGCGGGGTCACCGTCGGCCGCGGGGCGGTGGTGGGCGCCTCGGCGGTGGCCCGTCGCGACGTCCCTCCCGGCGCGGTCGTCACCGCGGGGACCGGCTCGTGAGGGTCGTCCACGTGGTGACGCTCGTCAGCGACGACGGAGCCTACGGCGGCCCGACCAGCGTGGCCGCCGGGCAGCTCCGGGAGTGCGCGGCGCGGGGCCACGACGTCACGCTGGTGTCCCTGTGGCGCGGTCGCGGCCCCGCACCGGCACGCCTCGGCCCGGTGCCGCTGCGCACCCGCCCGGCCCGCTCCCTGCTCCCCGGGCGTTTCACCGGACTGATGCACCCGCTGCTCGTCCGGGACCTGTGGCGCTCCCTGGGCGGGGCGGACGTGGTCCACGTCCACGCGGGGCGGGACCTCGTCTCCCTGACCGCGCTCGCCGTCGCCGTCCTGCGCCGCAAGCGGTTCGTCGTCCAGACGCACGGGATGGTGCAGCCCCGGCGCGCGGCCGCCGTCCGGCTCTTCGACCGCCTCTACGTGCCCCTCCTGCGCCGGGCGCGCGGCTGCCTGGTCCTGACCGGGCGGGAGCGCCGGGACGTCGCCGCGGTCGTCGGCGCCGGCGGGCCGCCGCTGCTGACCGTCCCGAACGGGGTGCGGCCCGGGTCCGGCGCGGCGGCGGACCCCGTGCGGCGCGGGAGCGAGGTGCTGTTCCTCGCCCGGCTGCACCCGCGCAAACGGCCGGAGGCGTTCGTGGCGATGGCCGCGCTGGTGCACCGGCGGGTCCCCGGCGCCCGGTTCACCCTGTACGGGGCGGACGAGGGCGCGCTGCCCGGGGTGCTGCGCCTCATCGCCGCCCACGGACTGGAGGGGGTCGTGTCCTACGGCGGCGCGCTGGCCCACCCCGAGGCGGTACGGGCGTACGCCAGGGCCGCCGTCTACGTGCTGCCCAGCGTGGACGAGCCGTTCGGCATGACCCTCATCGAGGCCCTCGCCGCCGGAACGCCCGTGGTGTGCACCGACACCTGCGGGATCGCGGAGGAACTGGCCGGCAGGGGAGCGGCGGTGGTCACCGACGGCAGCCCCCGGGAACTGGCCGACGCGGTGTGCGGCCTGCTGGCCGACGAGGGGCGGCGGGCCGCCCTCGCGGCGGCGGGCCGGCGGGCCGTCGCCGAGGCGTTCTCCGTCCACGCGGTGACGGACCGGCTGGAGGAGATCTACGGGCGGCTGTGCCGGGTGCCCTGAGGCGGCGGGCCGCGACCGCGCGCCGGAACGGCCCGACGACCCGCCAAGCCGCGCCCAATCGGATGGATATCACGATAATCCCGCTGGTCGGAGCCGGTGGCGCGGGGCAGGGCGCCTACGTTCGAGCCATGGACTTCGCCAGCGCGCTGAGGCAGCTCTCCCAGGCGCAGAAACCCGCCCGGGGCGTGTCCCTCTACGCCCGGTTCGTCAACCGGCCGGCCGGCCGGGTGCTCGCGGCCACGGCGCACCGCGCCGGGCTCTCGCCCAACCACGTGACCGCCGTCAGCGCGCTGATCACCTGTGGGGCCGTCGCCGCGATCGCCTGGTACCCCCCGTCCCGCACCCTCGGGCCGTGCGTCGCGCTCGCCCTGCTCGTCGGCTTCGCGCTCGACTCCGCGGACGGCCAGCTGGCCCGGCTGCACCGGTCGGCCAGCCCGTCCGGGGAATGGGTCGACCACGTCACGGACTGCGCGAAGCTCCTGGGCCTGCACGCGGCGGTGCTGGTCTCCTTCCACCGGCACGGCGATCCGTCGCGCCCCGCCCTGCTGCTCGCCCCGCTCGCCTTCCAGTTCGCCGCCGTGCTGCTGTTCTTCGGCGGGATCCTGGCCGAGCAGCTCCACCGGCGGGACGGGGCAGCGGGCCCCGGCCCGGTGCCCCCGCCCTCCGCCGTCCGCGGCGCGGCGCTGCTGCCCCTCGACTACGGCCTGCTGTGCCTGGGGTTCGTGCTGTGGGGGCACCAGGGGCTCTTCCTGACGGTGTACCTCGTCCTGCTCGCGGCGCACGCGGTGCTGCTGCCGGTGTTCCTCGCCAGGTGGTTCCGGCGGCTCTCTCCCCGTCCCCGGACGGAGGCATCGGGCGCCGAACGACACGAAGGCGCGCCCGACATCGCATAAATACGGACAAACGGTGATTAACCTTCGGGCAGATTCCGGATTCCTCGAAGGAGCTGCCATGAGCAAGCAGGTGGACGTCGTCGTCGCCGGAGGTGGGGGATTCATCGGAGGGCACCTCGCCGCGGACCTCCTGGAGCGGGGGCTGACGGTCCGCTGCGTCGACATCAAGCCGCGGCACGAGTGGCACCAGGTGCACGCCGCCGCCGAGAACGTCGTCGCCGACCTGTCCCTCCTCGACAGCGCCCGGGAGGCGGTCCGGGGCGCCCGCCAGGTGTACATGCTGGCGGCCGACATGGGCGGCATGGGCTTCATCGAGAACAACAAGGCCGCCTGCATGATGTCGGTGCTGACCAGCACCCACATGCTCAAGGCCGCGCAGGAGTCCGGCGTCGAGCGCTACTTCTACTCCTCCTCCGCCTGTGTGTACGCGGCCGGGAAGCAGACGGACCCGGACGTCACCGCGCTGAGGGAGGAGGACGCCTATCCGGCCCAGCCCGAGGACGGCTACGGCTGGGAGAAGCTCTTCGGCGAGCGCATGTGCCGGCACTTCGAGGAGGACTACGGACTCACCTGCCGCGTCGCGCGCTACCACAACGTGTACGGCCCGGCGGGCACCTGGACCGGCGGCCGGGAGAAGGCCCCGGCGGCCGTGTGCCGCAAGATCGCCGAGGCGGTCCTCTCCGGCGATCACACGATCGAGATCTGGGGCGACGGGCGGCAGACCCGCTCCTTCATGTACATCGACGACTGCCTCCACGGCACCCGAATGATCATGGAAGGGGACAGCGGCACCCCGGTCAACCTGGGCTCCTCCGAGCTGGTCACCATCGACCAGCTCGTCGACGTGGTCGAGGAGATCGCCGGCGTCCGCTGTGAGCGCACGTACCGCCCGGACGCCCCGCAGGGCGTGCGCGGCCGCAACTCCGACAACACCCTGATCCGGGAGCTCTACGGCTGGGAGCCGTCGATCCCGCTCGCCGACGGCCTGGAGAGGACCTACGCCTGGGTCTACGACCAGGTGAAGCTCGCCTGCCGCTGAGCGCGGGCGGCAAGGGAGCAGCCGATGAAGATCCTGGCCCACGACTACAGCGGCCACCCGTTCCAGGCGCAGCTCAGCCGCGAACTGGCCCGCCGCGGCCACGAGGTCGTGCACTCCACCTGCGCGGCGTACGTCTCCGGCAAGGGCAACCTCGCCGGAGACGCGGCCGGCGGACTGCGGTTCGTCACCATCGGCGCCGGCACGGTGCTGAAGAAGGACGCCTACCTCCGCCGCCTCTTCCAGGAGACCCGGCTGGGCGTCGAACTGGCCCGCCAGGTGCGGCGGGAGAGACCGGACGTGGCCCTGCTCGGGAACCTGCCCGTCCCGGCCCTGGCCGTGACCGCGCTGGCGGCGGGGGCGCTGCGCGTCCCCTGGGTGCTGTGGCACCAGGACGTCACCGCCGTCGCGCTGCGGAGCTTCGCCGCCGCCGGCGTCTCGAAGCTGATGGGCGTCGCGGCCCGGGTCCTCGGACAGGGGGAGAAGTGGGCCGCGCGGCGCGCCTCGGCGATCGTGGTGATCGCCGACTCCTTCGTGCGGGTCCACCGGGAGTGGGGCACGGCCGGCAAGGTCACGGTCATCCCCAACTGGGCACCGCTGGACGAGATCCGCCCGGTGGCCCGGGCCAACCCCTGGTCGGCGGAGCACGGTCTCGACGGCGTCCGGACCGTCCTGTACTCGGGCACCCTCGGCCTCAAGCACCACCCGGTGCTGCTGGTGCGGCTGGCGGAGGCACTGCGCCGGCAGGGCGAGCGGGTCCGTCTCGTCGTCGTCAACGAGGGCCCGGCCGTCCCCGTCCTCACGCAGGCCGCCGCCGCCCGCGGGGTCGACCTGACCCTGCTGCCCTTCCAGCCCTACGAGCGGCTGCCCGAGGTGCTGGGCTCGGGAGACGTACTGGTCGTGCTGCTGGCCGCGGACGCCGGCGCGTTCTCGGTGCCCTCCAAGACGCTGTCGTACCTGTGCGCCGGACGTCCGGTGCTGGGGCTGATGCCGCGGGACAACCTCGCGGCGACGCTGCTGCGCCGGGCCGGCTCGGCGGTGTTCCCTCCCGAGGAGTCCGCGCTGGACGACGCGGCCGCCTGGGTGCGCGAGGTGCTGGCCGACCCGGTGCGGGCCGAGTCGCTGGGCAAGGAGAGCAGGGCGCTGGCCGAGCGGGAGTTCGCCCTGGAGCGCTGCGCCTCGCGCTTCGAGCACCTCCTGAACGCGGTGCGCGATGAACATGTCGTACGTAAATAGCAATCAACGGTCATTCGCGCCGCACAAAACACCCTCGGGAATTCTGACGATAAGTCCGATAGCTGGGCTATAAATCACTTGGCGCCCATTCATTCCGTTTGCCCGCTTCATCGGGGGTGCAGGTGCGAGGCAGCACAGAGCGTTGTGCCGCAGCCGTGTGCTGCTGGACCCTCGTGCTCGTCGCCCTGCTCCCGGCGCTCGTCCTGCTGGACACCGGCACCCGCTTCGGCACGGCGCTCGCCGTGCAGTGCGTCGTCGTCCTGCACACCGGCGGAGCGCTCGTCCGGGTCCTCACCGCCCCGTCGGTGCGCCTGGTCGCCTTCGGCTTCTGGCTCTTCGCCTACGTGTGGCTCGGGCTCGCGCCGCTCGCCATGCTCGCCACCGACACCTACCCGCTGGACTACCGGACCGGTGAGCCGACCGCCGTCGCCGCCGTCGCGCTGACCGAGCTCGGGCTGCTCGCCCACAGCGCGGGCGCGGTGCTCGCCGCCCGGCGCGCGGGCGGCGGGCCGGCGGTGCTCAAACGCCTGCTGTCGCGCCGGCTCGCGCCCGTGCCCGTCCTCCTGCTGTGCGGCCTGTCCCTGCTCCTCGCGGTCACGGTGGTCCCGTGGCAGCAGGGCGGCGTGGAGGCGTTCTTCACCAGCCGGCAGGCCCTGCGGCAGTCGGGCGCCGAGGAGGACTCGGCACGGGCGCTGTGGGTGTGGGCCGTCGCCGTGCCCGCCTTCTGGGCCCTGCTCGCCCTGCTGCACCTGCCCCGCCGGGCGTCCGGCGACCGCCTGCTGCGCGGCGTCCGCTGGGCGCTGCTGCCCGCCCTCGTCGCGCTCAACGTGATCGTCAACAACCCCATCAGCCGGCCCCGCTTCTGGGCCGGCACCGTCCTGCTGGTCCTGCTCTTCTCGTGGCGGCGGTGCGCCGGCCCCCGGGCCTTCCGCGTGGCCGCGGCGGCGGTCACGGCCGGCGTGCTGTTCGTCTTCCCGTACAGCGACTACTTCCGCTACGACGAGCGGGAGGCGGTCCGGGTGCTGACCCTGACGGAGCAGTTCAGCACGACCATGGACTACGACGCCTTCCAGCAGATGCAGACCGGCATCGACTATGCGGCGGACCACGGCTTCTCGCCGTCGGCCGCGCTCGGTCCCGCCCTGTTCATGGTGCCCCGCTCCCTGTGGCCCGGCAAACCGCAGACCACGGGCATCGAGCTCGCCCACTACGCGGGCTACGACTTCTCCAACCTGTCGGCGCCGCTGTGGATCGAGACCTACCTGTGGGGCGGCGCCCCCTGCGTCGCCGCCGCCTTCTGCCTGCTGGGGATGGCCGGCCGCCGCATGGACGACCTCCGCGACCGGGCGCGGGACGGGCAGGTGACCCTGGCGGTCCTGCTGGTCCCGGCCTTCGCCTTCTACCAGATCATCCTGCTGCGCGGCAGCCTCATGGCGATCGTCGGACCCCTGCTGCTGCTCCTGGCGGTCCCGCTCCTCATCACCACCCGCGCCGTCACCCGGTCGTCGCCGCCCCGGGCACCGGCGCGGCCGCCCGCGGCGGGCCACGCCCCCATCCCCGGACACCGGAGGCATCCGTGACCAGCCCCCCCAGCGCCGACGTGCCCCACGACGACCGGTACGACGACCCCGACCAGCTCCGCGACCAGCTGCGTCGGCTGCTGCGGTACCGCGGCACCCTCGCGGCGGGCGTCGTCCTGGGGCTGCTCGGCTCCGTGCTGCTGGTGGTGCTGCGGGCGGGCAGCTACAGCTCCACCGGCGAGGTGCTGGTCCGCGCCAGGACGGACCCGTTCAGCACGTTCGGCGTGGCCGCCGACAACCAGGTGAGCATGGGCACCGAGCGGCAGATCGCGCTCAGCGCCACCGTCGCGGCCCGCGCGGCGGCCGCGCTCGGACAGCCCTCCCGGGCCGACGCGCTGCTGGACGACCTCCGGGTCACGAACCCCCCGGACACCCAGGTCCTCAGGTTCGAGTACACCGCGGACACGGCCGATCGGTCGGCCCGGGTGACCAACGCGTTCGCCGACGCCTACCTCGCCGACCGCCAGGACCGCACCCGGGCCATGGTGCGGCGGATGACGAGCGGGCTGGACCGGCAGATCGAGGCGCTGACCCGGCGGATCGACGAGAAGTCCGACGACTCCGCCACGTCGACCGCGGGCCTGCGGGACCAGATCGCCGCCCTGCAGAAACGGGCCTCGGACATCAGGGCCTACGACACGTCCGGGGGCGACGTCGTGCGGCGGGCCGAGCCGCCGGCCCGGCCCGCCGGACCGGGCCCCGCGTGGCTCGTCGCGCTCGGCCTGCTGAGCGGCGCCCTCCTGGGGGTCGTGCTCGCCTGGCTGCGCTCCGCCCTGGAACCCCGGGCGCGCTCGGTCGGCGAGGTCCAGGGAGCCCTGGGCGCCCCGGTGCTCGGCGTCCTCCCCGGCCCGGACCCGGACGACGCGGACCTGCTCCAGGTCGGCCGGGTCGCGGGCGACCGCGCGGAGGCGTACCGGGCCCTCGCCTTCCGCCTGCGTGCCGGGGAGGGCCGGGCCGGGGCCGGCCCCCTCCTGATCGCGGCACCCCGGCAGGACCGCCACGCCGAGGCCGCCGCGGTGAACCTCGCCGCCGCCCTCGCGGAGTACGGCGACGACGTCCTCCTGGTGGACGCCACCGCCGCCCCGGACACCCCCGGACTCCCGGCCCGGCTGCCGCTGGTGACCGGCGACGGGGCCCCCGGCGGCACTCCGGAGGGCGGCGTGACCGTCGACGCGGGCGCGGCCGGGCGGTTCGTCCTCCTGCCCGGCGGCCCCGGCACCCCGGGACACGGCCCCGCGGCGGCCCCCGCGGTGACGCGGACCCTCCCGCCCCCCGGCTCCGCCGGGACGGCCCTCGTCCTCACCCGGCCGCTCCTCGAACACGCCGACGGTCTCGCGGCCGCCCAGCGCGTGGCCGGCGTGCTGGTCGTGGCCGGGCTGGACCACACCAGGCGGGACGACCTCAGGCGGGTCCGCGAGCTGATCGGCTGCGCGGGCGGACACCTCGTGGGCGCGGTGCTCGACGGCACCGCACCGGACGGCCGTCCCCGCCGCGCCGCGGACGGCGGCCGGTTGCGCCGGCGCACCCGTCCGCACCCGTCCGCGCCGGCCGACGACCTGATCGAGGAGTCGTCCGCGCCCGTGCGGGACGACACGCTCAGCGTCCCCCGGTGAACGCCCCCCGCACGGCCGCCCCCGCCACCGGCCCGCCGGCCGCCCGCTCCGGGGTGGCCGCCACCGCGCGCGGCGGGTGGTGGGGCTTCCTGGGCGCGGCGGTCAACGCCGTCCTCGGCTACGCCCTGGTCGCCCTGGTCACCCGCGCCCTCGGGGCGTACGGGGCGGGCGCGGTGTTCACCGGCGTCGCCGTCTTCACCATCCTGTGCAACGCCTGCAAGCTCGGCGCCGACACCGGGCTGGTGCGCTTCGTCTCCCGCGACCTGGCCACCAGCGGCGGCCGCCGGGTCGGCGCACTGCTGCGCAGCGCCGTGCTGCCGGGGGCCGCGGTGAGCACCGCGGCCGCCGCGCTGCTGTTCTGCTCGCCCCGGGCGGCCACCGCGCTGCTGCCGAACCTCGCCCCGGACGACGCGGTGACCCTCGTCCGGCTGTTCGCCCTGTTCCTGCCACCGGCCACGGTCGGCCTCGTCCTGCTGGGCGCCACGCAGGGGTTCGGCACCGTGGTGCCGTTCGTCGGCGTCGAGCAGATCGGCAAACCAGTCCTGCGCGTCCTGGTCGCCGTACCGGTCGCGCTGCTGGCCCCGGGGGTGCTGGGGCTGGCCGCGGCCTGGCTCGCCCCCTCCCTGGCCGGCACCGTCATGGCCTGGTACGCGCTGCGGCGCTGCCGGCGCACGGCCCCCGCCCGCGCGCCCCGCTCCCAGGAGGCCGCCGACCGGCGGGGCTTCTGGGCGTTCGCCGCGCCCCGGGCGGTCTCCTCGCTCTTCGACATCGGCTCGGTCTGGGTGGGCGTCGTCCTGCTCTCGGGCCTCGCCACGAGCGAGGAGGCGGGGATCTACACGGCCGTCGGCCGGGTCGTCATCGCGGCGACCCTGCTCCAGCTCGCCGTCCGGCTGGCCGTCGCCCCGCAGATCAGCCGCCTCCTCGTCGTGGGCGACCTGACGCAGGCCCACCACCTGCACCGCGTGGCGACGCGCTGGATCGTGCTGTTCTCCTGGCCGCTGCTCGCCCTGCTCACGAGCTTCCCGGGCACCGTCCTGTCCCTGTTCGGGCCGGAGTTCACGCGGGGCGCGGACGCGCTCGTCGTGCTCTGCGTCGCCGCGGCGGTCAACGTCGGGGTGGGGAACGCCCAGACCGTGCTGCTCATGGCCGGGAAGAGCACCTGGCACCTCGCCGTCACCGGTGCCGCGTTCGCGGTGCAGCTGACGGTCGGCGTGCTGGCCGTTCCCCGGCTGGGCGTGCTGGGAGCCGCGCTGTCCTGGGGAGCGGCGACCGTCGTCGAGAACCTCGCCTCGGCCGCGCTGGTGCGGCGGCACCCGGGCTTCACGGTCGTCGACGACGGGTACGTCCTCGCGACGGCCACGGGGCTGGGTCTCACGGTGCCCCTGCTGCTTCCCGCCCGGCTGCTGGCCGGTGACACGGCCGTCGGACTTGCCGTCGCCATCGCCCTGGCGTTGTGCGTGTTCAGTATAAGTTTGTGGCGATTTCGTACTCCGCTGGGAGTGCGCGAGCTCGTCGGTGTGCTGCGGACACGCGCCCCATGAGGCCGTCCGGACACCCCACCGCAGCACCTTCTCCCTTTCTCACCCCCGTACCTCCTGCCACCCGGGATGTTCCATGCGCCTGAGAAAAAAGACGACGAGGGGCGCCACCACGGCTTCCGCTGTGGTCCTCCTCGCGGCCGCCTCGCTCCTCACCGCCCCGGCCTCCGCGGCGAACGGCGACGAAGAGACCTTCACCGCCGACCCGTTGGCGACCTGGCAGACCGACGGCATCGTCTGGACGGTCGAGTACGCCCGCGGAGTCGTCTACGTGGGCGGCACCTTCGGCAGCGTCCGCCCGCCGGGCGCGGAGCCCGGCGAGGGGGAGGTCCCCCGCCGGAACTTCGCCGCCTTCGACGCCGCCACCGGCGAACTGCTGCCCTGTGCCCCCGCCTTCTCCGGCAGCGGCAACACCGTCCGGGCGCTGAAGGCGTCGCGCGACGGCCGGGTGCTGTTCGTCGGCGGCTCGTTCAACAGGGCCGCGGGGACGGGCGTGGCCAGCGCGGCCGCGCTCGACACGGCCGACTGCGCGCTGCGCGAGGACTTCCGCCCCGCGATGTCGTCGTTCGTCCGGGCCATCGAGGTCACCGACGCGGCGGTCTACGTCGGAGGCGACTTCCTGCTCGCCGACGGCCGCAGCCGCGCGCGCATCGCCGCGTTCACGCCGAAGGGCGCCCTGCTGCCCTTCAAGGCGGACTTCGACGCTCCGGTGCGGGCGATCATGGCCGTTCCCGAGCACGGCAAGCTCATGGTCGGCGGCGACTTCCACCGGGTGAACGGCGCGGAGGACCACGCGCTCGTCGGCCTGCACCCCACGACCGGCGCGACGGTGGCCTCCTACCGGGACTGGCTGCCGAAGAGGTCGTCCGTGAAGGCGCTGGCCCGGGACGCCACCCGCTTCTACCTGGCGGCCGAGGGCAGGGGCACCGGCGTCTTCGACGGCCGCCTCGCGGGCCGCCTCGCCGACGACACGCTGGTGTGGAAGGACAACTGCCTGGGCGCCACCCAGACCGTCGCCGTCCACGCCGGCGTCCTCTACAGCGGCTCCCACGCCCACAACTGCAGCGAGACGCCGGGAGGCTTCCCGGAGCACAACGACCGCCAGCACTTCCTGGCCCAGTCGGTCCGCGACAAGCGCATCCTGCACTGGTTCCCCGACACCAACGGCGGCATCGGCGAGCAGAACGGCCCGCGGGTGCTGACGGTGGCGGACGGGGTCCTGTGGGCCGGCGGCGAGTTCACCACGGTCAACGACCAGCCGCAGCAGAGCCTGACCCGCTTCGCCGCCGGGCCCGACACCGGGGCGCCCGAGGCCCCTCCCCGGCTGAAGGTCGCGGACACCTCGGCCGGCCGCGTCACGCTCACCTGGCGTGCCGCGTGGGACCGGGACGACGCGGAGCTGACCTACCTGATCTACCGGGACGGCCGCCGCGTCGCGTCGCGGACGCAGCGCTCCGCCTCCTGGGACCGCCCGGACATGACGTACACGGACACGGTCGTCCCCGGCGCGCGCCACCGCTACGCGATCGCGGTCACCGACGGCGACAACACGACGCCTCCGTCGAAGGAACTCGACGTGACGACGGCCGTGGCCGAGCGGCCGAAGGAAGAGCGCTGATGGCGGAGCGTCTCGGCTACGCGCCCGGGGTCTTCGACCTCTTCCACGTCGGCCACCTCAACATCCTGCGCCGCGCCCGGGAACACTGCGACCGCCTCGTCGCGGGCGTCTGCTCCGACGACCTGGTGGAGCGCCTGAAGGGCAGGCCGCCGGTCGTACCGCTCTCCGAGCGGCTGGAGATCGTCCGCAGCGTCCGCTACGTGGACGAGACCTTCGTCGCGTCCGTCGACGACAAGATCGAGATCTGGCGGGACGTCGGCTTCGACGTGATCTTCAAGGGCGACGACTGGCTCGGCACGGACGTCTGGACGCGGCTCGAAGCGGAGTTCGCGCGGGTCGGCGTGGAGGTCGTCTACTTCCCCTACACCGCGCACACCTCCAGCACGCTGCTGCGCCACGCCCTGGACCTGCTCGCCGCGGACCCGGGCGCCGGGCCGCGGGCGGCTCCGGCCGGGGCGGACGCCCTCGTGCCCCGCCGGGGTTAGGCGCCGGCCGGCGCCCTCCGGTCACGCACCGGCCGGAGGGCGTTCCCCTGCCCGGAGGGGACCCGCGCCGCGCGCCGCCGCGTTTGACCTACATCACTCCCGGGGTATTCTCTCCGGCTCGATTGGCATCCGCCCTGCCCCCTGTGGCAGACTGTCGGAGTTGCTCGGTCGAGTGTTGATGCTGCGCGCCTCCCGCCGGGAGGACCGGAAGCGAGTCCCACAGTACTCGTCGCCCTAACTGCCACCACGGCAGCGCTGGGGCGGACGTACGGGAATCTTCCGGGAAGCGTGGGCGCGGCACCGGCCAGGCACCCGGTGGGCATCTCGCCCCCGACCCGCGGTTCCGGAAGGGCCGTGCGCAATCCCGCAGGGATGTTCGGACAAGGGACATCTGTGTCAGCGGGAGCGCGACACGCCCGACCGCGTGGGTCGGAGGAACGACGAGGGGCCCCGGGTTCCAGAGCTGTAGAGAGACAGGACTACGAAGTAGCCATGGCGGGACAGAAGATCCGCATCCGGCTCAAGGCCTACGACCACGAGGTCATCGACAGCTCGGCGAAGAAGATCGTCGAGACGGTGACCCGCACTGGTGCGTCGGTCGCGGGCCCGGTGCCGCTGCCCACTGAGAAGAACGTGTACTGCGTCATCAAGTCGCCGCACAAGTACAAGGACTCGCGCGAGCACTTCGAGATGCGCACGCACAAGCGCCTGATCGACATCCTCGACCCGACCCCCAAGACCGTTGACTCTCTGATGCGACTCGACCTCCCGGCCGGTGTCGACATCGAGATCAAGCTCTGAGGCCGGTGATCTGAACGATGGCTAAGCAGATCAAGGGCATCCTGGGCGAGAAGCTCGGTATGACGCAGGTGTGGGACGAGAACAACCGTGTCGTTCCCGTCACCGTCGTCAAGGCCGGGCCGAACGTCGTCACCCAGGTCCGCACGAACGACGTCGACGGCTACGAGTCCGTCCAGATCGCCTTCGGCGAGATCGACCCGCGCAAGGTGAACAAGCCCCTCAAGGGTCACTTCGCCAAGGCCGACGTCACCCCCCGTCGCCACCTCGTCGAGATCCGCACCGCGGACGCCTCCGAGTACACGCTGGGCCAGGAGATCACCGCCGAGGTGTTCGAGGCCGGCGTGAAGGTCGACGTGACCGGCAAGAGCAAGGGCAAGGGCTTCGCCGGTGTCATGAAGCGCCACAACTTCCGTGGCCTCGGCGCCGGACACGGCACCCAGCGCAAGCACCGCTCTCCCGGTTCCATCGGTGGCTGCGCCACCCCGGGCCGTGTGTTCAAGGGCCTCCGCATGGCGGGTCGCATGGGCAACGAGCGGGTCACCACCCAGAACCTGACCGTCCACGCCGTTGACGCGGAGAAGGGTCTGCTGCTCATCAAGGGCGCGGTTCCCGGTCCGAACGGCGGCCTCGTCCTGGTCCGCACCGCGGCCAAGGGGGCCTGAGGTAACCGATGAGCACTGTTGACATCCTTTCGCCGGCGGGCGACAAGGCCGGTACCGTCGAGCTCCCCGCGGAGATCTTCGGCGTTGAGAAGGTCAGCGTCCCGCTGATCCACCAGGTCGTCGTCGCGCAGCTGGCCGCTGCCCGCCAGGGCACCCACAAGACCAAGACGCGTGGCGAGGTCCGCGGCGGTGGCAAGAAGCCGTACCGCCAGAAGGGCACCGGTCGCGCCCGCCAGGGTTCGACCCGCGCGCCGCAGTTCGCCGGTGGTGGCGTCGTGCACGGTCCCGTGCCGCGCGACTACTCGCAGCGCACGCCCAAGAAGATGAAGGCTGCCGCGCTGCGTCACGCCCTCACCGACCGGGCGCGTCACAACCGCATCCACGTCGTCACCGGCGTGGTCGAGGGCGAGAACCCCTCCACGAAGGCCGCCAAGAGCCTGTTCGGCAAGATCAGCGAGCGCAAGAACCTGCTCCTGGTCGTCGACCGCGCCGACGAGGCCGCGTGGCTGTCCGCCCGCAACCTGCCCCAGGTCCACATCCTGGAGCCGGGCCAGCTGAACACGTACGACGTTCTCGTCTCGGACGACGTGGTCTTCACCCAGGCCGCTTTCGAGTCCTTCGTCGCCGGCCCGAAGGCCAATGACAACGAAGGGAGCGAGGTCTGATGGCTATCCGTCACCCCTCCATCGCCTCGAAGGCCGCGAAGAAGGCCAAGGAGGCCCGCGTCAAGAAGGCGCGCCGCCACGCCACCGAGGGCAAGAACACCGTCGTCACCCCGGCGAGCAAGGCGTACACGGACCCCCGTGACGTGCTGCTGAAGCCGGTCGTGTCGGAGAAGAGCTACGCGCTTCTCGACGAGAACAAGTACACGTTCATCGTCGACCCGAACGCCAACAAGACCCAGATCAAGCAGGCCGTGCAGTCGGTCTTCCAGGTCAAGGTCACCGGGGTCAACACGATCAACCGCCAGGGCAAGCGCAAGCGGACCCGCACCGGCTTCGGCCAGCGTGCGTCCACCAAGCGCGCGATCGTGACCCTCGCCGAGGGCGACCGTATCGACATCTTCGGCGGTCCGACCGCCTGACGGCGGTCCGGATCGTCCGATATCGGACGAGGACTGAGAAATGGGTATCCGCAAGTACAAGCCGACGACTCCGGGCCGTCGTGGCTCCAGCGTCGCCGACTTCGTCGAGGTCACGCGGTCCACGCCGGAGAAGTCGCTGGTTCGCCCGCTGCACAGCAAGGGCGGCCGTAACAATTCCGGTCGTGTGACCGTCCGCCACCAGGGCGGTGGCCACAAGCGCGCCTACCGCGTGATCGACTTCCGTCGTCACGACAAGGACGGCGTGCCGGCGAAGGTCGCGCACATCGAGTACGACCCCAACCGCACCGCGCGCATCGCGCTCCTGCACTACGCGGACGGCGAGAAGCGCTACATCCTCGCGCCGCGTGGCCTGAACCAGGGCGACCGCGTCGAGAACGGTCCCGGGGCCGACATCAAGCCGGGCAACAACCTCGCCCTGCGCAACATCCCGGTCGGTACGACCCTGCACGCCATCGAGCTGCGTCCGGGCGGCGGCGCGAAGTTCGCCCGCTCCGCCGGCGCCTCCGTGCAGCTGCTCGCGAAGGAGGGCGCCTACGCCCACCTGCGCATGCCGTCCGGTGAGATCCGCCTGGTCGACGTCCGCTGCCGCGCCACCGTCGGCGAGGTCGGCAACGCCGAGCAGAGCAACATCAACTGGGGCAAGGCGGGCCGCAAGCGGTGGCTGGGCGTTCGCCCGACCGTCCGTGGTGTGGTCATGAACCCGGTTGACCACCCGCACGGTGGTGGTGAGGGCCGGACCTCCGGTGGTCGCCACCCCGTGTCCCCGTGGGGCAAGAAGGAAGGCCGTACTCGTTCGCCCAAGAAGGCGTCGAACAAGTACATCGTCCGCCGCCGCAAGACGAACAAGAAGCGCTAAGGACGGGTTGAGATGCCTCGTAGCTTGAAGAAGGGGCCCTTCGTCGACGACCACCTGATGAAGAAGGTGGACACGCAGAACGAAGCCGGTACCAAGAACGTCATCAAGACCTGGTCCCGTCGCTCGATGATCGTCCCGGCGATGCTGGGCCACACGATCGCGGTGCACAACGGCAAGACCCACATCCCGGTGTTTGTCACCGAGTCGATGGTCGGCCACAAGCTCGGCGAGTTCTCGCCGACCCGCACCTTCCGGGGCCACGTCAAGGAAGACCGGAAGTCGAAGCGCCGCTAGTCGGCGGGGTGCAATCGACCATGACAGACACTGAAGGGACAACCATGGAAGCCAGGGCCCAGGCGCGGTACATCCGCGTCACGCCCATGAAGGCCCGCCGCGTGGTGGACCTCATCCGTGGCATGAACGCCACGGAGGCTCAGGCGGTCCTGCGTTTCGCCCCGCAGGCCGCGAGCGTGCCGGTGGGCAAGGTGCTGGACAGCGCCATTGCCAACGCCGCGCACAACTACGACCACACCGATGTCGACAGCCTCTACATCTCCGAGGCCTACGTCGACGAGGGCCCGACCCTGAAGCGGTTCCGTCCGCGCGCCCAGGGCCGCGCCTACCGGATCCGCAAGCGGACCAGCCACATCACCGTGGTCGTCAGCAGCAAGGAAGGAACCCGGTAATGGGCCAGAAGGTAAACCCGCACGGGTTCCGGCTCGGTGTCACGACCGACTTCAAGTCGCGTTGGTACGCCGACAAGCTGTACAAGGACTACGTCAAGGAAGACGTCGCCATCCGTCGGATGATGACGTCCGGCATGGAGCGCGCCGGCATCTCCAAGGTCGAGATCGAGCGCACCCGTGACCGTGTGCGTGTGGACATCCACACCGCGCGTCCGGGCATCGTCATCGGCCGCCGTGGCGCCGAGGCCGACCGCATCCGCGGCGACCTCGAGAAGCTCACGGGCAAGCAGGTCCAGCTGAACATCCTCGAGGTCAAGAACCCCGAGACGGACGCTCAGCTCGTGGCCCAGGCCGTTGCCGAGCAGCTCTCCTCCCGCGTCTCCTTCCGCCGTGCCATGCGCAAGAGCATGCAGTCGGCGATGAAGGCCGGCGCCAAGGGCATCAAGATCCAGTGCGGCGGCCGCCTCGGCGGCGCCGAGATGTCCCGCTCGGAGTTCTACCGCGAGGGCCGCGTGCCCCTGCACACGCTCCGCGCGAACGTGGACTACGGCTTCTTCGAGGCCAAGACGACCTTCGGCCGCATCGGCGTGAAGGTCTGGATCTACAAGGGCGACGTCAAGAACATCGCCGAGGTCCGCGCCGAGAACGCTGCCGCCCGTGCGGGCAACCGCCCGGCCCGCGGTGGCGCCGACCGCCCGGCCCGTGGTGGCCGCGGTGGCGAGCGGCGCGGTCGCAAGCCGCAGCAGGCCGCTGGTTCCGAGGCCCCCAAGGCCGAGGCTCCCGCGTCCGCCGCTCCGGCTGAGAGCACCGGAACGGAGGCCTGACCACCATGCTGATCCCCCGTAGGGTCAAGCACCGCAAGCAGCACCACCCCAAGCGCAACGGCATGTCCAAGGGTGGCACGCAGGTTGCGTTCGGCGAGTACGGCATCCAGGCGCTGACCCCGGCGTACGTCACGAACCGCCAGATCGAAGCGGCTCGTATCGCCATGACTCGTCACATCAAGCGTGGCGGCAAGGTCTGGATCAACATCTACCCGGACCGTCCCCTCACCAAGAAGCCGGCCGAGACCCGCATGGGTTCCGGTAAGGGTTCTCCGGAGTGGTGGATCGCCAACGTCAAGCCCGGACGCGTGATGTTCGAGCTGTCGTACCCCAACGAGAAGATCGCCCGTGAGGCGCTGACCCGTGCGGCCCACAAGCTGCCGATGAAGTGCCGGATCGTCAAGCGCGAGGCAGGTGAAGCGTGATGTCGGCCGGTACCAAGGCGTCCGAGCTGCGCGAGCTGGGCAACGAGGAGCTGCTGGACAAGCTCCGCGAGGCCAAGGAAGAGCTGTTCAACCTCCGCTTCCAGGCGGCGACCGGTCAGCTCGAGAACCACGGTCGGCTGAAGGCCGTCCGTAAGGACATCGCGCGGATCTACACCCTGATGCGCGAGCGCGAGCTGGGCATCGAAACGGTGGAGAACGCATGAGCGAGAACAACGTGACTGAGCAGAACACCGAGGCGCGCGGCTTCCGCAAGACCCGTGAGGGCTACGTCGTCAGCGACAAGATGGACAAGACCGTCGTCGTCGCCGTCGAGGACCGCGTCAAGCACGCGCTGTACGGCAAGGTCATCCGCCGTACGAACAAGCTCAAGGCGCACGACGAGCAGAACGCCGCGGGTGTCGGCGACCGCGTCCTCCTGATGGAGACCCGGCCGCTGTCCGCGACCAAGCGCTGGCGCGTCGTCGAGATCCTCGAGAAGGCCAAGTAATTCCTGCGGGGTATCCCGCAGGACAGTTCCGCCAGGCTCCGGGGGCCGCTCGGTGAGCGGCCCCCGGGGAACCGGCAGACGATCAGGAGATAGACGTGATCCAGCAGGAGTCGCGACTGCGTGTCGCCGACAACACGGGTGCGAAGGAGATCCTCTGCATCCGTGTGCTCGGTGGCTCCGGTCGCCGCTACGCGGGTATCGGTGACGTCATCGTCGCCACCGTCAAGGACGCGATCCCCGGTGGCAACGTGAAGAAGGGTGACGTCGTCAAGGCGGTCATCGTTCGCACCGTGAAGGAGCGCCGCCGTCCGGACGGCTCGTACATCCGCTTCGACGAGAACGCCGCCGTCATTTTGAAGAACGACGGCGACCCTCGCGGCACCCGTATCTTCGGCCCGGTGGGCCGTGAGCTGCGCGAGAAGAAGTTCATGAAGATCATCTCCCTCGCGCCGGAGGTGCTGTGAGCATGAAGATCAAGAAGGGCGACCTGGTCCAGGTCATCACCGGCAAGGACAAGGGCAAGCAGGGCAAGGTCATTGCCGCTTTCCCGCGCGAGGAGCGCGTCCTGGTCGAGGGTGTCAACCGGGTCAAGAAGCACACGAAGGCCGGGCCGACCGCTCGCGGTTCGCAGGCCGGCGGCATCGTGACCACCGAGGCCCCCATCCACGTCAGCAACGTCATGCTGGTCGTGGAGAAGGACGGCCAGAAGGTCCCGACCCGCGTCGGCTACCGCTTCGACGACGAGGGCAACAAGATCCGCGTTGCCAAGCGGACGGGTGAGGACATCTGATGACGACCACCGTGACTCCGCGTCTCAAGACGAAGTACCGCGAGGAGATCATCGGCAAGCTGCGTGACGAGTTCAAGTACGAGAACGTCATGCAGGTTCCGGGCCTCGTCAAGATCGTGGTCAACATGGGTGTGGGCGACGCCGCCCGCGACTCCAAGCTGATCGAGGGCGCCGTGCGCGACCTCACCACGATCACCGGCCAGAAGCCGGCCGTCACCAAGGCCCGCAAGTCCATCGCGCAGTTCAAGCTGCGTGAGGGCCAGCCGATCGGTGCCCACGTCACGCTCCGTGGCGACCGCATGTGGGAGTTCCTGGACCGCACCCTGTCGCTCGCGCTGCCGCGCATCCGCGACTTCCGCGGCCTGTCCCCCAAGCAGTTCGACGGCCGTGGCAACTACACCTTCGGTCTCACGGAGCAGGTCATGTTCCACGAGATCGACCAGGACAAGATCGACCGTGTCCGGGGTATGGACATCACCGTGGTGACCACGGCGACCAACGACGAAGAGGGCCGTGCCCTTCTCCGTCACCTCGGCTTCCCGTTCAAGGAGGCGTGAGCGAGATGGCGAAGAAGGCTCTCATCGCGAAGGCTGCTCGCAAGCCCAAGTTCGGTGTGCGTGGCTACACCCGCTGCCAGCGCTGCGGCCGCCCGCACTCCGTGTACCGCAAGTTCGGCCTGTGCCGCGTGTGCCTTCGTGAGATGGCTCACCGTGGCGAGCTGCCGGGCGTGACCAAGAGCTCCTGGTAATCCCCTTATTGGGGATTCCTGAAGCTCTCGGTAAGCAACCGGGGCGGCAGGACGCCCAGCCCGCATGCCTTAGGCTTGTGGGGTTGGGCGTCTGCCGCCGCCCTTACGACTTACTACGCCGTAGGTCCACCGCGCCGCACCCGTCCCGTCTCGGATCGGGGAGAGGGATGGCGCACCAGGAAACCCCGGCGAGAGAGGCCGAAGGCCAATTCATGACCATGACTGATCCGATCGCAGACATGCTGACGCGTCTGCGGAACGCGAACTCGGCATACCACGACTCGGTGTCGATGCCGCACTCCAAGATCAAGTCGCACATTGCGGAGATCCTCCAGCAGGAGGGCTTCATCACGGGCTGGCGCGTCGAGGACGCCGAGGTCGGCAAGAACCTCGTCCTCGAGCTGAAGTTCGGCCCGAACCGTGAGCGCTCCATCGCGGGCATCAAGCGGATCTCCAAGCCCGGTCTCCGGGTGTACGCGAAGTCCACCAACCTGCCGAAGGTTCTCGGCGGCCTGGGCGTGGCCATCATCTCCACGTCCCACGGTCTGCTGACCGACAAGCAGGCGCAGAAGAAGGGCGTGGGTGGGGAAGTCCTCGCCTACGTCTGGTAATTCGGGAACGGAGGAGAGACAGCAATGTCGCGTATCGGCAAGCTCCCCATCCCGGTTCCCGCCGGCGTGGACGTCACCATCGACGGCCGTACGGTCTCGGTCAAGGGCCCCAAGGGCGAACTGACCCACACCGTCGTCGCGCCGATCGAGATCGCTAAGGGCGACGACGGCACCCTCCAGGTGACCCGCCCGAACGACGAGCGGCAGAGCAAGGCCCTGCACGGCCTGTCCCGCACGCTGGTGGCGAACATGATCACCGGTGTGACCCAGGGATACGTCAAGAAGCTCGAAATCAGCGGTGTCGGTTACCGCGTCCAGGCCAAGGGCTCCAACCTGGAGTTCTCCCTGGGCTACAGCCACCCGATCACCGTCGAGGCGCCCGAGGGCATCACCTTCAAGGTGGAGACCCCGACCCGTTTCTCGGTCGAGGGCATCGACAAGCAGAAGGTCGGCGAGGTTGCGGCCAACATCCGCAAGCTGCGCAAGCCCGACCCGTACAAGGCCAAGGGCGTCAAGTACGAGGGCGAAGTCATCCGCCGCAAGGTCGGAAAGGCGGGTAAGTAAGCCATGGCATACGGGCAGAAGATCCTCAAGGGCGACGCCTACAAGCGTGCCGCTATCAAGCGCCGCCACATCCGGATCCGCAAGAAGGTCTCGGGTACCGCCGAGCGTCCCCGTCTGGTCGTGACCCGCTCCAACCGCCACATCGTGGCGCAGGTGATCGACGACCTCAAGGGCCACACCCTGGCGTCGGCGTCCACCCTGGACAGCTCGATCCGCGGTGGCGAGGGCGACAAGTCCTCGCAGGCCAAGCAGGTCGGCGCCCTGGTCGCCGAGCGTGCCAAGGCCGCCGGTGTCGAGGCCGTCGTGTTCGACCGAGGTGGCAACCAGTACGCCGGGCGCATCGCCGCTCTGGCGGACGCCGCCCGCGAAGCCGGCCTGAAGTTCTGAGCCGGTTCCGTAGCTAGCGGAAACAGAGAGAGGTAATTCCAATGGCTGGACCCCAGCGCCGCGGTGGCGGTGCCGGTGGCGGCGAGCGGCGGGACCGGAAGGGCCGTGACGGCGGCGCAGCTGCCGCCGAGAAGACCGCGTACGTTGAGCGCGTCGTCGCGATCAACCGCGTCGCCAAGGTTGTGAAGGGTGGTCGTCGCTTCAGCTTCACCGCGCTGGTCGTGGTGGGCGACGGTGACGGCACCGTGGGTGTCGGATACGGCAAGGCCAAGGAGGTGCCGGCCGCCATCGCCAAGGGCGTTGAGGAGGCCAAGAAGCACTTCTTCAAGGTCCCCCGCATCCAGGGCACCATCCCGCACCCCATCCAGGGTGAGAAGGCTGCCGGCGTCGTGCTGCTCAAGCCCGCGTCGCCCGGTACCGGTGTGATCGCCGGTGGTCCGGTGCGTGCCGTGCTCGAGTGCGCCGGTATCCACGACGTGCTGTCGAAGTCGCTCGGCTCCGACAACGCCATCAACATCGTGCACGCGACCGTGGAGGCCCTCAAGGGCCTGCAGCGTCCCGAGGAGATCGCGGCCCGCCGCGGTCTGCCGCTCGAGGACGTCGCCCCCGCGGCTCTTCTCCGTGCGCGTGCCGGGGCGGGTGCGTAATCATGGCGCAGCTCAAGATCACGCAGGTCAAGTCCTACATCGGCAGCAAGCAGAACCACCGTGACACCCTGCGGTCGCTTGGTCTCAAGGGGATCAACACCGTGGTCGTCAAGGAGGACCGCCCCGAGTTCCGCGGCATGGTGCACACCGTCCGCCACCTCGTGACGGTCGAGGAGGTCGACTGATCATGGCGGAGAACAACCCGCTCAAGATCCACAACCTCCGTCCCGCCCCGGGCGCCAAGACCGCCAAGACCCGTGTGGGTCGTGGTGAGGCGTCGAAGGGTAAGACGGCCGGTCGTGGTACCAAGGGCACCAAGGCCCGCTACCAGGTTCCGGAGAGCTTCGAGGGTGGCCAGATGCCGCTCCACATGCGTCTCCCGAAGCTGAAGGGCTTCAAGAACCCGTTCAAGACCGAGTACCAGGTCGTGAACCTCGACAAGCTGGCCAAGCTCTACCCGCAGGGTGGCGAGGTCACGGTCGAGGACCTGGTGGCCAAGGGCGCCGTTCGCAAGAACAGCCTGGTCAAGGTCCTCGGCGAGGGTGAGATCTCCGTGGCGCTGACGGTGAAGGTCGACAAGGCCTCCACCTCCGCCAAGGAGAAGATCGCCGCCGCCGGCGGTTCGGTCACCGAGCTCGTCTGAGCCGGCTGACCCGACAACGGCGAAGGCCGGGAGTTCCCTCCGGGGGCTCCCGGCCTTTCCGTGTGTCCGCCCCCGTGCGCGGGGGTGCGGCGCGGGGCGCGTGCGGGTGAGATGTGTCGCGCCGCCGGCGTGACGTCCGTCGCGCGGCGGACGCCCGGGGGAGGCGGCTCGGGACACGGCGGAAAGGCCGTGCGAGGCGCTCGGCGGCGGAAGGGGCCGTGGAGCGGCGCAGAAGGCCGTGGAACGGCGGAAACGAGGCGAGGGGCGCCTTGAAGGGCCTGGAAAAGGCTCCGGAGGCGTCGGGGCGGGCGTCCGGGCCGCGCCGGGGCTGGTGACAGGGGGCTCACAGCACCCGTGTCACACCCGTATCGGCTTCAACACTGGCCGACAGGGCGGTTTCCTGTCGGTGCGGGCTCCGCGTAGGGTGGTCGACACTGTTAGTCTCCCTGATGCCCTGTCGTCGGACCTCGTGGTCGGGCGGGGCATCAGGCACAGAGAATTCCGTCCCTCGCACAACATACCGTCACCTCTCGCGTAGCGAACGCGGGGGTCGCAGGAGGCACCGTGCTCACCGCGTTCGCCCGGGCGTTCAAGACGCCCGACCTGCGCAAGAAGCTGCTCTTCACGCTCGGCATCATCGTGCTGTACCGGATCGGTACCCAGGTCCCGATCCCGGGTGTGAACTACCAGAACGTCCAGACCTGCATCGACGCGGTCGAGTCCAACTCCGGCCTGTTCGGTCTGGTCAACATGTTCAGCGGTGGCGCACTGCTGCAGGTCACGGTCTTCGCGCTGGGCATCATGCCCTACATCACGGCGAGCATCATCCTTCAGCTGCTGACCGTGGTGATCCCGCGCCTGGAAGCCCTCAAGAAGGAGGGCCAGTCCGGTACGGCGAAGATCACCCAGTACACCCGCTACCTGACGGTGGCCCTCGCGGTCCTGCAGGGCACCGGCCTGGTGGCCACCGCCCGCAGCGGCGCCCTGTTCACCAACTGCCCGGTCGGCAGCCAGATCGTTCCCGACCAGTCGATCTTCGTGACCATCACCATGGTCATCTGCATGACCGCCGGCACGGCGCTGGTGATGTGGCTCGGCGAGCTCATCACCGACCGCGGCATCGGCAACGGCATGTCGATCCTGATGTTCATCTCGATCGCCGCCACCTTCCCCGCCGCCCTGTGGGCCATCAAGGAGCAGGGCGACCTCGCGGGTGGCTGGATCGAGTTCGGCACCGTGATCCTCGTCGGCCTGGTCATGGTCGGCCTGGTGGTCTTCGTCGAGCAGGCCCAGCGCCGTGTCCCCGTGCAGTACGCGAAGCGCATGATCGGCCGCCGCTCCTACGGCGGCACCTCGACCTACATCCCGCTCAAGGTCAACCAGGCGGGTGTGATTCCGGTCATCTTCGCGTCGTCGCTGCTCTACATCCCGGCGCTGATCGTCCAGTTCACCAACTCGACCGCGGGCTGGGCGACCTGGATCCGCCAGAACCTCGCGGACACGGCCGCGCCCGCGCACATCGCGCTGTACTTCCTTCTGATCGTCTTCTTCGCGTTCTTCTACGTGGCCATCTCGTTCAACCCCGAGGAAGTCGCGGACAACATGAAGAAGTATGGTGGCTTCATCCCGGGCATCCGGGCTGGCCGACCGACCGCTGAGTACCTCAGCTACGTGCTCAACCGGATCACCTGGCCGGGTTCGCTGTATCTGGGTCTGATCGCTCTCGTGCCGACGATGGCGTTGGCAGGTTTCGGGGCAAACCAGAACTTCCCGTTCGGCGGGACCAGCATCCTGATCATCGTGGGTGTCGGTCTCGAGACGGTGAAGCAAATCGAGAGCCAGCTCCAGCAGCGCAATTACGAAGGGTTCCTCCGCTGATGCGAATCGTCCTGGTCGGGCCGCCGGGTGCAGGCAAGGGTACGCAGGCCACGCGCCTTGCCGAGAAGCTGCGCATTCCGCACATCTCCACCGGCGACCTGTTCCGAGCCAACATCAGCCGGCAGACGGAGCTCGGGAAGCTCGCGAAGTCCTACATGGACGCCGGCAACCTGGTGCCGGACGAGGTCACCATCGCGATGGCCAAGGACCGCATGGAGCAGCCCGACGCCGAAGGCGGCTTCCTGCTGGACGGCTTCCCCCGCAACGTCTCCCAGGCCGAGGCGCTCGACGAGCTCCTGGAGACCGAGGGCATCACGCTGGACGCCGTCCTGGACCTGGAGGCGCCCGAGGGCGAGGTCGTCAAGCGGATCGCCGGCCGGCGCATCTGCCGCAACGACTCCGCGCACGTCTTCCACGTGTCGTACAAGCAGCCCGCCAAGGAAGGCGTCTGCGACGTCTGCGGCGGCGAGCTGTACCAGCGCGACGACGACTCCGAGGAGACCGTGCGCACCCGGCTGGAGGTCTACCACACGCAGACCGAGCCGATCATCGACTACTACAAGTCCCAGGGCCTGGTCGTGACGATCAACGCCATGGGCCCGGTCGACGAGGTCACGCAGCGGGCGCTGGAGGCGCTGAAGCGCGAGAGCGCCGACAAGTAGCCGCCGGCCTCATCCGGCCGTGGCGCCCGCGGGGGTGCCACGGCCGTACTGTTGTGCAGGTAACCGGTTGACGTGAGTGACGGAGAGCGCAGGGCCCCCATGGTGCAGATCAAGACCCCCGAGCAGATCGCCAAGATGCGTGAGGCGGGCCTGGTCGTCGCCGCCATCCACGCGGCGACCCGTGAGGCCGCCGTCCCGGGCGCCACGACGAAGGATCTGGACCAGGTCGCCCGCAAGGTGCTCGCCGAGCACAACGCCAAGCCGAACTTCCTCGGCTACGGCGGCTTCCCCGCGACGATCTGCACCTCGGTCAACGAGGTCGTCGTCCACGGCATCCCCTCCGACGAGGTCGTCCTCAAGGACGGCGACGTCATCTCCATCGACTGCGGCGCGATCGTCGACGGCTGGCACGGCGACGCCGCGTACACCGCGTTCGTGGGCTCGGGTCACGCCCCGGAGCTGATCGAGCTCTCCCGGGTCACCGAGGAGTCGATGTGGGCCGGCATCGCGGCCATGAAGCAGGGCAACCGGCTCGTCGACGTCTCCCGGGCCATCGAGACGTACATCCGCCGTCAGCCCAAGCCGGGCGGCGGCCGGTACGGGATCATCGAGGACTACGGCGGCCACGGCATCGGCACCGAGATGCACATGGACCCGCACCTGCTGAACTACGTCGACCGGCGCCGCGGCAAGGGCCCGAAGCTGGTCCCCGGCTTCTGCCTGGCCATCGAGCCGATGGTGTCGCTCGGCACGCCGAAGACCCGGGTGCTCCAGGACGACTGGACGGTCGTCACCACGGACGGCACCTGGTCCTCCCACTGGGAGCACTCCGTCGCCCTGACCGAGCAGGGCCCGCTGGTCCTGACCGCCCCCGACGGCGGCCGGGCCAAGCTCGCCGAGTACGGCATCACGGCGGCGCCCGACCCGCTGGCCTGACGGCGGCCCCCGTCCCGTGCCCGCCCTCGCCTCCCGTGACCGGGAGGCGGGCCGAGGCTGTCCCCGCCCGCCCGCATAATGATCTGCGGTGTGGGGCAGACTCCTTCCATTTCGCCTTTCCGGGTGTGCTGACGTAGACTGACTCGTCGGCTCTCGTGCACCCGCATGTCCGCATGCACCTCGTGGTGCACGTGGGAGTCGATCAAGGTAGTCGATTCGAAGGGCGAAGCGTGGCCAAGAAGCAAGGTGCCATCGAGATCGAGGGCACTGTCGTCGAGTCTCTTCCGAACGCCATGTTCAAGGTCGAGCTCCAGAACGGCCACCAGGTCCTGGCACACATCAGCGGCAAGATGCGTATGCACTACATCCGCATCCTCCCTGACGACCGGGTCGTGGTGGAGCTGTCTCCGTACGACCTGACCCGTGGCCGGATCGTCTACCGCTACAAGTAGATCTTGCCCGTGCCCCGCTGCGTCGGGGCGCGCATCCCGTTTGCCGCGGGGTGGGTGGCACTGACCCGGAGAACCTCAATCCCATGAAGGTCAAGCCGAGCGTCAAGAAGATCTGCGACAAGTGCAGGGTGATCCGCCGTCACGGCCGGGTCATGATCATCTGCGAGAACCCGCGCCACAAGCAGCGCCAGGGCTGACCGCACGATCACACCCTCTGCACCGCTATCGCAGAGATTCGCGCGACGCGAGCTGAATATGTTCATACGCAGGGCCCGAGCCGTCATGGCTCGACACCCCCGGTTCGGAGGCCGGGGACCCAGTCCGTACCTGATACGGCGGCTGGGAGCCGGTCCTGCGGCAGACCTCCGAAGATCACCAGGAGCCATTGAATGGCACGCGTTTCCGGTGTCGACATCCCGCGCGACAAGCGCGTGGAGATCGCCCTGACCTACGTGTTCGGCATCGGCCGGACCCTTTCCCAGCAGACGCTGGCCGCCACCGGCGTGGACCCGAACACCCGTGTCCGGGACCTCTCCGAAGAGCAGCTGGTCGCGATCCGCGAGTACGTCGACAACAACATCAAGACCGAGGGTGACCTCCGTCGCGAGATCCAGGCCGACATCCGCCGCAAGGTCGAGATCGGCACGTACCAGGGTCTGCGCCACCGTCGCGGTCTGCCTGTCCGTGGTCAGCGCACGAGCACCAACGCCCGCACCCGCAAGGGCCCGCGTCGCGCCATCGCCGGCAAGAAGAAGCCGGGCAAGAAGTAGTCCGCAGCGGACGCCTGTCCACGGTCTTCGCTGTAGGACCGACCACCTCCCGTAGGAGTTAAGAGATGCCCCCCAAGGGACGTCAGGGCGCTGCCAAGAAGGTGCGCCGCAAGGAAAAGAAGAACGTCGCTCACGGCCACGCGCACATCAAGAGCACGTTCAACAACACGATCGTCTCCATCACGGACCCGTCCGGCAACGTGATCTCCTGGGCCTCCGCCGGCCACGTCGGCTTCAAGGGCTCCCGGAAGTCCACGCCGTTCGCCGCGCAGATGGCCGCCGAGTCGGCCGCCCGCCGCGCCCAGGAGCACGGCATGCGCAAGGTCGACGTCTTCGTCAAGGGCCCGGGCTCCGGTCGCGAGACCGCGATCCGCTCCCTGCAGGCGACCGGCCTCGAGGTCGGCTCCATCCAGGACGTCACGCCGACCCCGCACAACGGCTGCCGTCCGCCGAAGCGCCGCCGCGTCTGACGCACGGCTCTTCGCCGCAGGTTTCCGGGCGGCACGGTCCGCAAGGGGCGTGCCGCCCGTACCCTTGCAGTACCCGTCCCTTCCTTTCGGGGACGGCTTGAGTCGGGCGTCATATAGCGGGCGCCCACGACTGAAGGATCTGATCCACACATGCTGATCGCTCAGCGTCCCTCGTTGACCGAAGAGGTCGTCGACGAATTCCGCTCCCGGTTCGTGATCGAGCCGCTGGAGCCGGGCTTCGGCTACACCCTCGGCAACTCCCTGCGCCGTACCCTCCTCTCCTCGATCCCGGGTGCGGCGGTCACGTCCATCCGCATCGACGGTGTCCTGCACGAGTTCACCACCGTGCCGGGCGTCAAGGAGGACGTCACCGACCTGATCCTCAACATCAAGCAGTTGGTCGTCTCCTCGGAGCACGACGAGCCGGTCGTGATGTACCTGCGCAAGCAGGGCCCGGGTCTGGTCACCGCCGCCGACATCGCGCCCCCGGCCGGTGTCGAGGTGCACAACCCCGACCTCGTCCTCGCCACGCTCAACGGCAAGGGCAAGCTGGAGATGGAGCTGACCGTCGAGCGCGGTCGCGGCTACGTCTCCGCCGTGCAGAACAAGCAGGTGGGCCAGGAGATCGGCCGCATCCCGGTCGACTCCATCTACTCGCCGGTCCTCAAGGTCACCTACAAGGTCGAGGCGACCCGTGTCGAGCAGCGCACCGACTTCGACAAGCTGATCGTCGACGTCGAGACCAAGCAGGCCATGCGTCCGCGTGACGCCATGGCGTCGGCCGGCAAGACCCTGGTCGAGCTGTTCGGTCTGGCCCGCGAGCTCAACATCGACGCCGAGGGCATCGACATGGGCCCGTCCCCGACGGACGCCGCCCTGGCCGCCGACCTGGCGCTGCCGATCGAGGAGCTGGAGCTCACCGTTCGGTCGTACAACTGCCTCAAGCGCGAGGGCATCCACTCCGTGGGTGAGCTCGTCGCCCGCTCCGAGGCGGACCTGCTCGACATCCGCAACTTCGGTGCGAAGTCGATCGACGAGGTCAAGGCGAAGCTGGCCGGCATGGGCCTGGCCCTGAAGGACAGCCCGCCCGGATTCGACCCGACCGCCGCCGCTGACGCGTTCGGTGCCGATGACGACGCTGACGCCGGTTTCGTGGAGACCGAGCAGTACTGATTCGGCTGCCGGTCCGTTGCGGCCGGTCGCGCAGTTCCCCGCGCCCCTGCCGGGGCGCGGACCCTCCGGGGCGTCGCAAGGCGCCCCGGATCTCCGACAGGCGACCGCCTGCTCGGATACTGACTCCGGTACCTGATACGGCCGGGGCAGACACACAGGAGAAGAACCATGCCGAAGCCCACCAAGGGTGCCCGTCTGGGCGGCAGCGCCGCGCACGAGAAGCTGCTCCTCGCGAACCTCGCGAAGTCGCTGTTCGAGCACGGCAAGATCACCACCACCGAGGCGAAGGCCCGCCGTCTGCGGCCGTACGCCGAGCGCCTGATCACCAAGGCGAAGAAGGGCGACCTTCACAACCGCCGCCAGGTGCTCCAGGTCATCACGGACAAGGGCGTCGTCCACACGCTCTTCACCGAGATCGGCCCGCGCTACGAGAACCGTCCGGGTGGCTACACCCGCATCACCAAGATCGGTAACCGCCGTGGCGACAACGCGCCCATGGCCGTCATCGAGCTGGTCGAGGCGCTGACGGTGGCGCAGCAGGCGACCGGTGAGGCCGAGGCCGCCACCAAGCGCGCGGTCAAGGAGGCCGACGAGGCCAAGGCGGAGGAGACCAAGGCCGACGAGGCCCCGGTCGAGGACGCCAAGGCCGACGAGGCTCCCGCCGAGGAGTCCAAGGACGCGTAAGCGTTCCGCCGGGGACCGTGCCTCCGGCCGCGGCCTCGTCGTGGCCGGTCGTGCGGTTCCCCGCGCCCCTTCGGCGCATTCGCGGGCCTGCTCCCTCCCGGGAGCGGGCCCGCTTCCGTGTTCCTGAGAGGATCTGTGCGTGAGTGAAGAAGCGGCCCCCGGTCACGTCCGTATCCGCCTCGACCTGTCCTACGACGGCAGCGCCTTCCACGGCTGGGCCAAGCAGGCGGGCGGGAAGCGGACCGTGCAGGGGGAGATCGAGGACGCCCTGCGGACCGTGACGCGGTCGGGGAGCACGACGTACGAGCTGACCGTGGCGGGGCGGACCGACGCGGGCGTGCACGCGCGGGGGCAGGTGGCGCACGTGGACCTGCCGCGCGAGGTGTGGGCGGAGCAGAGCGGGAAGCTGCTCAAGCGGCTCGCCGGCCGGCTGCCCAAGGACGTGCGGGTCTGGGCGCTGCGGGAGGCGCCGCCCGGCTTCGACGCGCGGTTCTCCGCGATCTGGCGGCGCTACGCCTACCGCGTCACCGACAACCCGGGCGGCGTGGACCCGCTGCTGCGCGGGCACGTGCTGTGGCACGACTGGCCGCTGGACGTCGACGCGATGAACGAGGCCGCGCGCGGGCTGCTCGGGGAGCACGACTTCGCCGCGTACTGCAAGAAGCGCGAGGGGGCGACGACCATCCGGACGCTCCAGGAGCTGAGCCTGGTGCGCGGCGAGGACGGGATCGTCACCGCCACCGTCCGGGCCGACGCCTTCTGCCACAACATGGTGCGCTCGCTCATCGGGGCGCTGCTGTTCGTGGGGGACGGGCACCGTCCGGCGGACTGGCCCGCGAAGGTGCTGGCGGCGGGCGTGCGGGACTCCGCCGTGCACGTGGTGCGGCCGCACGGGCTGACGCTGGAGGAGGTCGGCTACCCGGCGGACGAGCTGCTGGCGGCGCGGAGCCGGGAGGCGCGGAACCGGCGCACGCTGCCGGCGGGCGGCTGCTGCTGACCCGCCCGGAGCGCGCGCCGGTCAGCCGTCCGCCCAGGTCGTGAGGAGACCGGCCAGGGCCGAGGCGGCGGCGTCGCCCTTCGTGCCGTCGCGCCGCGCGGCCGGGGCGAGCTCCACGTGCAGGAACGTGGCGTGCTGCCGCTGTGCCGCCCGGCCCTGGACGTTCGTGGTGCCCTCCAGCGGACACCGCGCCGACCAGCCGCGGCACACCCGCAGGCCGTCCGCCTCCATGCGGTCGGCCAGGGCGGTGGCCCCGTCCGCCGTGTGCTGCGCCGCTCCGGTGGAGAGCACGGCGTCGTAGGAGCGCCGGTCGGTCCGGGCGAAGCCGTGCAGCTGGAGGCCGGGCACGTCGCGCTTGTGCAGTTCGAGGACGATGGCGTGGAAGGCGCTGTCCTCCCGGTGCGCGACGTCCGCCGCGTCGCCCCGGCCGGCGCGGCGGTGCGCGCCGGCCACCACCAGGGCCCCGCCGGGGGTGCCCTCCAGGAGCCGTACGCCGAGCCGTTCGGTGTCCCGGTCCGCCACCGGGTGGGGCACCTGGACGCTCCAGCGGACGCCGGTGTCGGCGGAGACGTAGAGCCGGCCCCAGTGCTCGCCCTCGCCCCGGCGGGTGGCCGCCACCTCGTCGTACCGCCGGCCGGACGCGGTGTCCACGAGCCGGGTCACGCCGAAGCCGGCCCGCGCGAGGACCTGGTCGGCGCCCGCGGTGTCGCCTTCCAGGAGCCGTCCGACGCCCCGGGCCAGCCGCTCCCGGTCCTGGGGGCCGGGCGGGGTGTAGTCGCCGTCGGGCCGCAGGCCGGACGTGTACGTGAGGATGCGGTCGCGCAGGTCCACGAGCTCCCGGGTACCCGGTCCGGGGTCGTCCGCGGCCCGGTGCGACGGCGACTGGCAGCCGAACAGCGCCACTATCAGACCGACATGGGCAGCGATCCGAACGAAATGTGATCGTCTTGTGATGCCGATGTCGGTTTGTGTGCAGCGGGTCATGTGAGCATGACGCGGTGACATTTCGTAAGTCTCTCCGTATGGGGCGTTCGCTGGGGGTTGCGGCGGCCGTGGCGGGGCTGCTCGCCGGGTGCGGCACGCAGTCCTCCGATCCGCGGGCCGGTGCGGGCGGCCGCTCGTTCACCGTGGCGGCCGCGGGCGACGTGCTCATCCACCCCGAGCTGGTCGAACAGGCCGCCAAGGACGCCGAGGCGACCGGCGCGGGAGAGGCCGGCCTGGACTTCGGGCCGCTGCTCGCCGGGGTGAAGCCTGTCATCAGCAGCGCCGATCTGGCCATCTGCCACATGGAGACGCCGGTCGGCGGGCCGGAGGGACCCTTCGAGGGGTACCCCGAGTTCCTGGTCCCGCCCCAGGTGCTGTCGTCCCTGAAGGACGTGGGGTACGACACCTGCTCGACCGCGTCGAACCACACCTACGACCACGGCCTCAAGGCGGTGAAGCGCACGCTCGACGCCATGGACAAGGCGGGGCTCGGGCACACCGGGTCCGCGCGCACGCCCGAGGAGGCGCGGCGGATCAACATCCGCGACGTCAACGGGGTCAAGGTCGCCCACCTGTCGTACTCCTGGGAGTCCTTCCTCAACCCGACGCCCGAGAAGGAGCGCTGGGCGTTCAACCGGGTCAGCGCGGACGAGGTCGGGAAGGCCGAGGCGCGGGCCCGCGAGCAGGGCGCCGAGGTCGTGATCCTCTCGGTGCACTGGGGCCTGGAGCACTACAACGAGCCGAGCGACCCCCAGCTGCGGCTGGCGGAGCGGCTCACCGAGGAGACCGGCATCGACCTGGTCATCGGGCACCACTCCCACGTGGTGCAGCCGATCCAGAAGCTGAACGGCACCTGGGTGGCCTACAGCCTCGGCAACCAGGTGGCCCGCCACTCCTCGCCCACCGGGCTCACCGAGGAGGGGGCCATCGGCTGGTTCGAGTTCCGGGAGACGGCCGACGGCTGGGACGTCGACGCGCGCTACCGCACCACGCTGGTGGACATCCCGCCCGAGGTGGAGCCCGGTCAGAAGCTCCCCCGGGGCGCGGTCACCGATCACCGGGTGGTCGACGTCCGACGGGCGATCGACGCCCCGGGCGAGCTGTCCGAGGACCGCGTCGCCCGTTACCGGCTGGCGGCGGAGCGCACCCGCGGGTTCCTCTTCAACCGGGGGGCTCCGGGCGGTGACGGCCTCGAGGAGCTCGTCCTGGAGCGTGATTAGGGACACAGCATGACAGGGTGCCCCGGGCCACAACCCTGGCGCCCCCGAAGAGTCTGTTAAGTGACGGCGTCTCACGCCCGCGTCAGCGGTGCCTCCCTTCCGGCGCTGTGCATCCGTGGAGGTCGGAGGGAAGACCACCCATGACATCAACCCGAGCCGCACGCGCCCCCCGGGGCAGGCGGCGCAGCCGCCGCAGAGCGGACATGCCGCTGCTGGGCGGCATCCGTCCGCCGATCGCGGTGCTGTGCGTGCTGATCCTGGCACTGGCCGGTCTCACGGCCAGGGTGCTCGGCCCCGCGGGGGAGCCGGCCGTGCCCCGGGCGGTGCTGTCCTCGCAGCAGCACTTCGCCCAGGACGGGGCCATCGCGCTGCGCGCGTCGATCGACGAGCGGGTCACCGACCTCACCCGCACCGCGGCGGCGCTGAACGCGGGGTCCCCGGTGCGGCCGGAGCGCGTCCTGTCGGACCTGGGCCGCACGTACCAGAAGTGGACCGGCACGACCGTGCTGGACCTGGAGAGCGGAGAGGTGCTCGCCGCGCGAGGGGAAACGATTCCCCTCGGCTGGCTGGACGAGGACGTCCTCACCGGTGACCAGGCCCTGACCCCGCGCATGGTGCGGCTGGAGACCGGCGACGTCCGCCTGATGACCATGGCGGTGCTGGACTGGAAGGACCGTCCGCAGCAGCTGCTGATCGCCTCCAACAGCCTGTCCGTGCCCGCCATCAACCTGGGCCCGTTCCGCTCGATGGCGGTGGTCGCGCGCGGCGGCGAGATCCTCGCCACGGCCGGCTTCGAGCAGTCCGAGGCGCTCAACTCGGACGCGGAGCGCAAGGAACTGAGCTTCCTGCGCAAGCAGATGAGCCGGCTGTCCGGCGAGGCCGCCGAGGCGGCCGAGCAGGACCCCATCAGCGCCCGGGAGCCCGGCGCCCGGGGCTACCCCGGTGTCAGCGGGACCCTGGTGGGCGACGGCTACAACGGCCGCGTCGCCACCGCCGGCTACGCCTCCCTCGCCTCCTCGGACCCCGAGGACGAGGAGAGCGTCGGCGCGGGCCTGGGACTGACCGTGGTGGCCATGCTGCCGGTCGTCGAGCACCAGGCGTCCGAAGCGGGCCGGGAGCTGTACGGCCTGGTCGCGGCGGGCGCGCTGGTGGTCCTCGGACTGCTGGCGGCGGCCGTGCTGTGGCTGACCGTGCAGCGCCCCCTGCTGCGGCTCTTCCTGGAGTCGCGCAGGCTCGCCCGGGGCGACCTGACCCGGCCCGTCGCGGTGCCCAGCCGCGGCGAGGCCGCGCGGATCGGGCAGGCCCTGGAGCGGCTGCGCGAGCAGCTGCTCGACGGGCCGGGGACCGGCGGCACCGGCCACGGCCGCGGGACCCGCTTCGGGGTGCGCGGGCCGCTCGCCCTGACGGCCGTGCTGCTGTTGCTGTGGTGCGTGCCGGTCGGCCTGCTGCTGAACCGCACGGACGGCTCGGTGAGCGTGCCGGCCACCCTGGTCAACGACCAGCGCGACCGCGTCGACCTGATCGCCGACCGGGTCCGCAGGGCCCTCAACGAGGCCCAGGCCGACCTCGTCTCCACCGCCCGCCTCATCGACCCCGCCGACACCGGCGCCACGACCGGCCTGCTCCGGGACGCGCTGCGCGAGCACACCCGGTACGCCTCCCTGTACGTCGTCGACGACGGCGGTGACGTCGTCGCCCGGGCCGGGGACGAGCCGCGCGCCGGCTGGGACCCGGACGCGAAGGGCGAGCAGATCCGGGTGTCGGGCAAGGGCGGCAAGAAGCCCGTGATCCAGGCCGGCGCCGTCGTGCCCGAGCACAAGGGGATCACCCTGGTCGGCGAGGTGCGGGTGGAGTTCCTCAACTCGCTGCTGGCCCGGCCCGGCCTCGGCGAGGTGCGGGTGGTGGACTCCGACGCGCTCACGCTCGCCGCCAACCGCGGCTTCCTGGCCTTCGAGAAGCTGCCCGGCGACACCCTGCCCGACCTGGTGCGCGCCGCCAACGTTCAGGTGGGCGCGGGTCCGCAGGAGAACGGGCTGCTCGTCCGCGAGGGCCGGAGCATCACCGTGGCCGCGGCGGCCCCCTTCTCCGGCGGCGGCGTCGCGGCCGAGATCGGCTGGACGGTCGTCGGCTGGCAGGACGCCAGGCACCTGCAGATCGCCGCCTACGAGCGCGAGGACCGCAGCGTGCTCGCCGGCATGCTCGGGCTGGCCGCGATCGTCGTCTGCCTCGGCTGGGTGCACCTGGTCGTGGCCCGTCCGCTGCGGGCCCTGGCGGCCGGCGCCGAGAAGCTGGCCGACGGCGACCTCAAGACCGTGCTGTACCCGCGCTACCAGGACGAGGTGGGTGCCGTGGTGCGCAGCCTCGAACTGATCCGACAGCAGTTGCAGGCCCGCCGGCAGAACCAGGCGCGCCGGCAGGCCGAGCCCCGGCTCGGCGCCCGAGGAAGGTGACCCGCTGTGCTCTATCTCTACTTCGTCCTGCTCACCGGCGGGGTGTTCCTGCTCGTGGCGGGCATCGTGGAGCAGCGCCGGCACTACGCGGCCCTGCACAGCATCCCGGCGCGGGTCCTCGTCAACGGCATCCGCGGCAAGTCGTCGATCACCCGGCTGTGCGCGGGCGCCCTGCGCGGCGGCGACATGGTCACCGTGGCCAAGACCACGGGGACGGCCGCGCGGTTCATCCACCCCGACGCCACCGAGGAGCCGGTCTACCGCAAGTTCGGGATCGCCAACGTGGTGGAGCAGATCGGCATCGTCCGCCGGGCCGCCACCTACCGCCCCGACGCCCTGGTCATCGAGTGCATGGCGGTGATGCCGGCGCTCCAGGAGGTCAACCAGAGCAAGCTGATCCGGTCGACGATCGGGGTGCTGTGCAACGTGCGCGAGGACCACCTCGCCGAGATGGGCCCCACGCTCGACGACGTGGCGCGCTCGCTGTGCCGTTCGATGCCGGAGAACGGCATCTGCGTCACCGCGGAGAAGGAGCGCTTCCACATCCTCCAGGAGGAGGCGGACGCCCGTAACTGCCGGCTGGTCTACGCCGACCCCGAGACCGTGACGGACGAGGAGCTGCGCGGCTTCAGCTGGTTCACCTTCAAGGAGAACGTCGCGATCGCCCTGGTCGTCGCGGAACTCCTCGGGGTGGAGCGCGCGGTCGCCCTGCAGGGCATGTACGACGCCCCGCCGGACCCGGGCGTGCTGTCCGTGGAGCGCTACCTCACCCCGGAGGGCAAGCGCCTCGCCTTCGCCAACGTCTTCGCGGCGAACGACCCCGAGTCCACCCTGATGAACATCAACCAGCTGCTGGACCTGGGGGCCGTCCACCGCCCCCTCAACGTGGTGATCAACTGCCGCCCGGACCGCGTCGAGCGCAACGGCCAGATGGGCGAGATCATCCCCGACCTGAAGCCGGACAACGTGTTCGTCATCGGCCACCCCGCCAGGAGCGCCATCGACGCCATCCCGGCGCAGTGGCGCGACCGCGCGGTCGACCTGGGCGGTGAACGCCGCTCCGCCGACGACTTCATGCCGGCGCTGCTCGACCGCCTGGCCGCCGACTCCTCCCTGGTCGCCATCGGCAACATCCACGGCCAGGGCGAGGAACTCCTGGAGTACCTCGCCGAACTCCCGGTGGACGACGGCGCCCCGGCGGACGACGCGCAGCACCCCGCCGCACCGGTGTCCTCCCCGGCGGCGCGCCTGGACCCGTTCGCCCCGTACCCCATGGCGTACGAGGAGCGCTACCAGGCCACGCGGACCCAGGAGATCCCGGTCGTCAGCATGCCGGTCCAGCGGTCGGCGCCGTACGGCGACGCCGCGCCCGGGCCGTACGCCGGTCCCGGCCGGACGCCGGGGCGCCACCCGGAACCCGCCGGGCCCCCGCAGCCGTACGCCCCCCACCAGGAGGCGTGGCCCCACGACGATCCCCACGGCCGGCCCCGGTATCCGGCGGCCGACGGCGGCGGGCTGCCCCCGCAGCCCTGACGCCCCCAGGCCCCGGCGGAGCCCCCGCCCCGCCGGCCGCCGCCGCCCGTCCCGCCCCCTACCCGCACCCCTGCCCGGAGATCCCGTTGACCACCGTCCCCCTCAGCCCCGAGATGGCCGCCCTGGGCATCGCCATAGGCCTGCTCTTCTCGCTGCTGTGCTACCTCACCACCAACCTCTCGCCCGGCGGGATGATCACCCCGGGCTGGATCGCCCTCACGCTCATCGAGGACCTGCAGCGGGCGGCCATGGTGGTGGGCGTCACCGCCCTGACCTACGCGGGCACCAAGGTCATGCAGCGGCTGGTGATCCTGTACGGCAAGCGGCTGTTCGCCGCGGTGGTGCTGCTGGGCGTGCTGCTCCAGGCCACGGTGATGATCGTGCTCTCGCTGGAGTTCCCCCTGCTGTACGGCAACCAGACCCTGGGCTTCATCGTCCCCGGCCTGATCGCCTACCAGATGGTGCGCCAGCCCAAGGGCGCCACCCTGCTGGCCACGGCCACCGTCTCCCTGATGGCCTACATCGTCGTCGCCGCCGGCCTGCTGCTCGGCGTCATGCCCACCGTCTGAGATCCCAGGAGTCAACGATGGCAGGAAAGAAGAAGTCGCGGCCGGTCCTGTCGGGCCTGGTGGTGCTGGGGCTCGTGGCGACCTCGGGGTACCTCACCGTGGAGCTGCGCAAGGACCAGCAGCCGGGCGTCACCGAGGTGCGCAACGTCGGCGTGCTGCAGGGCTCCGGCAAGGCCTCGCAGGACCGCGGGCAGGAGACCTGGTCCCGCCTGGAGAACCCGGCGCGGTCCGTGCTGCGCGGCGCCAACGGCAAGATCGAGGCCGTCTTCACCGACGGGGCGCGCACGGCGACCCTGACCGGCCCGGCCCGCACCTTCCAGGAGCCCAGCGCGACCAGGTCCAAGGTCTCCACCACGGACTGGGTGCGGCTCATGCCCGAGCCGTGGTCCGAGGGCGCCGAGAAGGAGAAGTGGTTCAAGGAGTGGTACGCCGAGTACGCGGACAGCAAGGAGGACGACATCTTCGCGTTCGCCTCCCAGTACCTGGCGGGCGCACCGGAGAAGAAGGACGAGCAGGGCGTCGTCTACGCCGGGGACGCCAACTTCGGCCCCCTCAACACCGGTGGGGCCGAGGGCGGTGACCTGCGCCTGGAGCAGTCCGACTTCTACGACTACCTGGGCATCGCCTACCCCTTCCGGGACGGCGTCGTCGGGCAGCCGGAGGCCGTGCGGGCCCGGTCGATCGACTGCTCCGGCTACATGCGCATGGTCCTGGGCTACCGCGCCCGCTACCCGCTGATGTCCTCCGACGCGTCCGGCGACGGCCTGCCGCGCACCGCCAACGGCATGGCCCGCTCCAAGGCGGGCGTCGACATCCTGCCGCTGACCGGTGTCGCGGCGGAGGACCGGCCGTCCGCCATCGACCAGCTCCAGCCCGGGGACCTGGTCTTCTTCAAGCTCGACCAGCGGACGGGGCAGCGGCTGGACCACGTGGGCATGGTGCTCGGCTACGACACCGAGGGCCACCTGGTCTTCATCTCCAGCCGCGAGGAGATCAACGGACCGACCATCGGCGACATCGGCGGTGTCTCCCGGCTGGACGGCAACGGCTACTACGCCAAGACGCTGCGCAGCGCCAAGCGCCTGTGACGCACGCGCCCCGGGGCCCCGGGGACGCCCGTCCCCGGGAGACCGGTGCGGCCGCTACCCGGCCGCCGCCGACGCCTGGGCCTCGCCGCGCCGGCGGATCTGGCGGAAGGTGAACTCCGCGAGGTCGTCGCCGGTGGAGAACACCGCCGTGTCCTTCGTCGTGACGTCCTTGCCGCTGGTGAAGCCGGTGATGGTGAAGTAGGCGTAGCGGCCCAGGGAGTTGGTCGTCGTGCGGCAGACCGCGCCGGCGCAGAAGTCCTTCACGCCGCCGCCGGACAGCGACTTGATGATGCTCCTGGTGTCGGCCTGCTGCTTGGCCTTCACCGCCTGCGCCTCGGTGTCGAAGACGGCCACGCCGACCGTCACCGCGATGCCGTCGCGGGTGTAGGTGACGCGCATCAGGCGCGTGCAGTCGTTGGCGTCGAGGACCTTGGGGAGGGTCTGCCGGGCGGCCGAGGCGCAGTTCCTCGTGTCGGCCGTCGGGCCCTTCTCGTAGACCGTCCGACCCATCGTCAACTGGGTGCCGGGGAAGAGGATCTCCGGGCTCAGCGGGGCCTTGTCCTTGGCCGCGCTGGCGATGAAGTCCCGCGGGTCCAGCGGGGGCGGCGCGCTGGTCGGCGCGAAGGACGGCGCCGAGGCGCTGGCGCTCGGGAGGTCGGCGGTGGAGGGCAGCTGGGCGGCCGGGCTGTTCGACGCCTGGCCGCTGCCGTTGGCCGAGACCACCGCCACGGCGACGGCCGCCGCGATCCCGATGGTGGCCAGCGCGCCGCCGCCGACGAACAGCAGCCGGCGCCGCTTGTTGCGGGCCTCGGACGCCTCGGCGAGCGCCGCCCAGTCCGGCGACTGGCCCCCGCCGCTGTTCCAGGGCTGCTGAGAATGCGGTTTCCAGGGATCCCACTGGGACTGCGGATCCCCCTGCCCATAACTCATGGGGCGCATCTTAGACGGGCCAAGGGGCGTGCTGTTCCGCCTCTTTGGGCCGCGCAGCGCCTAGCGTTCCTCCCATGGCGACGGGCAAAAGCGACATCTCCGGGTGGTTGGTGCGGCCGGCGACCTGGCACCTGTGGGCGGGTCTCGCCGCGGTGCTGGGAGCCCTGGCGGCCGGCACCGCACGGGCGGCCCCGGACGGCGGCATGGACAACGCGATCGTCGTCCGGGCCGCCCGCACCTGGCTGGCCGGCGGCTCGCCGTACGACGACCCGCACTTCCTCTACCTGCCCGGCGCGGTCCTGGCCGCGGTGCCGCAGGCGCTGCTGCCGCAGGGCGTGCTGCGGGTGCTGGTGCCCGTCGCGGTGACGGCCTGCCTGGCGCTCGGCTGGGCCTGCGCCCTGCGCCTGTACGGCCTGCCGCTGCGCAGCCGCTTCGCCGCCCTGGGCCTGACCGCCCTCGCGGCGGGCTTCGCGCCGTTCGGGCACCTGGTGCGGCTGGGCAACTGGACGGCGACGGCGGCGCTGGCCCTGCCGCTGTGCCTGCTGCTGGCCGGGCGGGGCCGCTGGGTGGCGGCGGGCGCGGCCGTCGGCGCGGCGGTGGCGCTCAAACCGCTGCTCGCCCCGGTGGCGCTGCTGTTCGTCTTCGCCCGCCGCTGGCGCGCGCTGGGCGTGCTGGTCCTGGTGCCGGCGCTCGCCTCCGGCGCGGCTGCCCTGCTGCTGCCCGACCCCGCGGGCTTCCTCACCCGCACCCTGCCCTTCCTGCTGCACGGCGACGACGGCTTCGTCCGGCTCTACGAGGCCTCCCCGGCGGCGGTGCTGCCGCGGCTCGGGGTGCCCCGCCCGCCCGCCGAGGCGCTCGCGTCGACGGCGGCCGCGGCCGGGGTGCTGTGCGCGTACCGCCGCTGGCGCCGGGCCGACCCCGGCCCGCTCCGGCTCGTCGAGACCTCCGCGGGCCTGATGCTCTCGGCGTTCCTCGTCTCGCGCCCGTCCTACGACCACTACCTGCTGGTCGTCCTGCCGCTGCTGCTCGCCGGGCTGCCGTTCCCGGGCTCTGCGGCCCGGCGGCCCTGGTTCTGGCTCGCCCTGGTCCCGCAGGTGCCCGGCCTGGCCTGGCCGTACCTGGAGTCGCCGCGCCGACGGGCGTTCCGGGACGCGGTGACGCTGTGCGCGCTGGCGGTGACGGTGGCCCGGCAGTCGCGCCGCCCGGCCGGAGCGGCCGTCCCGGACGGGGGGCGGCACCCCGTACACTCGGAGGAGGCAGTGATCCCGCGTTTTGACCCACCTCGGGCGCCCCGGTATCCTGCCTAGTCGTTGTGTATTGGCTTGCTCATTCTCACGGGACGGGCCCTTACACCGGTCCACCGGGCCGATGACCAGCGACCAGCACGCGGTTTGCGTCACCGCTGTGCGGTCAAGGCTGTCGTGATCGTTTCGGTGACCTTGTCTAGGACCATTCACTCGAAGCGAAGGCTACGAACCGTGCGTACGTACAGCCCCAAGCCCGGCGATGTGACGCGCCAGTGGCACGTCATCGACGCTCAGGACGTTGTCCTGGGCCGTCTCGCCAGCACTGCCGCCACCCTTCTGCGGGGCAAGCACAAGCCGATCTACGCGCCGCACGTCGACGCTGGTGACTTCGTCATCATCATCAACGCCGACAAGGTGCACCTGTCCGGCAACAAGCGGACCCAGAAGATGGCCTACCGCCACTCCGGCTACCCGGGCGGTCTGCGCTCGGTCCGCTACGACGAGCTGCTCGACAAGAACCCCGAGAAGGCCATCGAGAAGGCCGTCAAGGGCATGCTCCCCAAGAACACTCTGGGCCGTCAGATGCTCTCGAAGCTGAAGGTCTACAAGGGTGACCAGCACCCGCACGGCGCGCAGCAGCCGCAGCCGTACGAGATCACCCAGGTCGCGCAGTAAGTCCGGCCACCCCCTAAGACTGAAGAGAATCTGAGGAGAATCGTGGCCGAGACCACTGCCGAGCAGCCGCTCGAAGAGCTTGACATCGACAGCTACACCACCGAGTCCGAGGTCCCCGTCGAGGGCGAGTACACCTCGGAGTCCCTGGCCTCCCGCTTCGGCGAGCCCCAGCCGGCCGCCGGCCTGGGCCGCCGCAAGGAGGCCATCGCCCGCGTCCGGATCGTTCCGGGCACCGGCAAGTGGAAGATCAACGGTCGCACCCTCGAGGACTACTTCCCGAACAAGGTGCACCAGCAGGAAGTGAACGAGCCCTTCAAGGTGCTCGAGCTCGAGGGCCGCTACGACGTCGTCGCCCGCATCTCCGGCGGCGGTGTCTCCGGTCAGGCCGGTGCGCTCCGTCTCGGTGTCGCCCGTGCGCTGAACGAGGCGGACGTCGACAACAACCGCGGTCCGCTGAAGAAGGCCGGCTTCCTGCGCCGCGACGACCGCGCGGTCGAGCGGAAGAAGGCCGGTCTGAAGAAGGCCCGCAAGGCTCCGCAGTACAGCAAGCGCTAAGCACGCCTGCCTGCTCGTACTCCGAACGCCCCGGCGGCACGCCACTGTGCCGCCGGGGCGTTCGTTTATCACAGCCAAGGGCGTATAACGGCACAAGGCGCTCAAAGGCTGGTGTGCTGGTGTGATGGGATGGCCGGGCATCGCATGTCATCGCATGCCTGGGATGCGGAAGCAGCGTGCGCGGGCCGCACCGGCGCACCGCTTCCGGAACTGACGCTTCCTCAGGAGGACAAGTGGGACGACTCTTCGGCACGGACGGCGTGCGCGGTGTCGCGAACGCGGACCTGACGGCCGAGATGGCCCTCGGCCTCTCCGTCGCTGCGGCGCACGTGCTGGCCGAGGCGGGCACGTTCGAAGGACACCGGCCGACCGCGGTGGTCGGGCGTGACCCGCGCGCCTCCGGGGAGTTCCTGGAGGCCGCCGTGGTCGCGGGCCTGGCCAGCGCCGGCGTCGACGTGCTGCGGGTCGGCGTGCTGCCGACGCCCGCCGTGGCGTACCTCACCGGCGCGCTCGGCGCCGACCTCGGTGTGATGCTCTCCGCCAGCCACAACGCCATGCCCGACAACGGCGTCAAGTTCTTCGCGCGCGGCGGCCACAAGCTCGCCGACGAGCTGGAGGACCGCATCGAGTCCGTCTACCAGGAGCACCGCCGCGGCGAGCCGTGGGAGCGGCCCACCGGCGCGGGCGTGGGCCGGGTCCGGGAGTACGGGGAGGGCGCCGAGCGGTACGTCTCGCACCTGGTGAGCGTGCTGCCGAACCGGCTCGACGGGCTGAGGATCGTCCTGGACGAGGCGCACGGCGCCGCCGCCCGGGTCTCGCCGGAGGCGTTCCGGCGGGCCGGCGCCGAGGTCGTGACCATCGGCGCCGAGCCGGACGGCCTCAACATCAACGACGGGTGCGGCTCCACCCACCTCGACCAGCTCAAGGCCGCCGTCGTCGCGCACGGCGCCGACCTCGGCATCGCGCACGACGGCGACGCCGACCGCTGCCTGGCCGTGGACCACACCGGCGAGGAGGTGGACGGCGACCAGATCCTCGCCGTGCTCGCCCTCGCCATGCGGGAACGCGGCACGCTGCGGTCCGACACGGTCGTGGCGACCGTCATGTCCAACCTGGGCTTCAAGCTCGCCATGGAGCGCGAGGGCATCCGCCTCGTCCAGACCGCGGTCGGCGACCGCTACGTCCTGGAGGAGATGAAGGAGCACGGCTACGCGCTCGGCGGCGAGCAGTCCGGGCACGTGATCATCCTCGACCACGCGACCACCGGCGACGGCACGCTGACCGGCCTGCTGCTCGCGGCCCGGGTGGCGCACAGCGGCCGTACGCTGCGGGACCTGGCGTCCGTCATGGAGCGGCTGCCGCAGGTGCTGATCAACGTGCCGGACGTCGACAAGGCGCGGGTCCGCACCTCCGGGGAGCTCGCGGCCGCCGTCGGCGACGCCGAGCGGGAGCTCGGCGAGACCGGGCGGGTGCTGCTGCGGCCGTCCGGCACCGAGCCGCTGGTGCGGGTCATGGTCGAGGCCGCGGACATCGAGCAGGCCCGGTCCGTGGCCGGGCGGCTCGCGGACGCGGTGAAGTCGGCGCTCGGCTAGCCGGCCTTGTGCATCCGGCCGCGCTGCCTGGCCCAGAACCACTTCTGGGCCAGCAGCGTGAGGGTGCCGGCCACGATGATGCCGAGCAGGTTCAGCAGGAGCTGCTCCGTCGATCCCCAGGTCTGCTCGGTGTCGCCGTAGCTCAGCGCCACGGCCGCGTTGGCGGCGGCCGGGACGGTCGTCACGGAGATGGCGACGCCGACGAGGGCGCCGGACTTCGCGGAGGTCAGGGACAGGGTGCCGGCGGCGCCGGCCAGGACCGCCACGACGAAGGAGAACCAGTCGGGGGCGTAGACGAAGCCCGTCTGCGGCCGGTCGCCCTCCAGCTGCTCCTCGGTGAACAGCCCCACGGCGTCCATGAACAGGCTGAAGCCCACCGTCACCGCCATCGCCGCGGCGAAGCCCGCCAGGAGGGCGAGCAGCGAGCGCAGCGCGAGCCGCGGCATGCGCTGCACCGCAGCCGTGCAGATGCCGGCGAGCGGCCCGAACTCCGGGCCCACCGCCATCGCGCCCACGATCAGGATCGCGTTGTCGAGCACCACACCGCAGGCCGCGATCATGGTGGCCAGCGTGATGAACGCGAGGTAGGTCACCGACAGGCTCGACTCCTCGTGCGTGGCGTCGGTCAGGTGCTCCCACAGCACCGCGTCCGCGCTCTCGCCCGGGGCGTCCTCCTCCGCGCGGTCGGCGCGCCGGGACAGCGACAGGTCGATGTTCTCCACCGCGATCGACCCCGACCGGTCCAGGCCCAGCCCCTGCAGCTCGCTCAGCAGCTCGTCGCCCGCCTCGCGCGCCACGTCGCACAGCACGACGTCCCCGGCCGGGTTGCGCGCGGCGCCCGGCAGCACCACGAGGTGGGTGGTGCCGACGGTCGTCTCGATCAGACGGACCACGTCGTCGGTCCGTTCGGCCGGCGTGATCAGGCGAAGATGCAGCATGGCGCCCTTTGTAGCAGGCCGGTGCCGGGGCGGTTCACAGCTTGCGCAGGCTCAGGCGCTGGACCGTGTGGTCGGGGCCCTTGCGCAGCACCAGGGTGGCGCGGCCCCGGGTGGGGGCGATGTTCTCGACGAGGTTCGGCTTGTTGATGGTCCGCCACATCGTGCGGGCGTAGTCGAGGGCCTCCTCCTCGGAGACCTGGGTGTACCTGCGGAAGTACGAGGACGGGTCCTGGAAGGCGGTCTCGCGCAGCTTCTTGAAGCGGTTGAGGTACCAGCGCTCGATGTCCTCGGTGCGGGCGTCGACGTAGACGCTGAAGTCGAAGTAGTCGGCGAGGCCGACCCGGGTGCGGCCGTCCTTGCCGGGCAGGGCGGGCTGGAGGACGTTGAGCCCCTCGACGATCAGGATGTCGGGCCGCCGTACGACGAGCTGCTCGCCGGGGACGATGTCGTAGATCAGGTGGGAGTAGACGGGCGCGCTGACCTCGCCCTTGCCGGCCTTGATGTCGGCGACGAACCGGGTGAGGGCGCGGCGGTCGTAGGACTCGGGGAAACCCTTCCGCGACATCAGGCCGCGGGCCTGGAGCTCGGCGGTGGGCAGCAGGAAGCCGTCCGTCGTCACCAGCTCGACGCGCGGGTGCTCGGGCCAGCGGCGCAGCAGCGCCTGGAGGAGGCGGGCGACGGTGGACTTGCCGACGGCGACGGAACCGGCGACCCCTATGACGAAGGGCGTGCCGGCCTGGGAGCCCTGTTCGCCGAGGAAGGTGTTCAGTGCCCCCCGGAGCCCGTCCGTGGCGCCGACGTAGAGGTTGAGCAGCCGCGACAGCGGCAGGTAGATGTCCCGCACCTCGTCGAGGTCGATGACGTCACCGAGGCCGCGCAGCCTCTCGACCTCCTCGGCCGACAGCGGCAAGGGCGTCTTGTCCCGCAGCGCACTCCACTCCGCGCGGGTGAGATCGACGTAGGGAGTCGCCTCCGGCCGCTGCCGGTGGGCGCTCCGGGGCATCGAGGGGACCGGAGAGATCACAGTCCATTGTTAACGGAGTTTGAACGGACCGGTGGGTGGGGTCGGTCACGTCCGGCGGGGGCGGGGGCGCGCGGCCGGCCGTGGGTATTTCCGAATCCGGGCAGGAGCCGCCGGGTGCGCGGGGGGCACGGGTCGTAGGCTGCGGCTCATGTGCGGAATCGTGGGATACGTGGGGCCGCAGTCGGCGCTCGAGGTCGTGATGGCCGGGCTGAAGCGGCTGGAGTACCGGGGATACGACTCGGCGGGTGTGGCCGTCCTCGCGGACGGCGGCCTGGCGACGGCGAAGCGGGCCGGGAAGCTGGTCAACCTGGAGAAGGAGCTGGTCGACCGGCCGCTGCCGACCGGTGCGACCGGCATCGGGCACACCCGGTGGGCCACGCACGGCGGGCCGACCGACGCCAACGCCCACCCGCACATCGACAACGCGGGACGCGTCGCCGTGGTGCACAACGGCATCATCGAGAACTTCGCCGTGCTGCGGGCCGAGCTCGCCGAGCGGGGCCACGAGCTGGCCTCCGAGACCGACACCGAGGTGGTCGCCCACCTGCTCGCCGAGGAGTTCTCCTCCTGCGCGGACCTCGCCGAGGCGATGCGGCTGGTGTGCCGGCGGCTGGAGGGCGCGTTCACGCTGGTCGCGGTGCACGCGGACGAGCCGGACGTGGTGGTCGGCGCGCGGCGGAACTCGCCGCTGGTGGTGGGCGTCGGGGAGGGCGAGGCCTTCCTCGCCTCGGACGTCGCCGCGTTCATCGCGCACACCCGGTCCGCGATCGAGCTGGGCCAGGACCAGGTGGTGGAGCTGCGCCGGGACGGCGTGACGGTCACCGGTTTCGACGGCAGCCCGGCCGAGGTCCGCTCGTACCACGTCGACTGGGACGCCTCGGCCGCCGAGAAGGGCGGCTACGACTACTTCATGCTCAAGGAGATCGCCGAGCAGCCCAAGGCGGTCGCCGACACGCTCCTCGGACGCATCGACGCGTCCGGCTCGCTGAGCCTGGACGAGGTGCGGATCCCCCCGGGGGTGCTGCGGGAGGTCGACAAGGTCGTCATCATCGCGTGCGGGACGGCCTTCCACGCGGGGATGATCGCCAAGTACGCCATCGAGCACTGGACGCGGATCCCCTGCGAGGTGGAGCTGGCCAGCGAGTTCCGCTACCGCGACCCGATCCTCGACCCGCAGACGCTGGTCATCGCCATCTCCCAGTCCGGCGAGACCATGGACACCCTGATGGCGCTGCGGCACGCCCGCGAGCAGGGCTCCCGGGTCCTCGCCATCTGCAACACCAACGGGTCGACGATCCCGCGCGAGTCGGACGCCGTGCTGTACACGCACGCCGGTCCGGAGGTGGCCGTCGCCTCGACCAAGGCGTTCCTGACGCAGCTGGTCGCCTGCTACCTCGTCGCCCTGTACCTCGGGCAGGTGCGCGGCACGAAGTGGGGGGACGAGATCCGGGCCGTGATCCGGGACCTGTCGCAGATCTCCGGGGAGGTCGAGCGGGTGCTGGAGACCATGGAGCCGGTGCGGGAGCTGGCGCGCGGCCTCGCCCACAAGAACACCGTGCTGTTCCTGGGGCGGCACGTCGGCTATCCCGTGGCCCTGGAGGGCGCGCTCAAGCTGAAGGAGCTCGCGTACATGCACGCCGAGGGCTTCGCGGCGGGCGAGCTGAAGCACGGGCCGATCGCCCTGATCGAGGAGGACCTGCCGGTGGTGGTGGTCGTGCCGTCGCCGCGCGGGCGTTCGGTCCTGCACGACAAGATCGTCTCCAACATCCAGGAGATCCGGGCGCGCGGGGCGCGCACGATCGTCATCGCCGAGGAGGGCGACGACGCGGTCGTCCCGTACGCCGACCACCTGATCCGGATCCCGGCCACCCCGACCCTGCTCCAGCCGCTCGTCGCGACGGTGCCGTTGCAGGTGTTCGCCTGTGAACTGGCCACGGCCCGGGGCAACGAGGTGGACCAGCCGCGCAACCTCGCGAAGTCCGTGACGGTGGAGTAGACGGTGGAGCAGCGGCGCCGGGTGCCGAACTCGTGCGGATTCCCCGTGACTTGGTGAAAAAACCGTGAAGTCGGCATGCGTGTTCGGTGATTGAGGGGGAACTCGAAAGACCGGAGGTTGATACGAATGGTTCCCCTTCTTCTGGTTCTGCTGCTGGCCGTGATCCTTTTCGGTGCGGGATTCGCGGTGAAGGCGCTGTGGTGGATCGCGGTGTTCGTGCTCGTCCTGTGGCTGCTGGGCTTCCTCGTCCGCCCGGCGGGGACGGGCGGCCGGCGTGGCCGGTGGTACCGCTGGTAGGGCCTTCGGGCTGACGTCCGAGCGGGGTTCCGGCCTGAGGGCCGGGACCCCGCTCTTTTCATGCGTGCGGTTACGCGCGCGGGGAAAGGATTTCGCTGCTCGAAAAGGTACGTGCGCGCTGATTAATGGAATTGCGCCCTCGCGGGAAACCGGTTTGCCGGTCCTATTGCGTCGTCCGGCCGCAGGTGAGGTGAAGGGCAAGGGCGAAGGCGTCCCGCGCGTTCCCGGGGCGCCCGGCCCGGCCTCCCCGGGGAGGCGCAGGAGCCGCTCTCCGGGGAGGCCGGGCAGCCCTCGCCGTAAGGTGCTCGGCATGAGCATCATCGGGGTCGGGATCGACGTGGCGGAGATCGAGCGGTTCGCCGTGTCGCTGGAGCGGACGCCCGGGCTGGCGCAGCGGCTCTTCCGGGAGAGCGAGTTGCTGCTGCCCAGCGGCGAGCGCCGGGGCGTGGCCTCGCTCGCCGCCCGCTTCGCGGCGAAGGAGGCGGTCGCCAAGGCGCTCGGCGCGCCGGCGGGGCTGCACTGGACGGACGCCGAGGTCTACGTCGAGGACAGCGGGCAGCCCCGGCTGCGGGTGTCGGGGACGGTGGCGGCCCGGGCGGCGCAGCTGGGCGTGCGGACCTGGCACGTGTCGCTGAGCCACGACGCGGGGGTGGCGTCGGCGGTGGTGGTCGCGGAGGGCTGACCTCCGGCCGGCCGGGCGGCACGGCACGGGATCGGTCTCCCGGCCGCGGGTGTCCGGTACGTCGTGACACCGGGGGACGGGTGCCGCCGGGCGGCGCCGCCGCGGCCGGAGGCGAGGGGGCCCGCCGGAGCGGGCCGCCACCTCGTCACGGCCGTGCCGCTCCCGCCTCGCGAGCCGGCGCCCGTTGTGACCCCGCCCACACCGCGACCGCGCCGCGACCCGCAACTCCTTGCCCCGTACGGCAGTTGACCACCGGACGGAAATGGAACGCCGGCCATGGCATGCGCGATGCATGTCCCGCGGATCCCGGGGTAAGCGCGGTTCTGCCAGTTCGAATCGAAGGCGCCGGCCTGACAGGAGGAGACAACGTGACGGCGATCATGCCGCAGACGGACCGCAGGCAAGGTGTGGCCGAGCTCCCGGAGGTCGCCGACCCGGCCGCAGTCGCGCCGCAGGACGCCCGGGAGCTGTCCCGGCTGTTCTTCGAACAGCTGGCGGTCCTGGAGGAGGGCACCCCCGAGCACCAGTACGCGCGCAACACGCTGATCGAGATGAACATGTCCCTCGTCCGCTTCGCGGCCGGCCGGTTCCGCAGCCGGGGCGCGGAGGAGCGCGAGGACATCGTCCAGGTCGGCACGATCGGGCTGATCAAGGCGATCGACCGGTTCGAGCTCTCCCGCGAGGTGGAGTTCACCTCCTTCGCCATCCCGTACATCGTCGGCGAGATCAAGCGCTTCTTCCGCGACACCTCCTGGTCCGTGCACGTGCCGCGCCGCCTCCAGGAGGCCCGCGTCCAGCTCGCCAGGGCCACCGAGGAGCTGTGCAGCCGCCTGGGCCGCACCCCCACGGTCAAGGAGCTCGCGCAGCTGATGAGCCTGACCGAGGAAGAGGTCATCGAGGCCCGTATCGCCGCCAACGGGTACAACTCCGCCTCCCTGGACGCCGCCATCGGCGGCGAGCCGGACGGCGAGTCGGTCCTGGCGGACTTCGTCGGCTCCGAGGACGCCGCGCTCGGGCTGGTGGAGGACTTCCACGCGCTGGCCCCGCTGATCGCCGGGCTCGACGAGCGGGAGCGGCAGATCATCCACTGGCGCTTCGTCGAGGAGCTCACCCAGGCCCGGATCGCCGAGCTGCTCGGCTGCTCGCAGATGCACGTGTCGCGCCTGCTCGCCCGCACCCTGAAGCGGCTGCGGGAAGGGATGCTGACCACCGACTGAACCGACTGAACCGACTGAACCGACTGAACCGGCCGCACCGGCCGATTCACGGCGCCGTACGCATACGGGCCGGGGACCCGAGGGTCCCCGGCCCGCGTCGTGCCGTCACGACGGACGGCGGGCGGGCGGTGTCAGCAGACCGACTGGGTACTGTTGACGAGGGTGTTGTTGCGGAACGTGGTGTTCTCGCCGCAAGGGCTCTCCCGGATCGCCGAGTTCGTCACCGTCAGGTTCTGCACGGTGATGTCCTTGTTGTTCGGGAACTCGGAGCGGGCCGCCAGGCGGATCTCGCCGCCGCCGGTGACGCTGCCGCTCCGGGCGGCGAGGAGCACGTTGGAGCAGTTCTCGATCAGGACGGCGTTGTTGCCGGTGTTCGACAGGGTCAGCCGGTCGATCGTCGCGCCGCCGCTCTCCGAGACGCAGAACACCCCGCGTCCGCCGCCGCGCGCGACCACCTCGCCCACGCGGATGTTGACCGGGTACGAACTCCCGACCCGCCCGTTGCGGTTGGCCATGCGGAAGGCCGCGTAACCGGTGCCCGTGCCCGCGTTCTCGGCGTCCACCTTCGTCACGGTGGCGTTGACGGTCTGGTTGAGCAGCAGGCCCGACTCGCCGACGTTGCGGGCGGTCACCGTGCCGACGGTGAGCCCGTCGACCCCGTACGTCTCCACCGCGTGGCTGGAGGCGCCGGAGACGTAGACGCTGTCGATGCGCACGTTGCGCGTCCACTGGGTGGTGTCGCCCCGGTTGTCGACGCGCACCCCGAGGCCGGACGACAGTCGCATGTCGATCTGGCCGAGCGTCACGTTCTGCACGTTGCGCAGGAAGATGCCGTACAGCGGGGTGCCGGTGACGTTCAGGTGCTGGACCTCGACGTCCCTGGTGCCCCGGGAGTAGACCGGCGCCTGGTCGCCCGTGCCGCTGCCGGTGACGTTGATGGTGCCGCAGACGTCGAGCACGGTGTAGCTGGGCAGGGAGATACGGGAACCGGCGGACATCGCGCCCGAGCCGCGCACCACGACCCGTTCCTTCGCCGTGCGGCCCGCCGTCAGGCTGTTCACCGCCGCCTGGACGGCGGCCCGCAGGTCGGTGCCGGTGTGGACGGTGGTGCCGCCGCGCCGGACGGTCCAGGTGCCGCCGCTGAGCACGGCCTCGGCCTGGTAGGTGCCCTCGCCGCAGGCGGCGGCCGCGCGGGCGGGAGTCGCCGGGGCGGCCGGTGACGCGGGGGCGGGGGCAGTGGCGGCGGCGGTGGCGGGTGCGGTCAGGGTGCCGGCGGCGGTGAGGAGCGCGGTGGCGCCGGCGGCGGCGAGGAGGGCGGCTCTGCGTCCCATGGGGGTCCTCTCGTCGAACCGATTCGACTGAATCGATTCATCGTGTGGGGGCTCGCGAGTTTGACAAAGGCATGGCAAAGCGTCAATGGATGCGACGGAACCGGCCGGTGGGGAACACTCGACCGCATGCGTACTGCGTACAGCGTGGAGAGGGTCAGGACGGCCGAGCGGGAGCTGATGGCGCGGCTGCCGGAGGGGGCGCTGATGCAACGCGCCGCCGCCGGGCTCGCCGCGGCCTGCGCGGAGATGCTGGGGCGGGTGTACGGCAGCCGGGTCGTCCTGCTGGTCGGCAGCGGGGACAACGGCGGCGACGCCCTGTACGCCGGTGCCCGGCTGGCCCGGCGCGGCGCGGGCGTCACGGCGGTGCTGCTCGCGCCGGAGCGGGCCCACGCCGCGGGGCTCGCGGCGCTGCGCCGGGCGGGCGGCGGGGCGGTGGGCGCCGGCGGGGCCGAGGAACTGATCGAGCGGGCCGACCTGGTCGTGGACGGCATCGTCGGGATCGGCGGGCGGGGCGGGCTGCGGCCGGAGGCGGTGCCGCTGGCCGCGGCCGCCGGCCGGTCACGGGCCGCCGTGGTCGCCGTCGACCTGCCGAGCGGCGTCGACGCCGACACCGGCGAGGTGCGCGGTGCGGCGGTACGGGCCGACCTGACGGTGACGTTCGGGGCGCACAAGCCGGGGCTGCTGATCGACCCGGCCCGGGAGCACGCCGGGACCGTGCGGCTCGTCGACATCGGGCTGGACCTGCCCGCCGGGCCCGAGCTGGAGGCGCTGCAGCACGCGGAGGCGGCGCGGCTGCTGCCGGTGCCGGCCGCGGAGAGCGACAAGTACCGGCGCGGTGTGGTCGGGATCGCCGCGGGCTCCGTGCGGTACCCGGGGGCCGCTGTCCTCGCCGTGGCGGGCGCGCTGCGCGGCGGGGCCGGAGCGGTGCGGTACGTCGGACCGGCCGGGGACGCCGTGATCGCCCGCTTCCCCGAGACGCTCGTGTCCGACCGGGGGCCGCGCGGGGCGGGACGGGTGCAGGCCTGGGTCGTCGGGCCGGGCGCGGGGGACGACGCCGGCACGGTCGCCGAGGTGCTGGAGGCGGACGTGCCCGTGCTGATCGACGCGGACGGGCTGCGGCTGGCCGACCCGGAGGCCGTGCGCGGCCGTACGGCGCCCACGCTCATGACCCCGCACGCCGGGGAGGCCGCGGCGCTGCTCGGCGTGGAGCGGGGGGCCGTCGAGGGGGCGCGGCTGCACGCGGTGCGGGAGCTGGCGCGGCGCTACGGGGCGACCGTCCTGCTGAAGGGGTCGACGACCCTGGTGGCCGACGCCGGGGGAGGGGCCGTGCGGGTGAACGCGACGGGAACGTCCTGGCTGGCCACGGCCGGGAGCGGGGACGTGCTGTCGGGGCTGGCGGGCTCGCTGCTGGCGGCGGGGCTCGACGCGCGGGACGCGGGGAGCGTGGCGGCGTACCTGCACGGACTGGCCGGGCGGATCGCGGCGGACGGGGCGCCCGTGGGGGCGCACGATGTGGCGGCGGCGCTTCCGGAGGCCTGGCGGAACGTGATCGGGTAGGCGGGGCGGGGTGGTCGCCGACGTGGTCGGTCCGCCGGGGCGGGGTGGTCACCGACGTGGTCGGTCCGCCGGGGCGGGCGGCCGGTGGCCGGGGCCGGGGGAGACCCGGAGGCCCCGCCCTCTGACCGGTGGTGCCCGGAGGTCGAGTCCTCCTCGGCGGGTGGTGTCCGCGGGCCGAGTCCTCCCCGGCTGGCGGTGCTCGCGGGCCGAGTCCTCTTCGGCGGGTGGTGTCCGGAGGCCGAGTGCTCTTCGGCGGGTGGTGCCCGGAGGTCGAGTCCTCCCCGGCTGGCGGTGCTCGCGGGCCGAGCCCGCTTCGGCAGGTGGTGCCCGGAGGTCGAGTCCTCCCCGGCCGGTGGTGCCCGCGGGCCGAGTCCTCCCCGGCTGGCGGTGCTCGCGGGCCGAGCCCGCTTCGGCAGGTGGTGCCCGGAGGCCGAGTGCTCTTCGGCCGGTGGTGCCCGCGGGCCGAGCCCTCCCCGGCCGACGGTGCCCGCGGGCCGAGCCCTCGGGCGTCCCCGTGCGCGGTGCCGGAGGCACGCCCGGCTCCGCCCCGCGGACCTCCGGCCGGACACGCCGGGGTTCCGCCGGCGGGGCTTCTCCCGGGCCGGTGACGTGGGGCGCCGGGGGGCCTCTGAGAGACTGGGCGGCGATGAACGAGACAGCTGCCCTGCGGAGCGCGCCCCTGCGGGCCCGTGCCGAGATCGACCTGGCCGCCCTGCGGGCCAACGTGCGGACCCTGCGCGCTCACGCGCCGGGCGCGGCCCTCATGGCCGTGGTCAAGTCGGACGCGTACGGCCACGGAGCGGCCCGGTGCGCCCGCGCGGCCGTCGCGGCGGGCGCCACCTGGCTCGGCACCGCCACGCCCGAGGAGGCCCTCGTGCTGCGCGCCGGGGCGGGGCTGCCGGCGGACGTCCGGATCATGTGCTGGCTGTGGACCCCCGGCGGGCCCTGGCGGGAGGCGATCGAGGCCGACCTCGACGTGTCCGTCAGCGCGATGTGGGCGCTGGAGGAGGTCACCCGGGCGGCGCGCTCGGCCGGGCGCCCCGCGCGCGTGCAGCTCAAGGCCGACACCGGGCTCGGCCGCGGCGGCTGCCAGCCGGGGGAGGACTGGGCCGTACTGGTCGCCGCGGCCCTGCGCGCCGAGGCCGGGGGCCTGGTGCGGATCACCGGGCTGTGGTCGCACTTCGCCTGCGCCGACGAGCCCGGCCACCCCTCCATCGCCGCCCAGCTCGCGCGCTTCCGGGAGATGACGGCGTACGCCGAGGCGCAGGGCGTGCGTCCCGAGGTGCGGCACATCGCCAACTCGCCCGCCACCCTCACCGTCCCCGAGAGCCACTTCGACCTCGTCCGGACCGGGATCGCCCTGTACGGCGTCTCGCCCAGCCCCGAGCTGGGCGCCCCGGCGGACTTCGGGCTGCGCCCGGTGATGACGCTGTCGGCCTCCCTGGCCCTGGTCAAGCGGGTCCCGGCCGGGCACGGCGTCAGCTACGGCCACCACTACGTCACCCCCGGCGAGACCACCCTTGGCCTGGTGCCCCTCGGCTACGCGGACGGCGTCCCGCGGCACGCCTCCTCGGCCGGCCCGGTACTGGTCGACGGCAAGTGGCGCACGGTCGCGGGCCGAGTCGCGATGGACCAGTTCGTCGTCGACCTGGGCGGCGACGAGCCCGAGCCGGGCGCGGAGGCGGTCCTCTTCGGGCCGGGCGACCGCGGCGAGCCGACCGCCGAGGACTGGGCGCAGGCCGCGGGCACCATCGCGTACGAGATCGTCACCCGGATCGGAACGCGTGTTCCCCGCGTCTACGTGAATGAGGAACAGGACGGGTAACCCGCAGGGAGACCCGTCCGACGATCACCCGACCCGGCCCCCGACGGAACGACCCGGCGCCCCACGGCCGGCGTCACCGTCCCGGGCCACCCGACCAGCGGCCCCGACGGCAACCCGAGCGCGGACAAGCCCGGTGAAGAGGAGCGGTACGTGAGCGAGAGCAGCGCGGAGGCCGTCGCGGAAGCCGCCACGGCGGCCGTCGCCTCCGCCGCGACGGGCGGCTGGCGCCGGGCGACCGGCATCGCCGGCGTCGCGATAGGCGTGGTCGCCGCCGGGGCGGCCGCCGGTGTCGCCGTCGAACGGCTCACCGTCGGCCGCGGCATGCGGCAGAAGGCGCGGATCGCCCTGGACTCGGCGGGACCGTACGGCTCCCTGCGCGGCACGCCCGGCAAGGCGCACGCCGACGACGGCACCGAGCTGTACTACGAGGTCGACGACGTCGACCCGGACGCCGCCCCGACGCTCACCCCGCGCCGCCGCCGGCTCTTCGGCCGCAAGGCGCCCGCTCCCGTCACCGTCGTCTTCAGCCACGGCTACTGCCTCAGCCAGGACTCCTGGCACTTCCAGCGGGCCGCCCTGCGGGGCGTGGTGCGCACGGTGCACTGGGACCAGCGCAGCCACGGCCGGTCCGCGCGGGGCGTGTCCCAGGTGGAGCGCGGCGAACCGGTCACCATCGAGCAGCTGGGCCGCGACCTGAAGGCCGTCATCGACGCCGCCGTCCCCGACGGGCCGATCGTGCTGGTCGGGCACTCGATGGGTGGCATGACCGTGATGGCGCTGGCCGACCAGTACCCGGAGCTGATCCGCGAGCGGGTGGTCGGCGTCGCCCTGGTCGGCACCTCGTCGGGGCGGCTCGGCGAGTGGAACTTCGGACTGCCCGTCGCCGGGGTGAACGTGGTGCGGCGGGTGCTGCCCGGGGTGCTCAAGGCGCTGGGGCAGCGGGCCGAGCTGGTGGAGAAGGGGCGCCGGGCCACCGCCGACCTGTTCGCCGGGATCATCAAGCGGTACTCGTTCGCCTCCCGGGACGTCGACCCGGCGATCGAGCGGTTCGCCGAGCGGATGATCGAGAGCACGCCGATCGACGTGGTCGCCGAGTACTACCCGGCGTTCGACAACCACGACAAGACCGCGGCCCTCGCCCACTTCGCGGACATACCGGTCCTCGTGCTGGCCGGCGTGCAGGACATGGTCACGCCCAGCGAGCACAGCGAGGCCATCGCCGACCTGCTCCCGGAGGCCGAGCTGGTGCTGGTCCCGGACGCGGGCCACCTGGTGATCCTGGAGCACCCGGAAGTGGTCACCGACCGCCTCGCCGACCTGCTCACCCGCACGGGTGCCGTCCCGGCAGGGGCTACCGTGGGTGGCTATGGAAGCACCAGCGGCACCGCACGACCCGGCTGAGTCCGGCTCCGTACAGATCACCGTCACCTCGCCCGAGCAGATGAGGGAGCTGGGCCGCCGGCTGGCCAAACTGCTGCGCGCCGGCGACCTCGTGATGCTCACCGGGGAGCTCGGCGCGGGCAAGACGACGCTCACCCGCGGCCTCGGCGAAGGGCTCGGCGTGCGCGGCGCGGTCACCTCCCCGACGTTCGTGATCGCCCGTGTGCACCCCTCGCTCGGCGACGGCCCGCCGCTCGTCCACGTGGACGCCTACCGGCTGTCCGGCGGTCTGGACGAGATGGAGGACCTCGACCTCGACGTCTCGCTGCCCGACTCCGTGATCGTCGTGGAGTGGGGCGAGGGCAAGGTCGAGGAGCTGACCGACGACCGGCTCCAGGTCCTGATCCACCGCGCCGTCGGGGACACCGCCGACGAGGTGCGGCACGTGACGCTCACCGGACTGGGCGAACGCTGGACGGGAACCGACCTGAGCGCCCTGTCGGCGTAACGGCGCGGAGGAACGGTCCGACATTCCGACAAGACGTCGGCAAGATGTTGCGCCGGGTGTCCCGGGCGTGGTCACATGGTATCCCGTACGTAGTTAGGTCTACCTAACTACGTCCGCCCCCGGCCTCAGGAGGCGTCCATGTCGGCTACAGAGAGCACGGCGAAGCCGCAGCCGTACGCGGTGCCCGGCGTGTCCATGCGGGAGCTGCTGGCGGCCTGCGCGGCCGCGAAAACGATCTCCACGGCGCCCCGGGAGCCCGACCCGGAGGTGCCCGGGCGGGCCGTGGACCACCGCGAGGCGGCGTAGCGGCACACCGGCGGACACGTACGGCCGCAGGGCGTCGCCGCGGGCTCCGGGCGGGTGCGCCCCTGGGGTCTGTCCGACAGTTCCCGCCTGTCTCGCGACGTCATCACGCATTCTCGCCGCGCCGGGCGCAGAGCCGAGTGCGTCCCGTACGAGGCTCTGCGCCCGGCTCGCCGGGAGCACGCACCTGACGCCGCGAGACCGGCCTCCGGGCGACGACGGGAATGGTCGGACAGCCCCTAGCGGACGACCACGACCCTGCGGCCGATCGTCGCGAAGGACCACATCGCGTCGCCGTCCGGGCGGGTCTCGCGGATGCCGCCGGTGCGCACGCCCGGGTCCGGCCGGGGCGTCGAGCCGTCCACGGCCGCGCTGAAGCCGACGGAGACGCCGTCCACGCTGGTGAAGCGGACGACGTGCTCGACGGGTGTGCCGTCGGAGCCGGTGACGGCCTTGGAGCGGGACGTGACGGTGTAGCGGCCCGGCGCCGGGTCCACCGCGCTCGGGTAGACCACGAACGTGCGCCGGACCCGCTCCCCGGCGCCGACCAGCCACACCCGGTCGTCGCCCAGCGCGTACACCACGCGTGCGCCGCTGCCGGACCCGGCGGGCGGCGTGGCCGGGTCCGCGCGGTGCCGGGGCGCCGGCGGGGCCACGGCCGACGGCGAGGAGCCCGCCCGGGGCTCGCCGGGACCGGCCGGGGCGCTCGCCGCCGCCTGGCAGGCGAGGTGACCGACCGTGCCGAGGGCCGCCGCGGTGAGCGCGGCCACGATCCCCGAACTGCTGCCTGCCACCGGCGCCCACCTCCGCGTCGTACGTGCCGTTCCGTCGTCGTCCCGTGACGGAAGGTGACGGTAGCAGCAGGTGGCCGTCCGACCGGGGCGGCCGTGCCGGGGCCCCGGGAGCCGTAGGCTGTTCGCGTGCTCTTGCTCGCTCTGGATACCGCCACACCCGCCGTCACCGTCGCGCTGCACGACGGCAGGGACGTCATCGCCTCGTCGAGCCAGGTGGACGCGCGCCGCCACGGGGAGCTGCTGCTGCCGGCGGTCGACCGGGTGCTCGCCGAGGCCGGACTGAAGCTGGACGCCGTCACGGGCGTCGTGGTCGGCGTGGGCCCCGGCCCGTACACCGGACTGCGCGTCGGCCTGATGACCGCGGACACCTTCGGCCTGGTGCTCGGCGTGCCCGTGCACGGCGTGTGCACGCTGGACGGCCTCGCCTACGCCGCCGACCTGGAGGGCCCCTTCGTCGTGGCGACCGACGCCCGCCGCAAGGAGGTCTACTGGGCGCGGTACGCCGACTCCCGCACCCGCGTCACCGATCCGGCCGTCGACCGGCCCGCCGACATCGCCGGGCAGGTCGCGGGCCTGCCCGCGGTCGGCGCCGGCGCGCTGCTGTACCCGGACACGTTCCCGCAGGCGCACGAGCCCGAGCACGTGTCCGCCGCCGCCCTCGCCCGGCTGGCCGCCGAGAAGCTCGCCCGGGGCGAGGAGCTCGCCGCGCCCCGGCCGCTGTACCTGCGCCGCCCCGACGCCCAGGTCCCCAAGAACTACAAGGTGGTCACCCCCAAGTGACCGGACCCGTGACTCCCGTGCTGCGCGAGATGCGCTGGTGGGACATCGACCCCGTCCTGGCCCTGGAACGGGAGCTGTTCCCCGAGGACGCCTGGTCGCGGGGCATGTTCTGGTCCGAGCTGGCCCACGCGCGCGGGCCGGGGGCGACCCGCCGGTACGTCGTCGCGGAACTCCCGCAGGACGGCGGCGGCCGGATCGTCGGGTACGCCGGGCTCGCCTCCTCGGGCGAGCAGGCCGACGTCCAGACCATCGCCGTCGCCCATGACCACTGGGGCACCGGCCTCGGCGGACGGCTGCTGACCGAGCTGCTGCGGGCGGCGACCGCCTTCGAGTGCGCCGAGGTCATGCTGGAGTGCCGGGTCGACAACGTCCGGGCCCAGAAGCTGTACGAGCGCTTCGGCTTCGAGCCCGTCGGCGTGCGGCGCGGCTACTACCAGCCCGGGAACGTGGACGCCCTGGTGATGCGCCTGACCGTCCCTGAGAACTCCGTACAAGGAACCGACATCCATGGCTGACGAACCCCTGGTGCTGGGGATTGAGACCTCCTGCGACGAGACCGGCGTGGGTGTCGTGCGCGGCACCACCCTGCTGGCCGACGCCGTCGCCTCCAGCGTCGACGAGCACGCCCGCTTCGGCGGGGTGGTGCCCGAGGTCGCCTCGCGGGCGCACCTGGAGGCGATGGTGCCGACCATCGACCGGGCGCTGAAGGAGGCGGGGGTGAGCGCGCGGGACCTGGACGGCGTCGCGGTGACCGCGGGCCCGGGCCTGGCCGGCGCCCTGCTGGTCGGCGTCTCCGCCGCCAAGGCGTACGCCTACGCCCTCGGCAAGCCGCTGTACGGCGTCAACCACCTGGCCTCCCACATCTGCGTGGACCAGCTGGAGCACGGCGCCCTGCCGGAGCCCACGATGGCGCTGCTGGTGAGCGGCGGCCACTCGTCGCTGCTGCTGTCCTCCGACATCACCTCGGACGTGCGCCCCCTGGGCGCGACCATCGACGACGCGGCCGGCGAGGCCTTCGACAAGATCGCCCGGGTGCTGGACCTCGGCTTCCCCGGCGGCCCGGTCATCGACCGGTACGCGCGCGAGGGCGACCCGCAGGCCATCGCCTTCCCGCGCGGCCTGACCGGCCCGCGCGACCCGGCGTACGACTTCTCCTTCTCCGGGCTGAAGACGGCCGTGGCCCGCTGGATCGAGGCGAAGCGGGCGGCGGGCGAGGAGGTGCCGGTGCGGGACGTGGCGGCCTCCTTCCAGGAGGCGGTCGTCGACGTGCTGACCCGCAAGGCGGTGCGCGCCTGCAAGGACGAGGGCGTCGACCACCTGATGATCGGCGGCGGGGTCGCCGCCAACTCCCGGCTGCGGGCCCTGGCCGAGGAGCGCTGCGAGGCCGCCGGGATCCGGCTGCGCGTGCCGCGCCCCAAGCTGTGCACGGACAACGGGGCGATGGTGGCCGCGCTCGGCGCGGAGATGGTCGCCCGCAACCGGCCGCCGTCCGACTGGGACCTGTCGGCGGACTCCTCCCTGCCGGTGACCGACCCGCACGTCCCGGGCCGGGCGCACGACCACGCGCACGAGACCGGCGGGGAGAACCTGTACCCGTGACGGTCGCGCTGATGTGGGAGGCCCGGGCGGTGCCCGGGCGGGGCGGGGAGCTGCTGGCCTGGGCCCGGGCGCAGGAGCTCCCCGGCGCGCCGCTGCGCCGGGAGACCTTCCGGGCCCCGCAGGACCGGGTCCTGGTCATCACCTGGTGGGACGCGCCCTACGACGCCGACCTGCCGGAACTGCCCGAGCCGGACGGGGAGCTGGTCACCCGGGCGGTGCACCGCTGGCGGTTCGAGCCGGTGGACGGCGGCTGACCGGGGAGGTCGCGTACGACGCGCCGCTCAGGGGGACGTCGCGCCACACCAGGCGGCCGTTGCGGCGCTCCCAGAAGCGGACGACCGACGCGTCCGCCGCCCAGGAGGCGGCCATGGCCAAGGGCAGCAGGGCGAACCGCGGTTCCCAGGCCAGTGCCGGCACCAGCGTGACCAGGACCAGCACGGGCAGCGCGTTCGGACTGACCAGGCGCCGGTGCAGCGGTTCGTCCGGCGGCAGCTCCGTGTCCTCGGCCAGCGGGATGGCCGCCCGGTAGTCCCGGGTCACGAAGACCAGCTCGAAGACCACGGTGAGGGCCATGACGCCGAGCAGCGTCAGGAGACCGCGCCCGGCCTCCTCGACGGAGACCGGCGGCAGTCCGCGCACGGCACTCGTCACCGCCGTGTCGACGGCGGCGGCCGCGAGGGCCGTCCCCGCGGCTTTGACCTCATGGTGCGACTGCCTGTACACGGTGACGCTCCCCCCGGCGCGCACGACCCGGCGGCCCCCGCCGCCCCACGCACCGTCACGGTAGGCCCGGGGCACCGGCCCCGGCCACCCGCCCGCCCGAACGGCCGGTGAACAAGGGAAGGCCGTGCGGAACGGGCGGACGTGCGACGACGCGCGAACACGGCACGCCGAATGTTTCGGCTCTGTTAACGAATGTCCCGGACGTCCGTCGTGGCGCGAGAACTACGTCACGGGCCACCACAGGGATACGATCGCCGCCATGACATCCCCGCAGCCCGCAGAAACCCGGACGCAAGGGCGGTCCGCGCAGACCGCGACGCTTGCCGAGATCGCCCGCGAGGCAGGCGTGTCGGCGCCGACTGTTTCGAAAGTCCTCAACGGCCGCGCCGACGTCGCCCCGGCCACGCGGGCCCGCGTCGAGGACCTGCTGCGTACCCACGGCTACCGGCGCCGCCGGACCGAGGCGACCCGCTCCCCGCTGATCGACCTGGTCTTCCACGAACTGGAGAGCGCCTGGGCGATGGAGGTCATCCGGGGCGTGGAGAACGTGGCCCGCGACGCCGGGCTGAGCGTCGTGCTCTCGGAGAGCGCGGGACGGCTCACCCCCGGGCGGACCTGGGCCGACCAGGTCGCCGCGCGCCGCCCGCACGGCGTGATCCTCGTGCTGTCCGGCCTCGACGACTCCCAGCGGGCCCTGCTCACCAGCCGCTCCATCCCGTTCGTGGTGATGGACCCGGCCGGCGACCCCGGCGCCGACGTGCCGTCGATCGGGGCGACCAACTGGCAGGGCGGCCTCGCGGCCACCCGGCACCTGGTCGACCTCGGGCACCGCCGGATCGGCGCGATCAGCGGGCCGTCGCGGATGATGTGCAGCCGGGCCCGCGTGGACGGCTACCGGGCCGCGCTGGAGACCGCCGGGCTGCCGGTCGACCCGGGCCTGATCATGCCCGGCGACTTCCATCACGAGGCCGGCTACCGGCAGGGCCTCGAACTGCTGCGCCGCCCGGACCGGCCGACCGCCGTCTTCACCGGCAACGACCTCCAGGCGCTCGGGCTGTACGAGGCCGCGCGCGAGCTGGGGCTGCGCGTCCCGGAGGACCTGAGCGTGGTCGGCTTCGACGACCTGCCGGTGGCCCGCTGGGTCGGCCCGCCGCTGACGACCGTACGGCAGCCGCTGACGGAGATGGCCGAGGCGGCGGCCAAGCTGGTCCTGGACCTCGGGCGCGAGGAGGACATGGCGGCGACGCGGGTGGAGCTGGCGACCAGCCTGGTGGTGCGCAGCAGCACGGCGGCGCCCGCGGCGGTCTAGCTCCGTCGCCCGGAGTGCCGCCGGCGCGGCCGGGAGGCGGGCGGCCGACGGGCCGGCCGACGGGCCCGCCCGGCCGGGAACGGCGGGCCGCCGGGACGGGCCGCCGTATTGACGGGTGGTCCCAGCCGCCCCACACTGCACCGAAGTCAATCGGTTGCACGACCGAAACTTTCGGAGGCTCCCCGTCATGAGATCCCGAAGGCCCGGCTTACTCGTCTCGCTGCTGGCCGGTGCCGCCACGGTGGGCGCCCTGCTGACCGCGGCCCCCGCCCACGCGGCCGACCCCCCGCTGCGCGACCTCGCCGACGCCCGGGGCAAGGTCGTCGGCACCGCGGTCACCGGCTCCAAGCTGACCGGCACCTACGGCGAGGTCGCCGGACGCGAGTTCAACTCGCTCACCCCCGGAAACGCCATGAAGTGGGGCTCGGTGGAGCCCGTCCGGGGCCGTCACGACTGGGCCGAGGCGGACCGGATCGTCGCCTTCGCCGAAGCCCACGGCCAGCAGGTGCGCGGCCACACCCTGGTCTGGCACAGCCAGAACCCCGGCTGGCTGACCGACGGCACCTGGACCCGGGACGAGCTGAGCGCCGTCCTGAACGACCACATCGACACCGAGGTCGGCCGCTACAAGGGCCGCCTCGCCGCCTGGGACGTGGTCAACGAGCCCTTCGAGGAGGACGGCACCTACCGCCGCACCCTCTGGTACGACACCCTCGGCCCGGACTACATCGCCCAGGCCCTGACCCGGGCGCGCGCAGCGGACCCGGGCGCCGACCTCTACATCAACGACTACAACGTCGAGGGCGTGAACGCGAAGAGCACCGCCCTGTACGACCTCGTCAAGTCCCTGAAGGAGCGCGGCGTCCCCGTCGACGGGGTGGGCCTCCAGGCGCACCTGATCGTCGGTCAGGTGCCGTCCACCGTGCGGCAGAACATCCAGCGCTTCGCCGACCTGGGCGTCGACGTGGCGATCACCGAGCTGGACATCCGGATGCAACTCCCGGCGACGGAGGCCAAGCTGGCGCAGCAGGCGGCCGACTACCGCAGCGTGGTCTCCGCCTGCGCCGCGGTGGACCGGTGCACCGGCGTCACCGTCTGGGGCTTCACCGACTCCGACTCCTGGATCCCCGACACCTTCCCCGGCGAGGGTGCGGCGACCCCGTACGACGAGAACTACGCGCCCAAACCGGCCTACCACGCCATCGCGCAGGCGCTGGGCGGCGGGGGCGGACAGCCGGCCGACGGCTGCACGGCGACGTACGGCGTCACCGGCCAGTGGAACACGGGCTTCACCGGACAGGTGCGGATCAGCTGCGCCGGTGCCTCGCTGGCGTCGTGGAAGGTGAGCTGGACGTACGGCGAGGGCCAGCGCGTCTCCCAGGCGTGGAACGCGACCTGCGCCCAGTCCGGCGCGGTGGTGACGTGCGGCAACGCCGCGTGGAACGGGACGGTGCCGGACGGGGGTTCGGTGACGTTCGGGTTCAACGCCTCGTGGAGCGGGAGCAACGGGGTGCCGGTGGTGACACTGGGATGAGACCGGGCCCGGAAGTCTGAGAATTCCCGAAGAAAGTCGCCCCGGGGCCCCTGCCCGAAATAATTCGGACTTATGTTCCTGCTCGTGACGGGACACGACGGGAACGCCGGGGGCGGCGGGCACGGGGACGGCGGGCACGGGAGCGGCGGCGCGGCCGGGGACGGGAACGCCGCCGGCGCGCGAGCGGGCCGGCGGCCGGCCGTGCTGAAGGCCGCCGGCCTCACCCTGGCGGCCCTGCTGGTGCTGGGCGCCGCGGGGGCGGGCTGGGCCTACTGGCGCCTCAGCGACAACATCACCGGCGTCGACATCAACAGCGCGCTCGGCGACAACCGCCCCGCGCGGGCGACGACCGCCCCGGACCCCTCGGCGTCCGCCGCCGCGCTGCCCGGCGGCGCCCTGAACATCCTCGTCCTGGGCTCGGACTCGCGCAGCGGCGCGGAGAACCAGGAGCTCGGCGGCGGCGACAGCTCCGGCGCCCGCTCCGACACGGCCATGGTCGTCCACCTCGACGCGGGCCGGACGAGCGCGACGGTGGTGAGCATCCCGCGCGACACCCTGGTCGCCCGCCCGTCCTGCCCGCTGCCGTCCGGCGGGACCGCGCCCGCCGCCTCCGCCGCGATGTTCAACAGCGCGTACGCGGTGGGCGGGCCGGTGTGCGCGGTGAAGACGGTCGAGGCGCTGACGGACGTCCGCATGGACCACTACGTCGAGATCGACTTCGCCGGCTTCCGGAAGCTGGTCGACGCGCTCGGCGGGGTCACCGTCACCACGCGGGAGGACATCGACGACGACCGGAGCCACCTGACCCTGGCGGCGGGCACCCACCACCTGGACGGCACCCGGGCCCTGGCGCTGGCCCGCACCCGGCACGGCGTCGGTGACGGCAGCGACCTGAGCCGCATAGCCCTCCAGCAGACGCTGGTGACGGCGCTGCTGGAGCGGATCGCCGCCACCGACCTGCTCACCGACCCCGCCCGGCTGTACCGGGTCGCCGACGCGGTGACCGGCAGCCTGACCACGGACACCGGCCTGGACTCGCTCGCGGAGCTGACGCGGCTCGGGCAGAGCCTGCGGGGCCTGTCGGCGGACGCGGTGCGGACCGTGACGATGCCGGTGGTGCCGGCGCCGTGGGACGGCAACCGGGTGGTGGCCGACGAACCGGAGGCGGCGGAGCTGTGGGCCTCGCTGCGGTGAGGAAAAAGTCCTGAGGAAATCCCGGCGGGCGTGTCGATCCCCGGCGGTCCCGTTCGACGCAGGGGTGACGGCCGGGAACGACCCGGCCCGCACGACACGAGGAGTCCCCATGCCCCGCTACCTCTCCCTCATCCGGATCGACGAGCGGAACACCCCCGACGGGGGCCCCAGCCAGGAGCTCATGCAGCGGATGGGCGAGCTGATGGAGGAGATGACGAAGGCCGGCGTCCTGCTCGACACCGCCGGGCTCACCCCGGCCGCGCAGGGCACCCGGGTGCACTACGAGGGCGGGCAGCTGTCCGTCACCGACGGCCCCTTCACCGAGTCCAAGGAGGTCATCGGCGGCTACGCCCTCATGCAGGCCAAGGACCGGGCCGAGGCGATCGAGTGGACCAAGCGGTTCCTGAAGGTCCACGAGGAGCACTGGACGGTGACCTGCGAGGTGCGGGAGGTCGCCGAGGGCTGAGCCCCGCGCCCGTTTGGACCGGCCGCCGCACGGGTGTCTGATGGTGGGCTGTGACCCCGCAGCCCGCCGCCGACCCGCGCGGCACCGTCGAGACCGTGTTCCGCATGGAGTCCCCGCGCGTGATCGCCGGCGTCGCCCGGATCGTCCGGGACGTCGGCATCGCCGAGGAACTCGCCCAGGACGCCCTGGTCGCGGCCCTGGAGCAGTGGCCGAGGGACGGCGTGCCCGACAACCCGGGCGCCTGGCTCATGGCGATCGCCCGCCGCCGCGCCGTCGACCTGGTCCGCCGCCGGGAGACCTACGCCCGCAAGCTCGCGGAGATCGGCCGGGACCTGCCGGACGCCGCCCCGCCCGAGGAGCCCGCCGACCCCGACGGCATCGACGACGACCTGCTCCGCCTGGTCTTCACCGCCTGCCACCCGGTGCTGTCGCCGCAGGCCCGCATCGCCCTCACCCTGCGCCTGCTCGGCGGGCTCACCACGCCCGAGATCGCCCGGGCCTTCCTCGTGCCCGAGCCGACGGTCGCGCAGCGGATCGTCCGGGCCAAGCGGACGCTGGCGGCGAAGCAGGTGGACTTCGAGGTGCCGTACGGCCCCGACCGCGAGGCACGGCTCGGCTCGGTCCTCGACGTGATCTACCTGATCTTCAACGAGGGGTACGCCGCCACGGCCGGCGACGACTGGCTGCGCCCCGGCCTGTGCGAGGACGCCCTGCGGCTGGCCCGCGTCCTGACCGGGCTGATGCCCGAGGAGCCCGAGGTGCACGGCCTGACCGCGCTGCTGGAGTTCCAGGCGTCCCGGGCCGCCGCGCGCACGGGCCCGGACGGCGCGCCGGTCCTGCTGAAGGACCAGAACCGGGCGCGCTGGAACCGCCTGCTCATCGCCCGCGGGGCCGCCGCCCTCGCCCGCGCCGACGCGCACGCGACCGGCGCCCCCGGCCCGTACGTCCTCCAGGCCGCCATCGCCGCCTGCCACGCGCTCGCCCCCGCCTACGAGGAGACCGACTGGGCCCGCATCGCCACCCTGTACGGGCTGCTCGCGGCCCGCTCGCCCTCCCCGGTCGTCGAGCTGAACCGGGCGGTGGCCGTGTCGATGGCGCACGGACCGGAACCGGCCCTGGCCCTGGTCGACGCCCTGGCCGCCGAACCCGCCCTGCGCGCCTACCACCTGCTGCCCAGCGTCCGCGGCGACCTGCTGGCCCGGCTGGGGCGCGCGGCGGAGGCCCGGGCGGAGTTCACCCGGGCCGCGTCGCTGACCCGCAACGCACGCGAGCGGGACCTGCTGCTGCGCCGGGCGGCGGAGACCTCCTGACGGTGCCTCAGAGGGCCGGGCGGCCGATCAGCATGGCCGGCGCCCCCGCGACCCGTGTCAGGAACACGGTGGCGGAGTGCGGGCCCTGCGGCCGGACCTTCCTGCGCAGCTCCTCGGGCTCCACGGCCGACCCGCGCTTCTTCACCGTGAGCACCCCCACCTGCCGCTCGCGCAGCAGGGCCTTCAGCTTCTTGACGTTGAAGGGGAGGTGGTCGGTGATCTCGTAGGCGGTGGCGTACGGCGTCGGGCGCAGCTCGTCCGCGGTGACGTACGCGATGGTCGCGTCCAGGAGGCCGCCGTCGAGCTGCTGCGCGACCTCGGCGACCAGGTGGGCGCGGACGACGGCGCCGTCCGGCTCGTACAGGTACCGGCCGGGCGGGCGCACGGCGGGGTCGGGCAGGCCCCGCGAGAGCAGGGTGCGCGGCCCGGGCAGCAGGGTCGCGCGGACCGCCCCCGGCGCGGTGCCGAACCACAGCACCGCCTCCTTCACGTCACCGCCGTCGGAGACCCACTCGGCCTCGGCGTCCGCCGGGACCGCCTCGTGCGGGATGCCGGGCGCGACCTTCAGGGCCGCGGCGCGCGGCGCCCGGCGGGCCGCCCCGACCGCCCACGACAGCGGCGGCGCGTACGCCTCCGGGTCGAAGATCCGGCCGCGCCCGCCGCGCCGGGCCGGGTCGACGAAGACGGCGTCGAAGCCGGCCGTGTCCACCTCGGTGACGTCGGCCTCGCGCACCTCGATCAGGCCGGCCAGCCCCAGCGCGTCGGCGTTCGCCCGGGCCGCCGCCGCCGTGAGCGGGTCCCGGTCCACCGCCAGCACCCGGATCCCGGCCCGGGCCAGCGCGATCGCGTCACCGCCGATCCCGCAGCACAGGTCGGCGACGGAGGTCACGCCGAGCTCCGCCAGCCGGCGGGCCCGGTACGCCGCCACGCTCGCCCGGGTCGACTGCTCGACCCCGTGCGGCGTGAAGAACATCCGCTGCGCGTCCTCGGCGCCGAACTTCGCCACCGCCCGCTGCCGCAGCCGCGCCTGGCCGAGCGCCGCCGACACCAGCTCGGCGGGGTGCGCGCGGCGCAGCCGGGTGGCGACGGCGAGCTCCTGCGCCGGGTCGGTGCCGCGCACCTCGTCGAGGAGGGCGCGGCCTTCGGGCGTGAGGAGGGGGGCGAGGTCGTTCACCGGATCATTGTCGGCCAGCCGGGGACCGGGCGGGCGCGCCGGGGCGGGCGGCGTGCGGCGTGCGGTCCGGCGGGTCGCCCGGCGGCCGGCGGCCCGGTCTGTGGGCCAGTCGGTGGACGGTGCCGCGGCGGCCGCGGTGTCGGGCCGGGTTCGGGGCGGGGCCCTGCGAGGATCCGGCTCCATGCGAGCAGTAGTACAAAATGACAAAAGTCGGGCCCGGGGGCGTGCACGGATCGGCCTCGCCGTGCTCGCCGCCGCGGCCATCGCCTCGGGCTGCGGGCAGGACCCCGACGCGGGCCTGCGCCCGGCCGCCGGCCAGCAGCCCCTGGAGGCGCCTCCGGCCCGCGCGCTGGACTCCTACGCCACGAAGCTGCGCTCGGCCCACGCCGCCCGGGTGGCCGCCGCCCGGCGCTGGGGGCTGCGGGAGGTCCCGCTGCCGACCCCGGCGCCTCCCGCGCGCAAGCCGCGGATCACCACCCGGGAGGGCTTCGAGGTCGACGGCCACCGGGAGCTGGGCCTGCCCCCGGTCTTCACCACCGTCCCGACCGAGGACCGGGTCGTCTTCCTCACCATCGACGACGGCGCCGAGAAGGACCCGGCGTTCCTGCGCATGATGAGCGACCTGCGGATCCCGTACACCGCCTTCCTCAGCGACTACCTGATCAAAGAGGACTACGGCTACTTCCGGCGGATGCGGGACGGGGGAGTGGGCCTGCACAACCACACGCTGCACCACCCCTACCTGCCCGCGCTGTCGTACGCCCGCCAGCGGCAGGAGATCTGCGGCATGCAGGACGTCATCGAGGAGCGCTACGGCACACGCCCCGTCCTGTTCCGCCCGCCCTTCGGCAACTACAACCGGGACACCCTGCGCGCCGCGAAGTCCTGCGGCATCGCGTACGCCCCCCTGTGGAGCGAGGAGGTCTTCGTCGACCGCTGGGAGTACCGCGAGTGGGACCGCGACCTGCACCCCGGGGACATCGTCCTCAGCCACTTCCGCGGCCGGGCCGACTGGGCGGGCACGATGCCCGACATGATCCGCCGCTTCCTCGACAAGGTCACCGCCAAGGGCTACGCGGTGGCGCGGCTGGAGGACTACCTGTGAGGCCGCGCGGCTGGGCCGCCGCGGCGCTGGCCGCCGCCGTCCTGCTCGGCGGCTGCGCCGGCCCGGCGCGGTCGGACGGCCGGGCGCGCGCCGGGCAGCAGGCCGCCGGGACCCCCGGGCGGCAGGCGCGCCCCGGCCTGCCGCCCGTCGTCGACCGCGTCGCGACCCGCGACCGGGTGGTGTTCCTGACGTACGACGACGACGCCGAGCGCGACCCGCGCTTCGTCGACCTGGTGCGGGCCCGGCGGCTGCCGGTCAGCCTGTTCCTCACGGACCGCGTCGTGGGACCCGCCTACGGCCACTTCGCGCGCCTGCGCGCGGTCGGCGCCGGCCTCCAGAACCACACCCTCGACCACCCCGCCCTGCGCGGCCTGCCGTACGCCGGCCAGCGCGCCGAGATCTGCGGCCAGCAGGACAAGCTCCGGGCCCGCTTCGGCGTCCGCCCCCGCCTGCTGCGCCCGCCCCACGGCGTGTACGACACGACGACCCTGCGCGCCGCCGCGGACTGCGGCATCGCGGCGGTCGTGCTGTGGCGGGTGTCGGTGGGCGGGGACGGCGCCCTGCTCTACACCCGGGGCGAGCACCGGCTGGGCCCCGGCGACATCGTGGCCGTCGACCCGGACGCCGGCACGACGGGCCTGCCCCTGGTGGAACGGACCCGGCGCCTGCTGCGCGAGATCGAGGCACGGGGCCTGCGGGTGGGACGCCTGGAGGACCACCTGTAGGACCACCTGTAGGACCACCTGGCGGACGTCATCTGCAGGACCGGCCCTTCCCCGCGCCCGGCGGCCGCCCGGCCGGGCCCCGCCCCGTCCCGCCGCACCGGCCCGTCACCTCGCGCGCGGCCCTTCCGGTCCGTCCCGCGGGGTCCTCAGGAGCCGCCGCGCATGCCGCCGCGACAGCCGGGCATGCATGACCCCGGCGCGCGGACCGGGGCGCCGCGCACCCGCGCCGCCCGTCCCCGCACCCCGCCCGGCCGGGCCCCGGAGGCCGACGCGCCGTCGGTAATTGGCACTCCGCTTGACCGAGTGCTAATCGCGGTCATAGTCTCAGGTCTGGCACTCCCCCCTGGAGAGTGCCAACAACGCGACGGGCAGGTCCGGCACCCGCGACGACGGATCGACCTGGTCGCCACCTCAGACAGTTAACCCCGTGAGATCTCCGAAGGGGGAGGTCGGATCGTGACGACCGCCAGCTCCAAGGTTGCCATCAAGCCGCTCGAGGACCGCATCGTGGTCCAGCCGCTGGACGCCGAGCAGACCACGGCCTCTGGCCTGGTCATCCCGGACACCGCCAAGGAGAAGCCCCAGGAGGGCGTCGTCCTGGCCGTGGGCCCGGGCCGCTTCGAGGACGGCAACCGCCTTCCGCTCGACGTTTCCGTCGGTGACGTCGTGCTCTACAGCAAGTACGGCGGCACCGAGGTGAAGTACAACGGCGAGGAGTACCTCGTCCTCTCGGCCCGCGACGTCCTCGCGATCATCGAGAAGTAGTTCACCCGGCTTCACCCGAGGCACTTTTGCTTCCAGCTGCGCCCCTGGCCCCCCGCGACCCCTAAGAAGCCGGGCGCCCGGGGCGCAGTTTCTTTACCCCCTGACTTTCCGAGAGGGCTCCCGCTGCCATGGCGAAGATCCTGAAGTTCGACGAGGACGCCCGTCGCGCCCTCGAGCGCGGCGTCAACAAGCTTGCCGACACGGTCAAGGTGACGATCGGCCCCAAGGGCCGCAACGTCGTCATCGACAAGAAGTTCGGCGCCCCCACCATCACCAACGACGGTGTCACGATCGCCCGCGAGGTCGAGATCGAGGACCCGTACGAGAACCTCGGCGCGCAGCTGGTCAAGGAGGTGGCGACCAAGACCAACGACATCGCGGGTGACGGTACGACCACCGCGACCGTGCTGGCCCAGGCGCTGGTGCGCGAGGGCCTGAAGAACGTCGCCGCCGGCGCCTCCCCGGCCCTGCTCAAGAAGGGCATCGACGCCGCGGTCAAGGCCGTCTCGGACGACCTGCTCGCCTCGGCCCGCCCGATCGACGAGAAGTCCGACATCGCCGCCGTCGCCGCGCTGTCCGCCCAGGACAGCCAGGTCGGCGAGCTCATCGCCGAGGCGATGGACAAGGTCGGCAAGGACGGTGTCATCACCGTCGAGGAGTCCAACACCTTCGGTCTGGAGCTGGACTTCACCGAGGGCATGGCCTTCGACAAGGGCTACCTGTCCCCGTACTTCGTGACGGACCAGGAGCGCATGGAGGCCGTCCTCGACGAGCCGTACATCCTCATCCACCAGGGCAAGATCTCCGCCATCGCGGACCTCCTGCCGCTGCTGGAGAAGATCATCCAGGCGAACTCCTCCAAGCCGCTGCTGATCATCGCCGAGGACGTCGAGGGCGAGGCCCTCTCCACCCTCGTCGTGAACAAGATCCGCGGCACCTTCAACGCCACCGCCGTGAAGGCCCCCGGCTTCGGCGACCGCCGCAAGGCGATGCTGCAGGACATGGCGGTCCTCACCGGCGCCACGGTCATCTCCGAGGAGGTCGGCCTCAAGCTCGACCAGGTCGGCCTGGACGTGCTCGGCACCGCCCGCCGCGTCACCGTCACCAAGGACGACACCACCATCGTCGACGGCGCCGGCAACTCCGAGGACGTGCAGGGCCGCGTCGCGCAGATCAAGGCCGAGATCGAGAACACCGACTCCGACTGGGACCGCGAGAAGCTCCAGGAGCGCCTCGCGAAGCTGGCCGGCGGCGTGTGCGTGATCAAGGTCGGCGCCGCCACCGAGGTGGAGCTGAAGGAGAAGAAGCACCGTCTGGAGGACGCCATCTCCGCGACCCGCGCCGCGGTCGAGGAGGGCATCGTCTCCGGTGGTGGCTCCGCGCTCGTCCACGCCGTCAAGGTCCTGGAGGGCAACCTCGACAAGACCGGCGACGAGGCCACCGGTGTCTCCGTGGTCCGCAAGGCCGCCGTCGAGCCGCTGCGCTGGATCGCCGAGAACGCCGGCCTGGAGGGCTACGTCATCGTCTCCAAGGTCGCCGAGCTGGAGAAGGGCAACGGCTACAACGCCGCCACCGGCGAGTACGGCGACCTGGTCAAGGCCGGCGTCATCGATCCGGTCAAGGTCACCCGCTCCGCCCTGGAGAACGCCGCCTCCATCGCCTCCCTGCTTCTGACGACCGAGACCCTGGTCGTCGAGAAGAAGGAGGAGGAGGAGCCGGCCGCCGCGGGCCACGGCCACGGCCACGCCCACTGAGCGAACCGCTCCCGCGAAGCCCCGGTCCCCGCAGGGACCGGGGCTTCGCCCTGTCCGGACCGGACAGCGTCACCTGCCCTTGCGCACCGGGGACCGCCCGGCCTCCGCTCCGGCCGGACCGGCGTCGTCGTCGGCGTACGTCCCGCGGGAACCCGCCCTCCGCGCCGGGGCCACTCCGTCGAGGGGCGCGCCGCCCGCCGGGACGCCGACCACGGCCCACACCGTCTTGCCCGGCCCGCCGGCCCGTTCGCCGACTCCCCAGGCGTCGGCGAGCGCGGTCACCAACAGCAGGCCCCGGCCCCCGTCCGCCTCCGGGTCGCCGCTCCCCGCGTGCGGCCCGAGCTCCCCGCGGGTGTCGCTCACCTCCACCCGTACGAGCCTGCCGCCGCGGTCGGCCGTCAGCCGCAGCTCGGCGTCCCGGCCCGGCACCCGCCCGTGGGTCACGGCGTTGTTCGCCAGCTCGGCGGCGATCAGCTCCACGGCGTCGTGCGCGGGAGTGCCGTGGTGCCAGCCCCAGGCGTCCATCTGGCAGGAGGCGAGCCGGCGGGCGAGCCGGGCGCCGCGCGGCGAGGAGGTGAAGCGGAACGAGAACACCGTCTGATCGGCGAGGGGAAGCGGGAGCGAGGCCCGTCGCTCCCGGCGGGGGGAAGTGGTCATGCCCCGAAGATCCCGCGCCGCAACCGCCGTTCACCAGGCACGACACCCCCACGGCGGCGCTCTGTCGGGGTGCCGGACAGGCGGTGTCGGGCCTGTCGGGGCGAGCGCCTGCCGTCCCCTCACCGCGGCGGCGCGGATGCGGTCACGCCGACAGCCGGCGCACCCCGTCGTCGTCCGTCACCCGGATCAGGGACAGAGGGCCGGGTCCCGTACGGGCGCCGGGGAGCCGAGGCAGCGGCGGCACAGCGTCTCGTCGCCGGCCGGCCGGAAGAGGGTCGCCTGGACGTGGTCGCCCTCGCACTCCCGCAGGGCGGCCAGCCGGCCGGGCGGGCGGACAGGGCCGGGCCGGTCGGGAGCGGGCGTGACGGCGGTGCCGTCCGTGCCGGACACGGGCGGGACCTCGCGGAGCAGGTAGCGCAGCAGGCCGCCGGGGCGGTGGACCGGGGTGCCGTCGTCGGGGAGGCCGCGCAGGACGTGGGTGCGGACGGCGGCGGGGGTGTGGCCCGCCGCGAGCCAGCGGGAGACCAGCCGGGCCAGCTCGTCGTGCATGCCTAGGGGGACGCGGCGGAGGTCCGGGGAGAGGCGGGGGAGGGCGGCGACGAGGGCGCGGGCGGCTTCGGTGACCTCGGCTGTCTCCGGGGCGGTGACGGCGGCGTCCGGCTCGGCGGGACGGTGGGAGGTGTTTCCTCCGGGGTCTTTCTCTGGATGACCGTCGGTGGGCGGAGGGGTCGGAGCGCCGACGGCCGGAACGCGGGCACCCGGTGCGAGCTGGGGTGATGCGGGGGTGCCGGGTACGTGCACGGGCATCCGGCCGAGGAGCTTGGCGGCCTCGGCGGCGCTCAACGGGACATTGGAGACGAGCTGTTGGGTGATCCAGTGACCGCCGGGCCCCTGGACCCGCCGCTCGTGTACGAAGCCCTCCTCCTTGAGCTGCCGCTTGGCCCGCGTGAAGGCGCACGCCCCGATGCGGGCGCGCTCGGCGGTGCGCGACAACGATTCGCGCGCCCCCTCCGGGAGGGAGAGCTGCCAGGTCAGCAGCCGCACGGCGTCGGAGGACAACCGGGGATGCCGGATGAGCTCGTGGGAGAACTGCGTGAAGGCGCGCGGGGGCGCGATATGGTGCCGGTAAATCACGGTGGAGTCGCTTTCCACTGGTGGTCCAGGCCCTCGCGGACGGTTGCAGCCGTCGCGGGGGCCGATTTGCTGTGACGGTACCGCACGGAAAGTGCGCGCGCGTGCGCGTTGAGTAAAGAGGCCGGGGCCTGCCTCTCGGTGCGCTCACTCCTTATGTGTGGGCCGGCCAGAACCGGATGAGGTAGCGCTCCACCCCGTGACCGGTGCCCTCGCCCTCCGACAGGGCGGCGGCCTCGGCCCGGCCCGCGCAACCGACCCGGACCCGCCGCGAACCGCCGGATTCTCCCAGCACGATCACGTCGTCCGCCCGGCCCGTGTGCAGGGACCACACGGCGACCTGACCGCTCGTCGACTCGAAGTCGGCCTCGGCCTGCTCGTCCCACTCCGCCGGGTCCTCCTGCGGCGGCGGCCCGTCCCACACCTCGACGGTGACCGTGGCGGTGTGCGTGTGACCGCCGCTGGTGATGTCCAGATGACCGGGATGGGTGCCGAGGAAGGCGCTGTGGTCGAAGTCGTCGGGGAACGGGACCGGCAGGTCCGCGTCGTCGGACTCCTGCAACCCGAACGCGTGATGACCCACGTACGCGTCCACGCGCCGCTGCCGGACAAGCCGTGCCACGAACACCCCTTCGGGATTCCGATGCCGGAGGACGGTCCTTGCCGGAATGGTAGGCCGGTGCGGTGGGTCGGCTGCCGCGAGGCGGTTCACCCGTAAGCCGCAACTTGTCCCGCGGCGGGCATGGTTGACGTCCGCCTGTCCTACGGTGCGAGCGCGGGTGACCGGTGGACGGATGTGCCGAGGGGACGAGTGCGATGGAGTCGGGAGCGGACTCGGGTGCGGGCGTGGACGGCGCGGGGGCGGACTCGAACGGGGAGTTCCTGCGCTGCTTCGGGCGGCAGATGAAGCTGCTGCGGGAAGTCGCGGGGCTGACCCAGGCGCAGTTGGGCGAGCGGGTCGGCTACGGCGAGGCGCAGATCGCGGCGGTGGAGCAGGGGCGGCGGATCCCCCGGCCGGAACTGGTGGACGCGGTGGACCGGGAGGTGGGGGCGCGGGGGGTGCTGGTGGCCATGAAGGGGGAGGTGGCGAAGGCGCGGTATCCGGGGTTCTTCCGGCGGTACGCGCAGTTGGAGCCCGAGGCGGTCGAGCTGCACTCCTACTCCGACCACGTGGTCAAGGGGATCTTGCAGACGGAGGAGTACGCACGCGCGGTCTTCCGCATGTGGCGCCCGCTGCTGGACGAGGAGACGATCGAGCAGGGTGTGGCGGCGCGGATGGAGCGCCGGAAGCTGTTCGCGCGTCGGCCTGCTCCGTTGCTGAGCTTCGTCATCGAGGAACATGTGCTGCGGCGCCCTCTCGGAGGCCCGGAGGTACTGCGGGGCCAACTGGAACAGCTGCTGTCGTACGGGCACGAACGCAATGTGGAGATGCAGGTCATGCCGACGCGGTGCGACGAGCACGCAGGACTGGCCGGACCCTTCACATTGATCCATCTCTCCGATCAGCGCAGGATGGCCTACATGGAGGTGCAGGACACAAGTGCCCTGTACTCGGACCCGAAGAAGGTCGGTCCGCTGGAGGCGACGTACAGAGTCCTCTCGGCACAGGCGTTGACTCCCAGGGAGTCGCTGGCCTTCATCGAGAAGCTGTTGGGAGAGCTATGAAGACAGGCAGCCCCGCGCCTGCCGCTGGCGAACTGCGCTGGTTCAAGAGCAGCTACAGCGCGGGCAACGGCGGAGATTGCGTCGAGGTCGCGGACGCCGGTACGGCCGTACTGGTCCGCGACTCCAAGCGCCCGGACGTGGCGATCCTCAACGTGCCGTCTGCCCAGTGGACGGCGTTCGTGCGGATGGCCGCACGCAGCTGAGACGAACGAGGGGCGGCGGAGGGCCGATCGTGCTCCCCGCCGCCCCTCCCTCATGCCCGGAGGACGGCAGCGGCCCGGGGTCCGGCGTGCCGCCTCACCGGTACTCCGCTTCCGGCCGTCACCGGCATCTGAGTACGGATACTCAGTGATCATGATGACCGAAACGGATGGGGCGGGCGGTGCACCAGCCGTAGCGTGCTTCTCCGTCGGCGTGACGTTGCGGTCGCACGGGCACGACGACTCGGCGGCACGAGCACGGAGAAGGAGAACCACGCGTGGCGTGGGAGGAGTGGGAGCAACTCAAGAGCGCGGCGGTCGAACGGCACCGCGCACGGATGCAGCTCAACCAACTGCCCGCCGGCCAGGGGAGTACCGGCCCGGGCGGCGGCGGAGCTCACGGCAGGCTGAGGTCCGACAAGAAGGCGTGGTCCGCCGCCGGCGAGGGTGTCGCCGGCTTGCGGGACGACATCGGCAAGGCGCTGACGAAGCTGGAGGACGGCCAGACAGGACTCGGCGGGAGTCCCGGCTGTCTGACCGCGGCGGCCCAGAAGAAGGCGTACGACTCCTGGGTGCGCCGCGTGAAGGACATCAGCGGGCTGTGCGACGGACTGGCCGGCGTGCTGGAGAAGGCGGGGAACGACCAGCTGAGAACCGACCAGGCCATCAGGGACGCGATCGCCGGGCTGAGGGTCCACTCCGATCAGGCGTCCGCCGCCGGCGGCTCGGGCAAGGGCCGGTGATCCGGAAGCGTGGACCTCAAGACCCTCAAGAGCATCGACCCGTCCTCATACGCGGAAGCGGCGGACGGGTACCGCGCACTCAGTGGCATGGCCGACGCGGCCAGGGACCGTATCGACAAGCAGATCACCAGGGCCATGGAGAAGGCCAACGAGGGTGAGGCAGCGGATGCGGCGCTCAAGCAACTCCACAAGCTGTCGGAGAACTTCCACTACACCCAGGTGGAATGCGGCCTGATCAGCGGAGCGCTCAACGGTTTCTCGTCCGAGATCACCGCCCCGAGGCGCCGCCTGCTCGAAGCACTGGAGGACGCGAAGGGCCTGTCGTACACCGTGGACGCGGACGGCGGCGTCGGGTACCCCGCCGGTGGCGAGAACGCGCTGACCGGTGACGAGATCCCCGGCGGGACGATCAAGGGCAACACCGGTCTGTACGCTCCCGGCCTCGGCCCGGACACCTCCGGCCTGCACAGCCCCAACCCCCACCGCGCCAAAGCCCAGGACATCGCCGACCGCGTCGCCCACGCCGTGCGGGAGGCCACGGAGATCGACGAGCGGTACAGCAAGGCGCTGGGGGAGCTGAAGGCGGCCCCGGGGCTGACCGTCGACACCAGGACATGGGCGGATGTGGCGTCCGATGCCGGCGCCGTCGGCTCGGCCGCGAGTGCGTACCTACGGGACAACATCCCGCTGGACAAGTCGCCCGCCGACCGCAAGGAATGGTGGGACAGTCTCAGCGACGAGGAGCGTGACGAGTACAAGAGGGCTTTCCCGGAGGTCATCGGTAACCTGGACGGTATTCCGGCCATGGTTAGGGATGAGGTGAACCGTGAAAATCTTCCCCTGCTCATCGCGTCCCTGGAAGGGAAGAGCGACGAGGATTCCCAGACCAAGCTGGGCGGCCTCAAGGCCATCCAGGAGAGGTTGAGCAAGGTCAGTGTCCCGCCGATGTACCTCCTCGGTGTCGGCGACGAGGGAAATGGTCGGGCGATCATCTCCTTCGGTGATCCGGACACGTCCAAGAACGTCTCGGCATATGTGCCCGGTCTTGACACGAAGCTCGACGAGGAATTCGCCGACGGCACTGTGAACCGCGCTTTCTACACCGCCGAGCTGGGCCGGAAGATGGATCCCTCCACGGCCTCGATCGTCTGGCTCGGGTACGACGCGCCGCAGATGAAACCCCTAGAGCTGTTTTCCGGCTCCAGTGTCGCACTGACGAGCAACGCCGAGCACGGGGCCCCGGCCTACAACAGCTTCATGAGCGGTATCGCCGCCACCAATGAGAGCGCCGACCCGCACATTACAGCGATCGGCCATTCGTATGGCTCGCTGACGGTGGGGACCGCCGCGAAACAGGCCGGCGGTATTCCCGGTGTCGACGACATCATCCTGGTCGGCAGTCCAGGTGTCGGTGTGGACAGAGCAAGCGATCTGGGCGTCGGCAAGGATCACGTGTGGGTGGGATCCGCAGAGAACGACGTCGTGACCAAGCTTCCGTCCCCGAAGGAAAATGGCGGCGCACTCCTGGGCGGTGGCGTCGGGGCCATCGCGGGCGGCCCGGCCGGAGCGCTGATCGGCGCTACCGCCGGTGGTAGCGTGAGCGACTCCGACAACAACGACCTGTGGTTCGGCAAGGATCCGGCCAGCGCGGAGTTCGGGGCCAACAGATTCAAAACGATGCCAGGTCCGACGCTCGTTTCTGTGCCGGAAGTCTGGAATTCCGATCTGACGATCGATGCGCATTCGAATTACTTCAACCCGGAACGAGGGAAAGACCAGGTGTCAGCGAGGAATATCGCCGCAATCGTCGCCGGCGAACCCGGTTTCGTGTCGAGGGAGAAGCCGCGATGAGGAACAGGGTGGTGGCGGCCGCCGCGCTGGTCCTGCTGCTCGCCGGATGCGGGCCGGCCGAATCCGAATCTTCCTCCGACCACCAGGGCTCGAAAATGAACATGCAAGAGGCGGCCGATCGCGCGGACGCCATCCTCGACGGAACGTTCGCGGCCATCAAGCCCGCCGTCCAGTGGACACCCGCATACACCACGCCGGCCGAGTGCTACGTGGACCGCGACCGGACGGTCATGACGATCATCTCGGAGCAGCGGCGTGCGGCATTCCTCGGAGTGGTGGAGCGCTACTGGAAGAGCCGGGGATACGAACTGATCGACGTCAGCGCGAACGGGCTGGCGGCCAATTTCAAGACTCAGGACGGGTTCCAGCTGCAAGTGCTCATCGGCGCTCATGGTCAAGCCCACTTCAGTGTGACCACGCCTTGCGTGGAGGAATCCGAAGTGTCCGCCCCGAGCAGTCCGCCCGCTGGTCCCGACTATTCACAGCAGGAGGTTCCCGCACCAAATGTCCATTCGGACTTCTGGTCCTCCGATGATCCCCTCCCTTCTTCCTCGCCGAACGGGACGTGACCAAAGGGCCGCGCGTCGCGTTCCTGCGCTCCACTTGGAGAGGGCCGGCTGAGCCACCGGCCCGGTCGGTCGAACCCGGCCGCCTCAGACCGCCGGCTGCTGCGTCAACGTGCCCGGCAGCCGGGGAGCCGGACCGCCCCGGCCCTCCGGAGGAACGCCGTGGGCCGCCCCCCTACAACCGCTCCTCCCGCACCACATCCAGGTCGATGAACCTGGGCTCCTCCTCGCAGAGGGCCACCATCTCCTGGAAGATCCGGTCGGTCTCCGGCAGCTTGGAGTTCTGCATCGCCTCCTCGTACGAGGGGAACTCCACGATCTCGACGATGTGCGACGCGTCCGAGCGGTCCTTGCCGACCACCGCGTGCGTCGCCGTCCGCTTCCCCTTGGTCTGCTCGACCCAGGTGTCCATCAGGCGGTTCACCTCGTCGAACCGCTCGGTCCTGCACTCGATGAGCTGTACGAAGGTCATGGCACCTGCCTCCGGCCCCTCTGATCCGGTGATCCGGTCGGACAGCACCATTCTCCGCCGGGCCCCCGTCGCGCGCCTCTCCTGCCCGCCGCCCCGCCCCGCCCCGCCACGAACCGCCGGCCGGCTCACGCGCCCCGCGCCCGCTACCGCGGCCCGTACTTCCGCCCCGTCTTCGACGTGATCCCGCCGAGCATCCCGCGCGGCACCAGCTTCGCCGCCCCCATCAGCGCCTTGTAGCGCGGGTCCGGGATCGACAGCGTCTTGCCGCGGGCCAGGTCGCCGAGCGCCGCCGCGACCAGCTTGTCCGCGTCGAGCCACAGCCAGCCCGGGATGTTGTCCGTGCCCATCCCGGCCCGCGCGTGGAACTCCGTACGCACGAACCCGGGGCACAGCGCCATCAGCCGGACGCCGCTGCCGGCCAGGTCCCGCGCCGCGCCCTGCGTGAACTGAACGACCCACGCCTTCGACGCCCCGTACGTGCCCCGGGGCAAGAAGGCCGCCACCGACGCCACGTTGACGACACCCCCGCGGCCCCGCTCCCGCATCGCCTCCGTCGCCGCCGACGTCAGCCGCAGCACCGCCTCGCAGTGCACCTTGAGCATCCTCAGCTCGTCGGCCATGGACACTTCGAGGTAGCGGCCCTTGTTGCCGAACCCGGCGTTGTTGATCAGCAGGTCGACGGGGTTCTTGCGGTCGCCCAGCCGGGCGGCCACCGCCTCGATGCCCCGGTCCTCCGCCAGGTCGGCCGTCAGCACCTCCGCCTCGATGCCGTGCCGGTCGTGCAGCTCGGTCGCCTGTTCGCGCAGCCGCTGGGTGTCGCGGGCCACCAGCACCAGGTCGTGCCCGTCGGCCGCCAGTCGCCGCGCGAACGCGGCCCCGATGCCTGCCGTCGATCCCGTAATCAGAGCCGTTGTCATGGCCCAAGAGTAGTTACCCGTACCGCGCGCGTCCGCTCCCGTCGGGCCCCGTCGCCAACCCCCTTGAGCACCGCGGGGATTGGGGGAGGTGACGCATCGTCACCTCCCCGCCGGGCCGGTTTCCGCCGCGCCGCGCCCCTCAGCCGGCGTACTTCTCCGCGTACGTCCGGGCCGCCTCCAGCACCTCCGGATGCAGCGCCCCGCCCGCCGCGAGCAGCCGCGGCAGCAGGGTCCGTTCGGTGGTGGCGGCCCGGAACTGCAGCGCCACGGTCACGTCGTGGTCCGGCCGGTGCACGATCTCCACCGGGTCGCCCGCCCGGATCTCCCCGGGCTCGATCACCCGCAGGTACGCCCCGGGCGCGCCCCGCTCCGTGAAGCGCCGCACCCACCCCTTCTCGCCCAGGTGGCCCTGGAAGGTGCGGCAGGGGATCCGCCCCGAGGTGACCTCCAGCACCACCCGGGACCCGATGCGCCAGCGTTCGCCGATCAGCGCGCCGGAGACGTCCAGCCCCTGCGTGGTGAGGTTCTCGCCGAACGCGCCGTCGGCCAGCTCACGGCCCAGTTCGCGTTCCCATTCCCGCAGGTCCTCGCGCGCCATGGCGTACACCGCCTGGTCGTCGCCGCCGTGGTGCCGGGTGTGGCACACCGCGTCCCCGGCCAGTCCGCTCGCGCCGACGCCCTTCGGGCCGGGCGCCGCCACCCGGACGGGCCCGTCCACCGGCCGCTTGTCTATGCCGGTCACGCCGTCCGGGTGATCCGTGTAGGGCACGGCCTTCGCCCGGCCCAGATTCACTGACAGAAGCTTCATGGCCGCACGGTAGGAGACGGAACCCCAAAGCGTCGACGCATTATTCGGTTTTACGTCAAAGCCTCGCTTATCCTCGACGTGTGATCGAAGCCCGCCATCTCCGTGTCCTGCGCGCCGTGGCCACCACCGGCTCCTTCTCCGCGGCCGGACGCGAACTCGGCTGCACCCAGCCCGCCGTCAGCCAGCAGATGAAGGCCCTGGAGGCCTCCGTCGGCACCCCGCTGCTGGTCCGCACCGGACGCGAGATGCGCCTGACGCAGGCCGGCGAGGCGCTGGTGCGGCACGCCGCCGGGATCCTCGCCGGGCTCACGGCCGCCGAGGAGGAGGTCGCCGCCATCGCCGGGCTGCGCGCCGGCCGGGTGCGGCTGGTGTCCTTCCCCAGCGGCAGTTCCACGCTCGTCCCGACGGCCCTCGCCGCGCTGCGCGAGGCGCACCCCGGCACCCGGGTCTCCCTGGTGGAGGCCGAGCCGCCCCGCTCCGTGGGCCTCCTGCGCGACGGCGACTGCGACGTGGCCCTCGCCTTCCGGTACGAGGGCGCGGCGGGCGCCGAGGAGTGGGACGACCTCGTCGTGCGGCCGCTGCTGAAGGACCGGCTGGTCGCGCTCGTCCCCGAGACCCACCGGCTCGCGGGCGCGCGGTCCGTCGCCATCGGCGAACTCGCGCACGAGCCGTGGATCGCGGGCTGCCCGCGCTGCCGCGGCCAGCTGGTCGAGGTGTGCGAGAAGGCCGGCTTCACCCCCCGCATCGACTTCGCGACCGACGACTACCCGGCGGTCGTCGGCCTGGTCGGCGCCGGCCTCGGGGTCGCCGTCCTGCCGCAGCTGGCCGTGGAGTCCGTACGGCCCCGGGGGGTGCGGACCGTGACGCTGGAACCGGCGGTGCGGCGGGAGATCGTCGCGCTCACGCTGCCCGACCTCGCACAGGTGCCGGCCGTGGCGGCCACGCTGGACCGGCTCGCCCGGGCGGCGGCGCGCTAGGCCCGCACCGCCCCCGGACCTGCCCGGACCCGCCCGGGCCACCGGGGCGGAAAAAGCTGAGGGCACGCGCACGCGTGCCCTGGGTGCAGAAACGTTCCTTTAAGTGTTCGACTAAGTGTTCGACGTGGCGTGCCCGGTGGTCGTCGAAGCCGACACCAGCCTGTTGCGCGCCCGTCCCATCAGTTCTTCGCGCTCGTCCTCGGTCAGTCCGCCCCACACCCCGTACGGTTCGCGCACCGCCAGTGCGTGGGCGGCGCACTCGGCGCGCACCGGGCACCTCATGCAGACCTCTTTGGCCGAGTTCTCGCGGGCACTTCGAGCCGCACCGCGCTCACCCTCCGGATGGAAGAAGAGCGAGCTGTCCACCCCGCGACAGGCAGCGAGCAGCTGCCAGTCCCACAGGTCCGCGTTCGGTCCGGGAAGGCGGGAGAAATCTGCCATTGCGTGACCCCTTGTAGCCGTTCTGGGCGGATCCGGTGTCCACGACCGTACAACTACGATCTAAGGAGATGAAAATATGACTCATTGCGAATCTAGTCGCAGACACCAGCGAAGGGGAAGAAAAGGGTCTAAATGGGGCATAGGTTGTGATGAAAGGTTGAGGGTCTGTTGCGCATGTCTGCACCGTGTCCGTCCCCTCACGTAGAGTGCCGAAGAGGGCGGACGGCCCCGTAACTCTTTCGAGTGACCGTCGTTGAGAGTGCCGAGGCGGTTGAAAGAACAAGCGCTCGGGCGGGCGTCCGAGACGGTCGACCGCACAGGTGACGATTTCGTACCAGCCTGGAGGCTCTAGGTGACGCGCATCAGCTGCGGAGGGCGGCCATGACTTCCGTCCTCGTCTGCGACGACTCCCCGCTTGCCCGAGAGGCGCTCCGCCGCGCGGTCGCGACCGTGCCCGGCGTCGAGCGCGTGACGACGGCGGCCAACGGCGAGGAAGTCCTCCGCCGCTGGGGCGCCGACCGCTCGGACCTGATTCTGATGGACGTGCGCATGCCCGGTCTGGGCGGCGTGGAGACCGTCCGGCGGCTGCTGTCCGCGGACCCCGGCGCGCGCATCATCATGCTCACGGTCGCCGAGGACCTGGACGGCGTGGCGCTCGCGGTGGCCGCCGGTGCCCGCGGGTACCTGCACAAGGACGCCTCGCGCGCCGAGCTGCGCGCGACGGTGACCCAGGCGCTCGCCGACCCGACCTGGCGGCTCGCCCCGCGCCGGCTGCGCTCGGCCGAGATGGGCGCCGCGCCCACGCTCACCGCGCGTGAGATCCAGGTGCTCGAAGGCATGAGCCACGGCCGCTCCAACGCCGAGATCGGCCGCGAGCTGTTCCTCTCCGAGGACACCGTCAAGACCCACGCCCGGCGCCTCTTCAAGAAGCTCGGCGCGTCGGACCGGGCCCACGCCGTGGCGCTCGGCTTCCGGTGGGGCCTGGTGCGCTAGGGCCTGTCCCTCGGATCGGGCCGGCCTCCACGCGCGGTACCCGGCGGACGCCGGCGGGCGGGGGCACGCGGATGCCCCCGCGCGGGCCGCACGCGCGCGGGACCGCGTCGGCCGCCGCCGACCGCGCCGGTGCGGGCCCGTCCCCGCCCGGACGGGGCCGAGAGCCCGGGAGGACCCCCGCCGGGTCCCGCGCGCCCGGGGCGATCCGCGAGACAGGTCCCGCAGACCACCGCGTACGTCGTGCCGGGGGCACGGGCGTCCCGGACAACCAGCAGGCGGGCAGGGGTGCGCACCGGACCCGTCGGATGCCCGCTGCTCGTTTCGCCGCGGATGCCGCATCCTTGAGGTGTGGAGTCTCTCGGGGACGAGTCGGTCGAGCGGAAGGGGAGGGCGCAGGGGATGAGTTCCGGCGCACCTGCTCATAACGCTTCGGTGCACAACAACGGACGCGGTGCCGCGGACCGTGCGGCCGCAGGGCACCATGGACCGATGCGCGACGAGGAGGCGACGGCTGCCCACGGGGCGATCGGTGAGCTCGTCCACCGCGCCGTCGACGGGGACGCGCAGGCCACGCACGACCTGCTCGCCCACGTCCACCCCCTCGCGCTGCGGTACTGCCGCACCCGCCTGTCGCGGCTCCCGGGCGACGCCCGGCACTTCGTCGAGGACCTCGCCCAGGAGGTCTGCGTGGCGGTGCTCCTCGCGCTGCCCCGCTACAAGGACACCGGCCGGCCCTTCGAGGCGTTCGTCTTCGCCATCGCCGCGCACAAGGTCGCCGACCTCCAGCGCGCCGCGATGCGCCACCCCGGCTCGACGGCCGTGCCCTCGGACGAGATGCCCGAGCGCCCCGACGACTCCCTGGGGCCCGAGGAGCGGGCCCTGCTGAGCAGCGACGCCGAATGGGCCAAGAAGCTCCTGGCCAACCTCCCGGAGAGCCAGCGGGAGCTGCTGCTGCTGCGCATCGCGGTGGGCCTCACGGCCGAGGAGACGGGCCGGATGTTGGGAATGTCACCCGGCGCGGTCCGGGTGGCGCAGCACCGGGCGCTGAGCAGGCTGAGGGCACTGGCCGAGCAGTAAGACCGCGTCCCCGGCTCCTAAATGAACAGGCGGCCCCCCGTTTCCGTACGAACATACGAAGCCCGGGGCCGCTCCGAACCGTGGAATGAGACGGCCATGCTTCCCGTTAGCATGGACATCCGCACCGATCAAGGCCATTTGGGGAAGGTGTCATGACTGCCAACGTCGACGGAGTGCCCGAGAAATTCGCGACACTCGGGCTGACCTACGACGACGTGCTGCTGCTGCCGGGCGCATCCGAGGTGCTCCCCAACGCGGTCGACACCTCGTCCCGCGTCTCCCGCAACGTCCGGGTGAACATCCCGCTGCTCTCCGCGGCGATGGACAAGGTCACCGAGTCCCGCATGGCGATCGCCATGGCCCGTCAGGGCGGCGTCGGCGTGCTGCACCGCAACCTCTCCATCGAGGACCAGGTCAACCAGGTCGACCTGGTGAAGCGCTCCGAGTCCGGCATGGTCACCGACCCCATCACGGTGCACCCCGACGCGACGCTGGGCGAGGCCGACGCCCTGTGCGCCAAGTTCCGCATCAGCGGCGTCCCGGTCACCGACCCGGCCGGCAAGCTGCTCGGCATCGTCACCAACCGCGACATGGCCTTCGAGACCGACCGCTCCCGGCAGGTGCGCGAGGTCATGACCCCGATGCCGCTGGTCACCGGCAGGGTCGGCATCTCCGGCGCCGACGCCATGGAGCTGCTGCGCCGCCACAAGATCGAGAAGCTTCCCCTGGTCGACGAGGCGGGCGTCCTCAAGGGCCTCATCACGGTCAAGGACTTCGTCAAGGCCGAGCAGTACCCCAACGCCGCGAAGGACGCCGAGGGCCGCCTGATCGTCGGTGCCGCCGTGGGCGCCAGCCCCGAGGCGCTGGAGCGGGCCCAGGCGCTGGCCGAGGCCGGTGTGGACTTCCTGGTCGTCGACACCTCGCACGGCCACAACAGCAACGCCCTGAGCTGGATGGCGAAGATCAAGTCGAGCGTCCGCGTCGACGTGATCGGCGGCAACGTCGCCACCCGTGACGGCGCCCAGGCGCTCATCGACGCCGGTGTCGACGGCATCAAGGTGGGCGTGGGCCCCGGCTCGATCTGCACCACCCGCGTGGTCGCCGGCATCGGCGTCCCCCAGGTCACCGCCATCTACGAGGCGTCCCTCGCGGCCCGCCCGGCGGGCGTCCCGCTGATCGGCGACGGCGGTCTGCAGTACTCCGGCGACATCGGCAAGGCGCTCGCCGCCGGCGCCGACACGGTGATGCTCGGCAGCCTCCTCGCCGGCTGCGAGGAGTCGCCCGGCGAGCTCCAGTTCATCAACGGCAAGCAGTTCAAGTCCTACCGCGGGATGGGCTCGCTCGGCGCGATGCAGTCCCGGGGCCAGGGCCGGTCGTACTCCAAGGACCGCTACTTCCAGGCCGAGGTGGCCTCCGACGACAAGCTCGTGCCCGAGGGCATCGAGGGCCAGGTGCCCTACCGCGGCCCGCTGGCCAACGTGCTGCACCAGCTCGTCGGCGGTCTGCGCCAGACCATGGGCTACGTGGGGGCCGCCACCATCGAGGAGATGGAGACCAAGGGCCGCTTCGTCCGCATCACCTCGGCGGGCCTCAAGGAGAGCCACCCGCACGACATCCAGATGACCGTCGAGGCGCCGAACTACAGCGCCAAGCGGTGACACGCGCGCGCGTGGCGCGTGCCCCCGGCGTCCGAAGGGCGGCCCCGGAGCTTCCGGGGCCGCCCTCGCCGTACCTGCGGCGGGCCGCTGCCGTACCCGTCGGCGATACTGGAAGACGCTGAAACGCATCAGGGAAAGGCCACACATCGTGACTGAGATCGAGATCGGGCGCGGCAAGCGCGGCCGCCGGGCGTACGCCTTCGACGACATCGCCGTCGTCCCCAGCCGCCGTACCCGGGACCCGAAGGAGGTCTCGATCGCCTGGCAGATCGACGCCTACCGCTTCGAGCTGCCGTTCCTGGCCGCCCCCATGGACTCGGTCGTCTCCCCGGCCACCGCGATCCGCATCGGCGAGCTCGGCGGCCTGGGCGTGCTGAACCTCGAGGGCCTGTGGACGCGGTACGAGGACCCGCAGCCGCTGCTGGACGAGATCGCGGAGCTGCCCGCCGGGGCGGCCACCCGCCGCCTGCAGGAGATCTACGCGGCTCCCATCAAGGAGGAGCTGATCGGCGCGCGCATCAAGGAGGTGCGCGACGCCGGCGTCGTCACCGCCGCCGCGCTGTCCCCGCAGCGCACGGCCCAGTTCTCCAAGGCCGTGGTGGACGCGGGCGTGGACATCTTCGTCATCCGCGGCACCACGGTGTCGGCGGAGCACGTCTCCCACTCGCACGAGCCGCTGAACCTGAAGCAGTTCATCTACGAGCTCGACGTCCCGGTGATCGTCGGCGGCTGTGCCACCTACACCGCCGCCCTGCACCTCATGCGCACCGGCGCGGCCGGCGTGCTGGTCGGCTTCGGCGGCGGCGCCGCGCACACCACGCGCAACGTGCTGGGCATCCAGGTCCCCATGGCGACCGCGGTCGCCGACGTGGCCGCGGCCCGCCGCGACTACATGGACGAGTCCGGCGGCCGGTACGTGCACGTCATCGCGGACGGCGGCGTCGGCTGGTCCGGCGACCTGCCCAAGGCGATCGCCTGCGGCGCCGACGCGGTCATGATGGGCTCCCCGCTGGCCCGCGCGACCGACGGCCCGGGCAAGGGCAACCACTGGGGCATGGAGGCGGTCAACGAGGAGCTGCCGCGCGGCCAGAAGGTCGACCTCGGCACCGTCGGCACCATCGAGGAGATCCTCACCGGCCCGTCCCACATCCCGGACGGTTCGATGAACTTCTTCGGCGCCCTGCGCCGTGCCATGGCCACCACCGGCTACAGCGAGCTGAAGGAGTTCCAGCGCGTCGAGGTGACGGTGGCGGAGTCGCAGCACCGCCGCTGACCCGTACCGGACGGATCCGTACCGGACGGACCCGTCGCGGAGGGCCGTACGACGCCGGAGGGCCCGCTCACCGTGGGGTGAGCGGGCCCTCCACGTCCGGCCCGCAGGCCCCTCGGAGCGCGGCCTTCCTGGCGCCGGAGAACGCGGCGAACGCGGCGATCGTGAAGAACAGGCAGGTCATCGCGTCGGCGGTCTCCTTCCAGCCCTCGGTCAGCAGGCCGAAGTGCTCGGTGAGGAGGGTGGTCGCCGAGACGCCGAGACGCCGAGTTCGTCGGCGCCGGTCGTCGCGATGCCGACGAGCCGGCCGAGGTGGACCGCGCCCAGGGACAGCACGGCGCTCGCCACGGGCAGCACCGGGTCGGCGCCGCCGGCCTTGCCGACGGCGAAACCGACCAGGAAGCCGACGCCGGCCGCGGCGTAGCCGATCCCGTACTCGGTGGCGCCAGCGACGGCGCCGTGGAGACCGGCCGTGACCAGGGCCGCGACGACGGCGGCCGGCAGGCCGAGCACGAGGTTGCCGCGCGCGGGCGGCACGGCGCCCGGCTGGTGGGCGAACGGGTTGCCGTCGGCGGGCTGCGGCGGCATTGGCTGGGTCGTGACAGGTATCCCCCCACGGGCCAGGCGGCGAAGCGGTGTGGTGTGTGCGCACGAGGGTGCGGCGAGTCGCCGAAGGGCAACAGGCGGGCCGAGCGCCCGCACCGGCGATTTCGCAGCTCTCCGGCGTGGTCGCGCGCTGTCCCCGGCCGGCCGGGCCGCGTCCGCCTCGGAGCGGCTGCGGCGCACCGGATGCCGGGCTCACCGGCATCCGGCGCGTACCGGCCGCCTCGCGGTCAGAGCCGGTGCGCGGCCCCCGTCGGCGCGGCGCCCCGGGTGTCCAGGAGCAGCTGTGCCTTCACCGACAGCCCTTGCAGGTCGTACGTGCGGTGCTGCTGGAGCAGGATCGTCAGGTCCGCGTCGGCCACCGCCTCGTAGAGGGAGTCCACGCGCGGGATGGGGCGGTCGAGGACGCTCCAGGCGGGCACGAGCGGGTCGTGGTAGCTGACCGACGCGCCCAGCTCCATCAGGCGCAGCGCGATCTCCCGGGCGGGTGTGCCCCGCTGGTCGGCGAGGTCGGGCTTGTAGGTGACGCCGAGGAGCAGCACCCGCGCGCCGCGCGCCGACTTGCCGTGCTCGTTGAGGAGGGTGGCGGCGCGCTGGACGACGTACCGGGGCATCCGGCTGTTGACCTCCTGGGCCAGCTCCACCATGCGCAGGGGGCGGCCCGCGCGGGCGGTCAGGTCCTGGGGGACGGCGTGGCCGCCGACGCCCGGGCCGGGGCGGAACGCCTGGAAGCCGAACGGCTTGGTCTCCGCGCAGCGGATGACGTCCCACAGGTCGACGCCCAGGTCGTGGCAGAGGACGGCCATCTCGTTGACGAGGGCGATGTTGACGTGCCGGTAGTTGGTCTCCAGCACCTGCACGGTCTCGGCCTCGCGCGGCCCGCGCGCGCGTACCACCTTGTCGGTGAGCCGTCCGTAGAAGGCGGCGGCCGACTCGGTGCAGGCGGGGGTGAGGCCGCCGATGACCTTGGGGGTGTTGGCGGGGCTGAAGTCGCGGTTGCCGGGGTCCACGCGGCTGGGGGAGTAGGCGAGGTGGAAGTCGCGGCCGGCCCGCAGCCCCGACCCCTTCTCCAGCAGCGGGCGCAGGACGTCCTCCGTGGTGCCCGGGTGCACGGGCGACTCCAGGATCACCGTGGTGTGCGGGCGCATGTGCCCGGCCAGGGTGCGCGCGGCCGCCTCCACCTGGGTGAGGTCCAGCCCGCCGTCCGCGCCCCGCGGGGTCGGCGCGCAGATGACCGCGGTGCGCACCCGCCCGAGCGCGGCCGGGTCGGTGGCCTGCCGGAAGCCCCCCGAGAGCATCCGGCGCAGTTCGGCGGGGCTGAGCGAACCGGCCTCCTGCCCCGTCCGGTACCCGAGGGTGGGGATGCCGGCGGCGACGGCGGCCTGGGCCAGGGGCAGGCCGTACGAGCCGAGTCCGATGACGGCGAGGTCTGCGGGCATGAGCCGTCCTTCCCGGTAGCCGAAGTGGGACAGACGCGCAAGCCCTGTGGACAGGACGAGCGAGCGCAATGTCAGACTAGGAGTAAATATGACCGTTATGCGGGATTGATGGCTTGCGTCGCGCGTCTTTCGGCGGGTGCTTCCGTGGCCGTCGTCCACAGGCTGGGGGCGCGTGGTGGCTGAAGCCGGCCGGCCCGGTCAGAATTTGGGCACGGGGGTACGGATCGGGCTTCGCCCGACGGGTGCGGCCGACGCGACCGATGAGCGGGAGGCAGCAGTGAGGACAGCGACACTGGGGCCGGCGCAGCGTGCCGAGGACCTCGCGGCGATGGCCGAGCGCGAGCTGGACATGCTGGTCGTGGGCGCAGGCGTGGTCGGCGCGGGCACCGCCCTCGACGCCGTCACCCGGGGCCTGTCCACGGGCCTGGTCGAGGCGCGGGACTGGGCGTCGGGCACCTCCAGCCGTTCCAGCAAACTGATCCACGGCGGGCTGCGCTACCTGGAGATGCTGGACTTCGCGCTCGTGCGGGAGGCGCTGAAGGAGCGCGGCCTGCTGCTGGAGCGGCTCGCCCCGCACCTGGTCAAGCCGGTGCCGTTCCTGTACCCGTTGCAGCACAGGGGCTGGGAGCGGCTGTACGCCGGGTCGGGCGTCGCGCTCTACGACGCCATGTCGACGGCCCGCGGGCACGGCCGGGGCCTGCCCGTGCACCGGCACCTGAGCCGCCGCCGCGCCCTGCGGGTGGCCCCGTGCCTGCGCAGGGACGCGCTGGTCGGAGCGTTGCAGTACTACGACGCGCAGATGGACGACGCCCGCTTCGTGACCACGCTCGTGCGCACGGCGGCGGCGTACGGGGCGAAGACCGCCAACCGCGCGCGGGTGACCGGCTTCCTGCGCGAGGGGGAGCGCGTGGTCGGCGCCCGGGTGCAGGACCTGGAGGGCGGCGGGGAGTACGAGGTCCACGCCAGGCAGGTCGTCAACGCGACCGGCGTCTGGACGGACGACACCCAGGCGATGGTGGGGCAGCGCGGCCGGTTCCACGTACGGGCCTCCAAGGGCATCCACCTGGTCGTGCCCAAGGACCGCATCCACTCCACGACCGGACTGATCCTGCGCACCGAGAAGTCCGTGCTGTTCGTCATCCCCTGGGGCCGGCACTGGATCGTCGGCACCACCGACACCGACTGGGACCTGGACAAGGCGCACCCGGCCGCCTCCAGCGCGGACATCGACTACCTGCTGGAGCACGTGAACTCGGTCCTCGCGGTGCCGCTGACCAGGGACGACGTCGAGGGCGTGTACGCGGGCCTGCGGCCGCTGCTGGCCGGCGAGTCCGACGCGACCAGCAAGCTGTCGCGCGAGCACACCGTGGCGCATCCGGTGCCCGGGCTCGTCGTGGTGGCGGGCGGCAAGTACACGACGTACCGGGTCATGGCCAAGGACGCGGTGGACGAGGCGGTGCACGGGCTGGACGTGCGCGTCGCCGACTGCGTCACCGAGGACGTCCCGCTGCTGGGCGCCGAGGGGTACCGGGCGCTGTGGAACGCGCGGGCGCGGACCGCCGCCCGGACCGGTCTGCACGTGGTGCGGGTGGAGCACCTGCTGAACCGGTACGGGTCGCTGGCCGAGGAGGTCCTGGAGCTCATAGCCGCGGACGCCTCGCTGGGGGAGCCCCTGCAGGCCGCCGACGACTATCTGCGCGCCGAGATCGTGTACGCCGCCTCCCACGAGGGGGCACGGCATCTGGACGACGTGCTGACCCGGCGCACCCGCATCTCCATCGAGACCTTCGACCGGGGTACGCGCAGCGCGCGCGAGGCCGCCGAACTGATGGCGCCGGTGCTCGGCTGGGACGCCGAGCGGATCGAACGCGAGGTGCAGCACTACGAGAAGCGGGTGGAGGCCGAGCGGGAGTCGCAGCGGCAGCCGGACGACCTGACGGCGGACGCGGCGCGGCTCGGGGCGCCGGACATCGTGCCGCTGTAGGGGTATTCGGGGTGGGCCGGGCCGGGCCGGCGGGACCGCGGGGATCGGCGGTCACGGGCGCGTGGGCGCGCGGAGGCCCGGAGGCCGGTGGGCGCAGTGAGCGCCGGGCCGCTCACGGACCGCCCCGGCCACGCCCCGACGTTCACTCGAACGAGTGTCGCGAACCGGGATCTTCGTTCGGAACCCGGCCGTTCTACGGGGTGCGAGGGCAGAACTCGGCGGCGAGCAGCGCGGGTTCGAGACCGGGATCTGCGATCGCGTCCGTGTTCACCCGGAAGGTGAGGACCCGTCGGCCGTCGGCCGTGGCCGCGGTGCGCACGTAGCTGCCGGGGATCCGTCCGTTGTGTCCCCACACCGTGGTGCCGCACGGCAGCTTCGAGGGGAACAGGCCCATGCCGTACGCGCCGTGTGCGGCACGGGTGTCGAGCATCTCGCGCAGCCGGCGCGGGGGCAGCAGTTCACCGCCGAGCAGGGCCGTGTAGAAGCGGTTCAGGTCGGCGAGGGTGGTCACCATCTCGCCCGCGGCCCCGGCCACCCGGGGGTCGAGAGCGGTGACGTCGGTTCCGCCGGCGGTGTAGGCGCGACCGTGCGGCAAGGGCAGAGAGGTGCGCGCACCGGGGAAGGAGGTGCCCGTCAGACCCAGTGGAGCGATGATGCGGCGCTCGGCCTCGGCGGCGTACGGCCGACCGGTCACCCGGTCGACGACCAGGCCGAGCAGGACGTAGTTGGTGTTCGAGTAGGAGAAGCGGCCGCGGTCGGCCGGGGGGTGGGTGAGTGCGATGCGCACGGCCTGACGGGGCGTCACGGGGACGGTGCCCCGGGTGTCCGCGGCGAAGTCGTACAGGCCGCTGGTGTGGGTGAGCAGGTGACGCAGGGTCAGCGCGCGGCCGTCGTTGCCCGCGCCCCGCACCAGGCCGGGCAGGTGCTCCTCCACGGTGTCGGACAGCGACAGCCGGTGCTCGGCGGCCAGTTGCAGCACGACCGTCGCGAGGAACGTCTTGGTGATGCTGCCGGCACGGAAGTGGTCGGACCGGGCGATACCCGCGCCGGTACGGGCATAGCGGATGTCGCCCCCCTCCCGGGCCAGGAGGGCGGCGGCGGGCGCGCCGCCCCGGCCGACCAGCAGCGCCAGGGCCGCGTCCGCGGGCGGGACCGACGGCGCCGACGAAGCCGCCGGGGTGAGGGCGAGGAACGCCAGGGACAGGGGCAGGACCATGAGTCCCCGAAACGGCGGCATCCGGCCTCCTCCCTTGTCCCGGCCATCATGCAGGGCGGCGGAACGGGCGGTTCACCCGGTGCCCGTCCGCGGGACCCCCGGGTGCGGCGAGTGCCCCCCTGGGCGTCGGGCACTTGTCGGGTGAGAGACAATGGAGGCTCTGTCAGGGCGGGTTGTATGAGGGGACGCATGTCGGAGGCGGAGCGGGCGGGGACATCCCGTCAGGAGACTCGTCAGGACAACCGTGAGCGTCTCCTCGCGGGGCGGTACCGGCTGGGCGACGTGCTGGGCCGGGGCGGCATGGGCACCGTGTGGCGCGCCCAGGACGAGACCCTGGGCCGGACGGTCGCCGTCAAGGAGCTGCGGTTCCCGTCGAACATCGACGAGGAGGAGAAGCGGCGGCTGATCACGCGGACGCTGCGCGAGGCCAAGGCGATCGCGCGGATCCGCAACAACAGCGCCGTGACGGTCTTCGACGTGGTCCAGGAGGACGACCGGCCCTGGATCGTGATGGAGCTCGTCGAGGGCAAGTCGCTCGCCGAGGTCATCCGGGAGGACGGCCTGCTGGAGCCGAGGCGCGCTGCGGAGGTCGGCCTCGCCGTCCTCGACGTGCTGCGGTCGGCGCACCGCGAGGGCATCCTGCACCGCGACGTGAAGCCGTCCAACGTGCTGATCGCCGAGGACGGCCGGGTCGTGCTCACCGACTTCGGCATCGCCCAGGTCGAGGGCGACCCGTCCATCACCTCGACCGGCATGCTCGTCGGCGCGCCCTCCTACATCTCCCCGGAGCGGGCCCGCGGGCACAAGCCGGGCCCGGCGGCCGACCTGTGGTCGCTCGGCGGTCTGCTGTACGCGGCGGTGGAGGGCGTACCGCCCTATGACAAGGGGTCGGCGATAGCGACGCTGACCGCGGTGATGACCGAGCCGCTGGAGGAGCCGAAGAACGCCGGACCGCTCAGGGACGTCATCTACGGCCTGCTGAACAAGGACCCCGCCCAGCGGCTCGACGACGCCGGTGCGCGGGCGATGCTCAACGCGGTCATCCACGCGCCGGAGCCCGGTCCCGGTCCGGGGGCGATGGACGAGACGAAGGTCGTGCCGCTGCCGGCGCAGCCGGACGGGCGGTCGGGCAAGGGCGGTCCGGCCGGTGCCGGGGAGGCGGCCGAGCGGCTGCGCGGGGCGCTGCGCTCGGTGCGCAAGGCGGCCGTCGGGTCGGCGGCGGCCGGGACCGCGGCCGGCGGCGCGTCCGCCGCGGGCCCGGGCACCGGCGGGGTGGCCGAGACCCGAGTGTCGGGGGCGCCCGCGCCGTCGGCGACGCCGTCGGCCTCCGGCGCCGCGTCGTCGGGCAACGTGTCGTCGAGTAACGCCTCGACGGGCAACGCGTCGTCGGGGGGCCGGAGTTCGGGGTGGCCCGTGATGCCGCCGCCGGATCTGCCGCAGCGGCCGGTGCCGAGGGCGCCGCTGACCGACGTCGTCCCGCGGCGGACGCTCGTCGTCATCGCGGTCGCCGTGGTCCTCGCCGTGATCGGCACGGTGCTCGCGCTCACCCTGGGCGGTGACGACGAGGGCTCGCAGGGCGCCGAGGGCGACGGGGGCAGGACCGTGTCCAGCGCGCCGGCCGACACGGACACCAAGCAGGACGAGAGCGGCGGCGCCACCCCCGACGGTTCGGCGTCGAAGTCCGCGGACTCCACGACGACGCCGGAGGGCACGCCCGGTGCGGCGAGCCCGTCCGGCGGCGCCGGTGCCGGACCGGACGCGTCCGCCGGGGACACAGGGGACGGGACGGCCGCGAAGAACACGTACAAGGGCGGCCAGGGCTACTCGATCGGACTGCCCGAGGGGTGGAAGTACCGGTCGTCGGACGCCGCGGGCGACCGCTTCACCGGCCCCGACGGCCAGAAGCTGCTCGTCGCCTGGACGTCCACGCCGAAGGGCGACCCGGTGGCGGACTGGAAGAACCAGGAGCGCGCCATGGTGCGCTCGCAGTACCGGAGGATACGCATAGAGGCGGTGGAGTACCGGGGCTGGAACACGGCCGACTGGGAGTTCACCTACGTGGACGGCGGGACCAAGTACCGGACCATCGACCGCGGGTTCGTCGTCGGCGACCGGCTCGGGTACGCGCTGATGTACACGGCGCGAGCGGCCGACTGGGACGGTGACCTGCGCAAGTCGACGTGGCGGACGCTGACGAAGACGTTCGAACCGAAGTCCTGAGCATGAGCGGTCCCCGGATTGGGGAGTGAGATCTGGCGTCCCCTCTCTGCGAGTTGCCTCCGGCACGTATCGTGAATGCCTGCGGACCGTATGCAGCCGGAACGGGACGCGGGGCGAACGGAATTGACCGACCGGGCTGCCGGGGGAGGCATCGTGGACGACTATGCGGGACGGGTACTCGCCGACCGCTACCGCCTGCCCCTGCCCCCGTCGGACGAGTACGAACTCACCGAGACCCGGGCCTTCGACACCTACAGCGGCCAGGAAGTCCTGGTCAGACAGGTGCCGTTGCCCGAGGTGGTCGAGGCGGAGGTGCTCGACGCGGAAGGGCTGCCCGACGGTTTCACGGCGCGGGACGGCGGCGCGCGGCGCGGCGGGCGCTCGGGAGGACGCGCGGGCGGGCGCGGCGCCGGCACGCGGCGGCCCACCGACCCGGTCGTCCGGCGGGCCGTCGAGGCCGCGCAGGCCGCGGCCGCGATCCCCGACCACCCGCGGCTGGACCAGGTCTTCGACGTGTTCGCCGAGGGCGGTTCGCTGTGGATCGTCAGTGAGCTGGTCGCCGCCCGGCCGCTGGCCGCGCTGCTCGCCGAGAAGCCGCTGACGCCGTACCGGGCGGCCGAGGTCGCCTCCGACGTCCTCATGGCCCTGCGGGTGCTGCACGCCCACGGCTGGGTGCACCGCAACATCACCGCGCGCACGGTGCTCGTCTGCGACGACGGCCGCGTGATGCTGACCGGCCTGGCGGTCGGGGCGGCGGAGGAGGCGCTGTGCGGGTACGACCCGGTGCCGGCGCCGGAGGACCCGGGGCAGCCCGGAGCGGCGATCGAGGCCGGTGACCCCGCCGGGCACGGCGGTCCTGGCGACCCCGGCGGTTCCGCGTACGGCGGTCCTGGCGGTTCGCGTGGTGGTGAGGGGTTCGGACGGCCGGGCGGAGCCGGCGGGTCGGCCGATCCCGAGGCGGCGCGGCGGGCCGCCATCGAGGCGCGTGCGACCCGGGGCCTGCCCGCGGCGGGCCCGGACACGGCCGGCGGAGCCCCGGCGGCACCGCCCCGCGGGGGCACGGACCCCGGCGACGACATCCGCGCGGCGCGCGCCGGGGCGATCGCCGCCTACCGCGCGGGGGCGCGGGCGGCGGCCCGGGTCCAGGAGGCCCAGCAGAGCGGGCGGGCGGCCCTGCCCGGCGCCCGGTCCGCCCCCGACGGCGGCCCGCACGACGACGGTCCCGGCCGGACCCCGTTCGTCCCCGGCCAGGGCACGGCGCCCGGTGCCGTCCCGCCGGGGCAGATCGCCGACCCGTACGGCGTGGGCGGTGCCGCCTGGCACGGCGCCGGACCCCGCAGAGGACCCGCCGGGCCGGACCGTACGGCGCTGCCGCCCGCCGGCGGGGGCGCGCCCGCGACGCCGCCCGGCGCCACGGGCCCCGCCGGAACGGCGTACGGCCTGCCGGGCCCCGGTCCGGCCGCCCCGCCCGGTGGACCGGCTCCGGGTTCCGGCGGGCCGGCCGCCGAGGGCGCGGTCCCCGCCCGCTGGGACGACCTCGTCGCCCACACCCCCGTCCGGCGCGGTCCGGCCACGGCCCTGGCGGCCGAGCGGGCGCGGCAGGCGCGGATGGCCGTGGTGGGGCCCGTCACCGAGCGGTGGGCCCCGGAGCAGGCCGGCCCCGTGCACGAGAACTGGCAGCTGGCCGCGCCGATCGGGCCCGCGACCGACCTGTGGGCGCTCGGCGCCCTGCTCTTCCGGGCCGTGCAGGGGCACGCGCCCTACCCGGAGGACTCGACGGCCGAGCTGGTGCAGATGGTGTGCGCGGAGCCGCCCGCGTACGCCGAGGAGTGCGGGCCGCTCCGGCCCGTCGTGGAGTCGCTGCTGCGCCAGGACCCCACCGAGCGGCCCGACTTCGAGGAGCTCCGCGGCTGGCTGCGCTCCCTGGTGCGGTCGGCGCCCGAGCCGGAGGCCGGGGTGCACGTCGTCCCGGCGCCGCCCGTCGACGCGACCCGGCTGCCGGTCGTGCGCCGCCGGGGCGAGCTGGTGCGCCGGCGGCGCGCCGGGCTGCCCGCGCACCACGGGCGGCACAAGCGGGCCCGGGAGGAGAACCGTTCGCCGCGCAGCCTGGGACGCACCCTGCTGGTGCTGGTGTTCCTCGCGATGGCCGCGGCGATCGCGTACGCCGTGCTCTTCATGCCGAAGGCCGGGGAGACCGGCGGGGCGGGTGCGGCGGACCGGACGGGCGCGGCCGGCGAGGCGAGCCGGGCGCCCGAGGCGGACGCCAGCAGCGAGCCCCGGACGGACCAGACCTCACCGCGGCCGCAGGACGGCGCGTCCGCCGGGGACGCGACCGGTTCGACCGAGACGCAGACCACCGGGCCGGAGGCCGCCGAGGGCTTCACGCTGCGCGAGGACCCGGCCGGGTTCCAGGTCGCCGTCGCCCAGGGCTGGGACCGCACCCCGCGCAACAGCCTGGGGCAAGTCGTCTACTCCAAGGGCGACTTCGAGCTGATCGTCGTGGCGGGCCGGGACAGCGCGGCGGAGTACGGCAGCGACCCGATGGCGTACCAGCGGGAACGGGAGCGGGAGTTGCAGCCGTACCGGGACTCCAGCTGGGCCACCTCCACCGGGCTGAAGACGATCGAGGTGGGCGGCCGGTCCATGGCCGAGGGGCAGTTCACCTGGACCGGCGACGACGGTGGAGAGCTGTACGTGCGCAACCTCGCGATGCTGGTGGACGGCGCGTACCACGTGGTCCAGGTGCGGGGGCCGGAGGCCGAACGGGACCAGGTGTCACGGCTGTTCGAGCAGGCCGCGGCGACCTACCGGGCGACGGGGTGAGCCGGGCGGGGTGACCCGTTCACCTCGTGGTTCCCTCCGGGCCCCGATCGCGACAACCGTCACAGTGCGGTCTCCTTGGCACCCCGCCGGTTCCCGGGACGCGCACGGGTCCTTACCCTGACCCTGTCAAGACCATTGCGGGGCAACGTGAATCAGATGCAGGGCCTGCTCGTGGCGGGCCGCTACCGGCTCGGCGACGCCATCGGCAGCGGCGGCATGGGCCGTGTGTGGCGTGCGCACGACGAGGTGCTGCACCGGGCCGTCGCGATCAAGGAGCTGACCGCCGCGCTCTACGTGTCCGAGAGCGAGCAGGCCGTCCTGCTGGCCCGCACCCGGGCCGAGGCGCGCGCGGCCGCGCGGATCAACCACTCGGCGGTCGTCACCGTCCACGACGTGCTCGAACACGACGGCCGGCCCTGGATCGTCATGGAGCTGGTCGAGGGCCGCTCGCTGGCGGACCAGGTCAGGGAGCAGGGCCGCGTGGCGCCGCGCGAGGCGGCACGGGTCGGCCTGTGGGTGCTGCGCGCCCTGCGCGCCGCGCACACCGCCGGTGTCCTGCACCGTGACGTCAAGCCCGGCAACGTCCTCCTCGGCCGCGACGGCCGCGTCCTGCTCACCGACTTCGGCATCGCGCAGATCGACGGCGACACCACCATCACGCGCACGGGAGAGGTCGTCGGCTCCGTCGACTACCTGGCCCCCGAGCGGGTCCGCGGCCAGGACCCCGGCCCCGCCTCCGACCTGTGGGCGCTCGGCGCGACGCTGTACACGGCGGTGGAGGGCAGGTCGCCGTTCCGCCGTACCACTCCGCTGGCCACCATGCAGGCGGTGGTCGAGGAGGAGGCCGGACGGCTGGAGCACGCGGGCCCGCTCGGCCCCGTCATCACCGCACTGCTGCGCAAGGATCCGGCCGCCCGGCCGGGCGCGGCCGAGGCGGAGCGGATGCTCGCCGGGGCGGCGGAGGGACGGCGGCCGGACGCGGCGGGGGCGTACGCGCCGACGACGCGGTACGGGAGCGACCACCACCGGGACGCTCCCGGGGGCCCCGCCCGTCCGGGGCCGGGCGCGGGCGCCGCGTACCCGGCGGCGTATGCGGCGGGCGCCTCCGCCAACGACGGGCCCGCTTCCGGCGGTTCGTTCTCCGGCAGTTCGTTCTCCAGTGGTTCGGTCCCCGGCGGTGCGGTCCCCGGCGGTGCGACGTCCGGCCGCCCGACGGCCGGTTCCACGGCGACCGGGCCCGGCGCTTCCCGGTTCACCGCGCCCACGGCGACGGGGCCCGGTGCGACGGGGCATCGCCCGGCGGGACCGTCGGCGACCGGTCCCACCGCCATCGGCCCCACGGCGATGGGACCGGCGGCGATGGGAACGGCGGCGGCGACGGCACCCGCGGCGATGGGCCCGGCCCACCCCGCGGCCGGTGGCGGGTCGGTGCGGCGCCGGCTGCGCACGCTCGCCCTCGTCGTCGTGCTCGCCGCGCTCGTCGGCGGGGGGACCGCCGTGGCGCTGCTGAAGTGGGACGAGGGGCGGCGCCAGGACAGTCACGTCGACGGGTCGTCCGCCCCGACGCCCACCCCCACGGCCTCGCGGAGCCGGGGCGGGGCCGTGCCGGACGGCTGGGTCCGGCACGACGACCCCGTGGGTTTCAGCCTCTCCCTGCCCAAGGGCTGGGAACGCCGGGTCCACGACATCCAGGACGACCTCCGGCAGATCGACTACACCCCCGACGGCGGCGAGCACTTCGTCCGCATCGCCGTCGACACCTCGCCGGACTTCGCCGACCCGTACGCCCACCAGCTCGACCTGGAGCAGCAGCTCCAGCGGCTCGTCGACTACCGGCGGGTGACACTGGAACGGACCGTCTACCGCGACCGCGACAGCGCCCGGTGGGAGTACACCTGGACCGCGCAGGCGAAGGACACCGCCTTCCCCGGTCCGCGCCGGGCCGTCGACGAGACGTACGTCGCCCGCGACGGCACCGAGTACGCGATCTACATGTCCTCGCCCGCGGCCGACTGGCCGACGGCCCGCGAGCAGTTCGCGTCCGTTCTGCGCAGCTGGCAGGAGAAGACGCCCTGACGGACGGCCCCCGGCCCGCGGGGGCACGGGCCTCCCGGCGGGCGGGCCGACGGTTTCGGCCACCCGCCCGCCGGCCGACCGGAGCCGATCCGTCCGGTGGGGCATGATGGCCGCATGGGGACCGAGGGGGACAGCGTCCGTGTGGTGGCGGGCCGTTACCGGCTGGAGGCGAGACTCGGGCGCGGCGGGATGGGCGTGGTGTGGCGGGCGACCGACCAGCTCCTCGGCCGCCGGGTGGCCGTCAAGGAACTCCCCGTCGACGAGACGCTCTCCGCGGCCGACGCCCGGCGGCAGCGGGACCGCACGCTGCGCGAGGCCCGTGCCGTCGCCCAGGTGCGCCATCCGCACATCATCGTCGTCCATGACGTCGTCGTGGACGAGGGGAACGGCGAACGACCGTACATCGTCATGGAGTTGGTCGACGGCGGTTCGCTCGCCGACCGGATCGCCGCCCGCGGTCCGGTGGACGCCGCCGAGGCCGCCCGCATCGGCATCGCGCTGCTCCGCGCGCTGCGCACCGCGCACGCGGCCGGTGTCCTGCACCGCGACCTCAAACCGGCGAACGTGCTGCTGGAGGAGGGGACCGGCCGGGTCGTCCTGACCGACTTCGGCATCGCCCAGGTGCCGGGCGCCACCACGCTCACAGAGACCGGCTCCTTCGTCGGGTCGCCCGAGTACACCGCGCCCGAGCGGATGTCGGGCGCCCGGACCGGCCCCGAGGCCGACCTGTGGTCGCTGGGCGCGCTGCTGTGCGCCGCGCTGAGCGGCGCGTCGCCCTTCCACCGCGACTCGCTGGGCGGGGTGCTGCACGCGGTGGTGTCCGACGAGATCCGGCCGCCGGCGCAGGCCGGTCCGCTGCTGCCCGTCGTACGGGGCCTGCTGGAGCGCGATCCGGACCGGCGGCTGGACGCGGACGCGGCGGAGCGGATGCTGCTGGCCTTCCGCGACACGGGCCGCACGCCGCCGGTGCCGCCGCCCGCGTACGCGCCGACGGGACGGGACGCGTCCCGCCGGTGGCCGGCCGCCCCGCGGGACGCCGACGGGCAGCGGCCCGCGGACGCCGTCCGGTCGCCGGCCGGAGCGGAGGCCGCGGGGCGGCCGGTGCGGGACGCGCCCGGCCCGCGGCAGGAGCTGTCCGTGTGGCGGTCGCCGGGAGGGCCGGACACCGCCGGGGCGCCCGCCCGGCCCTCCCCGCGCGGCGTGCTCGTGGCGGGGCTGCTGGTCGCGGCCATGGCGGGGGCGGGTGTCTCGGCCGCGGCGCTGCTCATGGACCGGGGCGGCGGCGACGGGGGCGGTACGCCGACGACGTCCGCGCCGAGGACGCCCCCGGCCGCGACGGCGACCGTGACCGTCCCGGCCCCCTCCGCTCCCGGTGGCCCGCTCCCCTCCGGGGCCGTCCCCACCGCGTCGGCGTCGAGCCGCCCGGACCCGGGCTCCCCGGTCCCGACCGTCACGGTCACCCGTACGCCGACGCCGCCCCGCACGCCGACCGCGACTCGTACACCGACCGCGACCCGTACGCCGACCGTGCGGCCCGGCAGCGGGACGGCGGGACCGGAGCCCGTGGTCCGCTCGCACCGAAACGGGAGATAAGCCCCGGAGCGCGTCACGGGTCTGTGACCGCGCCGCCGCCGAAGTGGATCCCCGAGCGGCCGGCGCGATATGGATGGAGCCATGAGCAGCGACGGGGGAGCCCGCCACGGGGCCGACGAGCCGACGAGTTTCGTTCTGCAACCGCCGAATCCGCAGTCGGCCGTACCGCGGTCGGCGGCACCGCATCCGGACAACCCCTACGCGGCACCGGACACCCCCCGCACGGCGTCGGACGCCCCCCACGCGGCACCGGACGGCAACCCGTACGCGACGCCCACCCAGGTCGTCCCGCCGCAGGGAACGGCCCGGACGCAGGACGCCGGGGACCCCGGTGCCGGGCGGCTCGTCGCCGGCCGGTACCGGCTGATCGCCAAGCTGGGGCACGGCGGCATGGGCACGGTGTGGCGCGCCCACGACGAGACGGTGGACCGCGAGGTCGCCGTGAAGGAGCCCCGCGTACCGGACCACCTTCCCGAGCGCGAACGCGCCAACGCCTTCGAGCGGATGCGGCGCGAGGCGCGCGCCGCGGCCCGGCTCGACCACCCCTCGGTGGTCGGCGTGCACGACGTCGCCGTCGTGGACGGCCGGCCGTGGATCGTCATGGAGCTGGTGCGGGGACGGTCGCTCGGCGACGTGCTCCAGGAGGGCACGCTCGGCGCGCGCGAGGCGGCCCGCGTCGGCCTGGAGGTGCTCGGAGCGCTGGAGGCGGCGCACGCGGCGGGCGTCCTGCACCGGGACGTGAAGCCGGACAACGTGCTGCTCGGCCGCCACGACCGGGTCGTCCTCACCGACTTCGGCATCGCCCGGATCGAGGGCGAGACGAACCTGACCGACACCGGTCACTTCGTCGGCTCGCCCGAGTACATCGCGCCGGAGCGCGTGCTGGGCCAGCGGCCCGGTCCGGCCAGCGACCTGTGGTCGCTCGGGGTGGTGCTGTACGCGGCGACGGAGGGCGTGTCGCCGTTCCGCCGCTCCCACACGCCCGCCACGCTCCAGGCCGTCCTCAACGCCACCCCCGCCCCGCCCGCGTCCGCCACGGGCCCGCTCGCCGAGGCCATCACCGGTCTGCTGCACAAGGACCCGGCGCGCCGCCCGGACGCCGCCCGGGTCCGCGCCCTGCTGGAGGCGGCCGCCGCCCCGCCCGTCCCGCAGCCCACCCAGGTCGTCCGGGCGCCCGACGGCGGCGGCGGACGCGTCCGGCCGGGCCGCGCGGCCTGGCTCGGCCTCGGCGCGGCGGTGGTCGCGGCGGCGGTGACGGCGTACCTGGTGATCGCCGACCCGTTCGCGGGGCCGCTGCCGGAGGGCTGGGAGAAGCACCGGGAGAAGGACGTCGCCGCCACGGTGGCGGTGCCCGACGGCTATGTGCGGAGCGTGCCCGACCGGAAGACGGACCAGGGGCACTGGGTCACGTACACCGACTGGAGCGGCAGCATCTGGATCGGCCTGCGGCTCGACAGGAAGGGCGAGGACACCACCGGTGCGATCGCCGACTCCGCCGCCGCCGAGATGTACGAGGACGACGCGCAGTTCAAGCGGAGCGGCGACTACGCCCTCGACATGCCCGACGGCCCGGACACCCGGACCCGCCCCGACGACGGGACCACGTACCGGGGCGAGAAGGCCGCCGAGAACACGGTCTCCTACACCACCGACGACACCCAGGACCCGCGCCCGCGCGAACTGCGGCTCTTCTACTACCGCACCCCCGGCGGGGACATGTACAAGCTCACCGTCAGCTACCCGGGCAAGGGCGACTTCACGGCACGCGGACGCGAGGTGGCGAGGACGGCCATCGCGAACCTGGACGTCGACCGGGGCTGAACACCCGCCGCACGGAGGAGAGTTGCCCCGTCCCGCGGCGACAGGGAGCGGGCACCCCGTTCCCCGACGGGCCAGGCCCGGAGGCGCACCGGACCCGGGACGGCCGCCCGGCCGCGCCCACGCGGTACACCCGCACCCGCGTCCAGGGGCACGAGGCCGTCCTCGCCGACACGACGTACGGAACGGCGTGCGGAACGGTGTACGGCACGGGGGGCGGCCCGCGGACCCGGGTCACGGAGCTGGTGGTCCGCACCGGCGACGGCCGCCTGTACGCGCTGCGCGTCGACATGCCCGCCGGTGCTCCGGACGAGCGCGCGGGTGCCGCGGTGTCCGAGGCCGCCCGGGACCGGCTCCGGATCGGCGCCGGCCGACGCGGACTCCGTTCCCCTCGTGCGGCGCCTCGTACAACGCCCTGATCAGGGCGTTCGTTGCCAGCGACCACTGGCGGGATGTGTGCCTTCGGTAAAGCCGTATTACCGACGGGTACCCAAAGGCCCGGCCGCGGCATACCCTGCGCGTCATGACGGACGCGCAGGCCCTGGACAAGACCGGCACGAACCCCCTCGCACCCGCTCCCGCGGGCGCCCGCACCGCCGCCGACGTGGTCACGCCCGAGCTGGTCGCCCAGCTCACCAAGGGCGTGGCCGGCTCCGGGCGCACCGCCAACCACACGCCGTTCACCGGCGAGAAGCTGGCCGACCTCCCCGAGTCGACGCCCGAGGACGTCGCCGGGGCGTTCGAGGCGGCCCGCGCCGCCCAGGCCGTGTGGGCGCGGGTGCCGGTCCGGCGGCGCGCCGCCGTCCTGCTGCGCTTCCACGACCTGCTGCTGGAGCGCCAGGCCGAGGTGCTCGACCTCGTCCAGCTGGAGACCGGCAAGGCCCGCCTGCACGCCCACGAGGAGGTGCAGGCCGTCGCGGTCGCCGCCCGCCACTACGGCCGCAAGGCGCCGTCGTACCTCGGGCCCAAGCGGCACGCCGGCGCCGTGCCGGCCCTCACCAGGGTCACCGAGCTGCGCCACCCCCGCGGGGTCGTCGGCCAGATAGCCCCCTGGAACTACCCGCTGGAACTGTCGGTGGGCGACGCGCTCCCGGCCTTCGCCGCGGGCAACGCCGTCGTGATGAAGCCCGACACGGAGACCTGCCTGACCGCCCTGTGGGCCCGTGACCTGCTGATCGAGGCGGGGCTGCCCGCCGACGTCTTCCAGGTGGTCATCGGCGACGGCCCGGTCGTCGGCCCCGAGGTGGTGCGGCACGCCGACTACGTCTCCTTCACCGGCTCCACCCGCACCGGCCGCGAGGTCGCCCAGGGCGCCGCCGCCCGCCTGGTCGGCGTCTCCCTCGAACTCGGCGGCAAGAACGCCATGCTGGTGCTGGAGGACGCCGACGTGGAGAAGGCCGCCGCGGGCGCCGTCCGCGCCTGCTTCTCCTCCGCCGGGCAGCTGTGCATCTCCATCGAGCGGCTCTTCGTCCACGCGTCGGTCGCGGACGCCTTCCTGGAGCGCTTCGCCGCCCGCACCAGGGCCATGCGGCTCGGCAACTCCCTCGCGTACGGCGCCGACATGGGCTCCCTCGTCGGCGAACGCCAGCTGGAGACCGTCCGCCGGCACGTGGCGGAGGCCGTCGACCGGGGCGCGCGGGTCGTCGCCGGCGGCACCGCCCGCCCGGACATCGGCCCGTACTTCTACGAGCCGACCATCCTCGACGGCGTCGAGCCGTCCATGGCCGTCTGCTCGGAGGAGACCTTCGGCCCGGTCGTCTCGGTGTACCGCTTCACCAGTGAGGACGAGGCGGTCGCGCGCGCCAACGCCACGCCGTACGGGCTGAACGCGTCGGTCTGGACGAAGGACGCCCGCCGCGGCCGCCGGGTCGCCGCCCGGCTGCGCACCGGCACCGTGAACGTCAACGAGGGCTACGCGCCCGCCTACGGCAGCGTCCAGTCGCCCATGGGCGGCATGAAGGACTCCGGTCTCGGCCGCCGCCACGGCTCCGAGGGCATCCTCAAGTACACGGAGGCCCAGACCGTCGCCCACCAGCGGCTGCTGCCGATGGCCCCGTCGCTGGGCATGGACGACGAGCAGTACGCGGCGTTCATGACCCGCAGCCTGCGCCTGATGAAGGCGTTCCGCTTCCGCTAACCGCACCCGTTCTCGACGAGGAGAGCACGTGTCGCAGGAGAAGTCCGTCCAGCCCGGGGACGGGGACGGCCACGACGAGAGCCACGAGGACGGGTACGACTACGACGTGGTCGTGGTCGGCTCCGGCTTCGGCGGCTCGGTCTCGGCGCTCCGCCTGACCGAGAAGGGCTACCGCGTCGGCGTCCTGGAAGCGGGCCGCCGCTTCACGCGCGAGACGCTCCCCAGGAACTCCTGGGACCTGAAGAACTACCTGTGGGCGCCCAGGCTCGGCATGTACGGCATCCAGCGCATCCACCTGCTGGGCAACGTCATGGTCCTGGCGGGCGCCGGCGTCGGCGGCGGCTCCCTCAACTACGCCAACACCCTCTACGTCCCGCCGAAGCCGTTCTTCGAGGACCCGCAGTGGCGGGACATCACGGACTGGCAGGAGGAGCTGAAGCCGTACTACGACCAGGCGCGGCGCATGCTCGGCGTGCGGCTCAACCCGACGATGACCCCCTCCGACGTGCACCTGAAGGCGGCGGCGGAGCGGATGGGCTGCGGGGACACCTTCCACCTGGCGCCGGTCGGCGTGTTCTTCGGCGACGGCAAGGACGCCGACGGGTCGGTGACGGCGAAGCCGGGCCAGGAGGTGCCCGACCCGTACTTCGGCGGGGCGGGCCCGTCCCGGCGGGCCTGCGCCGAGTGCGGCGAGTGCATGACCGGCTGCCGGCACGGCGCGAAGAACACCCTCAACGAGAACTACCTGCACCTCGCCGAGAAGGCGGGCGCGGTCGTCCACCCCATGACGACGGTCGTGTCGGTCACGGAGGACTCCCGGGGCGGCTACGCGGTCGCCACCCTGCCCACCGACGACCGGCGCAAGGGCCGGGGCCGCACCTTCCGGGCCCGCCGGGTCGTCCTGGCCGCCGGCACCTACGGCACCCAGACCCTGCTGCACCGCATGAAGGCGGGCGGGCAGCTGCCGCGCCTGTCGGACCGGCTGGGCGAGCTGACCCGCACCAACTCCGAGGCGCTGGTGGGCGCCCAGACCGACGACCGCCGCTACCGCAAGGCCACCGGCGCGCCGAAGGCGGACTTCACGCGGGGCGTGGCCATCACGTCCTCCATCCACCCCGACGAGTACACCCACATCGAGCCGGTCCGCTACGGCCGGGGCTCCAACTCGATGGGCAGCCTGTCCATCCTCCAGGTGCCGTACGCCGGCAACCGCTCGGGCGCCTCCCGCGTCCTCGGCTTCCTGGCCCACGCGGCGAGGCACCCCGTGCTGGTGGTGCGTTCGCTGTCCAACCGCCGCTGGTCGGAGCGGACCATCATCGGCCTGGTGATGCAGTCGCTGGACAACTCCCTGACGACCTATCTGAAGCCGTCGGGGGTGGGCCGCGGCCTGCTGACGGCACGGCAGGGCCACGGCGCCCCCAACCCCAAGCAGATCAAGGCCGCGACCGAGGGCGCCTGCGCGCTGGCCGCCGAGATCAACGGCTTCGCGGGCTCCAACGTCGGCGAGCTGTCGGGCATGCCGCTCACGGCCCACTTCCTCGGCGGCTGCCCCATCGGCGCCTCCCGCGAGACCGGCGTGATCGACCCATACCACCGGCTGTACGGCCACCCCGGCATCTCGGTCGTCGACGGCGCCGCGGTCTCGGCGAACCTGGGCGTGAACCCGTCCCTGACGATCACCGCCCAGGCCGAGCGGGCGATGTCGTACTGGCCCAACAAGGGCGAGGCCGACCCGCGCCCGGCGCAGGGCACGGCCTACGAGCGCCTCCGGCCGGTCGAGCCGAAGTCCCCGGCGGTCCCGGCGGACGCCTTCGGCGCGCTGCGGCTGCCGTTCCTCGGGATGCCGGCGGTGCCGCCGAAGCGGTAACCGCCGGCCGCGGGCACGAAGAAAGGGACCTGTGCCCCCCTCCGAGCTCAGGTCCCTCTCTTGGCTTGTGCGCCCCGGGTGTTACGCGTCCGCCCCGGCGTTGCGGCGGCGGACGGCGAACACCGCACCGGCACCGGCGACGACGGCGACACCGCCGACGAGGCCGATCACCGGCAGGGCGGAGTTGGAGCCGGTCTCGGCGAGGTTGCCGGTCGGCAGCGCGGAGACGTCACCCTGCGGCTTCTTCACCGAGCCCTTGTCCCCGTCGCTCGGCTGGGCGTCGCCCGGCTTCGGGTTCGAGGAGCCGGCCGGCAGGACCTGGAAGTCGTACCGGGACCAGCCCTCGGCGATGCAGTCCTGGCCGTTGACGTTGTCCAGGTAGGCGCCGGAGCCGAAGGAGTAGGCGTCGCCGGCCGGGGCCTTGGCGTCGATGCTGACGCGCAGGTCGACCGTCTCGCTCTTCTCGGCCTTCAGCTCCTCCGCGTAGAAGAAGTAGTCACCGGCGTAGCCGGACTCGTCCCGGATGTCCTCCCAGGCGCCGGTGCCCGGGTTCTTGAACTCCAGGTCGACGTACGGGCTGAGGTACTTGGACTCCTCGAGCTCGTAGTTCTCCACCTCGGCGTAGAACGCGACGCCCTCGACGTCGGTGCCCGACTCGTTGGTGACGACCAGCTGGAAGCCGTGGTAGCCGCTGCCCGCGACGATCTTGCCGGGCAGGCCCTTGATGTCCGCGGACACCTTGGCGTCGGCGAACTCCTCGTCGACCTCCTCGCAGAACGGCACCTCGGGGTCGGTCGGCTCCTCGCTCGGCTCGGCCGAGTCGGTGGGCTCCGGCTCGCTGGTCGGGCTCTGCGACGGCGTGCCGGACGGCGAGGAGCTCGTCGGCGTGTCGGTCGGCAGGCCGGTCGCGGTCGGCGTGGCGGTGGAGGTGGCCGTGTCGGTCGGCGTCGCCGAGGCGGTCTCGGTGGCCGTCTCGCTCGGTGTGGAGGTGACCGTCTCCGTCGGGGTCCCCGACGGCGTCTCCGTCGACTCCGTCGCGAACGCGGCGGGCGCGGACAGCAGCGCGATCGGGGCTATGACCGCGGTCGCGGCCGCAGCTGCCATGGCACGGCGAAGCTTCATGAAGACCTCAGGAAGTCCGGAGTACTGCGGCGGTCGCAGTACCAGGTGTGGGAAGGCCGCCGCTTCTGGGGTGCGGGAGTGGCCCCTGGTTCTGCATGTTTGATCCGCGACGGCCGCGAAGGGTTGTCCCCGCGATTACATAATTCTTATGTGGCCTGCGTCACGCCCTTCGTTCGCCGCCGGTCACTTCTCAGGGTCCGCGTCGTTCGGAAGCAGCTCTCCCACTTCGATTCCGCACGCTTGCTCGATCTTGGTGATCGACGCCTTGCGAGCGGTGTCATCGGCCGCGGTGCCGTCATCCGCCCGCAGTGAAGCCGCGTAGGCCCGTAGGGACGGCGCGCCCTCGTCCGTCATTCCTGCCAGGTCCGTCAGCACGTCGGCGAGCTCGTCCGGGGTGTACCGACTCGCTTCGGGCACCGCGAGCGGCGACGCGACAGAACAAAACGTGTCCGCAGGCGGCTCGTCGGCGCCCGTCACTTTCTCGTACCGCGCGATCGCGTCGAGGTCGAAGTGCTGTGCCGCCTTGGCCTCGGGAGGAGTGCTCTGCAGGAGGCTCCTGAGGTCGACGGCCGTTTTTCCGGCAGTCCGGAAGGCCAGTGGTTCCTCGACTCCTGGGACCAGCCGCCGCTCCAGTGCCGAGCGGTAGGCGTCGACGGTGACGGTCTTCCCCTCGAACTCTCCTTGACCGATCCGGCCCTGGTCGTAGGGCAGGATGCCCCCTGATCCGAGCGGCGCCCAGACGGAGTCGGGGTAGCGAGCGAACGTGATCACGTAGTCGTGGCCCACTTCGAGCCGCGGGGCAGTCCGAGGCACCACGGGAAGCCGCGTGTCCTGCTTGGCCTCCCAGCCGTCGGCCGTGATCGAGACGGCGTCGGGCAGAGTCGGCGCGCCGGACCGGGTCCACACGCGCTCCTTGACGCGCAGGTCGACTGCTCGCGACAGATATCCCTCGCCCGCTTCGGCCTCCTCCTCGCTGACGCCGGACTCCTCGCGCTCGGCCGCCACCCGGACGACGGCGACGTGATCGCCGTAGGACACCCAGTCGGTTGCCGTGAAGGAGGGCAGTGCTTCTTTCTCATCGGAGACCACGGCGTCCTGGCGGCGGGCGTCGCTGCGTCGGTCCTCTTCCGCGAGCACGGGGACGAGTGCGATGGAGCCGGCCACTGCCGTGCCCACCACGGCACCGATGATTTTCATGCGCGTGGTCAAGGCCATGAGACACCCCCTGTTTCGGTACAGCACCTGGTGCTTCGGTCGATCTCGCGTCACTGTGACGTGGCAGGGAACCGGAACGTTCATGGGACGCCTGAGCCGTGGCACGAAGTTTCGTGCCACGGCTCGCAGCATCCCGGGCAGGCCCGGGCCGGGTGTCGTATTACTCCGTGTCGCCCGTGTCGTTGGGCAGCAGGTCTCCCACGTCAATGTTGCACGCGCGCTCGACCCGGGTCGCCGTGCTCCTGCGGACCGCGAGGCTGGTCCAGGCGCTGGTGTCCCCGCCCGAGCGGAGCTCGGCCGCGTAGGCGCGCAGCATGGTGCCCAGACCGGCCTCGTCCGTCATGCCGGCGAGGTCCGTGAGGATGTCGCCGAGCTCGTCCGGTGTGTACGTGCTGCCCGCCGTGGTCGCGAGCGGTGCCGCCACCCGGCAGAAGGTGTCGGCGGCCGCTGCGGCCGCCGCCGCGGACTTGGCCACGATGCGGGCCCGGGCGACCGCGTTGAGGTGGAAGTTCTGCGCCGCGGTGGCGTCGGGGGTCGCGCCTGCCAATATGGTCCGGACGCCGGCCGCGTCCTTGCCTGCGGCCCGGTAGGCGAGGGGCTCCTCGTCGCCGGAGATCAGTCGAGCCTGCATTGCCGAGCGGTAGGCCGTGGCGGTGACCGTCGTGCCCTGGAACTCGCCCTGTCCGACCTGGCTGTCGTCGTACGGAAGGATGCCGCTGGTCCCCAACGGCGACCACTCGCCGTCGGAGAAGTGGGCGAGCGCGACGACGTAGTCGTGCCCGACCTCCAGCCGCGGAGCCTCGTGCGACCCTACGCGGGTCTTGGTGTCCCCCTTGAACGACCAGCCGTCCGCGATGACGGACAGGTTGTCCGGCAGGGCCGGCGTGCCGGCCCGCGACCACACGCGATCCTTGACCTGGAGTGTGACCGTCCGCGAGAGGTAACCCTCGCCGGCCGCGAGCTCCTCACTGTCCGCGGCGATCTCGTTCTCGGCCGCCACGTGAACGACGGCGACCTGATCGCCGTACGACACCCAGTCGGTCGCGGTTATGGAGGGTATGGCGTCCTTCGAGTCGGCGAGGATGACGTCCGTGCGCTGGCCCGCCCGGTTGTCCTGTGTGGTGTCGGAGAGCGGGACGAGCGCGGCTGCGGCCGCCAGAGCGGCACCCAGGACGGCACCCGCAATTTTCGTTCTTGTGGTCAGTGCCACGAAATTCCCCCTGATCAGGCCTCAGTAAGTCGCGTTGATGTTCTCTTTGTTGTTCGCGCCGAGGCCGTAGACGTCGTTGTAGGACATGCAGCCGAGGCGGTCGTCGTAGAGGCCTTTGGCGGGGCTGGCTTCAGGGCCGTGGGTCAGTCCGACCGCATGCCCGGTTTCGTGACAAGCGTCTGACTTGTTGATGGGGCCGATACCGTCGTTGTTCTTGTTGAAGGCGATGTGGTGCTGGTCGCACTTCCGTGAGGAAACGGCGTCGTCACACCAGGCGATTCCTATCTTGCCCCTCGCCAGGGTCTTCGCTTTGTAAATGATGTCCGTCTCGGAACCGCCCGCGTACACACCCCGGGACTCGATCTTCACGGCGAGGTCGGTCGGACCGTAGTAGTCCTTGACCGCTCGGGAGATGGCACTCTTCTCGGCCGAGGTCAGGCTGCCTTCCCGGTAGACCGTCAGGGTCTTGTTGTCCGTCTGGCAGAAGGTGTCGCCCTGACCGCCGTCCCGGCAGGTCGGGCTGTAATTGTTGGTCGGGTACATGTTGTCGGTGTACGCCGCCTGCACGACGGCGGTGCCCGCAACCAATGCGGTCCCCGCGACGCCTACGACGAAAGCAGTCCTCCGTTTGATCGCCACTCGCAATTACCCCCTCTGTCCACCCCTGTGGAATTCGTCGGGGCTTCCGATGAACTTGGGGCGGATGTGACGATCTAAGTCGTTGAACCGAAGATCAGGAGGGGGCTGGCGGCGATTTGGCCAGAAGTGATCAAGAAGAGGCTAGATGTGGACGCCTTGTGAAGGCGCTGATAAATCAGTGTCTTCCTCGAGGTCTTTGGTGTATTGGGCCTCAACGCGCGGGCGCGCGAAGGGCCCCGCGGGGCGGAGGCCGCGGGGCCCTTCGTTCGTCGGCACCGACGTCGGGACGGCGTCGGTGCCCGCCGGCGGCGCCGGGAGGTCGCGCCGCCGGTCCCGGCCTCGGACGGCCGGGTCGTACGGATGGGCACGGGGGACGGGGAGCCGCCGCGCGGGGTGCCGGGTGGTCACGGCGCCGGCGGCCGTGCGATCCGGTCCTGTGCGCTTCGGCGGTTCCGCCGGCCGGCCCCGGGCGTCCCCGGAGCCGGCCGTTCTCTGGGGTGACCGGGCTGCTGTCCCCTGCCGCCCGGTCACTTCCCTGGAGCGAGGTCCCACGACGCACGGCACGATCCGTACGCCTCATCGCTCCAGCGAGCCACGCGTGGTTCCTTCGGGCCCGCCCCTGGCTGGCACGGACACCGGGACCAACGAGGCGCCGCCGGACGCGGTCACGCGCCGTACGGGTGAGAAGAAGGCGTACGTCTGTGCGGGGGGCGGCGGCTCAGATCTTGCCGCGGCACAGCTCCAGCAGGGTCATGGCGAGGGTCGTGCCCGGCCTGCCCAGGGCCTCCCGGTAGTGGGCCAGGACCTCCATCTCGCGGGAGAGGTTCACGCGGCGGCCGCCGGACGAGATCCGGGCCTCCTGGATGACGGCGGAGACGGCCGCGCGCTCCTGGATCAGGCCGATGATCCGGTCGTCGAGCGCGTCGATGCGCTCCCGGGCGCCGGCGATCACGTCGGCGGCCTGCGGGGTGCGCGCGCCGGTCTTCTCCGCTGCGGTGGCGGTCATGTCGGGTCTCCTCGGTGGACGGTGCCCCGGGGCGACAGGACCCGGAAACGGCAGGCGCCCCGGGCCTTGTCGGCCCGGGGCGCCTGGGAAGTCGCTTGTCAGTTGCTCAAGCAGCACGACCATGGCAGCCGGCGGGCCGGGTGCCATAGGTAAAGACGGAGGTCTGGTGCGTGAGCATGCGGCCAGTATGCCGCGCCGTCCGGTGCCGTCCAAAGCGGTTCGCATGGTGAGACGCACCCGCGGGGGCCGCTTTGGCGGCCCCGGCACCGGCGGCGCGACGCCACCGGTGCCCACCTCGGTAGAATCGGTGGGCACAAGGACCCCCGCCCCACCGCCGGAAGGCACCCCGTGTCATCAGCGACTCCCGCTGCCGCCGCCCCCGACACCGTCCTGGTCGTCGACTTCGGCGCGCAGTACGCCCAGCTCATCGCCCGTCGCGTCCGCGAGGCGCGGGTCTACAGCGAGATCGTGCCGAGCACCACGCCGGTCGAGGAGATGCTCGCCAAGAACCCCGCGGCGATCATCCTCTCCGGTGGCCCCTCCTCGGTGTACGAGGAGGGCGCCCCCACCGTCGACCGCGCCCTGTTCGAGGCCGGCGTCCCCGTCTTCGGCATGTGCTACGGCTTCCAGCTCATGGCCCAGAGCCTGGGCGGCACGGTGGACAACACCGGAGCCCGCGAGTACGGCCGCACGGACCTGCACGTCTCCAAGGTGTCCTCCACCCTCTTCGAGGGCACCCCGGCCGAGCAGGCCGTGTGGATGTCGCACGGCGACGCCTGCTCCGCCGCCCCCGACGGCTTCGCCGTCACGGCCTCCACGGACGTCGTCCCGGTCGCCGCGTTCGAGAACGACACCAAGAAGCTGTACGGCGTCCAGTACCACCCCGAGGTGATGCACTCCACCTACGGGCAGCAGGTGCTGGAGCACTTCCTGTACCGGGGTGCGGGCCTGTCCCCCTCCTGGACCACCGGGAACGTGATCGAGGAGCAGGTCGCCGCGATCCGCGAGCAGGTCGGCGACAAGCGCGCCATCTGCGGCCTGTCCGGCGGCGTGGACTCCGCGGTCGCCGCCGCGCTCGTGGCCAAGGCCATCGGCGACCAGCTGACCTGCGTCTACGTCGACCACGGCCTCATGCGCAAGGGCGAGAGCGAGCAGGTCGAGAAGGACTTCGTGGCGTCGACCGGCGTCAAGCTGAAGGTCGTCGACGCCGAGGAGCGGTTCCTCAAGGCGCTCGCCGGGGTCACCGACCCCGAGGAGAAGCGGAAGATCATCGGCCGCGAGTTCATCCGGGTCTTCGAGCAGGCCCAGGCCGAGATCGTCGCGGACGAGGGCCCGGCGGTGGAGTTCCTCGTCCAGGGCACGCTCTACCCGGACGTGGTCGAGTCCGGCGGCGGCACCGGCACCGCCAACATCAAGTCCCACCACAACGTGGGCGGCCTGCCCGAGGACCTCGAGTTCAAGCTGATCGAGCCGCTGCGCAAGCTGTTCAAGGACGAGGTCCGGATGGTCGGCCAGGAGCTCGGCCTGCCGCAGGAGATCGTCCAGCGCCAGCCGTTCCCCGGCCCGGGCCTCGGCATCCGGATCGTCGGCGAGGTCACCAAGGAGCGCCTGGACCTGCTGCGCGAGGCCGACGCCATCGCCCGCGAGGAGCTGACGGCGGCCGGCCTCGACCAGGACATCTGGCAGTGCCCGGTGGTCCTGCTCGCGGACGTCCGCAGCGTCGGCGTCCAGGGCGACGGCCGCACCTACGGCCACCCGATCGTCCTGCGCCCGGTCTCGTCCGAGGACGCCATGACGGCCGACTGGTCGCGCCTGCCGTACGACGTCCTCGCCCGGATCTCCACCCGGATCACCAACGAGGTCAAGGACGTCAACCGGGTCGTGCTGGACGTGACGTCCAAGCCGCCGGGCACCATCGAGTGGGAGTAGTCCCCCCGGTCAGGTCCGTCTGAGCGTGCGCACCGGCGCTCCGGGCTTCCAGACCTGGACGACGAGATAGGTGTCGTCCTCGACCGAGGTCCGCACGACCTCCGTCAGTTCGGTGCGGAAGAGGTGGAACGGCTCCGGCGGTTCCACCTCTTTCACGTACGCGGCCTTCGCCGCCGTGTCCTCCACCTCGATCGCCCGGCCGCTGATCCGTACGTCGCCGCCGCCCATGCCGGTGCCCTCGCCGGGGTTCGCCTGGAGCGCGAAACGGGGGTCGCGGCGCAGGTCGAGGGCCTTGAGCGAGTCCGGCATCATGCCGAGCCACAGCTCCCCGTCCACGAAGCGGACCTCCAGGCCGGTGGTGCGGGGGGAGCCGTCCCTGCGCAGGGTGGCGAGGACGTGGTGGGTGAACGCGCCGAAGCGCTCCTCGACGGTCTTCGCCAGATCTGGTTCGGCGGTCGTGAAAGCCGCCCAGTTCACTGTCATGCCGAGAGTCTGGCGGCGATACCCGACATCTGATGTCGGCTATTCGGGTGGGTCACCCTCCGTTCGGCCCCGGCCGGGCGTGTCGCTCCCGCGCCCGCTCGCCCCGCACCGGCGTGCGGCCCGCCGCGGTCGGGGTGTCGTACCGGACGAGCGCCGTGAGCGGGCCGCCCCTCGCGCCCCGTCTTTACCGAACAGATCTGTCCTCCACGGCGGACCGGCGGTAACTTCCGCCCCGTACCGCACCCAGCGCTGGAGGACCTATGCACGGGCCCACCCCGCCCTCGCCGCTGCCCACCGACCGGCTGCAGTTCGCGATGCCGCCGATGCACGAGTCGGTCGAGGACGAGCGCCGGCACCGCAAGGAGCGGCTCGCGGGCGCGCTGCGCATCTTCGGACGGCTCGGCTTCGAGGACGGGGTCTCCGGGCACATCACCGCGCGCGACCCCGAGTACACCGACTGCTTCTGGGTCAACCCGTTCGGCATCCCGTTCCGGCACGTCACCGTGAGCGACCTGGTGCTGGCCAACGCCGACGGGCAGGTGGTCGACGGCCGCTACCACGTGAACCAGGCCGCCTTCACCGTCCACTCCCAGGTGCACGCCGCCCGCCCGGACGTCGTCGCCGTCGCCCACTGCCACTCGGTGCACGGGCGCGCCCTGTCCGCGCTCGGCGAGCTGCTCGACCCGATCACCCAGGAGAGCTGCGCCTTCTACGAGGACCACACGCTGTACGACTCCTACACCGGCGTCGCCGTCGACGCCGAGGAGGGGCGGCGCGTCGCGGCCGCGCTCGGCTCCCGCAAGGCGCTGGTGCTGCGCAACCACGGGCTGCTGACGGTCGGCGACTCGGTGGACGCGGCGGCCTGGTGGTTCGTGTCGATGGAGCGGTCCTGCCAGGTGCAGCTGACGGCGAAGGCGGCGGGGCGGCCGGTCCTGATCGACCACCGGCCGGCGGTGGCCACGCGGGAGCAGCTGGGCGGGGACCTGATGGCGTGGATCAACTACCAGCCGATGTGGCGGGACGTCAGCCGCAGCGAGCCGGACCTGCTCGACTGAGGGAGCGGCCCGGCGCGGTCCGGAGCGCGCCGCCGTCGAGGACCCCGGTCCCGTCACGCCGGATGATCCGGGCCATAGGGGAACGCTCGCCGCCGGGTCAACACGCCGGGCCGAACTTCACCCGCACCGGCCGCCCGGCGGACGCGCACCGGGTGATGTAGGGCACAATTCGCTGTCGTCACAGGGGTGTTGTCGTAGGTGTCGGTGGGTGGCGGCCCCGGTCGGCCCGAGGGCTGCCGGTGGTTCGGTTCGCGGGGAAGGCGGGCGTCGGACGTGGCGGTGCAGGAGGCCGGGCAGGGCGGGGCGGACGCGGGCGGGCACGGTGCCGGGCGCGGGAGCGCACCGGCGGGTTCCCACGGCGGCGCGCAGGGGAGCCCGTACCGGGCCGCGCGCGGCGGCGGACCCGCGTACGGCGGCGGGCACCGGGGCGGCTGCACCTGCGGGGGCTGCCCGCACGGCGCGCGCGAGGGGCACCGGCAGGCCGTCGCCGCGTTCCTGCACCTGCGCGAGACGTTCGCGGCCGGGCAGGGGCTGCCGGCCGCGGTCGCCCACTCCGCCCCGGCCTCCCGCCAGTACGTCTCCGAGGAGCTGACGCAGTCCGCCGCGCTCGTCGCCGAACGCGGACGGGCCGAGGGCGAGGCCTGGCTGGCCGGGCTGTGGCGCCGCACGGCCGTCACGGTGTGGGCGCTGGTCGTGCTCCTGCTGCTGGTGCAGGCGCTCACCGCGATCGGGGCGGGCTGGACGGCGGCCCGCACCGCCGGTCTGGTCGCGGCACTGCTGGCCGCCCTCGCGCTCACGGCCGCGTCCTGGTTCCACCGGGCGCGCGGCGGGGTGCTCGCGCCGGTCATCGGCGAGGACAACCGCCTGTCCACGTCCCGGGCCGTCGCGGCGGCGTGGGTGCTGTTCCTGGCGTACGCGGTGCTGGTGCTCGTGGTGCGGCTGGCGGTGGCGTCCCGGCCCGGCGAACGGGACGCGCTGATCGCGGGCCTGGAGCTCGCCCGGGGCGCGGGCGTGGTGACCGTGCTCGCGGTGGTGTGCGGGATCGCCGTCCTCGTGCGGCGGGTCGTCGGGCTGCGGGTGCTCGCGCAGCGGCTGCAGAAGGTCCGGGCGGACCGGCCGAGGGCGGCGGACCTGCTGACCGACGACGCGGGCCGGGGGTCCTTCGCCGACCTCCAGTACGCGGTGATCGGCGCGGTCGCGCTGCTCTTCGCCGGTGTGCGGCTGGCCCGGCGGCCGGACCAGCTGCCGGACCTGCCGTGGGGGCTGGCGGTGGTGGTGCTGGTCTCGGCGGCGACCTACCTTGCCGGCAAGTACGCGGAGGGCGGCCGGCCGGTGATCCTCTCCGTCGTACGGGTCCGGGAGGCCGGTGACCTGGACGCGCCGATCCGCACCGGCGACGACATCGAGATCCGGGGCGCCGGCTTCGTCCCGCCGGGCGCGCAGGGACCCGACCGGCTGTCCCGGACGGTCGTCCGCATCGGCGCCGTCCACACCCACGTCCCCCTGGTCCCGGTGACCGGCGGCTTCAGCAACCCGACGGACACGCTGCTCACGGTGCCGGTGCCGGCGGACGTGGAGCCGGGACGGGTGGAGGTGCAGGTGGTGACGGCGGCGGGAGCGGAGACCAACCGGTACGTGATCGACGTGACGGACTGAGGGACCCCTCCGGAGGGCGGGGTCCCTCCGGGGCGGCCGGGGCCCTTCCGAGGTCGCCGGGGCCCTTCCGAGGTCGCCGGGGCCCTTCCGGGACGGCCGGGGCTCTTCCGGACGGGAGGCGGAAAACCTGCCGGCGGGGGGTTGAGCCGGGCCTGCTCGCCGTACGTATGGTCTGTCGAGAGGTCTCGGCACCGGCGGGCGGGAGGCGGCCAGCAGCGATGATGCACAGCACGCGGACGGACCCGCACCCACCCCCGCCGGACGGCGGCCGTGACCGGCGCGGCACCGCCGCCCGCCACGCCCTCCTCCCCCTGCGCATCTTCCTGGGCGTCACCTTCGTCTACGCCGGCCTGGACAAACTCACCGACAGCGCCTTCCTCCAGGAGACCGGGCCCGGGTCGATCGGCGACACCATGCGGGCCGTCCGGGACTCCTCGGCCGTCCCGGCCCTCGTCAACCTCGCCCTGGAGAACCCCGTCGGCTTCGGGTCCGCCCTCGCCGCCGGGGAGGTCGCCGTCGGCGTCGGCACCCTGCTCGGCCTGTTCGCCCGGGCGGCCGCGCTGGGCGGCGCGCTGATCTCGCTGAGCCTCTGGCTCACCGTGAGCTGGGCCTCCGACCCCTACTACTACGGCAACGACCTCGTCTATCTCATGGCCTGGATCCCCCTCGTCCTCGCCGGCGCGCCCGCGCCCTCCGCGGACGCCGCCCTGCGCGCGCGGCGACGGCAGCGGGCGCGGGACCACCGCTAGGGTCCGTCCGACCATTCCCGCCGGTCTCGCGATGCCGTGCACGCACTCTCGCCGCGCCGGGCGCAGAACCGAGTACGTCCCGTACGAGGCTCTGTGCCCGGCACGCCGAGAGCACGCACCTGACGCCGCGGGACTGCCCTCCGGGCGACGACGGGAATGGTCGGACAGCCCCAGCACCGGCCGGGCGCGCCGTCAGCGCGCCGGTCGCGCCCCGGCCCCGCCGGTGCCCGGGCGGCCCGCGCCGCGGCGCCGGCGCACGCGTCCGGCCAGGAACCCCGCCGCGCCCGCCAGGCAGAGCCCGCCCACCACGAGGGGGATCACCGCGAACCACGGCGTGTCCCAGAGACCGCCCGCGTCACCGGCGTAGACGACGCCCGCGGCGGTGAGGACGAGGCCGGCGACCAGCTTCCCGGGCTGGAACTCATGACGCAGCACGGCTCACCTCCGCCTGCCCCACGCCCACGTGGAGGTCCAGGACGAGCGTCCCGGCCCGCCCGGCGTCCGGGGCCGGCCGCAGGGTCACCTCCCGGTGCCTGCCCGGTGCCACGTCCACGTCCTTGCGGTCGTCCCCCGGCAACCGGATGTCACCCACCCCCACCTCCACGGTCAGCCGCACGGTCACGTCCTCGGGCACGATCACGCGTATCCCCCCGACGCCCGCGTCGGCCCGGGTCGTGACGGTCCGCCTCTCGGCCACGTCGATCCGGGACAGGTCGAGCGTGCCGACGCCCGTGCCGATGTCGTACTGCTGCCGCACCTGCGCCGCCGTGGCGGGGCGCCAGGTCGTGCGCACCCACTCCGTGCCGACGTCCTCGGGCAGGGCCGCCGAGCCGGCGAGCAGGCCCGCCGTCACGACCGCGAGGAGGACCGAGCCGGCCCCCGTCCGCCCGAGGAACGCGCTGAGCGCGATGCCGAGGCCGAAGACGGCGAGCGCGCAGGCCAGGCCGGACTGCAGGCTGGTGCCCAGGGCGTGGCCCTCCCAGGTCAGGCCGGTGCCGAGGCCGCCCGCGAGCAGGGCGAGCAGGAAGACCCAGCCGCCGATCCAGCGGGGTCCGCGCGGCTTCGGGGGCCGGGCGCGCCCGACGCGCGGGTCCTCGGGGCCGCCCGGGACGCCGAGACCGAGGGCGACGGCCGCGGCGACGTCCCGGTCACGGGAGTCCTGCGGGCCCCACAGGTAGCCGGTGCCGCCGATGTGGGTGCCGTCCTTGACGATGGGGTCGCGCCACCAGGAGGGGAAGGCGGCGGGGACGGGCGGCGCCTGCGCCTCCGGCGGGGCGTCGGCCACGGTCTGCGCGGTCAGGGGGTCGGGGCCGGGGGCGCCGCGCTGCCGCGACCAGTACCCCGCGCCGGCCAGCAGGAGGGAGAGGACGACGGCGAACGTCAGGACCCCGCCGTTCTTCAGCAGCGTCAGGAACACCCCGCAGCCGACCAGCGCGAACAGCACGGCCGTGAGCGCCTGGCCGTCGACCCGGCCGGTCAGCAGCTTGCGGACCTCGTTCTCGTCCTCGTCCTCGTAGGGGACGAGGAGCCAGGCGAAGCCGTAGAAGATCAGGCCGATGCCGCCGGTCGCGGAGAGCACGGCGAGGGTGATGCGGAAGATCACCGGGTCCATGTCGCACTGCCGCCCGAGCCCGGCGCACACCCCGGCCAGCATCTTGTACCGCCGGTCCCGCCGGAACCTCGGGGGAGGCTCCGCGGCGCCGGGCCCGTCGGCGGGGCCGTCCGCCGCCGGCGCCCGCGCGGCCCGTGCTCCCGCGTCCGTGGGCCGCGCTCCCTCCCGCGCCCGCGCGCCCGCGGGCCCGCCGCCCGGGGCCGGGCCGGGGCCGGGTCCCGGACCCGTCGCGGCGCGCTCGTGATCTGTCATGGGTCCATGGTGACGGGCGGGACGCCGCGGCGGCAGCCGGTACGACCCTGGCCAAACCCTGATATCGGCCCCGAGACGGCGGCGGGGGAGCGTCCGGCCGGCACGCCGCGCGAAGATCAGGGGCGTCTCCGGGACCGACCCTGATGCTCCGTGCCGCGCCGCCGTGTGACCATCGGTGGCATGTCGGAAGCCGCAGCAGCGCCCCTCGCCGAACCGCGGCCGCCGCGCAAGCTCTACCGCAGCAGCGACGGACGCTGGCTCGGCGGGGTGGCACGGGGGCTCGCCGGGCACCTCGGGCTGCCCGTCGTCTGGGTCCGGCTCGTGTTCGTCGGGCTGTTCATGGCCGACGGCCTCGGCGCGCTGCTGTACGCCGCGTTCTGGTTCTTCGTCCCGCTCGGCGTCGGCGGCGTCGACGCGCAGCGGCCGCCCTCGCCGATCACCACGGAGACCGCGTCGGACGGCCGCCGCCGGCTCATCGCCCGCAAACCGGACAAGGGCCAGATCGTCGCCCTGCTCCTCATGGTCGTCGTGGCCATGGTGTTCGTGGGCAGCGTGGACCTCAGCAGCGGAGCCCGCGCCTACCTGTGGCCCCTCGTCCTGGTCGGCGCCGGTGTCGCCCTGGTGTGGCGCCAGGCGGACAACGCCCGCCGGGCCCGCTGGATGGAGGTCGGCCGCCGCCGGCGCACGGTCACGCTGCTGCGCTCCGTGGCGGGCGTCCTGCTGGTGGCGGCCGGTGTCTCCGGCGCCGTCGTCCTGCAGGGCTCCGCCACCCACCTCGGCTCCGTCCTGCAGGCGGCCCTCGCGGTCCTCGTCGGCATCACGCTCCTGGCCGGCCCCTACCTGGTGCGCATGACCCAGGACCTCTCCGAGGAGCGCCTGATGCGCATCCGCGCCCAGGAACGCGCGGAGGTCGCCGCGCACGTCCACGACTCGGTGCTGCACACCCTGACCCTGATCCAGCGCAACGCGGAGAACGCCGGGGAGGTGCGCCGCCTGGCCCGGGCCCAGGAACGCGACCTGCGCACCTGGCTGTACAACCCCGAGGGCAACGGCAAGGACGAGGCCGAGGAGCCCACCACCCTCGCCGAGGCCGTGCGGCGCAACGCCGCCGAGGTCGAGGACAAGCACGGCGTCCCCATCGAGGTCGTCGTCGTGGGCGACTGCCCGCTCGACGAGCGGACCGGGGCGCAGATGCAGGCCGCGCGCGAGGCCATGGTGAACGCGGCCAAGTACGGTGGCGAAGGCGGCGCCGTCCAGGTCTTCGCCGAAGTCGAGGGCAGGACGGTGTTCGTGTCCGTCCGGGACCGCGGCCCCGGCTTCGACCTCGATGCGATACCCGCCGACCGCATGGGTGTCAGAGAATCGATCATCGGCCGCATGGAGCGCAACGGCGGTACGGCGCGGCTGCGCGCGGTGCCGGACGGCGGCACGGAGGTCGAGCTGGAGATGGAGAGGGCGGAGAAGACGTCATGAGCGACCCGACCGAGACGGACGGCACGGCAGGACCGGCGGAGGCGGACCGGTCCGCGGAGCCGGGCGGGCGGCACGTGCGCGTGGTCCTCGTCGACGACCACCGCATGTTCCGCACGGGCGTCCAGGCCGAGATCGGCCGGACCGAGCAGACCGGCGTCGAGGTCGTCGGGGAGGCCGCGGACGTCGACCAGGCGGTCACGGTCATCACCGCGACCCGGCCCGAGGTCGTCCTCCTCGACGTGCACCTCCCGGGCGGCGGCGGTGTCGAAGTGCTGCGCCGCTGCGCCCCGTTGATGGCCGACGCCGAGCGGCCCGTCCGCTTCCTGGCCCTGTCCGTCTCGGACGCCGCGGAGGACGTCATCGGCGTGATCCGGGGCGGCGCGCGCGGGTACGTCACCAAGACGATCACCGGTACGGACCTGATCGACTCGGTCTTCCGGGTCCAGGAGGGCGACGCGGTGTTCTCCCCGCGCCTGGCCGGGTTCGTCCTGGACGCCTTCGCGTCGACGGACGCCCCTCCGGTCGACGAGGACCTCGACCGCCTCACCCAGCGGGAGCGCGAGGTGCTGCGGCTGATCGCCCGCGGGTACGCCTACAAGGAGATCGCCAAGCAGCTGTTCATCTCCGTGAAGACGGTCGAGTCGCACGTCTCGGCGGTGCTCCGCAAGCTCCAGCTGTCCAACCGGCACGAGCTGACGCGGTGGGCGACGGCCCGGCGCCTGGTGTGACCGCGCGGGGCCGCGGCCGGGCACGCCGGGCCGGTGTCCGGCGTGCCCGGGGCCCTCACTAGGCTCCGGCCCCATGGACGTACTCATCCACCTCTTCGTCGGTCTGCACATCGTCGGCATCGCCGCGCTCCTCGGCGGCTTCCTCACCCAGATGAAGGCGATGGGGGAGGGCACCGCCCGGTTCGGCCCCGCGATGCTGCACGGCGCGCTGACGATGCTGGTCACCGGGGCCGTCCTGGTCGGCCTCAACCAGGCCGACGACCAGCCCGTCGACAACGTCAAGATCGGCGTGAAGCTGGCCCTGCTGATCGTGATCCTCGGGCTCGTCTACGTGAAGCGGGACGACGAGAAGGTGGACAAGGGCCTGTTCGGCCTGGTCGGTCTGCTGACCACGGCGAACGTCTTCATCGCCGTGCTGTGGACCTGAACGGCTCCGGCCCGTGCGGACGGGCGGCCCTGCTGCGCACCTTCGCCGGGCCCGCCGTCGGGACCACCCTCACCCACCCGCGGGAAACCGCTCCCGAGCGGATCGGCCGGCCCGGCCCCCGCACGCGCCGGGCCGGCCACCGAACCCGGAGCGGCCCGGTCCACGGTGACGCGCTTCCGCGAAGGCGTGCGAGGGCTCGACCCGCTGGTGCTGTGAGGCTCACGCCGGCCGCACCACGCTGTGGATCGACGACTCGCCGTCGTAGAAGATCGACTCCTCGCGGACGTACGTACCGGGCTTGGGGGCGTGGATCATCATGCCGTTGCCGATGTACAGGCCGACGTGGGTGACGTCGTCGTAGAAGAAGACCAGGTCACCGGGTCGGGCCTGGGACACCGGGACCGTCGTGCCGGCATTGACCTGGTCGTAGGTGGTGCGCGGGAGGTCGACGCCCGCGGCCTTCCAGGCGGCCTGGGTCAGGCCGGAGCAGTCGTAGGAGCCGGGGCCGGTGGCGCCCCACACGTACGGCTTGCCGATCTGGGCGCGGGCGAAGGCGAGGGCCTTCTCGGCCTTGGTGGCGTACGAGGAGTCGGCCGGCGCGGTGGCCGACGGGGAGTCCGACGGCGACTCGGAGGCGGCCGGGCCGGAGCTCTCCTGCTGGGCGGCCTCCTGCTGCCGGGCGGCCTCCTGCGCCTGCTGCTCCGCCTGCTGCCGGGCGAGTTCGGCGGCCTCGCGGGCGGCCTCCTCCTGCCGGCGCTTCTCGATCGCCGCGAGCCGCGCCTTCTCCTCGGCGGTCAGCCGTGACAGCAGGTCGCGCGCGTCGGCGAGCTTCTTCTGGACGGTGGCCTTGGCCGTCTTCAGGTCGCTCTGCGTCTCGGTGAGCGTCCGGAGGCCCTCGGTGGCCTCCTGGCGCCTCTCCATCGTCTCGGACTGCTGGGCGACGTAGTCGTCGACCGCTTCCTTCTGGCGGCCGGTGAGCCGGCTCATCAGCTGGGTCTGGTCGAAGTAGTCCTGCGGCGAGTCCGCGAGCAGCAGCGTCGCGGTGGAGGGGGCGGCCGCGCCGGTCCGGTACTGGGCGGCGGCGAAGGAGCCGAGCTCCTCGCGCGCCTCGTTGAGCCGCTGGGTGCGCTCCGCCACGTCGTCGAGGAGGGTGTCGACGCGCTTGCGCTGCTTGGTGGTCTTCTCCTTGGCCGCGTTGTACTTCTCGGTCGCCGACTCGGCCTGGCGGTACAGGTCGTCGACCTTCTTCTCGACCTCCTCCAGGCTCGGCCTGTCGTCGGGGGAGGGGGCGGCGTTGGCCGTCTGGGAGAGCAGGGCCACCGAGGTGAGGGCGGCGGTGGCGAGGGCGGGGGTGCGCATGCCTGCTACGCGCGTACCCGCCGGGCGCGGCTTGCGGTGCTGCGACGCCAAGGGAGGCGACTCCTTCCATGTTCCGCCTACCGGGTTAGCTGTCGGGTTCGGGCGGACGGTTCGGAAGGGTTGCCCTACGGCCGCGCCCCGGAGGGCTGTGGGCCGATTCACCCCAAGGTCTCGGTTGGGTCCCCGGCTCCGGCTGCCGTGGCGGCACGCAGGACTCGGCGGAGGCCGCGCGGCCCGGCGGGGTTCGCCGGTGGGGGTCGTACGGCCCGTCCGCACGGTAGCCAACTCGTGTGGCCCCTGTGAAGGTTGATGGGTGATATGCCCGATACATTTTCGTGACCTCGCGCGCGGGTCGCTGCGCGTGACGCCGCGACGCCGGAGGGTAGGAGGACGCCGGGTGCCGGACGGAGGGGCCCGTGGACGCCCACGGGCCCCTTCCCGCCGGGGATGTTCCCGGGACGGCGGCGGGTTGTCGGTGGGGCACCCTAGACTCGGAGAGCGATGAGCAGCCTCTTTGACGACAGCTTCCTGGCGGACCTCCAGGCCCAGCAGGGCCCCGTGGACGAGCCCCCGCCGCCGCCCGAGGACGATCACGTACCGGAGCCGCTCCCGGACGATCTGTTCGGCGGGAAGTTCGACGTGCCGCCGGACCGGGACGCGTACTACCGGGACGGCGCCCCGCGCCCCGTGGTGGACGCCGCCGCCCTCCTGGAGGGGCTGAACGACAACCAGCGCGCCGCCGTCGTGCACTCCGGCACCCCGCTGCTCATCGTCGCCGGTGCCGGCTCCGGCAAGACCCGGGTGCTCACCCACCGCATCGCCCACCTGCTGGCGGAGCGGGGCGTCCACCCGGGCCAGATCCTCGCGATCACCTTCACCAACAAGGCCGCCGGCGAGATGAAGGAGCGCGTCGAGCAGCTCGTCGGCCCGCGCGCCAACGCCATGTGGGTCATGACCTTCCACAGCGCGTGCGTGCGCATCCTGCGCCGCGAGTCCAAGAAGCTCGGCTTCACGTCGTCCTTCTCGATCTACGACGCCGCCGACTCCAAGCGCCTGATGGCCCTGGTCTGCCGCGACCTGGACCTCGACCCCAAGCGGTTCCCGCCGAAGTCCTTCAGCGCCAAGATCAGCAACCTGAAGAACGAGCTGATCGACGAGGAGGACTTCGCCGCCCGGGCCGCCGACGGCTTCGAGAAGACCCTCGCCCAGGCCTACGCCCTGTACCAGTCGCGGCTGCGCGAGGCGAACGCCCTCGACTTCGACGACCTGATCATGACGACGGTCAACCTGCTGCGCGCCTTCCCGGACGTCGCCGAGCACTACCGCCGCCGCTTCCGCCACGTCCTGGTCGACGAGTACCAGGACACCAACCACGCCCAGTACGCCCTCGTCCGCGAGCTCGTCGGCACCGGCGCGCACGGCGAGGGCGTCCCGCCGGGCGAGGCCGCCCTGCCGCCCGCCGAGCTGTGCGTGGTCGGTGACGCCGACCAGTCGATCTACGCCTTCCGCGGCGCGACCATCCGCAACATCCTCCAGTTCGAGGAGGACTACCCGGACGCGACCACGATCCTGCTGGAGCAGAACTACCGCTCCACCCAGACGATCCTCTCCGCGGCCAACGCGGTCATCGAGCGCAACGAGTCCCGCCGGCCCAAGAACCTGTGGACCAACGCGGGCGCGGGCTCCCGGATCACCGGGTACGTCGCCGACACCGAGCACGACGAGGCGCAGTTCGTCGCCGACGAGATAGACCGCCTGGTCGACGCGGGGGAGGCGAAGGCCGGGGACGTCGCCGTCTTCTACCGCACCAACGCCCAGTCCCGTGTCTTCGAAGAGGTCTTCATCCGCGTCGGCCTGCCCTACAAGGTCGTCGGCGGCGTCCGCTTCTACGAGCGCAAGGAGGTCCGGGACGTCCTGGCCTACCTGCGGGTGCTCGCCAACCCGGAGGACTCGGTGCCGCTGCGCCGCATCCTCAACGTCCCCAAGCGGGGCATCGGCGACCGCGCGGAGGCCATGATCGACGCCCTCGCCCAGCGCGAGAAGATCAGCTTCCCGCAGGCGCTCAAGCGCGTCGACGAGGCGTACGGCATGGCCGCGCGCTCCACGAACGCCGTCAAGCGCTTCAACACGCTGATGGAGGACCTCCGGACGATCGTCGAGTCCGGCGCCGGACCGGCGACCGTGCTGGAGGCGGTGCTGGAACGCACCGGCTACCTCGCGGAGTTGCAGGCCTCCACCGACCCGCAGGACGAGACCCGGATCGAGAACCTCCAGGAACTCGCCGCCGTGGCCCTGGAGTTCGAGCAGGAGCGCGGCGAGGCCGCCGCGGCGCCGGGGGGCGCCGCCCCGGGCGGGACGCTCGCCGACTTCCTGGAGCAGGTCGCCCTGGTCGCCGACTCCGACCAGATCCCCGACGAGGAGGACGGCGACGGTGTCATCACGCTGATGACGCTGCACACCGCCAAGGGCCTGGAGTTCCCGGTCGTGTTCCTGACCGGCATGGAGGACGGCGTCTTCCCGCACATGCGCGCCCTCGGCCAGACCAAGGAGCTGGAGGAGGAGCGGCGCCTGGCGTACGTCGGCATCACGCGCGCGCGGGAGCGGCTCTACCTGACGCGCTCCACCCTGCGCAGCGCCTGGGGACAGCCCTCGTACAACCCGCCCTCCCGCTTCCTGGAGGAGATCCCGGCCGCCCACCTGACGTGGAAGCGGACGGGGGCGAGCGCGTCCCCGCCCGCCGGGCCGGTCTCCGGGGTGGCGGCCTCGCTGTCGTCGTCCCGGTCGCGGTCGTCGGCGTCGGGCGCGTCCGGCTTCGCCACGCGCCGCGCCTCGGAGAAGCCGGGGGTGGCGCTGGCGGTCGGGGACCGGGTGACGCACGACCAGTTCGGGCTCGGCACCGTCGTCGCGGTCAAGGGCACGGGCGCGAACGCCGAGGCGACCATCGACTTCGGCGACGGCAAACCGAAGCGGCTGCTGCTGCGCTACGCGCCGGTGGACAAGCTGTAGCGGTGCGCGGTGCGGGCCCTGCCGAGCGGCGGGGCCCGCCGGGAGCGGCCGGGGGAGCGGGACGGGGGCCGGCCGGGAACGCCCGGGCAGCGCGACGCGCCGGGGCCGTCCGCTCGGTCGGGAGTCCTGCGCCGGGTACGCGCGCGAAGACGGCGGCCCACCGCGATCGCGACGTCACGTCCACCGCGACGTCACGCCCGCCGGGGCGTCACGCCCGCCGGGACGTCACGCCGGGTCCAGGCCGTGGCTGCGCAGCCAGGCGAGCGGGTCGATCGCCGCGCCGCCGGCCGGGCGCACCTCGAAGTGCAGGTGGGGGCCGGTCGAGTTGCCGGAGTTGCCGGAGTTGGCGATCGGCTGGCCGGCCTTCACGGTCGTGCCGGAGGCGACGATGTACGTGGAGAGGTGGCAGTACCACGTCTCCGTGCCGTCCTTGGCGGTCACGATCATCATGTTGCCGTACGCGGTGTTGTACTGCGTGCGCACGACGCCGTCGGTCGCGGCCATCACGGTCGCGCCGTAGGAGACGGGGAAGTCGATGCCGGTGTGGGCGGACATCCAGTTGATGCCGGCCTGGCCGTAGTAGGCGCTCAGCCCGTGCTGCGCCACCGGAAGCGCGAACTTCGGGCGCAGCCGCTCCTTGCGGGCCGCCTCCTCCGCCGCCCGCTTCTTCTCGGCCTCCTGCTGGGCCTTGAGGTCGATGCGCTCCTGCGTGCGGCTGACCCGGTCGCCGAAGTCGTCGGCCCCGGCGGCGAGGCTCTGCAGCTGGGTGTCCAGCTTGTTGTTGGCGACGGACGGTTTCACCGGCTGCACGTCGGCCGCGGCGGCCGACGCCTCCTTGTCCTCGCCGGTCAGCGTGCCCACCGAGGCGGCGGCGATCCCGGCCACGCCCATCACGCACGCCGACGGCACCGCCACGGTCAGCAGCGCCGAGCGCTTGGGGGGCGTACGGCGGCGGGAACGGTTCGCGCTGCGGGAACCGGAGCGGGACGGGGCCGGAGTGGCCTCTTCCTGGCCGTCGAGGAGCGGAGCGACCACGGGCAGCTCGCCGGTGGCGCCGGCCTCGTCGTCGTCCTGGTCGGGTTCCTCGTGCGAGACCTGCTCGAAGGTCGCGGTCGGCTGCTGGTCGAAGGGGACGGCGTGCGGCTCGTACGGGTCGTCGGCCGGTGCGGCGCCGTCGGCGGCGCCGTCGGAGTTCCACCGGGTGGCGTCGTAGGCGCCGGTGTCGAAGGCCTGCGTGCCCCATTCCCACTGCTGGGTCCGGTCGGCCGGGCCGCCGGACTGGTCGGGCTGGTGCCAGGCCCCCGTGTCCCACTGCCCGGTGCCGTCGGCGGGCGGGGCCTGCGCCGGGACGGCCGCCCCCTGCTCGTGGCCCGTCCAGGCCGTCGCGTCGTAGGCACCGGTGTCGTAGGAGGCGTGCTGCTGCGCCGCGTACGTGGTGTGGTGCGCGATGTGGTGGGTACCGGTGGACCACTGGGTGGTGTCGTACGCGCCGGTGCCGTCGCCCGGCATGCTCCCGAAGAGGGGGTCCGCGGCGAAGGTCGTCGTGGCGTGGGCGCCGGCGTCGAAACCTGCGGCGCCGTAGTCGCCGTGCGGGGTGAAGTCGCCGTACTGGGCTTCCTGCGTGCCGTACGACGCGTAGTGCGCCGGGTCGGCGTCGGAAGCCGGAGCCGGGGTGGTCATGGTCCCCGACGGGTGACGGTCGTTCACCAACTTCTCTTTCGCCTCGACAACAGGGGCTGCCAGAGCAGTGCGGCGACTGTACCCGGCGGTACGCGGGCACGACAATCTTCGGCAGGTTTCCCGCGCGCAGGAAACGGGCATTCGGCCGTGTTTCGGGGGTTGGCGGACGCGGGCTTGGCCCTGTGTTCGAAGCTTGTTCGAGGCGAATGGGGTTCGTGGGCCGTAATTCAGTTGTGGTCGATGGCTGTTGGACGTGTGGTCGTTCTGTGCGGTCGGGGGCGTGGGGAGGGTGGGCGCTCCCCGTCGGGCCGCGGTCAGGCGACCGTCAGGCCGTCGGCGCGCTCGGCCGGCTCGCCCGGACGGGCCGTGTCCAGGACCTGGCGTATGCCCGTGGCGACGGCGGGGTGCACCGGCAGGGCGAGATGGCCGATCCCCGTCACCCGTACGTTCTCCGCCTTCAGGTCCGGGTGGTCGATGCAGGCCGTCTCCAGCGGGTCCATGACGTGGTCCAGGTCGCTCCAGAAGCTCACGAAGTAGGTGCGGCAGCCGGGAGCGGGCCGGGCCAGCTCCTCGATCACCGGGGAGTCGGGCCGCATCTGCCGCACGATCGGGTGGGCGTTGGCCAGCGGCGCCACCCGCGTGCCCGCGTGCGGGGTGCCGAGCGTCACGAGCGTGCGGACCCGCCTGTCACCGCCGAGCCGCTGCACGTAGTACCGCGCGATCAGCCCGCCGAGGCTGTGCCCCACGACGTCCACCCGCTCGCTGCCCGTGCGGACGCAGATCTCCTCGATGTGCCGCCCGAACAGCTCGGCCGCCACACGGATGTCGCAGGTCAGCGGCGAGTAGTTCAGGGACTCGATGCGGTGCCTGCCGTGCTGGGCGAGGCTGCGGCGCAGCAGGACGAAGACCGAGCGGTTGTCGATGAAGCCGTGCAGCAGCACCACCGGGGGCCTGGCCCGCGCCGGCAGCCGGGCCGCGCCGTCCGGGGAGGCGAGCGGGGACGGGACCACCCGGCGCTCCTGCGCGATGCCGGAGGGATACAGGAGGAGGTGCCCGGCGAGGATCGCGACCTCCAGGGCGGTCGCCTTCAGCAGGGCCAGGGAGAGGCCGGCCAGCCGGCCGGGAACGAGACGCTGGCAGAACGGGATAAAGGGCAGAGCCACCCCGGTGACCTTCATGGCCGACCTCCTGTCGGCACGCGTGAGGACGGCGCTGTCCCCCGTGTGCCCTCGTGGAAAGCCGCGCCGACGGCAGCCGACGGTGCGGGCGGACGACGCGTGGACCGGCCGCGGCCGGTGGCGTGCGTGACGCCGCCGCCCTGTCGTGGCCTGCCCGGTGCGTCGGCCCGCTGCGGTCCGTGTGCCGCTGGTGCGTGCGGCGCCTGAGCCGCGCGGAGCCGGAACGGTGCGCGGCGAACGTGTCCCACCGTGTGATTTCCCCCTCCCTGTGCAGCGCGAAACTGCCGGTTGCGGGATGCTGGCGATAACGTTCGTTCACTTCCCGGGCCGCCGCGGCGCGGGACGTCCGTGCCGTGGCGGCGCACCCGGGGCAGTGGGCGGCGGAATGCGCGGTACACGCCAGGCGCGCGCACGGTGTGCGACGCGCGACGTGTACGGCATGAGCGATGTGTGCGGTACTTGTCGGTACGGATGGATGTAGTCGCTTCATGGAGGCAGTGATGGGTGTGGCAGCCGGTCCGATCCGCGTCGTGGTGGCCAAGCCGGGGCTCGACGGCCACGATCGCGGGGCCAAGGTGATCGCGCGTGCGCTGCGCGACGCCGGTATGGAGGTCATCTACACCGGGCTCCACCAGACTCCCGAGCAGATCGTCGACACCGCGATCCAGGAGGACGCCGACGCGATCGGGCTGTCCATCCTCTCCGGCGCGCACAACACGCTCTTCGCGGCGGTGATCGACCTGCTCGAGGAGCGCGACGCGGAGGACATCCTGGTCTTCGGCGGCGGCATCATCCCCGAGGCGGACATCGCCCCGCTGAAGGAGAAGGGCGTCGCGGAGATCTTCACCCCCGGCGCGACCACCGCGTCCATCGTGGACTGGGTACGGGCGAACGTGCGCCAGCCCGCTGAGGCGTAGGTCTTCTCCGGGGACACGGCCGGTGCGGACCGGCGGTCGCGTCGCGGCGCGCGGGCGGGGAGCCGCGTCCGGCCCGGTGCGGGGCGGCCCTACGCCGCGCCCAGCTCCTCGGTCATGGCCGCGCGCAGGCGCAGCGTGGTGACCAGGCGCTGGAACGCCTCCGCCCAGTAGCCGCCGGCTCCCGGGGAGGCGTTCTCCGGTTCGTCGGGCACGGCCAGCAGGGCGTCGAGCCGGTTCGCCTCGGAAGGGTCGAGGCAGCGCTCGGCCAGGCCCATGACTCCGCTGAAACTCCATGGATAACTCCCCGCGTCCCGCGCGATGTTGAGCGCGTCGACCACCGCCCGGCCGAGCGGCGCGGCCCACGGGACCGCGCACACGCCGAGCAGCTGGAAGGCCTCGGACAGGCCGTGCGTGGCGATGAACCCGGCGACCCACTCGGCCCGTTCGGCGGCGTCCAGCGTGCCGAGCAGCTTGGCGCGCTCGGCCAGCGACACCGCTCCCGGGCCCCCGGCCTCCGGTGCCGAGGGCTCGCCGAGCAGCGCCCGCGACCACGCGGCGTCGCCCTGCCGCACCGCCGCCCGGCACCACGCCGCGTGCAGCTCGCCCTGCCAGTCGTCCGTCACCGGCAGCGCCACGATCTCCTCGGGCGTACGGCCGCCGAGCCGCCGCGACCAGGTCCCGAGCGGTGCGGCCTCCACCAACTGGCCGAACCACCACGACCGTTCGCCGCGCCCCGCCGGGGCCTTGGCCACGACGCCGTCGCGCTCCATGCCCGCGTCGCACTCGTGCGGGGCCTCGACGACGAGGGCCGGTGCGTCACCGGTGTGGTCGACGGCCACGCACGCCTCGGCCCGCACGGCCATCCGCGCGGCGAGCGCCGAGCCGGGCAGCGCCGACAGCAGTTCCGCGGCCGTCGCCCGGACGTTGCGGCTGCGGTCGGCCAGGGCCTGCTCCAGGAACGGCTCGTCGTCCGGGCCGAGGCCCGTGCGCAGCGAGTCGAGGAACATCAGACGGTCCTCGGCCCGCTCCGTCGCCCAGGTGGTGGCGAGCAGGTCCCGTGCGGCGGCGGGGTCACGGGAGCGCAGGGCGGCGAGGAGGGCGACCCGCTCCGCGAAGAGCCCCTCCTGCCAGAGCGTGCGGACGGTGTCCCCGTCCTCCAGGTGGGGCGGGGCGGCGCCTCCGCCGGGGGCCGAGCGCAGGGCGAACCGCCAGTCCGGGTTCAGCCGCGCCAGCCACAGGGCCCGCGGACCCGCGAACTCCAGGGCCGCCGGACGCAGGTCCGTACGCCCGCGGGCCGCGTCCAGCAGCGCCGGCAGCGCCTCCGGGGGCGGTGCGTAGCCGCGCGCGTTCGCGAGCGCCAGCCACTGGGGCAGCAGCTCCATCAGGTCCGGGGTGGTGCCCCGGCGTCCGCCGGCCGTGCCGGGCCGGTCGGCCAGCAGCAACGAGAGTCTGCGGGCGGCGGCGGACGGCAGGGGCGGGCGCGGGTCCTCGGGGGCCGGCCGCGGACGCTCCGCCGCCCGGGCCGGCCGCAGTCCGGCCCGGCGCCGTACGGTCTCCACCGCCGCCGCGTCCAGCAGGGCCACCGGCGCCTGCGGGCCCGGCCGGGAGCCCGGGGGTGTGCGCCGGTCCGTCCCGAGCAGCGCCGTGGTCACGAGCCCTTCCCAGGCGTCCGTGACGGCCGGGCGCACAGGAGCGGAGGTCCTGTTCATGAGCTTCCTTTCCGCCGGACGTCTCGGAGTGGGTGGAGACTCACCCGCACCGGGTGTCCAGTGATGTCCGAAAAATTCATGGATGGCGGGAGAACCACCGGGTCGGAGGAACCGGGCGTGCGGCCTGCCGCTGTGCGGGGTTCGGGGTGCCGGGGCCCTGCGGCGCACGGTGGGCACCGCGGTGCCGGGCCGGACGGGACGGCTGGTCGTGGTGCGGAGTCCGGTCGCCCGTGCCGTCCGTTCCGACCTGCGGTTCCGGCCGGCCGACGGTGCGTGGTCGGGCCTTGGCAGCCCTGGCCGTCACGGGTGGTCGGGTGTTGGTGCTTACGGGTGGCCGGCGGTGTGTGGCTGGTTGGTGGTGTCCGGTGGTGCGGGGTCGGGTGTCGGCGGTTACGGGCGGTCGGCGGTGTGTGGCTGGTCGGTGGTGTCCGGTGGTGCGTGGCCGTGCCCTGGCCGTTGCGGGCGGCTGACGGTGTCCGGCTGGTCGGTGGTGTCCGGTGGTGCGGGGGCGGGTGTCGGCCGTTGCGGGCGGCCGACGGTGTCCGGCCGGTCCGGGACGTCCGGTGGACGCGGGGACGCCGGCTGCGGACGGCCGGCGGCGCGCCGTCCGCGGTCCGCTCAGCACAGCGCCACCGCGTCGCCCGGCCCCTGCGGCCAGGCCGCCAGCGGGGTGAAGCCCTGGTGGCCGCACTCGCCGAACACCTTGACGGGGGCACCGCCCGAGAGGGCGACCAGCCGCCACAGGCCCGGCCGGGACCGGGCGGCCGGGGTCAGCGGCAGCGCGGCGTCCCCGTCGGCGTCGGCCAGCTGCCAGGAGTCGCCGTCCGGGGTCGGCACGACCCGGTCCAGCGTCACCGGGACGGCGTCCAGCCAGGGGTCGTCGCGCAGGGCGTCGCCGTACCGGGCGGCTGCCCGGGAGGCCGTGACGCCCGGTGGGCGTGTCGCCGTCCGGGCCGGTGGCGCGAACTGCGTGCCGAGTGCCGACCGCAGCTGCCCCGCGCCCGGGTACGCCGACACCTCCGCCTCCAGGGCCAGGCCCACCGGCAGCGCCAGCTCCGGGGCGCGGCCCGCGGCGCCGTAGGACAGCAGCAGCGCGGTGCGGTGCGAACCGGTGCCGTACAGCCAGATACGGCGGGTGGTCAGGCGGGTGTCCGCCGTGTCGTACTGGGCCAGGACCAGCCACCGGTCACGGACCGGCGGGCCGTCCGCCGAGGCCGGCAGGCCGACGCGGGAGCGGACCGTCGCGGCCAGCCCGTCCGGCAGCCCTTCACGGCGCAGCCAGCCCTGGTCCAGGAGGTGCAGCAGCGCGCACTCCTCCAGCAGCCGCACCGGCCAGCCCGGTCCGGTGGACGGGATCGCCCCCAGCTCCCGCACCCGGGCGGCCAGGCCCGGCGCCTGGGCGTCGACCATCCGGGCCGCCGTCTCCTCCCACAGCGCGTACCCCGCCTGCTCGGCCGAGGCCAGGCCGCCGCGGAGCAGGTCCGCCAGGCGCTGCTCCAGCTCCGTCACGCCCGCGGTGATCCGCTCCGCGCGGCGCTCCGCCCTGCGCCGGGCCGCCTCGGGATCGGCCGACGCGGACGCGGGGCCCGCGGTGCCCGAGTCCTGCTTCTGCCCGGCGCGCCCGCGTCTGCCCGCGATCCACCCCGCGGCCCAGTCCGGGACCTGCCCCGCGGGCACCGCCGCGTCGTCGCCCGCCCACAGCAGCAGCAGTCCGAGCGCGTGCTTGCACGGGAACTTCCGGCTGGGACACGTGCACTTGTACGCGGGCCCGGAGACGTCCGCGATGTCGACCACCGTCTGGTACGGCTTGCTGCCGCTGCCCTTGCACAGCCCCCACACCGTCCCCTCGTCGGAACACCCCGCCCCGGACCACGGCCCCGCCGCGGCGAGTTTGCTTCCCGCTTTGCGTGACGCGGTGTCAGGCGCCAGTGCCAGCACCTGGTCCGCGGTCCAGCGCACCCCCTGCTGAGTCATGTCTCCGACGGTAGGTCCCACCACTGACAATCGGTCCAGCGGAGGCGTTTGCGCAGGTCAGAGCGGATTGTCAGTGGCGTGGTGCACGGTGGACGCCAGAACCGAACCGGCCGAGCTGGAGGGGGACTCAGCCATGCCTGTGTCCGTTGAACCGACGTCCGCCGACCCGAGCCAGAACGAGTCCGCGCCCGCGAACGAGGGCGCGGGCACCCCTGCTTCCGCGGGTGCGGCCGCGCCCGCCGCCGAGGCGCTGCGGCCGCACGCCGAGGACGCCTTCGCCGGCGAACTCGCCGCACTCGCCGCCGCCGACGACCGCCCGCGCCCCGCCCGCTGGAAGCTGTCGCCCTGGGCCGTGGCGACGTACCTGCTCGGCGGCACCCTGCCGGACGGCACGGTGATCACCCCGAAGTACGTCGGCCCGCGCCGCATCGTCGAGGTCGCCGTCACCACCCTCGCCACCGACCGCGCGCTGCTCCTGCTCGGCGTGCCCGGCACCGCGAAGACCTGGGTGTCCGAGCACCTGGCCGCGGCCGTCAGCGGCGACTCCACGCTGCTGGTGCAGGGCACCGCCGGCACGCCGGAGGAGGCCATCCGCTACGGCTGGAACTACGCGCAGCTGCTCGCCCACGGCCCGAGCCGTGCCGCCCTCGTGCCCAGCCCCGTCATGCGCGCCATGGCGGAGGGCATGACGGCCCGCGTGGAGGAGCTGACCCGCATCCCGGCCGACGTGCAGGACACGCTGATCACGATCCTGTCGGAGAAGACGCTGCCGATACCGGAGCTGGGCTCGGAGGTGCAGGCGGTCCGCGGGTTCAACCTGATCGCCACGGCCAACGACCGCGACCGCGGGGTCAACGAGCTGTCCAGCGCCCTGCGCCGCCGTTTCAACACGGTGGTGCTGCCGCTGCCGGAGAGTCCCGAGGCCGAGGTCGACATCGTCTCGCGGCGCGTCGAGCAGATCGGCCGCTCCCTGGACCTGCCGGCCGTGCCCGACGGCGTCGACGAGATCCGCCGTGTCGTCACCGTCTTCCGCGAGCTGCGCGACGGCGTCACGACCGACGGCCGTACGAAGCTGAAGACGCCGAGCGGCACCCTGTCGACGGCCGAGGCGATCTCGGTCGTCACCAACGGCCTCGCGCTCGCCGCCCACTTCGGTGACGGCGTGCTCCGCGCCGGCGACGTCGCCGCGGGCATCCTCGGCGCGGTGGTCCGCGACCCGGCGGCGGACCGCGTCATCTGGCAGGAGTACCTGGAGACGGTCGTCCGCGAGCGGGACGGCTGGACGGACTTCTACCGGGCGTGCCGGGAGGTGAGCGCGTGAACACCTCCATGTGGGGCGGCAAGCGCAGGACGGCCCCGGCCTCCGGCGCGGCGGACCGGGCGGGCGTCGCGCCCCGGACCGCCCGGCGGTCGGACCAGGACGGTCAGGGGGGCCGGACCCGGCGGCGAGGGGGAGCACGTGACGGACGTTGACGGGGCCGGGGGCGACGCGTTCCGCACGGGGCCGCTGCTGCTCGGCGTACGGCACCACGGGCCGGGGTCGGCGCGGGCCGTGCGGGCCGCGCTGGAGGCGGCCCGGCCGCGGGTCCTCCTGATCGAGGGCCCGCCCGAGGCCGACGCCCTGGTCCCGCTGGCCGCCGACGCGGACATGCGGCCGCCGGTCGCCCTCCTCGCGCACGCCGTGGACGAGCCCGGCCGTTCGGCGTTCTGGCCGCTGGCCGAGTTCTCCCCGGAGTGGGTCGCCCTGCGCTGGGCCCTGGAGCACGACGTCCCGGCCCGCTTCATCGACCTGCCGGCCACGCACACGCTGGCGTGGGAGGACCGGCCGGTGGACGCGCCGCGGGCCGGGGAGGGCGGCGGCCCGGAAGCATCCGCGCCCCGGGCCGGGCAGGACGAGCCCGGGGGGACGGACGCCGAGGCGGCGGCCGGGACCGCGGGGGACGGGACGGGAGCCGGTTCCGGCACGCCGCGGGGGTGCGCGCCGGGCCACGACGTGCCCGACGCGGCGCGGGGGCGGGGGCCGTCGACCGGGCCGTGGCAGGGGCGTGCGCCGGACGCCGGCGTGCCCGGCCCGGCGGCCCCAGAGGACGCCGCTCCGGGGACCGGCGCACACGACCCGGCCGCCGGCGTCCGGATCGACCCGCTCGGCGTCCTCGCCGAGGCCGCCGGGTACGACGACCCCGAGCGGTGGTGGGAGGACGTCGTCGAGCACCGGGGCGTGGGGCGGGGCGACGCGCTCGCGCCGTTCACCGTGCTGGAGGAGGCCATGACCGCGCTGCGGGAGGCCCACGGCAGCGGCGGGCACGACCGGGACCTGGTCCGCGAGGCGTACATGCGGCTCCAGGTGCGCGCGGCGCAGCGCGAGTTCGAGGGCGCGGTCGCCGTGGTGTGCGGGGCCTGGCACGTGCCCGCGCTGCGGCGGAGGACCACCGTCGCCGCCGACCGGGCGCTGCTCAAGGGCCTGCCCAAGGTCAAGACCGACATGACCTGGGTGCCCTGGACCCACCGCCGCCTCTCCCGCGTCAGCGGATACGGGGCGGGCATCGACTCGCCGGGCTGGTACGGGCATCTGTTCGGCGCCCCGGACCGGCCGGTCGAGCGGTGGATGACCAAGGTGGCGGGCCTGCTGCGCGCCGAGGACCGGATCGTGTCCTCCGCGCACGTCATCGAGGCGGTCCGGCTGGCGGAGACGCTCGCCGCGCTGCGCGGCCGTCCGCTGCCCGGCCTGGGCGAGACGACCGACGCCGTGCGGGCGGTGATGTGCGAGGGCTCGGACGTGCCCCTGGCGCTGGTCCACGACCGGCTGGTCGTCGGGGACGTGCTCGGCGAGGTGCCGTCGGCGGCCCCGGCGGTGCCGTTGCAGCGGGACCTGGCCCGGGTGCAGCGCCGGCTGCGCCTCAAGCCGGAGGCGCAGGAGCGCGAGCTGGAGCTCGACCTGCGCAAGGAGACCGACGCCGGGCGCAGCAGGCTGCTGCACCGGCTGCGGCTGCTGGGCGTCGCGTGGGGCGAGCCGGCGGCCTCGCGCGGCAGCACGGGGACGTTCCGGGAGACCTGGCGGCTGCGCTGGGAGCCGGAGCTGTCGGTCCGGGTGGCGGAGGCCGGCGTGTGGGGGACGACCGTGCTCGGCGCCGCCACCGCCAGGGCCGAGGCGGACGCCGTCGCCGCACCCGGCCTCGCCGAGGTCACCGCCCTCGCCGAGCGCTGCCTGCTGGCCGGACTGCCGGACGCCCTGCCCACGGTGATGCGGGTCCTCGCCGACCGCGCCGCCCTGGACACGGACGTCGGCCACCTCGCCCGGGCGCTGCCCGCCCTGGTGCGTTCCCTGCGCTACGGCGACGTGCGCGGCACCGACACCGGGGCGCTGGCGGAGGTCGCCGCGGGCCTGGCCGAGCGGGTCTTCGTCGGCCTGCCCCCGGCCTGTGCCGCGCTGGACGCCGACGCGGCCGAGGAGATGCGGCGCCACGTGGACGCGGTGCACGCGGCGGTGGGCCTCCTCGGGGACGCGCCCGCACCGGCCCACGGCGACCTGCGGGAACGCTGGCGGTCGGTGCTGCGGGTGCTGTCCGCGCGGGACACCGTGTCCGGTGTCATCCGGGGGCGCGCCGTGCGGCTCCTGCTGGACGACGGGGAGCTGGCACCGGACGAGGCGGCGCGGCTCATGGGACTCGTGCTGTCACCGGGCACACCGCCGGCCGACGCGGCCGCGTGGATCGAGGGCTTCGTCGGCGGCGGCTCCGGCGGCGGCATGCTGCTCGTCCACGACGAACGGCTGCTCGGGCTCGTCGACGCCTGGCTGACCGGCGTCCCGGCCGACGCCTTCACGGACGTCCTGCCGCTGCTGCGCCGCACCTTCTCGGCGTACGAGCCGGGGGTGCGCCGCACGCTCGGCGAACTGGTCCGGCGCGGACCCGGGAGCAGGGGCGGCGCGGCGGCCGGCTCCGGCACACCCGGTTTCGGGCCCGGCCTGGACACCGGGCGGGCCGACGCGGTCGTGCCGGTGGTGCGGCTGCTGCTGGGCCTGGACGACACGGGCAGGAACACCGACGACGACCTCGCGGGGGTGGCGGGATGACGAACGACCGGACGAGCGGACGCGGCAACGGGACCGGGGCGGTGCACGCCGCGCGGAGCGGACCGGGACCGCGCGCGGACGCCGGACCGACGACGACCGTGCCGGTGATCCCGCTCTGGGACCGGCCCCGGACGGGGGTGCGCGGATGACGGGCGGCCCGACGGACCCGGCGCGGGAGCGGCTGCGGCGCTGGCGGCTCGTGCTCGGCGGCGACGCGGCCGACGGCACCGGGTGCGCGCTGTCCGGGACGGACGCGGCGATGGACGGAGCGCTGAGCGCGCTCTACGGCAAGGGGGACAAGCCGCAGGCGGGCCGGGACCGGTCCGCCGGACTCGGGGCGTCGGCGCCGTCGGTGGCGCGCTGGCTCGGGGACATCCGGACGTACTTCCCCTCCTCCGTCGTACAGGTCATGCAGCGCGACGCCATCGACCGGCTCGGCCTGGCCACGCTCCTGCTGGAGCCCGAGATGCTGGAGGCGGTGGAGGCCGACGTGCACCTCGTCGGCACGCTGCTGTCACTGAACAAGGCGATGCCGGAGACCACGAAGGAGACGGCCCGGGCCGTCGTGCGCAAGGTCGTCGAGGACCTGGAGAAGCGGCTCGCCACCCGCACCCGGGCCACCCTCACCGGCGCCCTCGACCGCAGCGCCCGCGTCAGCCGGCCGCGCCACCACGACATCGACTGGAACCGCACGATCGCGGCCAACCTCAAGCACTACCTCCCCGAGTACGGGACCGTCGTGCCCGAGCGGCTCGTCGGGTACGGGCGGGCGTCCCGGTCCGTGCAGAAGGAGGTCGTGCTCTGCATCGACCAGTCCGGTTCGATGGCGGCGTCCGTCGTGTACGCCTCGGTGTTCGGGGCGGTGCTCGCGTCCATGCGGTCGATCAGCACGCGGCTCGTCGTCTTCGACACGGCGGTCGTGGACCTCACCGACCAGCTCGACGACCCGGTCGACGTGCTCTTCGGCACGCAGCTGGGCGGCGGCACGGACATCAACCGGGCGCTGGCGTACTGCCAGTCGCAGATCATCCGGCCCGCCGAGACGGTGGTCGTGCTGATCAGCGACCTCTACGAAGGAGGCATCCGCGACGAGATGCTCAAGCGGGTGGCGGCGATGAAGGCGTCGGGGGTGCAGTTCGTGACGCTGCTCGCGCTGTCGGACGAGGGGGCGCCCGCGTACGACCGGGAGCACGCGGCGGCACTCGCGGCGCTGGGCGCGCCGGCGTTCGCCTGCACCCCCGACCTGTTCCCGGAGGTGATGGCGGCGGCGATCGAGAAGCGGCCGCTTCCGATACCGGACACGGCGTGACCGTGCGAAAACGGTGACGCGGCGGCTGACACCAGCAAAAAGGACATGTGTACCCATCGGTAACAGAGGGCTTGCGCGATCTCGGACCTCCCGGCGAGGATCGACGCTCGTTCATCGGTCCCAACGCGTCAAGTCCCGCCGCACGGGAGGAACCGTCCCCTCTTGACCTGGTCAGCCGCCCTGCCCGGTGCCGCTCTGCGCATGCTGCGCACGGCGGCCGGGCGGCGTGCGCTGCACCTGGCGCTGCTGGTCGGCGGGGTCCTCGCGCTCGGGGTCCTCTCCGGGGAGCGGGCGCAGGCGGCGGAAGGCGCTCCGGTCGTGTCCGGGGCGCCCGCGGACCGGGCCCCGGCGGTGTCCCTGTCCGCCCGGGACACGGTCACGGAGACGGCCGCCACCCTGCATCAGGCCATGCGGTCCACGCAGGCCGTGCAGCCCACGCAGGCCGTCCAGTCCACGCAGGTCGTCCAGTCCGCACAGGCCGTGCAGTCCGCACAGGCCGTGCAGACCTGGCGGTCCGCGCAGTCCGGGCAGTCCGGGCAGCCTGCGCAGGCCACCCGGTCCGTGTGGTCGGCGCAGTCCGCTCAGCCCGCTCGGCCCGCTCGCGCCACTCAGCCCGCTCACCCCGCCCGGCCCGCTCACCCCGCCGTACCCGGCGTTGCGGCTTCCGTCGCGGGGACCGGCGAGTCGGCGGAGCCGTTCGCGCCCGAGGCCGGTGCGGCCGTCGGGGATCGTGCCGGCGACCGTGTCGTGCGGCCGGTGGGCGATCTCGTGGGCGTGGTCGTCGACGGGCTCGGCCGGGTGCGGGAGCACGTGCCGCCGCTGGACGCGCTGCCTGCGCTGCCCGCCCTGCCGTCGCCCGACCCGCTGCCGGGCCGGCCCGGTCTGCCGGAAGTACCAGGCCTGCCCGGCCTGCCCGGTGATCCGGTGGATCCCGGTCTGCCCGGTGCCCCGGGACTCCCCGGGACCCCCGGTGTTCCGGACCTCCCGGCGCTGCCCGCCGTGCCGGGACACACGCTGCCCGCGCCCGTCGCCGAGGCCCCGCAGGGCCCGGCGGCCGTACCGCCGGCCGGTTCCTCCGCCTCCGGCGGGCGGGGCGGTGACGCGGTGGACGGCGTGCACGGGCCGAGGTTCACCGGCGCCGGGACGATCGGCGCGCCGCACGGAGAGGGGCGCCTGATCGCCCCTGCCGAGCAGGCCCCCGCCGACCCGGTGCCCGCGCCCGCGGGCGGCCCGGACGGCGTCCTGGGTCACGGTTCGGCGGCCGACAGCGGCGGCTTCCGGCAGGGCGACCCGCACGCCGTCGCCCTGGACCACCGGGCGCCCCTGTCGCTCGTGCCCGGCGCCCTCGCCCGCACCGACGCGGCCGAGACCCGGGACCGCCACCGGGACGTTCCCGTATCCCCCGCCTGAGGCAGGCCCTTCCCGCGCCGTAGACCTGCCGCGCGGGGGCGGAACAGGTCTGCCCGCCCGTCCGGACACCCCGCGTCTCCGGACGGAAGCAGCCGGGGCGGTATCCGCAGCGACACCGCATGCGCAGCGACACCGCATCCGTACCGGCACCACATCCGTTTCGGCACCGCGTCCGCGTCCGCGTCCGCGTCCGCGTCCGTACCCGGGTCCGTCCGCGTCCCACCGCACCGCCTCCCCGTCCGCCGCGACGCGGACCACGGCGGCACGGCGGACCACGACGGCGCCTCCCGGACGACGACGGACACCCCGGACACCACGGACCGCGCACCACGACGGACAGGCACCGGCCCCGGCTCGGAATTGTCCCCAAGCCCTCCTCGAGTACCGGGCCTCCCACGAGCTCCGGACCTCCCGAGATCCAAGGATCCGACGCACGCATGAACAAGAACATCCGCCGCTCCATCGTCATAGCCGCCGGTGTCACGGGCGCCTGGGCGCTCGGCTCCACGGTGGCGAGCGCCGACGAGCTGCCCGCCGTCGCCCTCACCGCACCGGACACCGCCGCCGACGCCGACGGCGTCCTCGGCACGGTCACCGACACGGCCGACGGGGTCGTCTCCGAGGTGCGGGACACCGTCGCCGGTGCGACCGGCGGCGCGACCGACACGGTCGAGGACACCGCGGACCGCGCGGCCGACGAGGTCACCGGCCGGCTCACCGACCCGGCCGCGGCCGCGTCCGAGGTGGCGGGCGCTCCCGCCGACGCCGCCGAGCAGGCCCGCCGGTACGTCGAGGCCGACGTCGCCGTCCCGAAGGTCCGGGGCGCGCAGGCCGTCCAGGGCGCCCAGGCCGCCCGCGCCGTGCAGGCCGGAGCCGGGACCGTCGCCGACCGGGCGGCCGCCACGGCGTCGGCCACGGTCTCCGACGCGGTCGACACGGTCGGCGCGGCCGACGCCCCCACCCCCCGGGATGCCATCGACTACCTCTTCGGCCCCCTCTCCGCCTTCGCCCCCGAACTGGAGCAGGCACTCGCCGCCGCCCGGACCCGGCTGCAGACCGGCCAGTCCGCCGCCCGCACCAAGGCGCAGGGCGTCGACGGCGCCGTCCGGACGAAGGCGGCACAGACGGTCGCGGGCGCGGGCCGTACCGCGTCCGCCGCGGACGGCGCCGCGCGCAGCGCCCTGACCGGCGCCGAGGGCCGCGCCACCGCCGCCGGGGCCACCGCGCGGGGCGAGGCGCACGAGGCGACGGCGGCCGCCGAGGCCTCCGTCTCCGCCGTGCCGGGCCACGTCACCGGCACGGCCGGCGGGGTCGGGCAGCGGGTCGTCGGCACGGTGGCCACCGTCCCGGGCACCGTCACGCCGGTCGTGCGGGAGACCGCGGAGGCCGTCCTCCCGCCGGTGGCGGACCGGGCCGTCGAGGGCCTCCTGCCGGTCGCGGACACCGCCGTGCGCGGCGTGGTGCCGGTCGCCGAGGACGCCGTGGCCGGGGCCGTGCCCGTCGTCGGGCAGGCGGTGCAGGGTGTGCGGCCGGTGGTGGGCGGTGCGGTGACCGGGGTCGTGCGGACCGCCGGTGACGCCGTCGACGCCGCGGCCGCGCTGGCGTACGGCGTGGCCGCCGACGGCCGGTACGTGGTCACCGGGACGGCGTACGGCGTCCAGCCGGTGGCCGGCCGGGCCGCCGGGGGAGTCCACCGCGTCGCCGGCGGTGCCGTGTCCGACGCGCGGCCGGTCGTCGACGGCGTCGTCGCCGACGTCCCGCCGTACGCCACCGGCCTGGCCGGCCAGATCGCCGACGACACCGCGGACGCCGTGCTGCCGCCGGTCGCGAACACCGCCGTGCACGGCGTGGTCCCCGTCGCCGGGCAGGCCGTCGCGGACGCGGGCGCACTGGCGTACGGCGTCGTCGGCGACGTCCGGTCCTTCGCCGGCGGTGTCGTCGGCGACGTGCCGCCGCTCGCGCACGGCGTGGCCGGGCAGGCCGGTCCGTTCGCGGAGGGGATCGCGGGCGAGGTGCCGGCGTTCGCGCACGGGGTCGCCCGGGCCGCCCGGCCCGTGGTGGACCTCGTCCAGCCGGTCGCGGCGGGCGTCGGCGGCAGTGCCACGGCGCTCGCGTACGGCGCCGCGGGGCACGCCGCGCCCTTCGCGGGCGGGGTGGCGGGCGAGGCCGGCCCGTTCGTCCACGGGGCCGCCGGGCAGGCCGCGCCCTTCGCGCGGGACCTGGCCGGAACGGTCCGGGACGCCGCCGGCCCGCTCGCCGGGAACGCCGTCTCCGGCGCCGAGGGCGTCGCCGACTCGGTCACCCCGGACTACGCGCAGGACCTGCGGCCGACGCAGTACGGCACCGCGTACGGCATCTGACCGCCCGGCCGGCCACACCGGGTGACGGTCCACCGGCGGACCCGGACCGTCACCACGGGCACCGGCACCGGCACCGGTACCGGCCCACGACCGGGCCGCCCCGCAGCACCCCCGCCACACCCCCGGCACGGGCCCCGGCACGGCCCCGCCGGCACCAGCCCCGCGAGGGTTTCACCCGGACGGCCGAAACCCGTCGGCCCGTCCGGGAGGTCCGGGTCGGCCGGACGACGAGACCCCGCGGCCCCGGCCCGGGCGGTCCTCATCGGGGTGAGGACCGCCCGGCCGCACCCCGCAGACGGGCCCTTCGCGGCCCACGGGGTGTTCCACGGGCCTCACCGGGTCGACCCCAGCCCGGTGAGGCCCCTCACCCTCGGCACGCGGTGCCAGGGAGGGCGGCATCATGTGACAGGTATCACCGCTCACGTGTGACCCCTGATTTAGAGACCCTCCGCCAGCGGCGATAACCTGCGAGACGGACATGCCGCGCGCTCGGACACCGTGTGCGCCTCCCTTGTGACACATGCGGTCGTCACGTTGCCCTTCGCGGCACGCCCACGCATCCAACGAACCGCTAGATCACTGATAGGGACGGAAGCGCGTGGACCTGTTCGAGTACCAGGCGAGGGACCTCTTCGCCAAGCACGGTGTACCGGTGCTGGCCGGTGAAGTCATCGACACGCCTGAGGCGGCGCGCGAGATCACCGAGCGGCTGGGCGGCAAGTCGGTCGTCAAGGCCCAGGTGAAGGTCGGTGGTCGCGGCAAGGCCGGCGGCGTCAAGCTGGCCGGCACCCCGGACGAGGCCGTCGCCCGCGCGACGGACATCCTCGGCATGGACATCAAGGGCCACACGGTCCACAAGGTGATGATCGCCGAGACGGCTCCGGAGATCCTCGAGGAGTACTACGTCTCCTTCCTCCTCGACCGTGCCAACCGCACCTTCCTCTCCATCGCCTCCGTCGAGGGCGGCATGGACATCGAGGAGGTGGCGGCCACCCGTCCGGAGGCCGTCGCGAAGGTCGCGATCGACGCCATCGACGGCGTGGACCAGGCCAAGGCCCAGGAGATCGTGGCCGCCGCCAAGTTCCCGGCCGAGGTCGCCGACAAGGTCGCGGACGTGCTGGTCAAGCTGTGGGACGTCTTCATCAAGGAGGACGCCCTCCTGGTCGAGGTGAACCCGCTGGCCAAGGTCGCCTCCGGCGAGGTCATCGCCCTCGACGGCAAGGTGTCGCTCGACGACAACGCCGAGTTCCGTCACCCCGACTTCGAGGAGCTCCACGACAAGGCCGCGGCCAACCCGCTCGAGGCCGCCGCCAAGGAGAAGAACCTCAACTACGTCAAGCTCGACGGCGAGGTCGGCATCATCGGCAACGGCGCCGGTCTGGTCATGTCGACCCTGGACGTCGTCGCGTACGCCGGTGAGAAGCACGGCAACGTCAAGCCGGCCAACTTCCTGGACATCGGCGGTGGCGCCTCCGCCCAGGTCATGGCCAACGGTCTGGAGATCATCCTCGGCGACCCGGACGTCAAGTCCGTCTTCGTCAACGTGTTCGGTGGCATCACCGCCTGTGACGAGGTCGCCAACGGCATCGTCCAGGCCCTGAAGCTCCTCGAGGACCGCGGCGAGGAAGTCACCAAGCCGCTGGTCGTCCGCCTCGACGGCAACAACGCCGAGCTGGGCCGCCAGATCCTCACCGACGCCGACCACCCGCTGGTCCAGCGCGTCGACACCATGGACGGCGCGGCCGACAAGGCCGCCGAGCTGGCCCACGCCGCCAAGTAAGCACTCAGGACGAGGACACCAAACACCATGGCTATCTGGCTCAACAAGGACAGCAAGGTCATCGTCCAGGGCATGACCGGCGCCACCGGCATGAAGCACACCAAGCTCATGCTCGGCGACGGCACCAACGTCGTGGGCGGCGTGAACCCGCGCAAGGCGGGTCAGTCCGTGGACTTCGACGGCACCGAGGTACCGGTCTTCGGCACCGTCAAGGAGGCCATCGAGAAGACCGGCGCCAACGTCTCCGTCATCTTCGTGCCGGAGAAGTTCACCAAGGACGCGGTCGTCGAGGCCATCGACGCCGAGATCCCGCTGGCCGTCGTGATCACCGAGGGCATTGCCGTGCACGACTCGGCGTCGTTCTGGGCGTACGCGGGCAAGAAGGGCAACAAGACCCGGATCATCGGCCCGAACTGCCCCGGCATCATCACGCCGGGCCAGTCCAACGTCGGCATCATCCCGGGCGACATCACCAAGCCGGGCCGCATCGGCCTGGTCTCGAAGTCCGGCACGCTGACGTACCAGATGATGTACGAGCTGCGTGACATCGGCTTCTCGACCGCCGTCGGCATCGGTGGCGACCCGATCATCGGCACCACGCACATCGACGCGCTCGCCGCGTTCGAGGCCGACCCCGAGACCGACCTGATCGTCATGATCGGCGAGATCGGCGGCGACGCCGAGGAGCGGGCCGCGGACTTCATCAAGGAGAACGTGACCAAGCCGGTCGTCGGCTACGTCGCGGGCTTCACCGCGCCCGAGGGCAAGACCATGGGCCACGCCGGCGCCATCGTCTCCGGTTCCTCCGGCACCGCCCAGGCCAAGAAGGAGGCCCTGGAGGCCGCCGGCGTCAAGGTCGGCAAGACGCCGACCGAGACGGCCAAGCTCGCCCGCGAGATCCTCGCCGGCTGAGCGGCCCGACCGCGCGAACGGGCCCGTCCCCTGGTGGGGCGGGCCCGTCGTCGTGTCACCCCGGATCCGCGTCACCCCGGATCCGTGTCACCCGGGATCCGCGTCACCCCGGATCCGCGTCCGGACGCGTGTCACCCCGGGTACGGCACGAGCCGGTCCGGCCCCGACTGCCACTCCTGGCGCAGCTTGGACCGCAGCTCCCGCTCCTCCTCCGACAGCGGACCCGGTGCCACCGGCGGCGGCACCCCCTGCACCGTCTCCCCGGGCGGCACGGGCGGCTCGTACCGCGTCGGGGCCGTGCGCAGGGTGAGGGCCGTGGCGCCGATCAGGGCGACCGTGAAGGCGATGGCGGCCCGGGTCCAGAACCGGGCCCGGCGTTCGCCGCCCAGCCGGACCGCCTGCGGCGCGGCGGCCCGCAGCCGTTCGGCGGAGGCCAGTTCGGCGAGCCTGCGGTGCAGCACGGCCGGGTCGGCGAGGTCGGGCAGCCGGGCGGCGACCGCCCGGTGCGCGTGCAGCAGCCGGTTCGCGGCCGCCGGGGTGCTCGCCTCGGTCTCCGCCGCCGTCTCCGGCAGGTCCAGGCCGACGCCGTCGTACAGCACGAGCGCGCGGCGGTGGTGCCGGGGCAGTCCCAGCAGGGCGTCCAGCAGGGCGCGGTCGCGGGCGTCGGCGGGCGGCGGCTCGGGGCGCCGGCAGCGGGGGCGGAAGCAGTGCCAGGGCGACAGGGCGTAGTCGTACGCCGCCGCGCGCACCCAGCCCGCCGGGTCGCGGTCGCGGGCGACCTCGGGCCAGCGGTGCCAGGCCGTCTCGAAGGCCCGCTCCACCGACTCGCGCGCCAGTTCGCGGCGTCCGGTCAGCAGGTAGGTCTGCCGGACCAGGGCCGGGGCGCAGTACTCGTACAGGGAGTCGAACGCCTGAGCGGGTGTCAGAGTGGATGCGGGTCGCGAGGGCTCCTCGTCCGGTGACCGCGGCTCTCCGGCGCGTGCGGCGGCGGGGGTGTCGTCGGTCGCGGGCGCGGTGTCGGCCTGAGCCGCGGTCACCTCGGCGTCCCGCGGCGGCTCCTGGCCGTCCCGCTCCGCGAGCGAGGCCAGCAGCTTCGCGTACGCCACCCGGCTCCGGCCCTGCGGCGTGGCGCGGCCGGTCTCCCACGCCCGCACCTTCTCGCGCGACACCCCCGTCCTCCGGGCGACCTGAGTCCGTGTCAGCGAAGCGGCCTCGCGCAGGCGCCGGCGTTCCTCCGGCGGGGGAAGCGGATGTGCGGCAGCCTCCGTCGTGGAGCGCCCCTCCGTCTGCATCACCGTGCGCCCCTCCGTGCGAAAAAGTACATAAACGTATATTGAGCGACACAGCGGGCCTTCGCCTGTTACGACGGAAAAGCGCGTGTCGTTGGCAGCATGGCGGGCGTGATGCAGATGACCGTTGCCCGACCGTCGCTGTCGCCGCTGCTCACCCGGCTGCGGGACCGCTCGCCCGGGCTGGCCGCCGGGCTGCTGGGCGGGGTGGTGGCCGCGGGGCTGGGCCTCGCCGTGTTCGCCATGCTGGTGATCGTGCTGTGGATCAGCACGCCGTACCCCGACAGCGGGCCGGGCGGCGCGCTGCACGTGGCGGCGGCGCTGTGGCTGCTCGCGCACGGCGCCGAACTGGTCCGCGCCGACACCCTCTCCGGTGTGCCCGCGCCGGTGGGCGTCCGGCCGCTGCTGCTGCTCGTGATCCCGGCGTGGCTGGTGCACCGCGCGGCCCGGGACGTCACGGAGGGCCGCATGCCCGAGGGGGGCGCCGGGACGGGGTGGCACGGGGTCCCGCCCGTCTCCGGCCGGGCGGCCTGGGCGGGCGTCGTGCTCGGCTACCTCGCCGTCGGCGTGTCCGCCGCCCTGTACGCCGCGGGCGGCGCGCTGCGCCCGGCGTGGCTGTGGACGGCGGCGTGCCTGCCGCTGGTCGCCGCGGTCGCGGCGGCGGCCGGCGTGTGGACGGCGTACGGCCGCCCGTGCGGGCCCGTGGAACGGGCGCTGGGGCGGGTGGTGTCCAGGAGTGTGCGGCGTCTGCTCGTCGAACCGGACGCGGGCCCGGGAGCCGCCACGCGCGCCGCGTGCGCCGGTGTGGCGGTGCTCGTCGGGGGCGGGGCCGTGCTGCTGACGGTGTCGCTGGCGTGGCACGGCGGGGCGGCCCGGGACGCGTTCCTCCAGCTCACGGAGGGGTGGTCGGGGCGGTGCGCGGTGCTGCTGCTGTGCGCGGTGCTGCTGCCGAACGCGGCCGTCTGGGCGGCGGCCTACGCCCTCGGGCCCGGCTTCGTCCTCGGCACCGGGCACCTCGTGACGCCGCTCGTCTCGGCCCCGGCGCCGCTGCTGCCGCCGTTCCCGCTGCTGGCGGCCGTGCCCGGGGCGGGCGCGGGGACCCCGCTGAACTGGGCGGCGGGGGTGGTGCCCGTGCTGGCCGGAGCGGTGGTCGGGCGGCTGGTCGGGAAGGGCGCCCGGGGCGAGGCGGCCGGGTGGGAGGCCGGGGCGGGCGCCGTGTGGTCGAAGCGGCGGACCGCCGGTGCCGCCGCCCTGGCGGTGCTGCTGTGCGCGGGGATGCTGGCGGGGCTCGCGGTGCTGGCGGGCGGACCGCTCGGTGCGGGGGTGCTCGCGGGGTTCGGGCCGGTGGGGTGGCAGGTGGGGGGTGCCGCGCTGGGATGGGTCGGGGTGGTGGCCGTGCCGGTGGCGCTGTGGATGCGGGCCTGGCGGGGGCGGGCGCCCGGGGAGCGGAGGGCGGGGGTCGGCCGGCCGCGGGGGGAGGCGGGCGGCTGCGCGGGACCGGAGGCGTCCGTACCGGGGGCGGAGCCGGACCGGGCCGCCGTGCCGCACGGGCCGGAGGTGCTGTACGACCAGGACGAGGGTCCGGAGCCGCTGGACGCCGGCGCGCCGGACGAACCGGACCGGCCGCTCGACGAGGACGAGGAGCCGTACGACTTCCTGCCCGCCGAGCCGGTGCCGCGCCCGGCCGCCCCGGCGCCCCGGAAGTCCGGCGGACCGGACGCGGGGGACGGGCCGGAGGGGCCGGAAGGGGCGGACGTGCCGGACGCCGGGGCGTGAGCCGCCCGGTGCGTGCCGTCATGCCGGCTGAGGGATGCGCCCCCTCCGCCCCTGCCCGCCCCCCGGGGGAGCCGTGCCCCGGCCCGGACGGCCTCGTCCCCGAACGCGGGGCGGACCGGTGGACGGGCCGGCGGGCGGGTGTCTCAGCCGTTCGTGCCCAGCAGACCCCGCAGCTCCTTCGGCAGGAGCTCCGTGCAGGACTGTTCCGCCTCGTTGGTGAGGGCGTCCTGGGTGCAGGTGTAGTAGTCGCGGTAGACCAGCTGGGCGGTGAAGGACGCGGCGACCAGGGAGATGGCCAGGGACGCCGTGACCAGGCCGCTCACCGCCGCGGTGGTCTGGGGGCGGCCGGTCTGCTCCGGGGCCGGGCTGTCCGGGGCGGGGGTGCGGGGCTTGGCGCGCAGCGAGCTGATGCCCCAGTAGAGGGCGAGCGCGCCCAGCAGCAGGGCGGCGTACGCCCAGCTGAAGATGGCGAAGAAGAAGGCCCACATGCCGCACAGCAGGGCGTACCGCGCCCGGCGCTGGGCCGGGTCCGCGGGGTCCCAGCGCGGACCGGAGGGCTGGCCGGTGCCGCCCGGGCCGCCGCCCTCGGGGGCGCCGGGGCGCTCGCCGAAGCCGCCGGGGGAGCGGCCCGGCTGGCGGTCGCTCCACTGCCCGCCCCACGGGGAGCGGCCGCCGTCCCGCGGGGCGTCCTCGTCGCCGGACGGGCGGCGCGGCTGCCAGGGCCGGTCCGGGGTGCCCTCCGGCGGCGGCGCGAAGGGGTTGTCGTCCTGGGACCCCCGGCCCCGCCGGTCGCCGTCGCCGCCCGAGGGCGCGTCGGGCGGTGAGGCGGGGCGCTCCCGCAGCAGCACGGCGCCGCGCTCCCCTCGCGGCGCGGGCTGCTGGGGGAACGTGAGGAGTCGCAGGCTGCGGTCCGGCATCAAGTGAGCGTCTTCCCCTTGGTGAATCACGACGTGTCGACGGCGGCTGGGCCGGAGCGTCCCCGACGGCCGCCGGCCCGGTCCCGTCGTCCTGTGAACGTACGGCCCGCGGACGGCGTTCCCGGGCATGGCCGGGACGCGGTCGCCGGGTGGTGCGGAGCGTTCCCGGCCCAGTCCCTCCCAGACGCTACCTTCCGGCCAAGCCCCCGTCCCGTGGGGGCCGCCCGGTGTGCCGGTATCGTTGCTGACGGCCGGCCGCTTCGTAGGCTTCCCCGTATCCGGGGACCCGAAGCATTCGTGCGAACGTACAAAGCGGAGCTTCAGCTGCCGGCCGCCGTGCACAGACGCCTCCCCGAGAAAGGCCCCCACCGTGGCCGCCAAGCCCGTGGCCCAGCGCGCCAAGCGCCTCGTCGTGCTGGTCTCCGGATCCGGCACCAACCTCCAGGCCCTCCTCGACGAGATCGCCGCCACCGGTCCCGAGGCCTACGGAGCCGAGGTCGTCGCCGTCGGCGCCGACCGCGAGGGCATCGAAGGGCTCGCGCGCGCCGAACGCGCCGGGCTGCCGACCTTCGTGTGCAGGGTCAAGGACCATCCGACCCGCGAGGAGTGGGACGCGGCCCTCGCCGGGGCCGTCGCCGCCCACGAGCCGGACCTCGTCGTGTCCGCCGGGTTCATGAAGATCGTGGGGAAGGAGTTCCTCGCGCGCTTCGGCGGGCGGTTCGTCAACACCCACCCCGCCCTGCTGCCCAGTTTCCCCGGGGCCCACGGCGTGCGGGACGCGCTCGCGTACGGCGCCAAGGTCACCGGCTGCACCGTCCACTTCGTCGACGACGGCGTCGACACCGGCCCGATCATCGCGCAGGGCGTGGTGGAGGTCCGGGACGAGGACGACGAGAGCGCTCTGCACGAGCGCATCAAGGAAGTCGAGCGAAGGCTGCTCGTCGAGGTCGTGGGGCGGCTCGCCCGCCACGGCTATCGCATTGAGGGACGAAAGGTAGTAATCCAGTGACCGCCGAGAGCAACAAGCGGCCCCTTCGCCGGGCGCTCGTCAGCGTCTACGACAAGACCGGGCTCGAGGAGCTCGCGCGCGGGCTGCACGAGGCCGGTGTCGAGCTGGTCTCCACCGGCTCCACCGCCGCGAGGATCGCCGCCGCGGGCGTCCCCGTCACCAAGGTCGAGGACCTCACCGGGTTCCCCGAGTGCCTGGACGGCCGGGTCAAGACCCTGCACCCGAAGGTGCACGCCGGCATCCTCGCCGACCTGCGCCTGGAGAACCACCAGCGGCAGCTGGCCGAGCTCGGCGTCGAGCCGTTCGACCTGGTCGTGGTCAACCTCTACCCGTTCCGCGAGACGGTCGCCTCGGGCGCCTCTCCCGACGAGTGCGTCGAGCAGATCGACATCGGCGGGCCGTCCATGGTCCGGGCCGCCGCCAAGAACCACCCGTCGGTCGCGGTCGTCACCAGCCCCGCGCGCTACGCCGACGTCCTCTCCGCCGTGCGCGACGGCGGCTTCGACCTCGCCACCCGCAAGCGCCTGGCCGCCGAGGCCTTCCAGCACACGGCCGCCTACGACGTCGCCGTGGCCTCCTGGTTCGCGTCCTCCTACGCGCCCGTCGACGACTCGGGGTTCCCCGACTTCCTCGGCGCCACCTGGGAGCGCGCGCACACCCTGCGCTACGGCGAGAACCCGCACCAGCCCGCCGCCCTCTACGTCTCCGGCACGGGCGGCCTCGCCGAGGCCGAGCAGCTGCACGGCAAGGAGATGTCGTACAACAACTACACGGACACGGACGCCGCCCGCCGTGCCGCGTACGACCACGACGAGCCGTGCGTCGCGATCATCAAGCACGCCAACCCGTGCGGCATCGCGGTCGGCGCCGACGTCGCCGAGGCGCACCGCAAGGCGCACGCCTGCGACCCGCTGTCCGCGTTCGGCGGGGTCATCGCCGTGAACCGGCCGGTCTCCAAGGAGATGGCCGAGCAGGTCGCGGAGATCTTCACCGAGGTCATCGTCGCCCCGGACTACGAGGAGGGCGCGCTGGAGGCCCTCACCAAGAAGAAGAACATCCGCGTGCTGCGCTGCCCCGACGGCCCGTCGAACCCCGTCGAGGTCAAGCCCGTCGACGGCGGCGCGCTGCTCCAGGTCACCGACCGGCTCCAGGCCGACGGCGACGACCCGGCGAACTGGACGCTGGCCACCGGCGAGGCGCTGGGCGAGGCCGAGCTCGCGGACCTCGCGTTCGCCTGGAAGGCGTGCCGGGCGGTGAAGTCCAACGCGATCCTCCTCGCCAAGGACGGCGCCTCGGTCGGCGTCGGCATGGGCCAGGTCAACCGCGTCGACTCCTGCAAGCTGGCGGTGGAGCGGGCCGGCGCCGAGCGCGCCCGGGGGTCGTTCGCCGCGTCGGACGCGTTCTTCCCCTTCCCGGACAACATCGACGTGCTGAGCGCCGCGGGCGTCAAGGCGATCGTGCAGCCGGGCGGTTCGGTCCGTGACGAGCAGGTCGTCGAGGCCGCCGAGAAGGCCGGCATCACGATGTACTTCACCGGCACGCGCCACTTCTTCCACTAGGAGCGCGCGAGGCGGCCTCCGGCCCTCCGCCCGGCGGCCGCCTCGCCGTGCCGGGCCGACGCGTCAGAGTCGACGCACCAGGGCCGACGCACCAGGGCCGTGTCCCCCCTCGAACGGGTGGGACACGGCCCTCGGGCGTGCGGGGCGCGAACGCGTCGGTCTCCGCCGCGCGTTCGGCCGCCGCGGCAGCGGGTGCCGCCGCGGGGTCAGTACTGCGGCCGGTTGAACCAGGCGCTGCCGTTCTTGTTGGCGCAGAACACGATGATCAGGATGCCGAGGACAAGGCTGATCAGAGCGAAGACGTTGGCCCCGAGCAGGCTGATGACGCTGAACAGCGTGACCACCGAGGCGTAGATGATCGCGGAGACGCGCACGCCGCCGCGACCCTTGGAGAACTTCGCACCGGTGAGGATGGCCCACAGGGCGAAGCCCAGGACGATGACACCGAGGACGATCATGACGCCCGCGCCGAAGTTGGCGATGGTGTCGGCGTCCTCGGAGGAGACGCTGCCGTCGGACTGCACGGCGTCCTCGAACTGGTCGGCGAACCAGGCGCTGGCCGCCATCATCAGGACGGCGGCCAGTGCCTGGAGGCCGCCCAGCACGAACAGCATGACGCGCGCTGCCTTCACGCTGCCCGGCATCACCGCGGGACCGCCCGGGTAGCCGTAGGGCTGACCGCCGACCGGCGGCGCCGCGGGGTAGCCGTAGCCCGGCTGCTGGGGGTACCCGTAGCCGGGGCCGGGCTGCTGGGGCGGCTGCCCGTAGGGGTTGTTCGGGTCGCCGAAACTCATGGCGGTTCTTCCTCCGATGTCGCTTCCGGTGCGGGGACGACGCGGGGCACGCTCGGAGGAAGTTCTACAGATGCGGTTCGTCCCCCCGGTCCAGCCCGCGGCACTGTGCTGCTCATCGTTCTGGACGGGTTCCGCCTTGTCCAGCCGCATTCCGCAGGTGTTGTGCAAGTGCAACATCGCTGATCATGGGCGGGAGCGGGAGGCGGGCACCGGCCGTGCGGACGCGGGCCCCGGCCGGTGCCCGGAGGGGGCCCGGATTGGAACCGGGGGCCGGTCATCCGCGAGGATGGGACCCATGACCGCCCAGATTCTCGATGGCAAGGCCACCGCAGCCGCGATCAAGTCCGATCTGACCGCCCGCGTGGCGGCGCTGAAGGAGAGGGGTGTCACGCCCGGCCTCGGCACGATCCTCGTCGGGGAGGACCCCGGCAGCCAGAAGTACGTCGCCGGCAAGCACCGCGACTGCGCGCAGGTCGGCATCGCCTCCATCCAGCGCGAACTGCCGGCCACGGCGACGCAGGAGGAGATCGAGGCGGTCGTCCGCGAGCTGAACGAAGACCCGGCCTGCACCGGTTACATCGTCCAACTGCCGCTGCCCAAGGGCATCGACGAGAACCGCATCCTCGAACTGATGGACCCGGACAAGGACGCCGACGGCCTGCACCCGATGAACCTCGGGCGCCTCGTCCTCAACGAGCCCGCCCCGCTGCCCTGCACCCCCAACGGCATCCTCACCCTGCTGCGCCGCTACGGCGTGGAGCTCAAGGGCGCCGAGGTCGTGGTCGTGGGACGCGGCGTGACCATCGGCCGCCCGATGCCGCTGCTGCTGACCCGCCGCAGCGAGAACGCCACGGTGACCCAGTGCCACACCGGCACCCGCGACCTGTCGGCGCACCTGAGGCGGGCCGACATCATCATCGCCGCGGCCGGCTCCGGCCACCTGGTCCGGCCCGAGGACGTCAAGCCGGGCGCGGCCGTCCTCGACGTCGGCGTCTCCCGCAGCGCCGAGGGCAAGATCGTGGGCGACGTCCACCCGGACGTCGCCGAGGTCGCCGGCTTCCTCTCCCCGAACCCCGGCGGGGTCGGTCCGATGACCCGTGCGCAGCTGCTCGTCAACGTGGTCGAGGCGGCGGAGCGCAGTGCCGGCTGAGGAAAGCACGGAGCCGGCACCGGAGCGGGCCGCCTCGACCGGCGGGGCCGACGGGTCCGCGGCGGCCGGGGAGGCTGCCGCGGCCGGCGGGACCGCCGCGGTCGACAGGCCCGGAGCCGCCCGCGAGGCCGATGCCACCGACGGGGCCGGCGGGACCGGTCCCGGTGCCGACGCGACGCCCGGGACGGGGCGGACGGCCGGCGGGGCGGGGGCGGCAGACGGCACCGGGAACGGGTCCGCCGGGGCCGGTCCCGGAACCGACGGAACCGGGAACGCGCCGGGCGAGGCCGGACAGCGGGCCGGCGGCACCGGACCCGCCACCGGCGAGGCCGGCTCCCCGGCCGGCGGCGCCGAAGCGACCGGCGGCACCGGACCCGCCACCGGCGAGGCCGGCTCCCCGGCCGGCGACGCCGAAGCGACCGGCGGCACCGGACCCGCCACCGGCGGTGCCGACGCCGCCGGCGGGACCGGCGAGGCCGGATCCCCTGGGGCGGCCGGACGGAGTTCCGGCGGCACCGGATCCGCCACCGGCGAGGCCGGCTCCCCGGCTGGCGACACCGAAGCGACCGGCGGTGCCGAAGCCGCAAGCGGGACCGGCGGTGCCGGACCCGCGATCGGCGGTGCCGAAGCCGCAGGCGGGACCGGCGAGGCCGGACCCGTGACCGGCGGCGCCGAAGCGACCGGCGGCCGGCACGACGACGTGTTCGAGACCGACGAGACCGGTGAGATCACGGTCCGGGACCCCATCAGCGTGCCCGACGCCGAGGGGCGGCCGCGGCGGGCCACCCGGCGTTTCCCGCTGTTCACCCGGGACACCGCGCGGCCCGAGGGCGGCGGCCGGGCGGCACCCGGCGACGCCCCGGCGCCCGCCCGGCAGTGGCCCGCCCTGGCGGTGCTCGCCCTCGTCGGACTCGGCCTGCTGCTGACCGCGCTGGACCTGTTCCGGCTCGGCACCCTGCTGATCGGGGTGGCGCTGCTGGGCGGTGCCGCGCTGCGCTGGCTCGTGCCGGACGTCGGCCTGCTCGCCGTCCGCTCCCGCTTCACGGACATCGTCACCTGCGGGACGCTGGGGACGGCGATCGTCCTGCTGGCGCTGATGGCGCAGCCGAAGCCGTTGCTGGAGATCCCGTTCCTGAAGGACACGCTGCACTTCACGGTCAGCGGCTAGCGGCCAGCGGCTCGCGGCCGGCGGCCCGCGTCCCGGCCCGGAACGCCGTACGACGGCCCGTCCCCTCCCCCGAGGGAGGACGGGCCGTCGCGGAATCCACCCTCCTGTACGGCGAACCGGCCGTTCAACGGCTGTCCGGGCGCTGTGGCACGGAAGTGACCGTTCCGCTACGGTCCCCGCAACGGCCGGCCGGTCCGCGGCGGGGCGTGCGGGACCGCTCGGGACCGCCGGGGTCTTTGGGTATGTTCATGTGGTTTCTGTGTGTCGATGTATTGACAAGTTCGCGGATATGACACGAAGTGGTTCGACGGTGGGGCTAGCGTGGGCAATCAGGACGGCCCGGGGCGTCCCGCCGCTCGAACGGAGGTCCGGTCCGGCGCAGGGGGCGACCGGTGGGACACTGGTCCGGGCACGGCGAGGCGCGCGACGGTGCGCGCCCGCGGCCCCGACGCTCCCGTGCGCCCCCACCCCGGGAACTGAGATCCTGGCTGTGCGCATCTCCGTGGGTAGCCACAACGGGGACTCGGCCAAGGGCATCATGCGCGGGGGACACACCAGCACGAACCGGGGGGAAGAGGGGGGATAGCAATGCCTCGTTGGAGGGCCTTGCCGGATGAACTCGATCCGCAGATCAGGGAGTTCACCAGCCAACTGCGGCGGCTCGTGGACCGCAGCGGCCTGAGCATCGCGTCGGTGGCCGACCGCACGGGCTACAGCAAGACGTCCTGGGAGCGCTACCTGAACGGCCGGCTCCTCGCGCCCAAGGGCGCGATCGTGGCGCTGGCCGAGGTCACCGGGACCAATCCGGTGCACCTGACGACCATGTGGGAGCTCGCCGAGAGAGCCTGGAGCCGCTCGGAGATGCGGCACGACATGACCATGGAGGCGATCCGGATCTCGCAGGCGCGCGCGGCGCTGAGCGAGTTCGGCGTGCCCCAGGCCGACGCCGCGGGCGGCAGGACGGCCCGCAAGGGGCGCAGCGCCACGGTCACGCCGGGCATCGCCGGCCCCGCGGGCGTGGTGCCGAGCGTGCCGTCGCAGCCGACGGCGCCGGAGGTCCAGGACTCGGTGGGCGGCGTGCGGGACGTCCGTGACGCGCAGGAGCGCGCCGGGCGGGACGGCGGCTCCCCGGCCAACTCCTGGGGCATGGCCGGGTACGCGGGCCCGTCCCGGGCGACCGGCCGTCCGGGCGGTCCCGCCGGCGGCCCGCCCTCGGGCGCGGGGCCCGCTGCCGGACCGCCGGCGCCGGGCGGCCGCGGCGCACCGCCGCGGAACGCCACCCGGTCCCGGTCCGCCGCCGGCTCCGGCGGCAAGGGCCGGACACCCCTGTTCCTCGCCGGGGTCGTGGGGGTGCTGGTGGTCGTCGCCGGCGCGTTCTTCCTCCTCGGCGGCGGCGGTGACAAGGAGAACGAGGCCGGGAAGCGGCCGCCCTCGCCGTCCGTCAGCGCGGACCGGAACCTGCCGGCCGGGGTGAAGTGCAGCGGGGACACCTGCACCGGCAAGGACGCGGAGAGCATGGGGTGCAGCGGTGACCTGGTCACCACCGCCAAGACCGCGACCGTCGGCACGACCGTCGTGGAGGTCCGCTACAGCGAGACCTGCGGCGCCGCGTGGGGGCGCATCACCCAGGCGGCCCAGGGCGACGAGGTCCGGGTGACCGCGGGCAAGGCCGAGCAGAGCGGCACGATCACCGAGGCCGGCGACGCGATCGCCTACACGCCGATGGTGGCCGTGAAGGACGCGGACCAGGCGACGGCCTGCGTGACGATGGCCTCGGGACAGAAGGGGTGCACCGAGTAAGGGGCCTCGCGCCGCCCGGCCCGTGCCGGGCCGCCCCGGTCGGTCCCGTCAAAAAGGCGGGGTGACCCAGGCATGGCCCGGCGGAGGCGGGGCAGGCGGAAGGTACCCCCACGGGAGTCCGGCACGGTCGGTACCCCCCTCAGGCGGCCGCCCACGTCCCCCTCTCCCGGACGGGCGGCCGCCCTTCGTTCGTACCGGGCACTCTGTGGGGTGGGCCACACGCACCCGGCCGTCCGGGATGACGGATGCGCGATAGCCTGACCGCTGGAAATCTCTTGACGCCAAGAGATCGATCAAACGCCCGGGGCAGGGACGCCCCACCGCCAGCTGTCATACGGAGAACGCCATGACCCGCACTCCCGTGAACGTCACCGTCACCGGCGCGGCCGGCCAGATCGGTTACGCCCTGCTCTTCCGCATCGCCTCCGGCCAGCTGCTCGGCGCGGACGTGCCGGTCCGGCTGCGCCTCCTGGAGATCACGCCCGCCCTGAAGGCGGCCGAGGGCACGGCCATGGAGCTGGACGACTGCGCGTTCCCGCTGCTCCAGGGCATCGACATCACCGACGACCCGAACGTCGCCTTCGACGGCGCCAACGTCGCCCTCCTCGTCGGCGCCCGCCCCCGCACCAAGGGCATGGAGCGCGGCGACCTCCTGGAGGCCAACGGCGGCATCTTCAAGCCGCAGGGCCAGGCCATCAACGCCCACGCCGCGGACGACATCCGCGTCCTCGTCGTCGGCAACCCGGCCAACACCAACGCGCTCATCGCGCAGGCCGCCGCCCCGGACGTACCGGCCGAGCGGTTCACCGCGATGACCCGCCTGGACCACAACCGCGCCCTGACCCAGCTGGCGAAGAAGACGGGCTCCACGGTCGCCGACATCAAGCGCCTGACCATCTGGGGCAACCACTCCGCCACCCAGTACCCGGACATCTTCCACGCCACCATCGCCGGCAAGAACGCCGCCGAGGTCGTCAACGACGAGAAGTGGCTGGCCGACGACTTCATCCCGACCGTCGCCAAGCGCGGCGCCGCCATCATCGAGGCCCGCGGCGCCTCCTCGGCCGCCTCCGCCGCCAACGCCGCCATCGACCACGTCTACTCGTGGGTCAACGGCACCGACGAGGGCGACTGGGTCTCCATGGGCATCCCGTCGGACGGCTCCTACGGCGTCCCGGAGGGCCTGATCTCCTCCTTCCCGGTCACCTGCAAGGACGGCAAGTACGAGATCGTCCAGGGCCTGGAGATCAACGAGTTCTCCCGCGCCCGCATCGACGCCTCCGTCAAGGAGCTCGAGGAGGAGCGCGAGGCGGTCCGCGGCCTCGGCCTCATCTGAGCCCACCCGGCCCCCGCGGGGCCCCGCACCGGTTCGGCCGGCGCGGGGCCCCGCGCTCGTCCGCCCGCACGTGACCGCGGCCGGCACGTGACCGCGGCCGGCAATCCGGTTCGGTCCGAACGCCCCGTCCCCTATGCTGATCCCCCGCCAACTCGGCTGTCAGCCGCGTCGATTCGCGCATCGGGGGACTCGCGTGAACACCGCACACGTGCCGCAGCAACCACAGCAGCCGGGCGCGGCGTCGCCCTCCGCCCCGCCGCCCGTGCCACCGCACGCCAGCGAGGCCTGCCGCCTGCTGTGCGCGGGCGTCTACCTGGACCCCGGCTACCGCGACCGCGTCATCGAGCAGCTGTACCTCGACGAGCAGCGCGTCGTGGCGCCCTCGCTCGGCTTCGACGCCGCCCGTGTCCTCGCGCACGCGCTGCGCGCCCGGCGCCAGGAGCTGCTGTGGGCGGCGGCCGTCACCGGCCTGTGGGTGGTGGGCGTACCGCTCAGCGGCGGCCTGCTCGCCCTCTTCCTGTGGTCCGGCCTGCTGCTCGCCGTCGCGCCCCTGCTCCGCGGGCGGGCCGCGCAGCCGCCCTGGTACCGCTGGCTCGCCGCCTCCCTGGCGCGCTGGGCCGGCCGGCTCCTCACCGGGTTCGCCCTGCTGGTGCTGGGCTCCGCCGCCTTCGGCGGCGGCCGGGACGACGACTCCGGCTACGGGTCCTCGTACGACTACGGCTACGGCTCCGGCTCCGACGGGAGCGGTCTGCTGGAGTCGGTCGTCGACGAGTTCGCGGCCGTGGCCGAGCCGTGGCAGGCCTGGCTCGGGATCGGCGTGCTCGTCGTCATCGGCCTGTGCGTGGCGGCCCAGCGCAACCAGTTCGCCCGCGCCCTCGCCGCCGAACTGTCCCCGCAGCGCTTCCCGGACGCCGCCGGCGACCCCGCCGAGCAGGCCGGCGGGCAGCGTTTCCGGCGGCTGGCGCACCGCATCCGGCTGGAGCAGCACGCGCCGCTGGTCATGTACCACGAGGCGCGCCCGTTCTGCGGGGCGGGCGCGGCGTACGACACCTGGGTGCTCGCCGTCGAACTGCGGCCGGACGAGGAGAAGGAGCAGCAGCCGCTCGGCAACCGCGCGATCCTCGACCGGATCCGGCCCCTGCTGGAGCAGCTCCGCGTGCCCGCCGAGTACGCGGGCCCCGGCGTACGGGACCGGCTGCGCCGGCTGGAGATCGACGAGTGCGTGTTCCTGCCCGTCGACGGGCTCCTCGCCCGTGACCAGGCGCCGTACGGCCCCGCGGAGTTCGAGCGGCACCGGACGCGGGCCGTCGAGGAGGGCGGCGAGAAGCGCCGGCACTTCCTGCGCATCCGGGTCGGCGGCTGGGAGGAGGAGCTGGTCGTCACGGTCTTCGTGCGCGTCCACACGCAGGGCCGGATGCTCATGCTGGAGATCGCCCCGCACGTGCTGACGCCGGTCCGCGCCGACTTCAAGGACGCCGACCGCACCTCGCACCGGTTCCGCCACGACAACCCGCTCGGCAGGATCGCCGGCGCCGGCGTCCTGGTGCCCGGCTCCGTGGGCCGCTCGCTGGTGACGCTCGGCCGGGGCGCGGTGTACGCGTGGCGGCTGCTGACCGGCGGCCACGCGCACGCGCTGCCCGACGGGCCGGCCCTCTCGGTGCGGGAGCTGGCCTCGGTGCCCACCGGGTCCACCTTCCAGGAGATGGACGTCGCCCGGTACCTCCGGAGCGTCCAGGACCGCATCGGGCGCGGCGTGCGGCTGGCCCTGGCCGAGGCGGGCTACGAGACCGGCGAGTTCGTGCAGAAGATCGTCAACATCAGCAACGGCGCGGTGCACATCGGGCGTGCCGACAACTCCTCGTTCGCCTTCGGCGACCACGCGCGCGCCGCGACCACGACCGGCGGCCCCCGGCCGCAGAAGGGAACCGACTAGCGATGGCACCCGACCAGCCGAACGTCAGCATCAACCGCGCCGACAACTCCTCCTTCGCCTTCGGCGACCACGCCCGTGCCGAGACCCGCAACGCCGCTCCGGCGGTGCGGGACGAGTCCGCCGAGCAGCTGCTGGCGGCCGTGCGGGAGCTCCGCGCCGACCTGGCCCGGCTGCGGGAGAACGAGCAGGCCGCGCGGCTGGACGAGACCCTCGCGCAGACCGAGGAGGAGATCACCCGGACCGGAACGGCCGGTGAGGGCCGCCTCCGGCGGCTGCGGGAGGTGCTCACGGACGCCCAGAACATCCTGACGCTGTTCGCGTCGGCGGGGGCCGTCGCCGGGCTGCTGGGAATGTGAGAGGGACGCGATGAGCGGGGGACAGCGGTACTGGAACGAGGACGCCCAGCGCTGGGAGGACGGCGGCGACGGCGCCGTACCGGTGACTCCGCCGCCCCCGCCGCGCCCGGAGTTCCTGCCGCGCCCGGAGGCCCCGCCGCCGGACGCGCCCGCCGGCGGTGCGCCGGCGCCCGGCGCGGGCCACGGTGCCTGGTCGGACCCCGAGCTGCCGCACGGCGGTGCCCGGCCGCCCGCCGGCCGGGGCCCCGGCCGGCGGCTCCTGTGGGGCGTGCTGGGCGGGGCCGCCGCGGCCGGGGTCGCCGTGGCGCTGGTGCTGACGCTGGCCGTCGGGGACGACGGCGGACCCGGGTCCCGGGAGGACGGCGCGACCGCCGCCGGCCCGTCGCCGACCGGCGACGCGACGCCCGGCCCGACGGCGCCGGGCGCGGACGGCACCGGACCCACCGGCAGTGCGTCCGGCTCCCCGTCCGGCTCCCCGTCCGGCCGGGAGACCCGGCTGCCCGACGGCTACGAGCTCCACACGGATGCCGAGGGCTTCACCATCGCCCGTCCCCTGGACTGGACCCGCGAGGCGGTGGCCTCCCAGCACGGCATGGACGTCGTCAACTACCGCAGCGCCGACGGCTACCGCCGCCTCCAGGTGTACGAGGTCGCGGAGTCCTCGCCCGAGGCGTCCTTCGACCTGTTCCTGTCCGACCGGACGCCGAAGCCCGACGGCTTCGAGAAGGTCGCCCTGGAACCGGTCGACGAGGGCGGCGTCTCCGGGCTGCGGCTGGAGTACCGCGCCGACGCCCTGCGCGGCGAGCCGGACGTCGGCAGCTGGCACGTCCAGGACCTGCGCTTCCGCGCGCCGGGCGACGGCAAGCTGTACGCGGTCGCCGCCTACGGCCCGCCCACCGACGGCGTCGACCCCGAACTGGAGCTGGTGCTGACCGCCGTCGCGCACTTCTGCCCGCCGGACACGGCCTGCGGGCAGGACTGACCCGCGGCCGCCGGGGACGCGCCCGGCCCGTCCCGGCCGCTTCCCGAACCGGTGCGCCCCGCGGACGCGGCCGCCGCGGGGCCGGGACGCCCCGGCGGACCGGGGAGCGGTGCACGGCCCGCGCCCCGGCCGGCACGGCCCGCGCCCCGGCCGGCACGGCCCGCGCCCCGGCCGGCACGGCACGCGTGCCGCGCCGTGCGCCGCCGCCGCGCGACGCCCGGTCGCACCGTCTCCACCGCACGCGGCCGGCCGTCCCGCGCCCCGGACGCCGACCGCCCCGGCCGCACGACCGGGGCGGTCGGCGTCCGGGCCGGCGTCCGCGTGCTTTCGTTCCTTCCTGTCCGCATCTTCCGTGACGCAGCGCACTTTCGGCCACGGATCGCGCATGCACCCGAAGGGCTTCGGGCAGGTGCACGCGGTCCCCTGAGTGACACAGGTGTCACTCAGGGGCACCGAACAGGAACGGAAGGCATCACCGATCATGGCGGAACGTACGGAACTGCAGGCGCGCACCACCATCCACGCGGGAGGGGAGTGGCGGGCGGCCGTGTCCGGCGCCACGCGCGCGATCCTCGACCCCGCGGACGCCCTGCCGTTCGCCGTGGTCGCGGAGGGCGACGAGAAGGACACCGACCTCGCGGTCGCCGCCGCCCGGCGCGCCTTCGACGAGGGCCCGTGGCCGCGCACGCCGGTCGCCGAGCGCGCCGCGCTGCTGCGCCGCGTCGCCGACCTGCTGGTGCGGGACCGGGAGGAGCTCGGCCTGCTGGAGAGCCGGGACGCGGGCAAGACCGTGGAGGAGGGCCGGGTCGACGTCGACTGCGTCGCCGACGCCTTCCGCTACTTCGCCGACCTCGTGGCCGGCGAGGCCCCGGGCCGGGTGGTCGACGCGGGCTCGCCCGACGTCCACAGCGTGGTCGTGCATGAGCCGGTCGGCGTCTGCGCGATGATCACGCCCTGGAACTACCCGATGCTCCAGGCCAGTTGGAAGATCGCGCCCGCCCTGGCCGCCGGCAACACCTTCGTCGTCAAGCCGAGCGAGATCACCCCGCTGTCCACCGTCGCGCTGATCGGGCTGCTGGTGGAGGCGGGTCTGCCGGCCGGGGTCGCCAACATCGTCACCGGCCCCGGGCACACCGTCGGCGCCCGGCTCGCCGAGCACCCCGACGTCGACCTGGTCTCCTTCACCGGAGGCCTGGCCAGCGGCGTCAAGGTCGCCCAGGCCGCCGCCCCGACCGTCAAGAAGGTCGCCCTCGAACTCGGCGGCAAGAACCCCAACGTCGTTTTCGCCGACGCCTGCGCCACCGACGAGGGCTTCGACACCGCCGTCGACCAGGCCCTCAACGCGGCCTTCATCCACAGCGGCCAGGTCTGCTCGGCGGGCGCCCGGCTCATCGTCGAGGAGTCGGTCCGCGACCGGTTCGTCGCCGAACTCGCCCGCCGCGCGGCCCGGATCCGCCTCGGCCGCGGCACCGAGGAGGGCGTCGAGTGCGGCCCGCTCGTCTCCGAGCAGCACCGCGCGAAGGTCGAGGCGTACGTCGCCTCCGCCCTGGCGGAGGGCGCCGTGCTGCGCTGCGGCGGCAAGCGCCCCGCACCCTCCCCGCAGCGGCCGGAGAACGGCTACTACTACGAGCCGACCGTCCTCGACCACTGCCACCGCGAGATGCGCGTCGTGCGCGAGGAGGTCTTCGGCCCGGTCCTCACCGTGGAGACCTTCCGCACCGAGGACGAGGCCGTCGCCCTCGCCAACGACACCGAGTACGGGCTCGCCGGCGCCGTCTGGACCGCCGACGCGGGCCGGGCGCGCAGGGTCGCGGGCCGTCTGCGGCACGGCACGGTCTGGATCAACGACTTCCACCCCTACCTCCCGCAGGCGGAGTGGGGCGGCTTCGGCAGGAGCGGCACGGGGCGCGAGCTCGGCCCGGCCGGCCTCGCCGAGTACCGCGAGACCAAGCACGTCTACCAGAACCTCGCCCCGCGGCCGGTGCGCTGGTTCGCGGGCTGACCCCCACCGCGCCGGCCGTGCGCCGCCGACCGGCGGAGCACGCCCGGCCGGCGCGCACGCCCGTCGAGGAGCAGTCCACCCACCTGTCCCGAATCCCCCCTGGAGTACCACTCCCATGCCCGACCACACCCATGTGTTCGACTACGTCGTCATAGGCGGCGGAACCGCCGGTTCCGTCATCGCCTCCCGGCTCACCGAGAACCCGGACGTCACCGTCGCCGTCATCGAGGGCGGCCCCAGCGACGTCGGCCGCGACGACGTGCTGACCCTGCGCCGCTGGATGGGCCTGCTCGGCGGCGAGCTGGACTACGACTACCCGACCACCGAGCAGCCGCGCGGCAACTCGCACATCCGGCACAGCCGCGCCCGCGTCCTCGGCGGCTGCTCGTCGCACAACACCCTCATCGCCTTCAAGCCGCTGCCGTCCGACTGGGACGAGTGGGAGGAGGCCGGCGCCAAGGGCTGGGGCGCGGTGCAGATGGAGGCGTACTACGCCCGGCTGCTCAACAACATCGTCCCGGTCGACGAGAAGGACCGCAACGCCATCGCCCGCGACTTCGTCGACGCCGCCCGAGCCGCGCTCGGCGTGCCGCGCGTGGAGGGCTTCAACGCCGAGCCGTTCACCGAGGGCGTCGGCTTCTTCGACCTCGCCTACCACCCCGAGACCAACAAGCGCTCCTCGGCGTCGGTGGCGTACCTGCACCCGGTGATGGACGAGCGGCCCAACCTCACGATCCTCCTGGAGACCTGGGCGTACCGGCTGGAGCTGAACGGCACCCGCGCCGAGGGCGTCCACGTCCGCACCGCGGACGGCGAGGAGAAGCTGGTCCGGGCGCGCCGCGAGGTCGTCCTGTGCGCGGGCGCGATCGACTCGCCGCGCCTGCTGCTGCACTCCGGCGTCGGCCCGAAGGCGGACCTGGAGGCCCTCGGCATCCCCGTCGCCCACGACCTGCCCGGCGTCGGCGAGAACCTGCTCGACCACCCCGAGTCGGTCATCGTCTGGGAGACCCACGGCCCCCTCCCGGAGAACTCCGCGATGGACTCCGACGCCGGCCTGTTCGTGCGCCGCGACCCCGCGCACGCGGGACCCGACCTGATGTTCCACTTCTACCAGATCCCGTTCACGGACCATCCGGAGCGACTGGGCTACGAGCGGCCGGAGTTCGGCGTGTCGATGACCCCGAACATCCCCAAGCCGAAGAGCCGCGGCCGGCTCAGCCTGACCAGCGCCGACCCGTCGGTCAAACCCGCCCTGGACTTCCGCTACTTCACCGACGAGGACGACTACGACGGCCGCACCCTCGTCGACGGCATCCGCATCGCCCGCGAGATCGCGAGGACCGAGCCGCTGGCCGGCTGGCTCAAGCGCGAGGTGTGCCCCGGCCCGGACGTCACGGGCGACGAGGAGCTGGGCGAGTACGCCCGCAAGGTCGCGCACACCGTCTACCACCCGGCGGGCACCTGCCGGATGGGCGACGCCGCCGACGAGCTGGCCGTCGTCGACCCCGAGCTGCGGATCCGCGGCCTGGAGGGCATCCGGATCGCCGATGCCTCGGTCTTCCCGACGATGACCGCCGTGAACCCGATGGTCGGTGTGCTCATGGTCGGTGAGCGGGCCGCCGACCTGATCGGGGGTGGTGCGTGATGGGTACCGCCGTGCTGAGGCCGCCCGTCGACACCGGCGCCCCCGTCTTCCGCGTGGACGGCCTGTGGAAGGTCTTCGGCCCGAAGGCCGGCCGGATCCCCGGCGACCCGGAGCTGGCCGCCCTCGCCCCCGCCGAGCTGCGCGAGCGCACCGGCTGCACGGCCGCCGTGCGGGACGTCTCCTTCGACGTGCGCAAGGGCGAGGTCTTCGTCGTCATGGGCCTGTCCGGCTCCGGCAAGTCCACGCTGGTGCGCTGCCTGACCCGGCTGATCGAGCCGACCGCGGGCACCATCGCCATCGACGGCGAGGACGTCCGCGCCATGGACAGGACCCGGCTGCGCGAACTGCGCCGCCACCGCGCCGCGATGGTCTTCCAGCACTTCGGCCTGCTGCCGCACCGCACCGTCCTGGACAACGTGGCGTACGGCCTGGAGATCCAGGGCGTCGGCCGGGCCGAGCGGCGCGAGCGGGCCGCCGAGGTCGTCGCCAAGGTCGGCCTGGCGGGCATGGAGCAGCGCCGCCCCGGCCAGCTCTCCGGCGGTCAGCGCCAGCGCGTCGGCCTGGCCCGCGCGCTCGCCGTCGACCCCGAAGTGCTGCTGTTCGACGAGCCGTTCAGCGCGCTCGACCCGCTCATCCGGCGCGACATGCAGGAGGAGGTCGTACGGCTGCACCGCGAGGAGGGCCGCACGATGGTCTTCATCACCCACGACCTGAGCGAGGCCCTGAAGCTCGGCGACCGCATCGCCCTGATGCGCGACGGCCGCGTGGTCCAGCTCGGCACGCCGGAGGAGATCGTGGGCTCGCCCGCCGACGACTACGTCCGGGAGTTCGTCCGGGACGTCCCGCGCGAGCAGGTCATCACCGTCCGGACGGCCATGCGCGGCGCGACGGCGGCCGAGGCGGGCAGCGGCCCGGCGGTCCGGCCCGACGCGACGGTCTCCGAGGCGATCGAGGCCGTCGCCCGGGCCGGCGCCCCGGCCCGGGTGGTGGACCGGGGCCGCTGCCTGGGCGTGGTCGACTCGGACGCCCTGCTGGAGGTCGTCGCGGGCACGGGCACCGGCCCTGACGGGACCCCGGGCGCCGGCCCTGACGGGATCCCGAGCGCCGACCCCGGCGAGATCCCGGGCGGCCCCGGCGGGACCCCGGGCGACGGCACCGCCGTGCCCCCGGCCCGCGGCACCGGCCCGGCTCCGGGCGGCCGGGCGGACGGTGCGGGCCGGGCGGACGGTGCGGCGCCCGTCCGGCGCGGCGCCGCTCACCGGCCCGGCCGGGGCGCCGACGAGGAGCTGGTCTGATGGCGACCGTCACCGCACCCGCCGCGCGCCTGGGCGCCCCGGGCGTGCTGAAGCACCGGGCGGTCCGCAAGCTGCTCCTGCTCGCCGCGGTCGCCGTCGTCCTGGTCCCGCCCGCGACCGCCCGCTGGGGCGGCGCGAGCTGGCCGGGCGCCCTCACCGTCGACCTGTCCGGCCCGCTCGGCACCGCCAGCGACTGGATCATCGACAACCGGGACGGCCACCCGCTGTTCCTGTACTTCCTCGGCCACGTCAGCAACGCCGTCACCCTCGCCGTCCGGGCCGTCTACCTCGCCCTCCTCGCCGCCGGCTGGGCGGGCGTCACCGCGCTGGGCGCCCTCGTGGCCTGGCGGGTCGCGGGCGTGCGGCTCGCCCTAGGCACGGGCGTCGCCTTCCTCGCCTGCGGGGTGCTCGGCATGTGGGTGCCGACCATGCAGACGCTCGCGCTGATGGCGGTCGCCGTCGTCGCGTCGGTGGCCGTGGGCGCCCTGCTGGGCCTCGCCGCCGGGCTGTCCGACCGGATGGACCGCGCGCTGCGCCCGGTCCTCGACACCATGCAGGTGCTGCCCGCCTTCGCCTACCTCCTGCCGGTCGTGCTGGTCTTCGGCATCGGCGTCCCGGCCGCCGTCCTGGCGACCGTCGTGTACGCCGCCCCGCCGATGGCCCGGCTCACCGCGCTCGGCCTGCGCGGCGCCGACCCGGAGGTGCTGGAGGCGGTCGAGTCCCTCGGCGCCACGGCCCGGCAGCGGCTGCTGACCGCGCGGATCCCGCTGGCCCGCAAGGAACTCCTGCTCGGCGTCAACCAGACGATCATGATGGCGCTGTCCATGGCGGTCATCGCGTCGGTCATCGGCGCGGGCGGCCTCGGCGACCGCGTCTACCAGGCCCTCGCCTCGGTCGACGTGGGCGCGGCGCTCGCCGCCGGCATCCCGATCGTGCTGCTGGCCGTCGTCCTGGACCGGGTGACGGCCGCGGCCGGCGCCCGCCTCGGCGAGGCGCCGCGGGACCACGGCCGGGCACGCCCGGCGTACGCCCTGGGCGCCGCCGCGGCCGTCGCGGTCGCCGGACGGCTGCTGGGCCGGCCGGAGTGGCCCGACGCGTGGACCGTGGCCGTCGCCGAGCCGGTCAACCGGGCCGTCGACTGGATGACCGCCCACCTGTACTCGGGCGTCCCCGTGGTCGGCGGCACCGCCGACTGGGCGGCCCGCTTCACCACCTGGGTGCTCGACCCCGTCCGGGACGGCCTGCAGTGGCTGCCCTGGTGGGCGGTGCTGCTGCTCGTCGCCGCCCTGGCCTGGCCGATCGGCACCTGGCGCACCGCGCTGACCGCCGTCCTCGCGATGGCCGCGATCGGTGTGCTCGGCGTCTGGGAGCCGTCCCTGGACACGCTCTCGCAGGTCCTCGCCGCCGTCGCCGTCACCCTCGTCGCCGGCTTCGCGACCGGCATCGCGGCGGCCCGCAGCGACCGCTTCGAGCGGCTGCTGCGGCCCGTGCTGGACGTCTTCCAGACGATGCCGCAGTTCGTGTACCTGATCCCGGTCGTCGCGCTGTTCGGCGTGGGCCGCGCGCCCGCCGTCGCCGCGGCCGTCGTCTACGCCCTGCCGGCCGTCGTCCGCATCACCGCCCAGGGCCTGCGCCAGGTCGACCCGGCCGCCCTGGAGTCGGCGCACTCGCTGGGCGCGACCGGCTGGCAGCAGCTGCGGCAGGTCCAGCTCCCGCTGGCCCGCCGGGCCCTGCTGCTCGCGGTCAACCAGGGCGTGGTGCTCGTCCTCGCCGTCGTCATCATCGGCGGCCTGGTCGGCGGCGGCGCGCTCGGCTACGACGTCGTCCTCGGCCTCGCCCAGGGCGACCTGGCGACCGGTCTGGTGGCCGGCGCGGCGATCGTCTGCCTGGGCCTGATGCTCGACCGGGTGACCCAGCCGACACGGCGCCGTACGGAGAAGGGAGCCTGACATGCGCCGCACGACGCTCACGGCCGCCGTCGCCGTCCTCGCGCTGACCACCGGCTGCGGGGCCGCCGACATGACCCGGCAGGCCTCGCCGTTCGCCAACGCCCGGGGCGCGAAGACGGTGACCCTGTCCGTGCAGTCCTGGGTGGGCGCGCAGGCCAACGTGGCCGTCGCCCGGTACCTGCTGGAGCACGAGCTCGGCTACCGCGTCGACACCGTCCAGATCGACGAGGTGCCCGCCTGGGACGCCCTCAGCCAGGGCCGCGTCGACGCCCTCCTGGAGGACTGGGGCCACCCCGAGCAGGAGGAGCGGTACGTCGACGACAAGAAGACGATCACGCGCGGCGGCGACCTCGGGGTCACCGGGCACATCGGCTGGTACGTCCCGACGTACCTGGCGAAGCGGCACCCGGACATCACCGACTGGCGGAACCTGAACAAGTACGCCCACCTGTTCCGCACCGCCGAGAGCGGCGACAAGGGCCAGCTGATGGACGGCTCGCCGTCCTACGTCACCAACGACAAGGCGCTGGTGAAGAACCTGGAGCTGGACTACCAGGTGGTGTTCGCCGGTTCCGAGGCCGCGCAGATCACCCAGATCAAGCAGTTCGCCAAGGAGAAGAAGCCCTTCCTCACCTACTGGTACGAGCCGCAGTGGCTGTTCGAGAAGGTCCCGATGACCGAGGTGAAGCTGCCGCCCCACGAGGAGGGCTGCGACGCCGACCCGAAGGAGGTGGCCTGCGCCTACCCGCACACGCCGCTGCAGAAGTACCTCAACGCGGACTTCGCGCGGGACGGCGGCAGGGCGGCCGCCTTCCTGAAGAGGTTCCGGTGGACGGCCGAGGACCAGAACGAGGTCTCCCTGATGATCGCCGAGCAGAAGCTGTCGCCGGAGGAGGCGGCGGAGAAGTGGGTGGACGGCCACGCGTCCACGTGGAAGCGGTGGCTGCCCTGACCCTCGTCCCGCGGGACCGGCCGCGCCCTCCCGCGGCGCCGCGGCCGCCCGGCGCCGCAGCCCCGGCCCGAAGCTGATCCGGGTGGCCCCGGGCCCGCCCGGTCCGGCGGGCGAGGGGCCCTCGCCGACCGCCGACCGCCGACCGCCGCGCGGCCGTCGGCCGGCCCCCGGATCCCGGCCCGCGGCAGCGGCAGCGCGCCGGGCGGGGCGCCGACCGGGCACACGCGTACGGCGCGGGCCGCCACGTACGGCGCGGCCCGCTCCACCGCCCGCTCCGGGCCGGCGACCCCGCGGACGAAGGTGTCGCCGCGCACGTCGACGAAGAGCTCCCCGCCCGCCTCGGCCCGCAACCCCGGCCGGCCGGTCGGCGTGCCGGTGCGGGTCCCGGAGGACCCCGTGCTCGGAGACCTCCGGGCCGCGGCCCGGGGCCCCCGCCCCCGGCAGCCGCTCCGCGAGCTCCCCGGGGGCGGGTCCGCGGCCCGCCCCGACGTCCGCCGACACCGGCACCTCCACGGCCCGGACGATCCGGGCGCAGGCCGCGGACATCCCGCCGGCGGGCGCGTGCCCGTCCCCGTGGCCGAGCGAGGCGATGGTCCCGGCGCCGGGAACCCGGCCTCCTCGCCCACCGGGCGCCGGCCGCGTCAGGGGCCGGGCGGCACCGGGGGGCCGCCGGGCGGCCGGTGGCGCGGGGCCCAGGAGAGGTCCGCCTCGCTCACCACCGCGTGCTCCCCGGGGGGATCCGCCGGGCGACCATCAGGCGGTTCCAGCTGTTGATGACGGTGATCAGTGTGATCAGCCGGGCCAGTTCGGCCTCCTCGAAGTGCTCGGCGGCCCGCTCGTACACCGCGTCCGGCACGAAGCCGTCCGTCAGGACCGTCACCGCCTCGGTCAGCGCGAGCGCGGCCCGCTCGCGTGCGTCGAAGACGTCGCCGGCCTCCTCCCAGCAGGCCAGCAGGTCCACCTGCCGTTCCGGCACCCCGTGTCCGCGGGCGATGCCGAGGTGCAGGTCGAGGCAGAAGGCGCAGTGGTTGAGCTGCGAGGCGCGGATCTGCACCAGCTCGGCGAGGGCGGGGTCGCCCAGGCCCCGCTTGGCGGCGGCGCCCAGCTCCCGCAGGGCGGAGCGGACCCCGTCGTCGAGCCGTGTGGTCCGAGCGGTCACACGTGCTGCCCGGGCCGGTAGTTCCCCGGCGTGGCGCGGCAGGTCACCCCGAACCGGTTCCACGCGTTGATGACCGTGATCGCGGCGATCAGCCGGGCCAGTTCGGCCTCCTCGAAGTGCTCGGCGGCCCGCTCGTACACCGCGTCCGGCACGAAGCCGTCCGTCAGGACCGTCACGGCCTCCGTCAGCTCCAGCGCCGCGAGCTCCTTGACGGTGTAGAAGTGCCGGGACTCCTCCCACGCGGCGAGCTGCACGATCCGCTCCACGCTCTCGCCGGCCGCGAGCGCGTCCTTGGTGTGCATGTCGATGCAGAAGGCGCAGCGGTTGATCTGCGAGGCGCGGATCTTCACCAGCTCGTACAGCGTCGGGTCCAGGCCCTGCCGGGCCGCCGTGTCGAGCCGGACCATCGCCTTGTACACGTCCGGGACCAGCTCGGCCCACTCCAGACGCGGGGTGGACGCGGAGGCGTACGCCTCGGTCGTCGTCTGCTGGGTGTTCGTCGTCATGCCCTCGACCCTAGGAGCGAAGCAGCCCAGGGGTATGGTCCATTTCCATGGCGGAACCGTGGGCCACTCTGGGCATCGACCTGCACCTGGAACCGAGCGGCCCGGGCCTGCGCCGGGGCCTGACCGACGCGCTGCGCGAGGCGGTCCGCTCCGGCCGCCTGGCACCCGGCACCCGGCTGCCGTCCTCCCGCGCGCTCGCCGCCGACCTGGGCATCGCCCGCAACACGGTCGCCGACGCGTACGCCGACCTCGTCGCCGAGGGCCGGCTGACCGCCCGGCAGGGCTCGGGCACCCGGGTCGCCGACCACGCGCCGGCCCGGCCGCCCGCCCGGCGGCCCCCGGCCCGGCGCACGCCCGGCCGGCTCCCGTACGACCTGATCCCGGGCACCCCCGACCTCGCCTCCTTCCCGCGCACCGCGTGGCTCAAGGCCGCCCGCCGCGCCCTGGCCGCCGCCCCGAACGACGCCCTCGGCTACGGCGACCCGCGCGGCCGCGCCGAACTGCGCACCGCGCTCGCGGACTACCTGGCCCGGGTGCGGGGCGTGCGCGCCGACCCCGAACGCGTCGTCGTCTGCTCGGGGTTCGCGCACGGCCTGCAGCTGCTCGGCGACCTGCTGCACGCCCGCGGCGCCCGCACCCTGGCCGTGGAGCCGTACGGCCTCGACGTGCACTGGGACCTGCTGGAGCGCAGCGGCCTGCGGACCGTGCCGCTGCCGTTCGACGCGCAGGGGCCGCGCACCGAGGAGCTGGGCGACGTGCCGGCGGTCCTGCTCAACCCGGCGCACCAGTTCCCGATGGGCGGCGCCCTGCTCCCCGGGCGCCGCGCCGCCGCCGTCGACTGGGCGCGCCGCACCGGCGGGCTGATCCTGGAGGACGACTACGACGGCGAGTTCCGCTACGACCGCCAGCCCGTGGGCGCGCTGCAGGACCTCGACCCCGACCACGTCGTCTACCTGGGCACCGCCAGCAAGTCCCTCGCGCCGGGGCTCCGCCTGGGCTGGATGGTCCTGCCGCCGTCCCTCGTCCCGGAGGTCACCCGGCTCGCCGGTGGCCGGTCACCGGGCGTCCTGGACCAGCTGACCCTCGCCGAGTTCATCACCTCCGGCGCCTACGACCGGCACGTCCGCGCCGCCCGGCTGCGCTACCGGCGCCGCCGCGACGCCCTCGTCGCGGCCCTCGCGGCCCGGGCCCCGCAGGTGCGCGTCGGCGGGATCGCGGCCGGTCTGCACGCCGTGCTGCACCTCCCGCCCGGCACCGAGGAGCCGGTGGTCCGGGCGGCGGCCTGGCAGGGCCTGGCGGTGCACGGCCTGGCCCGCCACCGCCACCCCGCTGCGGCCCTCGCCCCCCTGGACGCCCTGGTGGTCGGCTACGGCACCCCGCCGGACCACGCCTGGGCGGCCACCCTGGAGACGCTGTGCCGGGCACTGCCCTGAGCACACCGGGGCAAAGCGTGCGAAGCGGCGGCACCGGGCGGCGCGCGCCGGGGGGCCCGTGTACGCGGCGGCCCCCCGCTCTCTAGGCTGGCCGTCCGCGGACCGGTGACGGCACCCCGCGCGGCGGGCAACACATCCTGGGGGACACGGACATGGCAGAGAAACGGCGGAAGCTGCGCTCCAGCACGGTGGTGCTCGGCGGCATGGGCGTCCTGGCGGCGGCCCTGTCGGCGTGCGGTTCGGAACCGGACCGCCGCTGCGTGGACCGCGACAGCTACACCTACGACGGCTACAAGATCGTCTCGGACAAGAACTGCAAGTCCGCCACCCCCGGCAAGAAGCGCAGGTCCGGCTCGTCGGCCCGGGACGCCGCCTGGTACTACGACGCCGACGTCAGCCGCGGCCGCGCCGACCACGGCACCTTCGACCGTGACGAGGCCGTCGACCGGGGCGGCTTCGGCTGCTCGGGCTCCGGCAGCGGCGGCGGCTGACCGGCCGCCCGGACGCACCCGCCGGACCGAAGGCACACCATGGAACGCCGCACCACCGAACCCCGCCCCGGCTGGCAGCAGACCGTCGAGGAGCAGGGGCTGATCTACCCCCTGACCCGCTACCCCGACGGCTCCCTGCGCCCCTACTGGGACGAGAGCGCGTACTACGTCTTCTCGCTGCCCGAGGTGGAGGCGCTGGAGGAGGTCGTCGAGGAGCTGCACCGCATGTGCCTGGCGGCCGCCGGGCACATCGTCGCCGAGGACCGCTTCGCCGACCTCGGCATCACCGACCCGCGCCTGGCCGAGGCGGTCGCCGAGGCCTGGCACCGCCGCGCCGAACTCCCCACCCTCTACGGCCGGTTCGACCTGCGCTACGACGGCACCGGCCCGGCGAAACTGCTGGAGTACAACGCCGACACGCCCACGTCCCTCGTCGAGGCCGCGTCGCCGCAGTGGTTCTGGATGGAGGACCGCTTCCCCGGCGCCGACCAGTGGAACTCCCTCCACGAACGGCTGATCGACGCCTGGCGCAGGCAGGCGAAGCTCCTCCCGCCGGGCGGCCCGCTGTACTTCGCGCACTCCTCGGCCGACGAACTGGGCGAGGACCTCATGACGGTCGCCTACCTGAAGGAGACCGCCGAGCAGGCGGGCCTGGCCACCGACTGGATCTCCATGGAGGAGATCGGCTGGGACCGGCTCTCCGGCCGCTTCGTGGACACGGGACTGCGCTTCATCCGCAGCATCTTCAAGCTCTACCCCTGGGAGTGGCTCACCACCGACCGCTTCGCCGGCCACGTCCTGGACACCCTCGACAACGGCGGCGGCACCGGCACCACCCTGTGGATCGAGCCGGCCTGGAAGATGCTGCTCAGCAACAAGGCCCTGCTGGCGATCCTCTGGGAGCTCTACCCGGACCACCCCAACCTGCTCCCCGCCTACCTCGACGGCCCCCGCGAACTGGCCACGACCCACGGGTACGTCGCCAAGCCCCTGCTGGGCCGCGAGGGCGCCGGGGTGACGATCCACCCGCCGGGCACCGCCCCGGCCGTCCGCGACGAGCCCTGCTGCTACCAGCAGCTGGCCCCCCTGCCGTCCTTCGACGGCAACCACGTCGTGCTGGGCGCCTGGGTCGTGGCGGACGAGTCGGCCGGCCTCGGCATCCGCGAGTCCGCGGGCCTGGTCACCGACGAGTACGCGCGTTTCCTGCCGCACGTGATCCTCTGACGCCGGCCGCCCCCGGCAATCCGCGTGACCCCGCGCCCCCACAGCGATACGATACGTCTCGTCTCGCAGTCGACCGGAACGGGGCACCATGGAACACACCGTCGAAGCGGCACCCGGCATCCGGCTGTGGGCCGAGGAGCGCGGCGACCCCGGCGCGCCGCCCCTCCTGCTGGTCATGGGCGCCCAGGCGTCCGGCCTGGGCTGGCCCGACGCCCTGGTCGACCTGCTCGCCGCCCACCACCGCGTCATCCGCTACGACCACCGCGACACCGGCCGCTCCACCTGGGCCTTCGACGAGCGGCCCTACCCCCTCACCGCGCTCGCGGACGACGCCCTCGCCGTCCTCGACGCCCTCGGCGCCGCCCGCGCCCACGTGGTCGGCATGTCCCTGGGCGGCATGCTCGCCCAGCTCCTCCTCGCCGACCACCCCGCCCGGCTGCGCAGCGCCACCCTCTTCGGCACCGCCGCCCTCAGCGGCACCCCCTACCGCCGCCCGGACGGCACCCGGACCCCGCCGGAGGACCTCCCCGGCATCGACCCCCGCCTGCTGGAGCTGTGGTCCCGCCCCGTACCGGACCTGGACGCCGGGGCCGAGGCGGAGCGGCGGGTCGCGCACTGGCGGATCCTGGCCGGCGACCGGCTGCCCTTCGACGCCGCCCACCACCGCGCCGAGGAACGCCGGATCATCGCGCACACCGGGCACCCCCGCGTGAGCACCGCGCACGCCCGCGCGAGCACCTCGGGCATGGACCGCACCGAGCAGCTCGCCCGGACCGCCGTCCCCACCCTCGTGATCTGCGCCCCGGCGGACCCCGTCTTCCCGCCGCCGCACGCCGGCCACCTCGCCCAGGTGATCCGCGGCGCCCGCCTCACCACCGTCCCCGGCATGGGCCACGCGCTGCCGCCGCGGGTGCACGCACCGCTGGCCGCCGCGATCCTGGCGCACACCACCGCGCACTGACCTCCCCCGCGCCCCGGTCACATGGTGGACGCGGCGCCCCGCCCCCGCGGGGCGCCCGGTAGGCTGATCGCGGGCCGTGACTGGCGTGCTTGGGATGGGACCGACCATCGGGGAGCGGCCCCCGGGCATGACCCGGAACGAGTGCCGTGCGCCTGGGCCGTACCGTGAACGCTGAACGCAACGTCCGGAGGTCCCGATGTCAGCCGAGCCCCTCTCCACCGCTTCCACCGCCTACCGCGCCGCCCTCGACGTGATCCGCGCCGTCGAGCCGCGCGTCGCCGACGCCATCGGCCAGGAGGTCGCCGACCAGCGCGAGATGCTGAAGCTGATCGCCTCCGAGAACTACGCCTCCCCGGCCACCCTCCTGGCGATGGGCAACTGGTTCAGCGACAAGTACGCCGAGGGCACCGTCGGCCGCCGCTTCTACGCCGGCTGCCGCAACGTCGACACGGTGGAGTCCCTCGCGGCGGAGCACGCCCGCGAGCTGTTCGGCGCCCGCCACGCCTACGTCCAGCCGCACTCCGGCATCGACGCCAACCTCGTCGCCTTCTGGGCCGTCCTCGCCGACCGGGTCGAGGCCCCGTTCCTGCAGAAGACCGGCGTCCGCCAGATCAACGAGCTCACCGACGAGGACTGGGCCGAGCTGCGCCGCGCCTTCGGCAACCAGCGCATGCTCGGCATGTCCCTGGACGCCGGCGGCCACCTCACCCACGGCTTCCGCCCGAACATCTCCGGCAAGATGTTCGACCAGCGCTCCTACGGCACCGACCCGGCCACCGGCCTGATCGACTACGAGGCCCTGCGCGCCCAGGCCCGCGCGTTCAAGCCGCTGATCATCGTCGCCGGCTACTCCGCCTACCCCCGCCTGGTGAACTTCCGGATCATGCGCGAGATCGCCGACGAGGTCGGCGCCACGCTCATGGTCGACATGGCCCACTTCGCCGGCCTCGTCGCCGGCAAGGTCCTCACCGGCGACTTCGACCCGGTCCCGCACGCGCAGATCGTCACCACCACCACCCACAAGTCGCTGCGCGGCCCGCGCGGCGGCATGGTGCTGTGCGACGACTCCCTCAAGGACCAGGTCGACCGCGGCTGCCCGATGGTGCTCGGCGGCCCGCTCCCGCACGTCATGGCCGCCAAGGCCGTCGCCCTCGCCGAGGCCCGGCAGCCCTCCTTCCAGGACTACGCCCGGCGCATCGTCGACAACTCCCGCGCCCTCGCCGAGGGCCTGGCGCGCCGCGGCGCCACCCTCGTCACCGGCGGCACCGACAACCACCTCAACCTGATCGACGTCGCCTCCTCCTACGGCCTCACCGGCCGCCAGGCCGAGGCCGCCCTGCTGGAGTCGGGCATCGTCACCAACCGCAACGCCATCCCGGCCGACCCCAACGGCGCCTGGTACACCTCCGGCATCCGCGTCGGCACCCCCGCCCTGACCACCCGGGGCCTGGGCACCGCCGAGATGGACGAGATCGCGGCGCTCATCGACCGCGTCCTCACCAGCACCGAGCCGGGCACCACCAAGTCGGGCGCCCCCTCCAAGGCCGCCCACGTCCTGGACGAGAAGGTCGCGGACGAGATCTCCCGCAGGGCGACGGACCTGGTGGCGGGCTTCCCGCTGTACCCGGAGATCGACCTCGGCTGAGCCGCCCCGCACGCGGCAGGGGGAACCGCGCGACCGGCCACCGCGGTCCGTGGTTCCCCTCGAACCGAACCCCCCGAGCTCTCTGAGACAATACGAAGCATGGCCCTTGACCGACCCCGCGTGCTCTCCGGCATCCAGCCCACCGCCGGCTCGTTCCACCTCGGCAACTACCTCGGCGCCGTCCGCCAGTGGGTGGCCCTGCAGGAGTCGCACGACGCGTTCTACATGGTCGTCGACCTGCACGCGATCACGGTTCCCCAGGACCCGAAGGACCTGCGCGCCAACACCCGTCTGGCCGTCGCCCAGCTGCTGGCCGCCGGGCTCGACCCCGAGCGCTGCACGCTCTTCGTCCAGAGCCACGTCCCCGAGCACGCCCAGCTCGCCTGGATCATGAACTGCCTCACCGGCTTCGGCGAGGCGAGCCGCATGACCCAGTTCAAGGACAAGTCCGCCAAGCAGGGCGCCGACCGCGCCTCCGTCGGCCTCTTCACGTACCCGGTCCTCCAGGTCGCGGACATCCTCCTGTACCAGGCGAACGAGGTGCCGGTCGGCGAGGACCAGCGCCAGCACATCGAGCTCACCCGGGACCTCGCCGAGCGCTTCAACGGCCGCTTCGGCGAGACCTTCACCGTCCCCGAGCCGTACATCCTCAAGGAGACGGCGAAGATCTACGACCTCCAGGACCCCACGATCAAGATGAGCAAGTCGGCGTCCACGCCGAAGGGCCTCATCAACCTCCTGGACGAGCCGAAGACCACCGCCAAGAAGGTCAAGAGCGCGGTCACCGACACCGACACGGTCATCCGCTACGACGTCGTGAACAAGCCCGGCGTGAGCAACCTCCTCACCATCTACGCGACCCTCACCGGCACGGGTGTCGCCGAACTGGAGGAGAAGTACGCCGGCAAGGGCTACGGTGCGCTCAAGACGGACCTCGCCGAGGTCATGGTCGAGTTCGTGACGCCGTTCAAGGAGCGCACCCAGAGCTATCTGGACGACCCCGAGACGCTCGACTCGATCCTGGCCAAGGGCGCGGAGAAGGCGCGCGCCGTCGCCGCGGAGACCCTCTCCCAGGCGTACGACAGGGTGGGTTTCCTGCCCGCCAAGCACTGAGACCGCCCCGGGCGGGGCGCCGCACCACCGCACAGCGCCGTACATCACTCCGTCTGCGCCTGCCCCCGGCACCGCCGTGGCCGTACAGTCGATAGCCGGGTGACGTTCCGGCGGCCCCGCCCGCTCATCCGTACGGCGAACTTCACAGGACGAGCTGCACCGACGAGACGACAGGAGACGACGTGGGGACCGTAACGATCGGCGTGTCGATCGCGGTTCCGGAGCCTCACGGCAGCCAGCTCCAGCAGCTGCGCGCGGGCTTCGGCGACGCCGCGGCTCACGGTATCCCCACGCACGTCACCCTGCTGCCGCCGACGGAGATCGACGGCGCCGACCTGCCGGCCGTCGAGGCGCACCTGACGGAGGTCGCCGCGGCCGGCCGGCCGTTCCCGATGCGGCTGTCCGGCACGGGCACCTTCCGCCCCCTGTCGCCCGTGGTCTACGTCCGGATCGTCGAGGGCGCCGAGGCGTGCACCTGGCTGCAGAAGCAGGTCCGCGACGCCTCCGGCCCCGTCGCCCGGGACCTGCAGTTCCCGTACCACCCGCACGTCACCGTGGCCCACGGCATCGACGAGGCCGCCATGGACCGGGCGTACGAGGAGCTCGCCGACTACGAGGCCGCCTGGCCCTGCACCGGCTTCGCCCTCTACGAGCAGGGCCCCGACGGCGTCTGGCGCAAGCTCCGCGAGTTCCCCTTCGGCTCGGCCGTGGTCCCGCCCCAGGCGTCGTCCTCCAGGGACCGGGGTTCGCTGCCGGCGCGGTAGGACGGGCCGCCCTCAGACCGGCAGCCGCCGGAACACCCCCCGCGGCAGGTGCCGCAGGACCGCCATCACCACGCGCAGCGCGCCCGGCACCCACACCGTCTCCGAGCGCCGCCGCAGGCCGAGTTCGACCGCCGACGCGACCGCCTCCGGGGTCGTGGCGAGCGGGGCCTCCTCCAGTCCGGCGGTCATCCGGGAGCGGACGAAGCCGGGGCGCACGACCATGACGTGCACGCCCGTGCCGTGCAGCGCGTCACCGAGGCCCTGCGCGAAGGCGTCCAGGCCGGCCTTGCTGGAGCCGTAGATGAAGTTGGCGCGGCGGGCCCGTTCGCCCGCCACGGAGGACAGCACGACCAGCGAGCCGTGGCCCTGGGACTGCAGCGCGCGGGCGCACACCAGGCCGGCCGAGACCGCGCCGGTGTAGTTGGTCTGCGCGACCCGCACGGCGGCCTCCGGCTCCCGCTCGTCGCGGGCCTGGTCGCCGAGGAGGCCGAAGGCGAGCAGCACCATGTCGACGTCGCCCTCGGCGAAGACCTTGCCGAGCACGGTCTCGTGGGAGGCCGGGTCCAGCGCGTCGAAGGCGACGGTGTGCACGTCGGCCCCGAGGCGGCGCAGCTGCTCCGCGGACTCCTCCAGGGCGGGCGAGGGGCGGCCCGCCAGCCAGACCGTACGGGTCCGACGGGCGATCAGACGGCGTGCGGTGGCCAGCCCGATCCCGGACGTGCCGCCGAGGACGAGCAGGGACTGGGGGAGGCCGAAGGCGTCCTTCACGACAGCTCCTAGAGGTTGCCTAGAGATTGAGGCGGCGGGCCAGGTCGGACACGAACACCCCGCGCGGGTCCAGCTCCGCCCGCAGCGCGCGGAAGTCGTCCAGCCGCGGGTACATGGCGGCCAGCAGCTCCGGCCGCAGCCGGGAGTCCTTGGCGAGGTACACGCGCCCGCCGGCCGCGGCGACCTCCTCGTCGAGCTCGTCGAGGAAGGCGCCGAGGCCCGGCAGGTTCGCCGGGACGTCCAGGGCCAGCGTCCAGCCGGGCACGGGGAAGGACAGCCAGCCCGGATCGGCCTCCCCGAAGCGCTTGAGGACCGCCAGGAACGACGGGCAGCGGTGCTCGGAGATGCGCCGCACGATCCGCCGCAGGGCGTCCTCCCGGCCGTGCCCGACGACGAACTGGTACTGCACGAAGCCGCCGCGGCCGTAGATCCGGTTCCAGTGCGGCACGCCGTCCAGCGGGTGGAAGAACGTGGAGATCCGCTGGAGTTCGCCGGCCCGCGCACGCGGCGCCCTGCGGTACCACAGCTCGTTGAACAGGCCCACCGTGGTGCGGGTGAGCAGGCCCTCCGGGACGAAGGCGGGGGCGGCCGGGAAGCGGGAGGTGCGGAAGGCCAGCGGGTCGCGCCGCGCGCGCCGCGGCAGCGCCCGGAGCGGCGCGTGGTCGCCGCGGGTGAGGACCGCGCGGCCGGTCGCGGCGCCGCGCGCCAGCAGGTCGATCCAGGCGACCGAGTAGCGGTAGCGGTGGTCGGTGGCGGTCAGGCGCGCCATCAGGTCGTCCAGGTCCGTGGCGCGCTCGGTGTCGACCGTCATCAGGGAGGTCTCGACGGGCTGGAGACGGACCGTCGCGGTCAGGATCACCCCGGTCAGGCCCATGCCGCCCGCGGTGGCGTCGAACAGCGCCGTGCCGGGGCGCACGCTGCGGATCGCGCCGTCGGCGGTCAGCAGCTCCAGCGACAGCACGTGCCGGGAGAACGAGCCCGACACGTGGTGGTTCTTGCCGTGGATGTCGGCGCCGATCGCCCCGCCGACGGTGACGTACCGGGTGCCGGGCGTCACCGGCACGAACCAGCCGAGCGGCAGCAGGACCTGCATCAGCCGGTGCAGGGAGACGCCCGCGTCGCACAGCACCGTGCCGCCCTCGACGTCGATCGCGTGGATCCGGTCCAGGGCGGTCATGTCCAGCACGGCCCCGCCGGCGTTCTGCGCCGCGTCCCCGTACGCCCGTCCCAGGCCTCTCGGGATGCCGCCGCGGGTCCCGCAGTCCCGCAGGGCGGCCACGGCCTCCTCGTACGACCGGGGGCGGATCAGGCGGGCCGCGGTGGGGGCGGTGCGGCCCCAGCCCGTGACGGAGACGGTGTCGGCAGACATGTCGGTGACCGTAGCGTCCGCATGTGAGCGATCGGTCAGGGAACATGGCTACTCTCCCCGAAATGGGTGATTAATGGGATGTCGCCCAATATTGCCGGAGTTCCGGGCGGGCCGGCGTGAACAGTGGGTCCCCATGGACGACTTGGACCGCATGGACGACCTGGACCGCCTGTACGGCCCCGACCTGGACCACCGCATCGTGACGGTGCTCCGCGGCCTCGGCGGCGACCCGCGGATCGCCGCCGCCGCGCGCGCCCTGTCGTGGGCCGGCGAACACGGGGCACTGTGGCTCGCGGCCGGTCTCGCCGGAGCCGCCGCGGACGGCGCGCGGCGCGGCGCCTGGCTGCGCGGCACCGCGCTCACGGCGGGCGCGCACCTGGCCAGCATGGGCGTGAAGCGGATCGTGCGCCGCCCGCGTCCCGCCCACGTCGAGCCCCTGGTGCGCACCGCCGGACGGCACTCCTTCCCGAGCTCCCACGCGACCTCCGCCGCGGCCGCCGCGGTCGCCTTCGGCACCCTCGGCGCGTACGCCGTGCCGCCGCTGGCCGCCGCGGTGTGCCTGTCCCGGCTGGTGGCCGGCGTCCACTACCCCTCGGACGTGGCGGCGGGCGCGGCCCTCGGCGCGCTCACCGCGCGCGTCGGCGCGCGCTGGATGCGCGGCGGAGCGCCCCACCGGACGGCGGGGGGCGGCGCATGACCGGGACCGCGCCGATGACCGGCACCACGCGCACCCCGGCCCTCCTGGAGCAGCGCGGCCCCGGCCGCCCGGCCGCCCCGCCCCGCCGGGGCTCCCTCCTGGGCGGCCTGCTGCGCACCGCGCGCCCCCGGCAGTGGGTCAAGAACGTCCTGGTGATCGCCGCCCCGGCGGCCGCCGGGGAGCTGTTCACCCGCCACGCCCTCGCCCGGCTCCCGCTCGTCTTCCTCCTGTTCACGGCCTGCGCGGCCGCCGTCTACCTCGTCAACGACGCCCGCGACGCCGACGCCGACCGCGCCCACCCCGTCAAGCGGCGCCGGCCCGTCGCCGCCGGACAGGTCCCGGTGCCCGTGGCGTACGCCGCCGGGGCCGCCCTCGGCGTGCTCGCGCCCGCCGCCGCGGCCTGGCTGTGCTCCCCGGCCGTCGCCGTGCTGCTGACCGCCTACCTCGCCATGCAACTGGCGTACTGCGTCAGCCTCAAGCACGTCCTCGTCGTCGACCTCGTCGTCGTCACGACCGGCTTCCTGATGCGGGCGATGGTCGGCGGGCTCGCCCTGGGCATCCCGCTGTCGCGCTGGTTCCTGATCACCACCGGGTTCGGCGCGCTGTTCATGGTGTCGGCCAAGCGCTACTCCGAAGCCGTGCAGATGGCCGGGAAGGGCGGTGCCACGCGCGCGTTGCTCACCGAGTACACCACCGGCTACCTGCGCTTCGTCTGGCAGCTCGCGGCCGGGGTGGCCGTCCTCGGCTACTGCCTGTGGGCCCTGGAGGAGGGCGGCGTGCCGCACACCAGCGTGCTGCCCTGGCGGCAGCTGTCCATGGTGGCGTTCATCGTCGCGATCCTCAGGTACGCCGTCTTCGCCGACCGCGGCACGGCCGGCGAACCCGAGGACGTCGTCCTGCGCGACCGCGCGCTCGCCCTCATCGGCCTGGTGTGGCTCGGCATGTACGGCCTGGCGGTGGTGAACTGGTGAGCACGCGCGCGCGGGCGGAGCGGCAGCGGGCCGGGGGCACGCCCGCACGGGCGGACCGCCGCGAAGTGCTCGGCTTCGCCTCCGCCGGCCTGCTCGCCTACGCCGTCGACCTGGCCCTCTTCACCGCCCTGCGCGGCCCCGCCGGCCTCGGCCCGCTCACCGCCAAGGCCCTCTCCTTCGTGGCGGCCTGCACGGTGGCGTACGCCGGCAACGCGCTCGGCACCTACCGGCACACCCGGCCCCGCGGCCTGCGCCCGTACGCCGTCTTCTTCCTGGTGAACGCCGCCGGCGCCGCCGTCCAGCTGCTCTGCCTGGCCGTCAGCCACTACGGACTGGACCTGACCTCGCAGCGCGCGGACACCGTCTCCGGCGCGGTCGTCGGCATGGTCCTGGCCACCGTCCTGCGTTTCTGGGGTACCCGCACATGGGTGTTCCGCCAGGAGGGCAGAGTCGGATCATGGACTGGCTGAAAAGGCTCCCCGTCGTCGGGCCGTGGGCGGCGCGGCTGATGATCACGCACGCGTGGCGGTCGTACGAGCGGCTGGACCGCGTGAAGTGGACGCGCCTGGCCGCCGCGATGACCTTCACCAGCTTCGTCGCGCTCTTCCCGCTGCTGACGGTGTCCGCCGCGATCGCCGCCGCCACGCTCAGCACCGACCAGCAGAACACCCTGGAGGACAAGCTCGCCGAGCAGGTCCCCGGCATCTCCGACCAGCTGGACGTCGACAGCCTGGTGCAGAACGCCGGCACCGTCGGCCTCATCGCGGGCGCCCTGCTGCTGTTCACCGGCATCGGCTGGGCCGGGTCGATGCGCGAGTGCCTGCGCGCGGTGTGGGAGCTTCCCGACGAGGAGGAGAACCCGGTGCTGCGCAAGGGCAAGGACGCGGGCATCCTGGTCGGGCTCGGCGGCGCGCTCCTCGTCACCATCGCCGCCTCCACCGTGGCCTCCGCGATGGTCGGCTGGATCATCCGGCGCCTCGGCGTCGAGGAGGGCGGTTGGGGCGGCGTCCTGCTCCACGCCGCCGCCCTGGCGATCGCCGTCCTCGCCGACTTCCTGCTCCTGCTCTACGTCCTGACCCTGCTGCCCGGCGTCGAACCGACGCGCCACCGCCTGGTCGTGGCCGCGCTGACCGGCGCGGCCGGCTTCGAACTGCTCAAGCTGCTGCTCAGCGGCTACCTCCAGGGCGTCGCCGCGAAGAGCATGTACGGCGCGTTCGGCGTGCCCGTCGCATTGCTGCTGTGGATCAACTTCACGTCGAAACTGGTGCTGTTCTGCGCCGCCTGGACGGCGACGCGGAGCAAGGAGGTGGAACTCGCGGACGTCACGGACGCGTCCGGCGCCGCACCAGGTCCGGCAGCGGCCAGCGCCGGTTGACCAGGAACGCGCCGCCCGCGAGCAGCACCAGCGCCCCGCCGGTGACCGCCAGCGCCACCCCCATGCCGGTGGAGCCGTCCCGGGCCGGGGCGCTCGCCACCGGCTGCGCGCCCGTCACCGCCGGGCCGTCCCCGGCGCCGCCCGCCTCACCGGAGCCGTCGCCGTCCGGCTCGGCACCGGCCTGCGCGGCGCCCCTCGGCGGCACCAGCTCGCCCACCGGCTGCACCTTGCCGGCCGCCTTGAAGCCCCAGTCGAACAGGCGGGCGGTCTCCTTGTAGACCTCGTTGTGCCCGTCCTTCTCCGGGTTCATCACGGTGACGAGCAGCACCCTGCCGTCCCGCTCGGCGACGCCGGTGAAGGTGGCGCCCGCGTTGGTGGTGTTGCCGTTCTTCACGCCCGCGATGCCCTGGTACTGGGACATGTCGTAGTCGCCGGTCAGCAGCCGGTTGGTGTTCTGGATCTCGAAGGTCCCGCGGACCGTCTTGCCCTTCTTGTTCTTCTTCGTCTCGCCCGGGAACTTGGCGGAGACGGTCGCGCAGTACTCCCGGAAGTCCTTCTTCTGCAGCCCGGACCGGGCGATCAGCGTCAGGTCGTACGCGGAGGAGACCTGCCCCTCGGCGTCGTAGCCGTCGGGGCTGACGACGTGCGTGTCGAGGGCCTGGAGCTCCTCGGCGTGCGCGTTCATCTCCTCGACCGTGGGCTCGACGCCGCCGTTCATCGCGGACAGCACGTGCACGGCGTCGTTGCCGGAGCGCAGGAAGACACCGAGCCACAGGTCGTGGACGGTGTACTCCTCGTCCTCCTTTATCCCGACCAGGCTGGAACCGGAGCCGATGCCCGCCAGGTCGGAGGGGACGACCTTGTGCTTCGTCGTCCGGGGGAACTTCGGCAGCAGGGTGTCCGCGAAGAGCATCTTCAGCGTGCTGGCCGGGGCCAGCCGCCAGTGCGCGTTGTGCGCGGCGAGCACCTCGCCCGACTCGGCGTCGGCGACGATCCAGGACCGCGCCGTCACGTCCTTGGGCAGCACCGGCACGCCGCCGGCGAGGTTGACCTGCGTCCCGGGCCGGCCGAGCCGGGTGCCGCCCACGCTCGACATCGTCGCCGGGGGAGTGGCCGACGGGCTCCCGGACGGGCTCGCCGAAGGGCTCCCGGACGGGCTTCCCGACGGGCTCGCGGAGGGGCTGCCCGACGGGCCCGGGGCCGCGAGGGCGGCGGGCGCGGTCAGCGCGGCGGACAGCAGGACGGCGGAGGCGACCAGCAGGGATCGCCTGACGGTCTTCTGGGGTGCGGGCACGACCGAGAAAGTACCTGGCGTGTGCGGGGAAGTCCCGCCCCCGGTCCCACCCCGGGCACGGAACCGGACACCCGGCGGCGATACTGAGGTCATGAAGCTCAGCCGCCCCGTCTCCTGGTTCCTGCTCGCCTTCGGGGTGTGGAGCTGGGTCATCTGGATCACTTTCGTCAACAACCTGGTCAAGGACAGCAGCGGGCTCGCGTTCGACGACGGGGAGCCGACGGCGTACTTCTGGGTGCATCTGCTGCTCGCCGTCGTTTCCTTCGTATGGGGGACGGCCATCGGGGTCCTCGGGTTGCGCGGTCTGCGCGCACTGCGCCGGACGTCATAGCGGCCCCGCGCCCGGGACCGCGTCGTACGTCACAGCGGGCGGCGCGCGGTCCCGGAACCGGGCGGGCGTCCCGGACGTTCAGTCGGCACACAGCAACCGGAAGGAACCCCTGGGCGTGGCCATCGTCTTCGTGCTCGTCGCACTGCTGGTCCTGGCCGTCCTCGTGACGGCCAACTGGTACGTGTGGCGCCGCCTGTTCCGCGACACCACCCGCGGACCGGGCCCGGTGCGCCGCGCGGGCGCGGTGCTGGTCGCCGGGGGCTGGGCGCTGACGGTCGCCGCCCTCGTCGCCGAGCGGGGCGGCGCGCCCTTCCGGCTCCAGCAGGTGCTGGCCTGGCCGGGCTTCCTGTGGATGGCCCTGTCGCTGTACCTGCTCCTCGCCGTGCTCGCGGGCGAGGCCGTACGACCGCTGCTGCGCCGCTTCCTCGAACGGCGGGCGCGCGGGAGGGCCGTGGAGGCGGGGGAGCGGGAGCCGGAGCGGACGGCGGACCACGCGACGGTCGCGGCGGGAGCGCCGGGCCGGCCGGGCACGACGGGCGCGTCGGAGGCAGCGGGTATACCGGGCGCGTCGGGCACCTCGGCGGAGGAGGCCCGGCGGCCCGTCGCGGCCCGCGCCGCCCGGGACACCTCCGCACCGGCGACGGGCACCCCGGCACCCGGCACCACCGTCCCCGACGGTCCGTCCGGTCCCGACGGCCCGTCCGCCCCCGTGGATCCGGCCGGTCCCTCCCGCCGCCTCTTCGTCTCCCGGGTCGTGGCCGGCGCCGCCGCCGCGGCCGCCGTCGGGACCGTCGGCTACGGCACCCACGGCGTGCTGAGCGGCCCGAAGGTGAAGCGGGTGACGGTCCCGCTGGCCAAGCTGCCGCGCGGGGCGCACGGATTCCGCATCGCGGTGGTCAGCGACATTCACCTCGGCCCGGTCCTGGGCCGGGGCTTCGCGCAGCGGGTCGTCGACACGATCAACGCGACCCAGCCCGACCTCATCGCGGTCGTCGGCGACCTGGTGGACGGCAGCGTGAAGGACCTGGGTCCGGCGGCGGCCCCGCTGGCCCGGCTGACGGCCCGCCACGGCGCCTACTTCGTCACCGGCAACCACGAGTACTTCTCCGGCGCCGAGCAGTGGGTCGAGGAGGTGCGCCGGCTGGGCCTGCGCCCCCTGGAGAACGCCCGCACGGAGCTGCCGTACTTCGACCTGGCCGGGGTCAACGACGTGGCCGGCGAGGAGGAGGGCCAGGGCCCCGACTACGTCCGCGCCCTCGGCGACCGCGACCCGGCACGCGCGTGCGTGCTCCTCGCCCACCAGCCGGTCCAGATCCACGAGGCCGTCGAGCACGGCGTCGACCTCCAGCTGTCCGGCCACACCCACGGCGGCCAGCTCTTCCCCGGCAACCTCATCGCCTCCGCCGCGAACCCGACCCTCGCGGGTCTGGAGCGCTACGGCGACACCCAGCTGTACGTGAGCCGGGGCGCGGGCGCCTGGGGCCCGCCCACGCGCGTCGGAGCGCCCTCCGACATCACGGTCGTGGAGCTGGCGTCCCGTCAGGCCTGACCCGGCACCGGCTTCCCGCCGGGACCGGGCGGCGCCTTGGTCATCCCCGGCAGGAAGTCCGTGAACAGCTCGTGCACCTCGCGCACGAGGGGCCGCAGCACCCGGAACCGGGACAGCGCCAGGCCCCGCGCGGTGAGCCGGGCACCCCGCTCGGCGAGCCGGTAGCTCCGCTCGCGCCCCTCGGTCCGGTCGAAGATCCAGTACAGGACGAGCCCCATCTGGGACAGCCACATCAGCTCGGGAAGGACGTCCCGCAGGTCGTCGGGCACCTTGGTCCGCGCGCCGGCCAGCACCTGCCGGTGGACGCCGACGGCCTCCGCGCGCGCGTGCTCCGACTCCTCGGAGAACGGGCTGAGCGGGCTGTCCGGGTCGGCGGCGTTCTTGAAGAACTGCACCGCGAACTCGTGGTACGGCGTGGCGATGTCCAGCCACGCCTTCAGCACGCCCGCCAGCCGCGCCTCCAGGTCGCTCTCCCGGGCCAGGACCTCCCGGACCGCCACCTGGTGCTCCGCGGCGATCCGGTCGTAGAAGCCCTGGATCAGGTGCTCCTTGCCCTCGAAGTAGTAGTAGGCGTTGCCGACGGAGACCCCGGCCTCCTGGGCGATCGCCCGCATGGTCGTCCTGTCGTAGCCGCGCTCCCGGAACAGCCGCATGGCCGTCTCCAGGATCCGGGCGCGGGTCTGCTCGGACTTGGAGGTCGCGGGGCCCTCGTGCGGGGTGTCGTGGGTGGCGGGCACACGAAAGAGCCTAGCCAGTGCCGCAGCCGCAGCCGCGGCCGCGGCCGTCCCGGCCGGCACCCGGGCCCGTCCGGGCGCCGGTCACGGCCGCCGGCCGAGCTCCGGGCGCTTGGAGTAGTCCGTGAAGCCGATGACGTTGCCCCAGGGGTCGGCGATCTCGACGAGCCAGCCGGTGGCGACGGCGGACGGTTCGTCGAGGAGGGTGACGCCCGCCTCGTGCAGGGCCCGCGCCGCCGCCCGGGCGTCCGGGACCTCCAGCCACACCCGCGGGGAGGTCCACGGCGGCGGCCGGTGCCCCAGCGTCTCCTCCTGGCGCAGCAGGATCCCGGGCGTCTCGGCCCCGGCCTTCAGCAGCGCGATCCCGGCCTCGTCGAGCCGGAAACCCAGCGGGAACCCGGCCCGCTCGTAGAAGGCCACGGCCTCGCCGAGGTCCCCGACGGGCAGCAGCACGTTGTCGAACCCGAGCAGTTCGTACGACTCGTCATCTGACATACCGTCAATGTAGGGCGGCCACCGGCTGGAACCCGTGATTGTCAGTGGTGCCGCGTACGGTCGGCGGCATGGCAGGGACGAGGGCCGTCCGCGGGACGGCGAGGGGGGACCGGGGCGCCGCGCGGGCACCGGAGGCGCTGTGGGGGTTCGCGCGGCGGAGCGCGGTGGGGTCCGGCACGGAGGCCGCCCTCCGCGAGCCCGTCCCGCCGGCGGGCGACCGATGACCGGCTTCCGGCCGGCCGCGTCCCCGCTGGGCCGGATGCGCGACCGCATCGCCGGCGGCGACCCGGACCGGACCGTCGACGAGGCGCTGCGGGCGCTGCCGCCCCTGTGGGCCGTCACGCCCGGGCGCGACGGCTGGGACGACGTGGCCGCCCTGCTGCGCGGACTGCCCGCCCCCCGGCGCCGCGACCTGGTGCGCACCCTCGCCGACCGCTTCGCGCGCCCGGGCGACGGCCCCGAGGACCGCTGCGGCCACCTCGCCCTGAGCGCCCTGCTCTCCGACGGCCTCGACGAGGACCCCCTGGCCGCCGAGCGCGCGAAGCTCCTGGACGACCTGGGCCGGGGACGCGTGGACTGGTACCAGGACCGCTTCGACGCCCTGGTCCGCGCCGAACTGGCCGCCGGCCGCCCGCTCGCCCCGCCCGTCGTCGCGGTGGTGCGCCGCGCCGCCCTGGAGACCTACCGCCCGGACGACCTCGTCGACCTGGCCGGACGGCTCACCGACCCGGTCCTCAACGTGGGCGAGGCGTGGTCCGACCAGGCCCTGCGCGACGCCACCGGCGCCGACTGGCAGGCCCTGCTGCGCCACGCCCTCACCGCCACCGCCTCCAGGCCCACCGCCGCCTGGGACGAGCGGGCCCGCGCCCTCGTCGCCGCCCTCGGCACCGAGCGGGTCCGCGGGACCGTCCTGTCCTGGCTCGCCCTGGTCGGCCGCCCCCGCACGCTCCCGATGGAGGGCCGGGACCCCGAGCCGGCCACCGGCGGCGCCTACGACCCCTGCAACGCCACCGCCCTGCGGGGTCTGGCCTGGCTGCTGTCCCTGCTGCCGCCGCACCCCGGGACCGTCCGCGCGCTCGGCGCCCTGGTCGAGACGTCCCTGAGGAAACTGCCGGGCATCGGCCCGCGCAGCCCCAAGGTCGCCAACGCCGGTGTCGTCGCGCTCGCCCGCGTCGACGGCGAGGCCGCCCTCGCCGAACTCGCCCGCCTGGCCGCCCGGGTGACGTCCGGGGCCACGGCGAAGCTGCTGGACACCGCCCTGCGGAGCCGGGCCGCCGCACGCGGTCTCGGCCGCGAGGAGATCGAGGAACTGGCCGTGCCCGCCCACGGGCTGACCGGGGCCGGCCGCGCCGAGCACCGCCTCGGGGACACCACGGCCGTGCTGGAGATCCGCGGCTCCCGGGCGGCGCTCACCTGGCGCACCGCGTCCGGCAAGACGGTCAAGGGCGCGCCCGCGGCCGTGCGGCAGTACCACGCCGGTGAGCTGAAGGAGCTGAGGGCCGCGGTCAAGGACATCGACAGGACCCTCTCCGCGCAGAGCGAGCGCCTGGACCGCCAGTTCCTCGCCCGCCGCACCTGGGCGTACGCCGCCTGGCGGGAACGCCTGCTCGACCACCCCCTGCTGGGCACGCTCGCCCGCCGCCTGCTGTGGACGGTCGACGGCACCACGGTCGGCCACGCCGACGGCGCCCTGCGCACCCTCGCCGGCGAGCCGGTCGCCCCGGGCGCCGAGGTCGGCCTCTGGCACCCCGTGGACCACGAGCCCGGCGAGATCGCCGCCTGGCGCGACCGGCTGGAGCGGCACGGCATCACGCAGCCGTTCAAGCAGGTCCACCGCGAGGTGTACCGGCTGACCGACGCCGAGCGCGCCGCGCGCACGTACTCCGACCGCTTCGCGGGCCGCGTCCTGCGCCAGCACCGGTTCCACTCCCTGGCGGCGCTCCGGGGCTGGCGCAACCAGCTGCGGCTGGCGGTCGACGACGAGGTGCCGCCGGCCACCCGCGAGCTGCCCGCCTGGGGACTGCGCGCCGAGTTCCGGATCACGAGCGACGTCGACGGCGACGCGGGCCCGGACATCACCGGTCCGGGCACGTTCACCCGTGTGCGCACCGGCCAGGTCCGCTTCTACCCGATCGACGCGCCCCGCGCCTCGGCCCACTCCCACGGCGACGAGTACCGCGTGCTCCCGCGCGCCGGAGCGGTCCCCGACGAGCCGCTGCCGCTCGAGGACGTCCCGCCCCTGGTCCTGTCCGAGGTGCTGCGCGACGTCGACCTGTTCGTGCGGGTGGCGGACGCGGACGACGCCCCGGCGGCACCCTGACGTCACGCACCCTGACGTCACGCACCCTGACGTCACGCACCCTGACGTCACGCGGCCGGACGTCCGCGGCTGTCGCGCCGCGAGGACCCCGGCCGCGCCGGGCGCACGCCGAAGGGCCCCGTTCCCAGAGGGGAACGGGGCCCTCGCCGGCAAGCCGTCGGGCTCAGTAGCGGCGCGTGATGAGCGCTCGCTTGACCTCGGCGATCGCCTTCGTGACCTCGATGCCGCGCGGGCAGGCGTCCGTGCAGTTGAAGGTCGTGCGGCAGCGCCACACGCCGTCGCGGTCGTTGAGGATCTCCAGGCGCTGCTCGGCGGCCTCGTCACGCGAGTCGAAGATGAAGCGGTGCGCGTTGACGATGGCGGCCGGGCCGAAGTACTGGCCGTCGTTCCAGAAGACCGGGCACGAGGACGTGCAGGCCGCGCACAGGATGCACTTCGTGGTGTCGTCGAAGCGCTCGCGGTCCTCGGCGGACTGCAGCCGCTCGCGCGTGGGCTCGTTCGTGTCCTTCGTGATGAGGAAGGGCATGACGTCCCGGTACGCCTGGAAGAACGGCTCCATGTCGACGACCAGGTCCTTCAGGACCGTCAGGCCCTTGATGGGCTCGACCGTGATCGGCTTCTCGGGGTTGATGTCCTTGATCAGCGTCTTGCACGCCAGGCGGTTCTTGCCGTTGATCCGCATGGCGTCGGAGCCGCAGATGCCGTGGGCGCAGGAGCGGCGGAAGGTCAGCGTGCCGTCGAGGTCCCACTTGATCTTGTGCAGACCGTCGAGGACGCGCTCCTTGGGGTCGATCTCCAGCTGGAAGTCTTCCCAGGTCGCCTCGGCCGAGACCTCCGGGTTGAACCGGCGGACCCGGAAGGTGACCGTGATGTACGGCGAGGCCGTGGACGCCGCTTCCGCCTTGTCCAGAACGGGGGTTGCCATCAGTACTTACGCTCCATCGGCTGGTAGCGGGTCTGGACGACCGGCTTGTAGTCCAGACGGACGGTTTCGGAGCCGTCGGCGCCGACCTCGCGGTACGCCATGGTGTGGCGCATGAAGTTGACGTCGTCGCGGTTGGGGTAGTCCTCGCGGTAGTGACCGCCGCGGGACTCCTTGCGGGCCAGCGCGGAGACCGCCATGACCTCGGCCAGGTCCAGCAGGTTGCCCAGCTCGATGGCCTCCAGCAGGTCGGTGTTGTACCGCTTGCCCTTGTCCTGGATCGCCACGTTCTTGTAGCGCTCCCGGAGCTCGGCGATCTTCTCCACCGCCGTCTTGATCGTCTGCTCGGTGCGGAACACCATGACGTTGGCGTCCATGGTCTCCTGCAGTTCCCGGCGCAGGGTGGACACCCGCTCGTTGCCGGTGGAGTTGCGCAGCCGCTCGATCTGCTCGACGACGAAGGACTCCGGGGCCTCGGGCAGCTCGACGAAGTCCGCCTTCTGCGAGTACTCCGCCGCCGCGATGCCCGCCCGCTTGCCGAAGACGTTGATGTCCAGCAGCGAGTTGGTGCCGAGGCGGTTGGCGCCGTGCACGGACACGCAGGCGACCTCGCCGGCCGCGTACAGGCCGGGGACGACGGTGGTGTTGTCCGCCAGGACCTCGCCCTCGACGTTGGTCGGGATGCCGCCCATCGCGTAGTGCGCGGTGGGCTGGATCGGGATCGGGTCCGTGTACGGCTCGATGCCCAGGTACGTCCGCGCGAACTCGGTGATGTCCGGCAGCTTGGCGTCCAGCTGTTCCGGCGGCAGGTGGGTGAGGTCCAGGAAGACGTGGTCGCCCTCGGGACCGCAGCCCCGGCCCTCGCGGATCTCCGTGTAGATGGAGCGCGAGACGACGTCGCGGGAGGCGAGGTCCTTCATGACCGGCGCGTACTTCTCCATGAAGCGCTCGCCGTTCTTGTTGCGCAGGATGCCGCCCTCGCCGCGGGCGCCCTCGGTGAGCAGGATGCCCATGCGCCAGATGCCGGTCGGGTGGAACTGGAAGAACTCCATGTCCTCCAGCGGGATGCCCCGCCGGTACACCGCGGCCTGGCCGTCGCCGGTCAGGGTGTGCGCGTTGGAGGTCACCTTGAAGAACTTGCCGCAGCCGCCGGAGGCGTAGATCACGGCCTTCGCCTGGAAGACGTGGATCTCGCCGGTGGCCAGCTCGTACGCCACCACACCGGCCGACTTCTTGACGCCGTCGACCTCGGTGATGAGCTGGTCCAGGACGTAGAACTCGTTGAAGAACTCCACGCCCTCCTTGACGCAGTTCTGGTACAGCGTCTGGAGGATCATGTGGCCGGTGCGGTCGGCCGCGTAGCAGGAGCGGCGGACCGGGGCCTCGCCGTGGTTGCGGGAGTGGCCGCCGAAGCGGCGCTGGTCGATGGTGCCGTCCGGGGTCCGGTTGAACGGCAGGCCCATCTTCTCCAGGTCGAGGACGGAGTCGATGGCCTCCTTCGCCAGGATCTCGGCGGCGTCCTGGTCGACCAGGTAGTCACCGCCCTTGACCGTGTCGAAGGTGTGCCACTCCCAGTTGTCCTCCTCCACGTTCGCGAGCGCGGCGGCCATGCCGCCCTGCGCGGCGCCCGTGTGGGAGCGGGTCGGGTAGAGCTTGGTGAGCACGGCGGTGCGGCTGCGCTTCGTCGACTCGATGGCGGCGCGCATACCGGCGCCACCGGCGCCGACGATGACGGTGTCGTACTTGTGGATCTTCATGATTCTCGCAGCCCCGTGCCTAGCGGATGTTCGGGTCGAAGGTGAAGATCACCAGCGTGCCCAGCAGGATGGTGAACACCGTGGCGGTGTAGAGCAGGCCCTTGAGCCACAGCCGGGTGTTCGCGCGCTCCGCGTAGTCGTTGATGACCGTGCGCAGGCCGTTGGCGCCGTGCAGCATGGCGAGCCACAGCATCAGCAGGTCCCAGACCTGCCAGAACGGCGAGGCCCAGCGGCCCGCGACGAAGGCGAAGCCGATCTTGGAGACGCCGCCGTCCAGGACGAGCTGGATGAGCAGGTGGCCGATGACCAGCACGACCAGCACCACGCCCGACAGGCGCATGAACAGCCAGGCGGCCATCTCGAAGTTGCCCCGGGTGGACCGGGGGGTCTTCTTGGTGCGCTTGCGCGGGGCCTCGATGAAGGGCGCGGGGTTGTCGACGGTGTAGACGGAACCGCCTTCGACGGGGCTGATGCCCGAAGCGGTCTTCTCAGTCGTGGACATGGGCGTCAGCTCCCGAACAGTTCACGAGCGGCGTGGCCGAGGACGGGGTAGATCGCCCCGATCATCAGCACGAGCCAGAGCACGACGACGGACCAGAGCATCTGCTTCTGGTAGCGCGCGCCCTTGTACCAGAAGTCGACGGCGATGACGCGCAGACCGTTGAGCGCGTGGAAGAGGATGGCGGCGACGAGGCCGTACTCCAGCAGCGCGACGATGGGCGTCTTGTACGTGGCCACGACCTTGTCGTAGGCCTCGGGGGACACACGGACGAGTGCGGTGTCCAGCACGTGAACGAACAGGAAGAAGAAAATGAGGACGCCGGTGACTCGGTGAGCCACCCAGGACCACATTCCTTCCCGGCCGCGGTACAGCGTTCCAGCCGGCACGGAAGTTTCCTCCGGGAGCGGGGATTAGGGCCGCGCCGGCTTCAGTGTCGGTCGGGCCCGGCCGGGTACGGTCCACCGGCCCCCAGCATCGTAGCGATGCGGCGCCGCCGGGCTGAGCGCGGGTCCGGCGGTGTGATCAAACTGGCACTCAAAGAGGTACGGGTGGACTACCGGGGCTCCTGGGGCGGGTGATGTGCGCCGGTTTGCCGGGTTCGGGGTCGTCAGCGGCCGGTCGCGCGGATCCCCGTGCTCCTGAGCGCGTTCACCAGCCGTTGCCGGGCCAGGCGCCGCAGTTCCTCCGCCGTCACGGTCCGCTCCTCGTCCGGATCGTTGGCCAACCGTGACCGGATGGTCGCCAGAACGTGATCCAGACGCTCCTGGGGCGCCACCTCGTCCAGGCAGACGACGAACACGTGCCCGAAGCGGGCCTCGTACGCCGCGTGCGCCGCGCTCAGGGCCGTGTGGGCGGCGGAATAGGTGTCCGCCGGGAGCACCGGCAGGGACTCGGCGGCCAGGGCCTCCGCCAGGTCCGCCCAGGCCAGGTCGTACGCCGCCTCGTCCGCCGCGGCCAGCAGGGCGTCCACGTCCGGGTACGGCCGGTGGTCGGCGAGGCGCGCGGCCCAGCGGGGGCTGCCGAGGCAGGCCAGCAGGGTGCGGCGGACCTCCTCGGCGGGGGCGGTGTTGAAAGGCTCCACCGGTATGCGGGTGCGGCCGGGGAGATCGGGAAGGCGGTGCACAGCCAGCGTGGATCCTCGTGGGCGTCACGTGTGTGTCGGCACGTGTGTGTCGGCGGGACACGGAGTGAGAGAGGTGTGGCGCCACGTTATCGAGAGTGGACGTGATGTGTCCGACGGATGCCCGAATTTCACTCGCAGGGGAGAGCTTCATGACGTGTGGTGGACGGTGTTCACCCGTACCGGGCCGTAGGTTGGCGCCGTGAGCCAGCACAGGCGCCGCGTGCCGGCGCAGAAGGTGAGACGGCGGAGGGTGCTGACCGCGGCGATCACCGCGGCCCTGGTCGTGGTGTCCGCCGGGGTGGCCCTCGGCCTGTGGGCGTCGTCCCCGGACGGCGACGGCGCGCCGGCGGCGCGCACCTCCGAGGCCCGGTCCGCGGCCACGCCCCCCGGGCGGCAGCCGAGCCCGAGCCCCACGCGCTCCTACCCGCTGTCCCAGACGCCCCGCACCATCCCCGCCGTGCGGTCCCACACCCCCGAGCGCGGCCCGGGCTGGAAGCCCGCGAGCGGCGCCCGCGTGGTCGTGAACGACGCCGGCCTCGCCGACGAGGGGCGGCTGATCGCCGGCGAGCTGAAGCTGTCGTACGCGGGGGAGCGGGACGACGCGCGCGCCGGGGACGTGCGGCTGGCGCTCAGCGGCGACCGGGGCGCGGGCCCGGAGTCGTACACCATGACCGTGCGCGGCGGGCGGGTGGACATCAGCGGGCCCGCCGACGCGGGCGTCTTCTACGGCACCCGCACCCTCAAGCAGATGGTGCACGGCGGCGGCACGGCCCCGGAGGGCGTCGTGCGCGACGCGCCGGCCAAGGAGCGCCGCGGGCTGATGCTGGACATCGCGCGCAAGCACTTCACCGCCGGCTGGATCGAGGACCGGGTCCGCGAGCTCGGGGACCTGAAGTTCAACGAGCTCGGCCTGCACTTCTCCGACGACCAGGGGTTCCGGATCGAGTCCGGCACGCACCCCGAGGTCGTGTCCGCGCAGCACCTGACCAAGGCGCAGGTGAGGCGGATCGTGAAGCTCGCCGCCGAGCGGCACGTCACCGTCGTCCCGGAGATCGACTCGCCCGGCCACCTCGGCGCCGTCATCGCCGCCCACCCCGACCTCCAGCTGCGCACCGCGCGGGGCACGGCGGTGCGCGGGGCGATCGACATCTCCCGCCCCGAGTCCGCCGAGATCGTCGACGACCTGCTGGACGAGTACGCCGGACTCTTCCCCGGCAGCCAGTGGCACCTGGGCGGCGACGAGTACCAGGCGCTGACCTACTCCGACCCGCAGGCCTCCTTCCCGCGGCTGGCCGCCGCCGCCCGGGAGGCGTACGGACCCGGCGCCACCGTCGCCGACCTCGCGACCGGCTGGCTCAACGACCGCGCCGAGACCGTCCGCGCCCGCGACCGCACCCCGCGCGCCTGGAACGACGGCTTCTTCCGCGGCACGGCCGTCCGGCCGGCCGAGGACATCCAGGTCGCCTACTGGACCGGCAAGGAGATCGGCGCCCGCCGGCCCTCCGAGTACCTGAGCGCGGGCCGCACGGTGCTCAACTACAACGACGAGTTCCTCTACTACGTGCTCGGCCAGCCGCAGACCTTCGTCTATCCCACGGGGCAGCGGATCTACGAGCAGTGGACCCCGCGCGTCCTGCGCGGCACCGCCGCCGTGTCCGAGGAGTACGACGACCAGATCGCCGGCGGCTCCTTCGCGGTCTGGTGCGACCTCGCCGACGCCCAGACGCAGGACCGGGTCGCCGACGGGATCCGGCTGCCGCTGCGGGCGACCGTGCAGAAGCTGTGGGACCCGGACCCGCCGGAGCTGTCCTGGGCGCGGTTCCGGGCGCTGGCGGACCGGCTGCGCTGAGCCCGGCGCCCGCGCAGCCGGGCGGAATGCCGGATACCGCTGCGGACCCCCGTACGGCTGTGGTGGTCTTCTGGCGGGAGCCGAACCGAAGGACCGGGGGGACGCCGCACCATGGGCTACTGGGGCTATTTCGTCGTGGGGCGCGACGCGCGGCCGCTCGCCGGGCTGGACGCGCTGGCGGGCGCGGACGGGATGACGCTGCGCACGTCGGCGCCCGGCGGCTGGCAGGTCTGGGAGTACCCGAGCCGCGACGGCGACGTGGGCGGCATGAACGCCCTCGCCCGCGAGACCGGGGCGCCCGCGCTCTTCGGGTACGTCATGGACGGCGACTGCGTGGTGGTCGAGGCGGCCGCGCCGCGGAGCGGGACGTGGACCACGTGCCTGGCCCGCACCGCGATGGCCGGGCACCTCGGCGCCGGCCGGGAGGGGCCCGCGCTGGAGGACTACTTCCTGGAGCCCGGGGACGCCGCCGAGCGCGCGGTCGGCTGGGCCGCCGAGGCCGGGCTCACGGCGGACGCCGACGCCCTGGCCGAGGTGCTGGCCGCCGACCCCGATCCCGCGCACCCGATGGCCGAAAACCTCTTCTTCCGTCTCCTCGCCCGGCTCGGCGTGGTGCCCGAGTGACACTCCCGGGCCGTCGCACGCAGTAAGGGGAAATGCGGGCTCCGTGAAGGCAGGCGCCCGGTAGAGGCCCTGTGGAGGCCTGCTGAGGAGGCGTGGATGAGCCTGGTGGAACTGATCGCACAGGCCGACGAGCGCGGGCTCGCCGTGAGCGGGTTGGCTTGTTTGGATCGGTGCCTGCCCCTGCTGGGCGGCGACGACGAGCTGCTGCGGCCGCTGTGGGCCAGCCTGACGGAGGCCGCCGGAGCCGGCGACTGGGGCATCGGGCTGGAGCAGGCGCGCGCCGGGCTGGAGGACCGCGCCCCGGACGACGAGGCCGCGCTGCTCGCCCGCCGGATGCTGGCCGCCGCCCCGGCCGAGCCGGCCGCCGACCCCGTACGGGTGTGGGCCGACGCCTGCTCGGTCGCCTCGCTCCAGATCCACCGGCTCCTCGACCCCGCCGAGGACGAGGCGTCCGCGGACGGCGCCCTGGACTCCGTCCGGGCGGGGCGCACCCCCGCCGAGGGCCGCGCGCCGGGCGTGCCGCCGCTCGTCGCCGCCGAGCTGCGCCGCCAGATCACCGTCCTGGAACTCCTCGCCGGACACGGACCGGCCGGGCTGCGCCGGGCGCTGGAGGTGTCGACGGAGGGACGGCGGGTGCTGCGCGCGGTGGTGTCGCGCCGCACCCGGAACCAGGGCTGAGGGACGGGCGCCGGGCGGGCGGAGCCGGGCCGGCCCGCTCCCGGCGCGCCGCCGCGGCCGGGCGCCGCGCCGGAAGGCGGCCCACGCGCGGGCGAACCCCGGCCGTGGGCAAACCCCGGCCGTGGGGGAGTCCTGTGACCGTTGTGGGGCGGCGTCGGGCGGTCCTGCGCCGGTCCTGGGGAGTCCCCCCGGTTCCGGTGACGAATCACCGCCGCGCCGCGCTCTTCCCACTGTGACGACTGTGACGAGCCAGCAGGAGACCAGGCCCCCGGCCGCGGCGAAGCCGGTGCGGTGGGCGGCGGACACGGTGGCGATGCTGCGCGAGGGAGCGCGGCTGCGCCTCGACTACTCGGCGCGGAGCCTGTGGAGCGTCGACCGCCTGATCGAGGGCATCCGGCGCGAGGCCCCGCCGCGGGACGCCGTGGAGCACGTGCTGCGCGGACTGGGCGCGTACGCCGGCGAGGTGATGGTCCGGGAGTCCGGCGCCGAGTGGTGGGCGGCGGGCGGCGACCACTGGATCCGCACCCCCGACGGCCGGCTGTGGGACCCCGTGGACGAGGCCCGGCTCTGCTACGAGGGGCGCGGATCGCTGCGGCTGCTGTGCCGGGACGCGGCGACCGGGGTGCCGCAGCGGTAAGGACGCGCGGGGTGACGGCGCCCCGGCGCGCCTCTCCTAACGGGTGCGCCGCTCCGCCCCGCGCCGGCCCGGGCCCGGTTCGGGGGCGGTCGTGCCGGCCCCGGCCCCGGCGGCGGCAGCGGGGACGCGGATCGCGGGCAGTTCGGCGTAGAGGTGCCCGCCCGGGCACTCGGTCGGGTAGCCGTCGCGGTGACCGGAGATCCGGTGCAGGGTGACCTTCTGGCCGGCCGTGTACTTGCCGTTGTCGGCGCCCGCGGTCAGCACCACGGTCCCGGCCGGGTCGCCGCCGTACAGGCCGAGCTTCCAGGCGGCGACCCTGGCGACCGCGTCGCGGGCGACGGCGGCCGGGGCGGCGGTGGTGTAGTCGCCGAGGACCGAGACGCTGCTGGTGTCGGTGTTGAAGCCGTAGGTGTGGGCGCCGAGGACGGGCCGGTCGATGCCGCCCGCGCGGCCCTCGAAGACGGTGCCGCACTTGTCGACGAGGAAGTGGTAGCCGATGTCGTTCCAGCCGTTGCCCTGCACGTGGTAGAGGAAGATCCCGCGGACGATCGACGCGGACTGGGCGCACGTGTAGTCGTTGGTGCCCGCGGTGTGGTGCACGAACACGGCCTTGGTGTCGGTCGTGTAGGTCGGCGGGTTCACGACGAGCGACTCGTCGGCGCCCCAGTCGGAACGCGGTGTGACCGCGGGGCGGTCCGCGGCCGGCCCGGCCGTCCGGGTCCGTGCCGCGCGGGGCGCGGTGGCGGGGCCGCCGTCCGGATCGACCAGTTCGACGCGCAGCCCCGCGGGCAGGTCCCGGCCCGCCACCCGGACCTGGACGCCGTCGGACAGGCCGGTCCACAGGGGCTGCGTGCCGCCGCGCACCCCGGCGCGCCCCCGGTCGGGGCCCGTCTCCGGGGTGTGCGCGTCGGCGTCCAGCTCCTGCCAGGGGCGCCACTCGCCGGTCTCGGCGGAGTGGGTGCGGACCTCGGCGGTGCCGCCCAGGTGGGCGTCCGGGTCGTCCCAGGTGACGCCGACCATGCTGAACAGTTCGGTGGCGCGCCGGGCCAGCGACCGCCGCAGCGGATCGGTGCCCGGTACGGGGATGCTGTGCACCGTGCCGGCGGGGTCGGCCTGGGCGGGGGTGTCCCGGGCGAGGGTGTCCCGGGCGGGACCCGCCTGCGCGGGCGCGGCCTGGCCGAGGGCGCCGAGCGCGAGGGCGGTGGTGACGGCGGCGGCGAGGGCGGTGCGGAGGAGACGGCGCGTCGGCCGGAGCGGTCCGGCCGGTACCTGGATGGCTGACATGGCCCTGACTGGTCCTCGCTGTGTCGTCGGGCGGGGGCGCGGGGCCGGACGCACGGGGAGCCGGACCCTCGCGGGGCCGGACCCGTGCCGGACCCGTGGGGCCGGGCTCCTGTGGAGCCGGTCGCGCACCCATGCCTTCCGCGGTGCGCGGGAGCGGAGCCGGACAGCGGCGCAGGAGCACCCGGATGCCACGCGAGGTCGGGCCGTCCGGCCCAGTGCCCTGCCGCCGCCGGTACGGCGAGGGCCCCTCGGGCCTGTCCGACCATTCCCGCCTGTCTCGCGACGCCGTGCACGCACTCTCGGCCCGGAGACGACCGGGACGGTGGCATTCGTCCCCGCCGCACGGGCCCCGCCGACCCGCGAGGGGGCGCGAAGGTTGTACGCCGGCTGTGCGGCGGGTGTGTGGTCATCGACACAGGCGAGACCTGTGATGCGCCCGGTCGCGCATCCGCTGGGTCAGCCGGGGGAGCCGTCGGGAGGACTCGCCCGACGGAGAAGGGGTGGGGACCCATGAGCAGGGTGCAGCGGCGCGTGCCGCACGCGGCGGAGATGCGGTCGCACGCGGCGGCCTTCGTCGCCCGGGTCACCGCCCGCAACCGGCTGCCGCTCGACTACTCCGTGGCCAGCCTGCGGGTCGTCGACTTCCTGATCGACGGGCTGCGCAAGGGCGGCGCCGACCCCGGCCGGTCGCACGGCACGCTGTTCGCGCTCGGCGCGTACGTCGGTGAGGTGCTGGTGCGCCGGGCGGGCGCGGAGTGGGTGGACTTCGACGCCGACCAGCGCGCGTACTTCGGCCAGCCGGTCGGCGTCCGGATGCCCGACGGACGCGTCTGGAACCCCCTCGGCAAGGTCCGCAACCGCTTCGAGGCCGGCGGCCCCGAGGAGTCCCTGCAGACCTTCTACCTGACCCTGCACGGACGGGCGCGGCGGGCGGTCGCCTGAGGGGCGCTGTGACACTTCCGCGAGGCCCGACGCTGAGGACCGTGGAGACGTGGGCACGGCCGACCGTGCCGCACGACGCGCATCCGCCACTCACTCGGTACGGACGAGGACAGTTCTTGGGCCACGGAGGGGAACCCCGCCGCGCACACGCGCACGACGGGGAATTGGGCGCGGCCGTCGCGCGGGCCCAGGAGGGTGACGAGGCCGCCTTCGCGGCCGCCTACCGGCTCGTGCAGCCCGGACTGCTCGGCTACCTGCGCGGGCTCGTCGGGGAGGACGCGGAGGACGTGGCGTCCGACGCCTGGCTGGAGATCGCCCGGGACCTGGGCCGGTTCAAGGGCGACGGGGCCGGTTTCCGCGGCTGGACCGCGACCATCGCCCGGCACCGGGCGCTGGACCACCTGCGCCGTCAGCGGGTCCGGCCCCGGGCGGCGACGCTCGAACAGGACGTCCTGGAGCTGCCCGGCCCGCAGAGCACCCACGAGCAGGCGCTGGAGGCGATGTCCACCGAGCGCGCCCTGGACCTGGTGCGCGGGCTGCCCCGCGACCAGGCGGAGGCGGTGCTGCTGCGGGTCGTCGTCGGCCTCGACGGGCCCGCCGCCGCGCGGGTCCTCGGCAAGCGGCCGGGCGCGGTGCGGACGGCCGCCTACCGGGGGCTGAAGCGGCTGGCCAAGCAGTTGGGCGTCGACGGTGTGACGGATGAGGCGTCCCGGACGCTGGGTGAGTCGACATGACCGCCACCGGTGAGCGACCGGCGGACCGGCCGGGCGGAGCGGCCGGGCCGGGCGGGTCGCCGGCACCGGTGGTGGTGAACACGACGGACGGCTCGGCCGTACCGGCGGGCAGCGGGGCGCGTCGCGCGGACGGGACGGGCCGGTACGGGCGGGGCGAGCCGGCCGGCCGGTCCGCCCGGGGCGGCCGGCCCGGACGGAAGCGGCGGGACCGCCGGTACGGCCGGCCGGACCGGTGCGACCGGCAGCAGCGGTGCGAGCGGAACGGCCGGGTCGGCCCGGCGGTCCGCGCGCACCGACAGGAACTCCACGGCCCCCACGGGGCCGGCGGGCGGCACAGAGCGAGCAGGGACGGAAACGGACATGGGTGAACGGCAGAGCGACGGCGGGCTTCCCGGCCGCCGGCGTGTGCACCCTGGCGGCCCCGCGGCACTCGACGGTGCCGCGCTGGAGGCGCTGCTCGCCGACGCCCTGCGCGGGGACGGCGTCGACGCCGAGGCCGAGCAGCGGGCGGTGGCGGCGTTCCGGGCCGCCCGGGAGGCCGGCGCGCACGGGGCGGCCGCCCGTACCCGCCGCCGGGACGACTGGCGGCCCCGGGCCCGGCGGCGTGCCGGGTTCTCGCTGAAGGGCGCCCTGTCCGTGGCGCTCGCCGGCCTCGCCCTGGGCGGGGTGGCGGTCGCCGCGACCGTCGCGTCCGGTTCCGGCGGCGACGGCGCCGGTGACGACCGGTCGGGCCCCCGCCCCTCGGCGAGCGCCCCCGGCCGGCTTGACGCCGGGTCCTCCGCCGCGGCGCCCGGCGCCGGTCCCGCCCGGCCGGACCACCCCGGCACCGCCCGGGACACCGAGGCCCACTGCCGCGCCTACGAGCAGGTCGGGGCGCGCGGCAGCGCCCTGGACGCGACGGCCTGGCAGCGCCTCGTCGCGGCCGCGGGCGGCGAGGGCAGGGTCGCCGCGTACTGCTCCGAGCGGCTGGCCGGGGCGACGGCGGGGGCGAAGCCCGACCGGACCGGCGGGCCGCGGAACGGCACCGGGAACGGCGAGGACGCCGCAAGCGCCGCGAACGGCGGCCCGGCCGGCGAGAACGGCACGGCGGGCAACGGCTCCGGCACCGCGGAGGGCGGCTCGGGCGCCGGCACGGGTGCGGAGAACGCCGCGGGCGGCGCGGACTCCTCCGGCAACGGCGCGGACAACGGCCAGGGCGGCTCCGCCGGCTCCAACGGCCGCGACGACGAGTAGCGGCTCCTCGCCGACCGGAACGAGTAGCGGCTTCCCGCCGACCGGAACAGAAGCGGAATCCCGCCCGTCGAGGCGTCCGCGGGCGGGGCACCGGAGCACCAGGGGCCCGGATCGGTCCCGCGCCTGCCCGGACAGGCCCGGAAAACGGAGCCCGGGAGCCCGGATCGGTCCCACGCCTGCCCGGACAGGCCCCGGAAAACGGAGCACCAGGGCCCGGATCGGTCCCACGCCTGCCCGGACGGGCCCGGAAAACACCGACGGGCCCCCGCCCGTGCCGCGCCATGGCAACGGCCGGGGCCGCCACCCCCCACAGGAGAGGCCCCGGCCGTCGCGCGGCACGGGCCGCGCGGCGGCCCGTACTCCCTACAGCGTCGGGCGTGCGGTTTGTGTCACACCCACCGCGTCACGAGTTGGTTGCGTCTTGTACCAACATGGACGGGGACCGGTTTCGCGTCGTAACGTGCCTTTCGCGCCAGGCCGCGGAGGACGACAGATTGCCGGCTGACCACAGCAACCACCCGCGGCCCCGAGACGGCGCACCATCGATGACCATCGCAAAATGGGGTGCGCGGTGCTGGGGGACGACGCGGAACTGACCGCCGCGGTGCGGGCGGCTCAGGACGGGGACGAGACCGCGTTCCGCACGGTGTACCGGGCCGTGCACCCGCGGCTGCTGGGGTACGTACGGACCCTGGTCGGCGACCCCGACGCCGAGGACGTGACGTCCGAGGCCTGGCTGCAGATCGCGCGGGACCTGGAGCGGTTCGACGGCGACGCCGACCGGTTCCGCGGCTGGGCCGCCCGCATCGCCCGCAACCGCGCGCTGGACCACATACGGATGCGCGGCCGCCGCCCCGCGATCGGCGGCGACGAGACCGAGCTGACCGGCCGGGCCGCCGCGTGCGACACCGCGGGCGAGGCCCTGGAGGCGCTCACCACCGACAGCACGTTCTCCCTCATCGCCCGGCTGCCGCAGGACCAGGCCGAGGCCGTCGTGCTGCGCGTGGTCGTGGGTCTCGACGCCAAGACCGCGGCCGAGACGCTGGGCAAGCGGCCGGGTGCCGTGCGCACGGCGGCGCACCGCGGTCTGAGGCGGCTGGCCGAACTGCTCGGCGGCGATCCGGAGGCGGATCCGGAATCCGCGGGCGTGCTCGACGCCGTACCGCCCCAGAGAGAACCGCGACGCCGCGCGGTGACGTCCGCGACTGTGACGCGTCCGCGCGCGCGGACGCAGAAGGACATGTGATGGCCGACGAGCAGTACAGGTGGCTGAACCGCGAGACGGCCGAGCGCTTGCTGCGCGGGGAGTCCCCCGGCACTGCCGACCCCGCCGCCCGTGAGCAGGCCGCACGGCTCGCCGCGGCGCTCGACGCACTCTCCGCCCCGTCCCCGTCGGCCGGCGGCGAACTCCCGGGCGAGGCCGCCGCGCTGGCCGCCTTCCGCCAGGCCCGCGCCGACCGCGCGGAACGCGCCGGAAGCGACGGGCACGCCGCGCCCCCCGCGTCGACGGACACCGCGCCGGCCTCCTCCGCCCACCCCGCGCTCGTCCGGATCGGCCGGTCCGCCGGTGCCCCGCGGCGTTCCCGCCCCGTGCGCTGGGGGCTGGCCGCGGCGCTGGCCGCCGGCATGGCCGGCGGTGTCGCGGCCGCCGCCGGAACCGGTGTGCTGCCGACCCCGTTCGACGGGGCCGGCCGGGACCCCGGCTCCTCCGTCTCGTCCGCCGCGACGCCTCCGGAGCGTCCGCCGGCGTCGTCCTCGCCGCGCGGGTCCGTGCAGGGCGGCGCGACGCCCGGCGGCCCGTCGGACAACGTTTCCGCGGGGATCGCCGGCGGCGGTGACCCGGGCACGCCGAGCGGGGGCGCCACGACGGGGTCGGGCGCCGACGACCCCGCCGACGCCTCCCGCGACCGGTGGCGGGGCGCCGCGTCCGCCTGCCGCGACCTGCGCGACGGCAAGGCGCTCGACGCCGGCCGCAAGCGTGCCCTGGAGGGCGCCGCGGGCGGCTCCCACCGGGTGCCGGCGTACTGCGAGGGCGTGCTGTCCGTGCCCGGCAGCGGCTCCCCGGACCGCGCGGGCGAGGACCGCGGCGGGGACAGGAGCACCGGTCAGGGCAACGGCAAGGCCGGCGACAAGAGCAACAGCGACAAGAGCAACAGCGACAAGAGCAACAGCGACAAGAGCAACAGCGGCAACGGCAACAGCGGCAGCGGCAACAGCGGCGACGGCGACGGTGGCGGCAACGGCAACGGCACGTCCGGGGGCGACGCCGGCAAGGGCCGGAGCGGCGGCCACCGCGACGGCGCCCTCGCCCCGCGGGCCCCGCGGGACCCCCAGGACGCCAAGGCCAGGACACTCTCCTCCGAGCCCTCGCCCGAACCCACCTACAGCGCGCTCTGACCTGCGCTTTTGTCAGTGGCGAAAAATTCTTCGCCGAGGGTGTGACGTTTTCGGCCGCCGAAGCGCAGTAATGAGTGAGCCGACTGGTCATCGGCCGTCGCACAGAGCCGGGGTTCCCCCCGTACCTGCGGCTCGTGCACCTGGCGCGGGCGGGACACGTTCCCCCGGTCCCGCCCGCGCCCCGAACTCCCCTCCCGCTCCGGCGCTCACCAGTGGACGACGACCTTGTCGCCGTTCCTCACCTGCGCGTACAGCCGGGCGATCGCCGCCTCGTCCCCGACGTTGACGCACCCGTGCGAGCTGCCGGCGTAGCCGCGGGCGGCGAAGTCGGCACTGAAGTGCACCGCCTGGCCGCCGCTGAAGAACATCGCGTACGGCATGGACGAGTCGTACAGCGTCGACCAGTGGTGCCGGGACTTCCAGTAGACGTGGAACACGCCCTCCCGGGTCGGGGTGTACGCCGAGCCGAAGCGGACCGCCGTCGTCGACACCGTCCGCCCGTCCACCATCCAGCGCAGGGTCCGGCTCTCCTTGCTGATGCACAGCACCCGGCCGGTCAGGCAGCGCGGATCCGGCGCGTCGGCCGGCTGGCCGCCCATCAGGTACAGCTCCCACCGGCCCGGTTCGTGCGTCATCGCCCGCAGCCGCTGCCAGGTGACGGTGTCGGTCCGCCCGGTGCGCGGCAGCCCGCGCTTGCCCTGGAAGCCCCGTACGGCCTCCTCGGTCAGGTCGTCGTAGATGCCGGTCGGGCCGTGCAGCAGCCAGGCGACCTGGCGCAGCCGGGACTGGAGTTCGCGGACGTCGCGGCCGGTGTCGCCGCGCGACCACAGCACCGGGGCGGGCGCGGCCGGTGCCTTCGGGGGCGGTGCGCCGTCCGGTGCGCCGCCGCCGTCCCCGCCGGAGGTGCGCGGCGCCGCCGGCGTACCGCCCGGCACCTCGATGCGCACCGGTGACCGGTGCCCGCCGCCGTCCGCGGGCTGCACCGTGCAGCCGCCCACCGCGGCCAGCGCCACCAGGGCGACCGCCGCCCGTCCCCTGCCCGTGCTCCGCATACAGCCCCCACCCGTCCCACCGGTGCGCCGAAACGACACAGGACATGTTCCCCGGCCCGGGCCCGCCGCGAACGCGGCGGCATTGCGGTGGACGGCGCCGCGGTGGAGGCTGTGAGCGAGGTCCCACCGAGGCTGTGAGCAAGGTCCCAGCGTGCCCCTGTCCCACGGGTGCGCGCCCGCCGCTACAGTCCGTCGGAGGGTCGGTCTGTACTGGCGGGTAACGGCGGGTCGCGAGAACCCGGCGGGTCACTCGAGCAACTGCTCAGCGGGAGGCATCACACCATGGCGCGCGAGTCGGAGTCCGGTCTGCCCATCGAGCCGGTCTACGGACCGGAGGCTCTGGAGGGCTGGGACCCGGCCGAGAAGCTGGGGGAGCCCGGCACGTACCCCTTCACCCGCGGCGTGTACCCGTCCATGTACACCGGCCGCCCCTGGACGATGCGCCAGTACGCCGGTTTCGGCACCGCGGTGGAGTCCAACGCCCGCTACAAGCAGCTGATCGCGAACGGCACGATGGGCCTGTCGGTCGCCTTCGACCTGCCCACCCAGATGGGCCACGACTCCGACGCCCCGATCGCGCACGGCGAGGTCGGCAAGGTGGGCGTCGCCATCGACTCGGTCGACGACATGCGGGTGCTGTTCGACGGCATCCCGCTGGACAAGGTGTCGACGTCGATGACGATCAACGCCCCGGCCGCGCTGCTGCTGCTCCTGTACCAACTGGTCGCCGAGGAGCAGGGCGTCGCCGCGGACAAGCTGACCGGCACGATCCAGAACGACGTGCTGAAGGAGTACATCGCCCGCGGCACGTACATCTTCCCGCCGAAGCCGTCGCTGCGCCTGATCGCGGACATCTTCAAGTACTGCAAGGCCGAGATCCCGAAGTGGAACACGATCTCGATCTCCGGCTACCACATGGCCGAGGCCGGCGCCTCCCCGGCGCAGGAGATCGCGTTCACCCTCGCCGACGGCATCGAGTACGTGCGCACGGCCGTCGCCGCCGGCATGGACGTCGACGACTTCGCGCCCCGGCTGTCCTTCTTCTTCGTCGCCCGCACCACGATCCTGGAGGAGGTCGCCAAGTTCCGCGCCGCGCGCCGGATCTGGGCGCGGGTGATGCGCGAGGAGTTCGGCGCGAAGAACCCCAAGTCGCTGATGCTGCGCTTCCACACGCAGACCGCCGGTGTGCAGCTGACGGCCCAGCAGCCGGAGGTCAACCTGGTCCGCGTGGCCGTCCAGGGCCTGGCCGCGGTCCTCGGCGGCACCCAGTCGCTGCACACCAACTCCTTCGACGAGGCCATCGCCCTGCCGACCGACAAGTCCGCCCGCCTGGCCCTGCGCACCCAGCAGGTCCTGGCCTACGAGACGGACGTGACGGCGACCGTCGACCCCTTCGCCGGGTCGTACGTCATCGAGAGGATGACCGACGACGTGGAGGCCGCGGCGCTCCGGCTGATGGAGAAGGTCGAGGACCTCGGCGGCGCGGTGTCGGCGATCGAGCGCGGCTTCCAGAAGCAGGAGATCGAGCACAGCGCCTACCGCATCGCCCAGGAGACCGACTCCGGCGAGCGGGTCGTCGTCGGCGTCAACCGCTTCCAGCTCGACGAGGAGGAGCCCTACGAGCCGCTCCGCGTCGACCCGGCGATCGAGGCCCAGCAGGCCGAGCGCCTGGCCAGGCTGCGCGCGGAGCGCGACCAGGCCGCCGTGGACACGGCCCTGGCCGCCCTGAAGAAGGCCGCCGAGGGGGAGGACAACGTCCTGTACCCGATGAAGGACGCGCTCAAGGCCCGGGCGACGGTGGGCGAGGTGTGCAACGCGCTGCGCGAGGTGTGGGGCACGTACGTGCCCTCGGACGCCTTCTGACCGGAAACGGCGCGCGGGAGCGCCGTGCGCGCGTGCGACACTCCTTGCCATGTTCGGCGTCATCGACCTCCCCACCTACCTGGCCGGCCTCGTCCTGATCGTCCTGCTGCCCGGCCCCAACTCCCTGTACGTGCTCTCCGTCGCCGCCCGGCGCGGCGTGCGCGCCGGGTACCGGGCCGCGGCCGGGGTGTGGTGCGGGGACACCGTGCTGATGACACTGTCGGCCGCCGGGGTCGCCTCCCTGCTGCAGACCGACGCGCTGCTGTTCGGGATCGTCAAGTACGCCGGGGCCGGGTACCTGACCTGGCTGGCGGTCGGCATGCTGCGGGCCGCGTGGGGGATGTGGCGGACCCGGCGGGAGCGCGGCACGCAGGACGCCCCGGCCGCCGGCGCCCCCGCCGAGCGGCCCTTCCGCCGGGCGTTCGTCATCAGCCTGTTCAACCCGAAGGCGATCCTGTTCTTCGTCGCCTTCTTCGTGCAGTTCGTCGACCCCGGCTACGCCTACCCCGCCCTCTCCTTCGCGGTCCTCGGCACCTTCGCCCAGCTGGCCAGCTTCCTCTACCTCAGCGCGCTGATCCTCGGCGGCACCCGGCTGGCCGCCGCCTTCCGCCGCCGCAGGCGCCTGTCCGCGGCGGCGACCTCGGCGGCGGGCGCGCTGTTCCTCGGGTTCGCGGCGAAGCTGTCACTGACGAGCGCGTGACCGCGTGACCGCGTGACCCCGGGCCGCCGGGACGCCGGTCAGGACGGCCCGGTGCCCGCGAGGCGGTCCGCGAGCCCGGCCGCCGCCGTGCGTCCCGTGCGTCCCGTGGGCGGGGCCGCGGCTACGCCGATGCCCGCGCCCGCCGGATCGCCCGTGCGACCACCGGCGGCAGCAGGTCCGCCGCCAGGCGGCGGGCCCGCGAGGGGGACGGGCGGGCGGCCGCGCGGGCGGTCGCGCAGGAGGCCGGGGCCGGGGCCGGTACCGGGGCGGTGCGGTGGCGGGACGGCGGGAAGGGGGGCGGCTGGGTGCGCCGGGCGTGGGCGCGGAGCAGGCGGTGGCCGGCGGCCCACTGCTCGCTCAGGTCGCAGTCGTCGCGCTCCCCGAGCATGCGGGACAGGGCCTCCTGCAGCGGCTCCGGGTCGCCCCAGGTGCCGTAGAGCTTCTGCGTGCTGAGGCAGACGGGGCGCAGCCCGCGGCTGAGCACCGCCTCCCAGGCGGCGACGGAGACGCCCGGGGTGTGCTCGGAGCGGAAGTCGTCGAGGACGACCACGCCGTCGGGGAGCAGGGCCGTGCGGGCCGCGCCGATGTCGCCGTACACGTGCTCGTACAGGTGCGAGGCGTCGATGTGGACGAAGCGGCAGGAGCCGGGGGCGACGTGCGAGGAGATCACGGACGTGGGGCCCTGGACCACGGTGGGCAGCGCGTCGTGGAAGGAGAGGTAGTTCCGTTCGAACGCCTGCCGGGTGAGCGAGCCGTACGACCTGGTCGTCTCGGCCCGGTTCGCCCGGTCGGGGGCCTCGCTCCCGAACAGGTCGCAGACCGTGAACGTCTCCCCGTCACCCAGGTGACGGCCCATCAGGATGGCGCTCTTGCCCAGGTAGACGCCCAGTTCCAGCAGGTCGCCGCGGACCCCGTGCGCCTGCTGCTGTTCGAGGAACCAGGTGAACAGCACCTGGTCCAGCGGGGGGAACCAGCCGGGGACGTCGGCGAGGACGCCCGGGTACGTGTCGGTGGGGTGTGCGTTGGCCATGGCACGAGCCTGCGCCGAGAAACCCGGACAAACCACCATCGGACCCCACGTGTCGTGAAGACGGCCGGCGCACTCGGGTGTCAGCGCGTCCGGGACAGCGCCGCCCGCAGCCGCGGCGTCAGCGGCTTCTCGACGTACCGGTGCAGCAGCCAGGCCAGGACCAGCATGACCGCGATGGTCAGGAGGAAGGTCGGGGCGGAGGCGATGCCCAGTCCGACGTGCAGGGTGTGGATCACCACCCAGCCCAGGTGCTCGTGCACCAGGTAGAACGGGTACGTCAGCGCGCCCGCCACCGTCAGCCAGCGCCAGTTCACCTGGTTCAGCCAGCCCAGCGCGATCGCCGCGACCGCCAGGAATCCGACCGTCACGACGAGCACGATCCCGAACGAGGTGCGGTGGGAGAAACCGCCCGCGTCCGGGGCGTGCCACAGCCCCCGCACCGCGTGGTGCTGCCCGATCAGCCAGCTCACGCCCACGATGCCCCACGCGTAGGCGTCCCGCCGGTCGCGGTGGACGAGGTACAGGCCGATGCCGCCGATGAAGAACGGCGCGTACTCGGGCATCAGCACCAGGTCGAGCAGCGGCTCGTCCGCCGCCCGGGCGATCGCCGCGCCCAGCGTCCAGCAGGCGCAGAACAGGATCACGCGCTGCCGGCTCGCCCCGGGCAGCACCACGCACAGCGCGAACAGCGCGTAGAAGCGGATCTCCGCCCACAGCGTCCAGCACACGCCCAGCACCCGGTCCACGCCCAGCGGCATCTGGAGCATCGTCAGGTTCACCAGCGCGTCGCTCGGCGAGACCGCCCGGTAGGCGACCGCCGGCAGGGCGAACACCGCCGTCACCAGGACGACCGCCACCCAGTAGGCGGGCAGCAGCCGTGAGGCGCGGGAGGCGAAGAACGACCGCAGCGGGCGGCCCCAGCCGCTCATGCAGATCACGAACCCGCTGATGACGAAGAAGATCTGCACGCCCAGGCAGCCGTAGGCGAAGAACGAGGACAGCGACGGGAACTGGTCGCGCGGGGAGGAACCCCAGGCCTTGCCGACCTCGCCGTCCCGGCCGCCGTAGTGGTACGCCGCCACCATCAGCGCGGCCACCAGCCGCAGCCCGTCCAGGGCCCGCAGCCGGGGCTCCCGGCGCCCGGCCCGCGGGCGGGGCGCCTCGGTGGGGGGCGGGACGGGGCGGACCACGGCGCCCGTGGGATCCACCCGGGTGTCCGCGGGCGTGTCGATCACAGGGATCCCCTCGTCGGAACAGGGACAACGCACAGCACGTTAATCCGATGAACAGTGTTTTCCCGTCCGTGGGAGCGACGGTTCCCCGACCCGTCCGGAGGCGTTCACCTCCCCGTCGCCGGAGGTTTCAGCGGCTCACCGCCCGCTTCAGCGAGCGCGCCCGCCGCGCCACCCGGCGGACGGTCGCGTTGCGGGGGATGAACGCCAGCTGGGCGGGTACCCCGCCGGGCAGGCCCAGGGAGGTCAGCCGGCGGCGCTTGAAGTAGCGCCAGGTGCGCTGGTCCAGCCGGGTCGTCAGGTACCGCTCGGCGGCCGGGCGCAGGCCCGGGTAGATCTTGGACTGCATGGCGTAGCCGACGGCCCGGACCAGCTCCGTCAGCTCCTCCACGGTGGCGCCCCGGCGCTGCTCGCGGACGGCGTCCGGGTCGTCGAGGCCGGGCAGCAGCGCGTCCACGACGGTGACCGGGATCCGGTTGCTGTTCTCGTACGGCGTCAGCCGGTCCAGCAGGGTGTCCGTGCCCAGCCGCGCCACCGGCAGGCCGTACAGCGCCGAGGCGGTCAGCAGCGCGGTGGAGAAGCAGCCGACGACCAGGGCCGGCCGCATCCGCTGGTACAGCACCTCGGCGAGGACCGGGACGTCGAGCACGGTCAGGTCGGCGCCCAGGCGCTCCGCCTCCCGCTCCAGCTTCCGCGACCACTGGGCCGGCGCCGAGGGGTGCGGCTTGAACACCACGCGCCGGTGGCCCAGCCCGACCACGCCGCGCAGCATCCGCACGTGGAGGTCCTCCTCCTCCTCGGCGGTGAGGATGTCCAGCGCGGCCAGGTACTGGCCGAGCAGCAGCGGCGCCCCCTCCGGGACGGGCAGCTCGGGCGCGCCGGCGCCGAGCCGGTCGAGCACCTTCAGGAAGGCGTCCGTCGGCACGATCTCCGGCTCGACGCCGAACTCGGTGAGCAGCAGCGGCCGCAGCCCCGGCACCAGGTCCAGGTGCAGCACGCGGCGCACCCGGGTGCCGACCAGCGGGTCGATCTTGAAGCGGGTGGGGCCGTAGCTCATCAGGCCGTCCGCGTACACGTCGACCGGGACCCCGCCGAAGATCTGGCAGACGGCCAGGGCCGGGTTGACCTGGATGGACTCGACCGCCAGCTCCACCCGGTCGTCGCCGAGGTCCCACAGCATCCGCAGGTACCGCTCCCACAGCACCTGGTCGTCGGGGCGCGGCGCCCAGCCGCCCGGGTGGAAGGGCGCGATGGCGTCGTTCCAGGACAGCACGCCGTCGAACCGGTCGCACAGCTGCTCGAAGGCCGGGGTGGTGTCGAAGGCCGGGCTCAGCTCCGGCGTCGCGCCGTTGTTGCTGACCAGCAGCAGCCGCCGGTCGGCCGGGCCGAAGCAGTCGGAGTCGATCGCGGCGGCCAGCGTGGCGGCGCCGTACAGCGTGGAGGCGCAGAAGATCTGCGTGGTGCGGGGGGCGGGAGGCGTGGTGGTCATGCCGCGGCCTCCGCGGCCGGGGCGGGCCTGCGGCGCAGTCGGCGCAGTTGGGTGGCGCGGTCGAGGTCCATGGAGTCCAGGGTTTCGTTGAGCAGGTTCTGCGGCATCCGGCGCAGGGCCGCGGCGCTCGACGAGCGCAGCTTGCGGGCCACGTGCGGCTCGAACTTGTCGATGGTCGCCAGGTGGTGGGTGATGATGGCGCAGTAGGTGCGCACCGCCTTGGGCAGGAACCGCTCGGCGTCGGGGTCCTCGGCGGTCTCCGCCAGGACGCGGTCGAAGGAGCGGATGAAGTCCAGCTGGCGGGTGTCGCCGATCTGCGTCAGCGAGGAGGCGACGCCCCGGCGGTAGAAGATGCCCGTCACGTCCGGGACGGCGAAGGACCGCGCCTTGCGGTGCAGCCGCCATATCCACGGCCGGTCCTCCGCGGTGCGCAGGTCCTCCGGGAAGTGCAGCAGCCCCTCGTCGACCAGCCGGCGGTGGTAGGCGCCGGCCCACGAGTACGGGTAGTCGACCGGGGTGGAGCGGTCCGCCGGCAGGATCACGTCACGGGGCCGGACCACGGTGTTCCGGGGCCCGAAGGGCACGCGGTAGAGGCTGCGCTGACTGCCCGTGAAACGGACGTGGTCGGTGCGCACGAAGTCGCAGCCGAGGTGCTCGATGCTGTCCACCAGCCGGGCGAAGTAGCCCGGGGCGGCCCAGTCGTCACCGTCCATGAAGGTCAGGTACTCGCCGCGTGCCGCGTCGATTCCGGTGTTGCGCGCGGCGGACACCCCTTTCTCGGAACGTCTGATGAGCACGGCGCCCGGCAGTTCGCGTTCGGCGCGTTCGAGGATTTCCTTGGTGCCGTCCGTCGAACAGTCGTCGACGAGGATGAACTCGAAGTCCTCGCGCGCGTTTGCGCGCAGGGACCGCACGGCGTCCGGGGCGTATTGCTGCACGTTGTAGAACGGCACGATGACGGAGAGCTTGACCACGTCGACGACGGTAGGTCGCGGCCCGGCTCGCGTCTTTACCCCCAACTGGATGGGGGATGAACGACGCGTGGCGAAGCGGTGAATCCAGTTTTCCCACGGGCGATTCCCGGGCCGATTCGCCGTTCGGCGGCGTGCTGTTAACCGTCTGTTGCTTTCGGGTTGGGCAGAACCTAGGAATGCCTTCCTAGCGTCGTCGACGTGCCAGCAAGTGCAACGAAGTTCCCGCGGGTCGCCGTTCTCGCGGATTCCGACACCCGGTGGAAGTGGGGCGCGCTGACCGCGCAGCGGATCGCGTCCCGGGACACCGGCGGTGACGGCATCCGGCTCGACGGCTATCTGCTGCGGGGCCGCGCCACCCCCACCGCCCGCCAGTTGGACGAGGTCGGCGTCCGCGCGGACTCCCTCCGCGAGGTCACCGCCGTCGAGTTCCTGCGCGCGCTGCGCGACGAGCCGTACGACGTGCTCGTGCTCGCGCTCGTCGGCGGCGGGGTGCAGGCGATGCTGCACGGCCTCAAGCGGGTCTGGGAGGACCGCACCGACCGGCCCGTCGTCGTCACCGGCTACGTCGGCGTCGTCTACGAGAAGCTCGCCGACGGCCTGCTGCTGCGGCACGGCGCCGACCTGGTGCTCGCCAACTCCCGCCAGGACGCGGAGCGGTTCCGCGCCGTGTACGAAGGGGTCGGCGCCGACGCCTCGGCGGTGACCGAGGTGGCGCTGCCGTTCCTCGGCGGCACGCCCTACACCGGTGAACACGACCCGTACACCGTGGTGTTCGCCGCGCAGCCCTCCGTCCCGGAGAGCCGCAGGGACCGTGCCTACCTGCTGGAGCGGCTCGTCCGGCACGCCCGGCTGCACCCCGAGCGCGAGGTGCTGCTCAAACTGCGCTCCAAGCCGGGCGAGCACACCACGCACCTGGAGGAGGTGCCGTACCAGAAGCTCGCGCAGCGGGCCGACCCGCCGGCCAACTTCCGCCTGGTGTACGGGCACATGGGCGAGGTGCTGGACCGCACCGACCTGCTGGTGACGGTCAGCTCCACGGCCGCGCTGGAGGCGCTGCACCGCCGCATCCCCACCGTGGTCCTCACCGACCTCGGCATCCGCGAGGCCCTCGGCAACCACCACTTCGTCGGCTCCGGCTGCCTCGCCTCCTGGGACCGGCTCGACGCCGGGCACCGGCCGGTGCCCGACGAGGAGTGGGTGGCGCGCCAGGGGGTCGCCGCCGACGGGTCGTACGCCACCGCCTTCGACGCGGCCCGCGAGCGGATCGCGAAGCTGCTCCGGCGGCCCGGCGGCCTGCCCCCGCTGACCCCGTACTACACACCCGGCACCGCGCCCGGCTACCTGCCCGGCATCCTCGCCCGCCACCACCTCGGCCCGGACGGCGCCCCGCTGCCCGGCGCGCCCGCCGCGGACAAGGAGCCCGGCCCGGTCCGGCAGATCGTGCGCCGGGCGGCGCGCGGCGCCTACCGGCACGGCGTGCAGCGCGTGGCGCCGGTGATCCGGCGGATGGGCGAGCTGTGACCGCCGCCGTCCCCCGACCTGCCCAAGGAGTAGATCCCATGTCCCACCCGGAAGCGGGCCCCGGCGCCGCGGTGCGCCGCGTGCTCGCGGTGATCCCCGCGCGCGGCGGCTCCAAGGGCGTGCCCGCGAAGAACCTCGCGCCCGTCGGCGGGGTGCCGCTGGTGGCGCGCGCGGTGCGCGAGTGCCGGGCCGCGCGGCTGGTGACCGACGTCGTGGTCTCCACCGACGACCAGGCCATCGCGGCCGCCGCCCGGCAGGCCGGCGCCGAGGTCGTGCTGCGGCCCGCCGCCATCGCCGGCGACACCGCCACCTCCGAGGCGGCCGTGCTGCACGCCATGGAGGCCCACGAGGCCCTGCACGGCGCGCCGGTGGACGTGGTGCTGCTCGTGCAGTGCACCAGCCCCTTCCTGGTCCGGGAGGACGTCGACGGCGTCGCGGCGGCCGTCGTGCGCGACGGCGCGGACACCGCGGTGACCGTGGCGCCGTTCCACGGCTTCCTCTGGCGCGACGCCGGCGAGGAGGCACGGGCGGCCGACGAGGCCGGGCCCGGCGCCCGCCCGGAGGGCGGCTACGGCGTCAACCACGACAAGTCCTACCGCCCGCGCCGCCAGGACCGCCCCCAGGACCTGCTGGAGACCGGCGCCGCCTACGCCATGGACGCGGCCGGCTTCCGCGAGCACCGGCACCGCTTCTTCGGCCGCACGGAGCTCGTCCGCACCGACCCCGCGCGGGTGCTGGAGATCGACGACCCGCACGACCTGGCGCGGGCCCGGGCGCTGGCGCCCCTCTTCGACGCCGACCGCCCCGGCGCGCTGCCGACCGCCGACGACATCGACGCGGTCGTACTGGACTTCGACGGCACCCAGACCGACGACCGGGTGCTGATCGACGCCGACGGACGGGAGTTCGTCTCCGTGCACCGCGGGGACGGCCTCGGCATCGCCGCCCTGCGCAGGAGCGGGCTGCGGATGCTGGTCCTGTCCACGGAGCAGAACCCGGTCGTCGCCGCCCGGGCCCGGAAGCTCAAGCTCCCGGTGCTGCACGGCGTCGACCGGAAGGACCTCGCGCTGAAGCAGTGGTGCGAGGAGCAGGGCATCGCGCCGGAGCGCGTGCTCTACGTCGGCAACGACGTCAACGACCTGCCGTGCTTCGCCCTCGTCGGCTGGCCCGTGGCGGTCGCGAGCGCCCACGACGTCGTACGCGGCGCCGCACGCGCGGTCACCGCCGTCCCCGGCGGCGACGGCGCGATCCGGGAGATCGCCGGCTGGATCCTCGGACCCTCGCTCGACTCTCTCGACCCCCTCACCAAGTAAGGACACCCCCTGTCATGAGCACCAACTCCCGCATCCGCCAGCTCGGTTCGCGCGAGGTCGGCCCCGGCCGCCCCGTCTACGTCACCGGCGAGATCGGCATCAACCACAACGGCGACATCGAGAACGCCTTCAAGCTGATCGACGCCGCCGCCGAGGCCGGCTGCGACGCGGTCAAGTTCCAGAAGCGCACGCCGGAGATCTGCACCCCGCGCGACCAGTGGGACATCGAGCGCGACACCCCCTGGGGCCGGATGACCTACATCGACTACCGCCACCGCGTGGAGTTCGGCGAGGACGAGTACCGCCAGATCGACGAGTACTGCAAGTCCAAGAACATCGACTGGTTCGCCTCCCCGTGGGACACCGAGGCCGTCGCCTTCCTGGAGAAGTTCGACGTCCCCGCCCACAAGGTCGCCTCCGCCTCGCTGACCGACGACGAGCTGCTGCGCGCCCTGCGCGCCACCGGCCGCACGATCATCCTGTCGACCGGCATGTCCACCCCGAAGCAGATCCGGCACGCCGTCGAGGTCCTCGGCAGCGACAACATCCTGCTCTGCCACGCCACCTCGACCTACCCGGCCAAGGCCGACGAGCTGAACCTCCGCGTGATCAACACGCTGGAGAAGGAGTACCCGAACGTCCCGATCGGCTACTCCGGCCACGAGACCGGCCTGCAGACCACCCTCGCGGCCGTCGCCCTCGGCGCCGTCTTCGTCGAGCGCCACATCACCCTGGACCGCGCCATGTGGGGCTCCGACCAGGCCGCCTCCGTCGAGCCGCAGGGCCTGACCCGCCTGGTCCGCGACATCCGCACCATCGAGGCCTCCCTCGGCGACGGCGTGAAGAAGGTCTACGAGTCCGAGCTCGGCCCGATGAAGAAGCTGCGCCGCGTCACCGGCGTGGTCGCCGAGGCGGAGATCGCCGCGGCGGCGGGCGAGCCGGTCACCGTCTGAGCAGCCCGCACCCCGAACAGGTCTGACGACGGGACGGTCGTACGCCGATGAGCCCCCGCGCCGGGAACACCGGCCCCCACACTCTCGCCTTCGTCGAGAGCCCGGTACAGCTGCTGAACGTGCTGGAGTGGGCGCACACCCGTGCGCCCGGCGGGGGGCTCACCCTGGTGGTGCTGTCCCCGATCGACCCGATGACCCGCGGCCAGCTGCGGCGCATGTCCGAGCTGGCCCGCGAGGAGGGGCACGAGGTCCGCTGGGAGGAGGCGCGGGGCGGTGCGGCGGCGCCGTTCCAGACCGTCGGCGGACTCACCGGCATGCTGCGCCGCGCGCGCCGGGTGGTCCTGGGGGACCCCTTCTCGCGCTACGTGCAGCTGCTGCTGACCATCACGCGGGCCCGCGACCTCGTCGTCGTCGACGACGGTACGGCGACGATGGAGTTCGTCGGCCAGCTGGCCCGGGGCGAGCGCCTGGTGCGCTGGCACCGCAAGGGCGGCCGTCCGGGCCCGCGTGACCTGATCTTCGCGCCGGTGTCCTCCGCGGCCCGGCGCCGCCTCACCCCGAGCACCCGGCGGCAGGTGGAGATCTTCTCCTCCATGCCGATGACGGACGCGCCCGACGGCGTCACCGTCCGCGCCAACGCCTTCGCCTGGACCCGGGAGCGGTTCGGCCCGCCGCGCCTGACCAAGGGCGCCGACCTCGTGGGCACCTCCCTGGTCGAGACGGGCGTGGTGGACGGCGACCGCTACCTGGCGGCCGTCCGCGCCCTGGCCGGGACGCACGGCGCGACCCGCTACTTCGCCCACCGCCGCGAGAGCACCGAGAAGCTGCACCGCCTCGCCGTGGAGACCGGGCTGGAGATCGTCCGTCCCGAACTGCCCCTGGAGCTGATAGCCCGCCGCGGCCCGATCGGCCGCACGATCGTCAGCTTCCCCTCCACGGTCGTCCACACCCTGCCGCTCGCGCTGGCCGGCACCGAGGTGCGCGTCGCGGTGTGCGACATCGACCCCGCCTGGCTGACCGACCACGCCTCGCCCCGCGCCGAGGGCTTCCTGTCCGGGGTGACCGGCGCGGCGAAGGGCGTGCACCGGCTGTCGGCGGTGGCCGCGCCGGGCGCGGCCTGACCGCACGCGCCGTGCCTGAGGGCGCGCCCGGCTCGCGAGGGGCGCATCCCGGCGCCCGGGCGGCCTCGTCCCGCCCCGCTCCGGAGGCCTGTCGTCCCGGATGCCGGGAAACCGTTCGGTACAGACCCGTGCAGGGGCGCCGTACGAGGCCCGGGTCACCCGCAGGAGTCCGGGTACGCGGCCGTGCGGACGGCTCGCTGCGGGGCGGCCGTCCCCGTCCGCCTGGCGAACAGGTCGGCCTACCCTGGGCGGGGCGTGGTATGCGTGGAAGGAGGGACGGGTGCCGGTGGCACCGTTCGGTGTGGTTGATCTCACGCGACGTGGGCGCGGCCGTCCGCTCGGCCGTGAGGACCGGCGAGTTTACCCATCCCCGTTGACAGGTATGCGTGGGGCGATCAGATTTTCTTCCCCTAACGGGCTGAAATTTTGTTGATCGCCGGTCGGCCGACCGGCCCGGCCCCCTACCCTTCAAAGGGTGAAGCAATTGATGTCACCGGAGTCCGAGGTCGAACTGCCCCAGGAAGCCGTGCTCCCCGGCGCGCTGCCCGAGACGCTGCGCGCCGAGCTCGTCGCGTTCCGCCGCGACCTGCACATGCACCCGGAGCTCGGCAACCAGGAGTTCCGCACGACCGCCGCGATCAAGGAACGGCTGGAGCAGGCCGGGCTCCGGCCACGCGTGCTCGACGCCGGGACCGGACTCGTCTGTGACATCGGCGCGGAGGGCGGCCCGGCGGAGGGGCGGCCCGCCGTGCTCGCGATGCGCGCGGACATCGACGCCCTGCCCATCCCGGACATGAAGGCCGACTGCCCGTACCGGTCGACCGTGCCCGACCGCGCCCACGCCTGCGGCCACGACGTCCACACGACCGTGGTGCTCGGCGCCGGGCTGGTCCTCGCCGACCTGCACCGGCGGGGTCTGCTGCCCCGGCCGGTCCGGCTGATCTTCCAGCCCGCCGAGGAGGTGCTGCCCGGCGGCGCCGCCGACGCCATCAAGAGCGGGGCGCTCGACGGGGTCGGCGCGATCATCGCCGTGCACTGCGACCCCCGGGTCGACGCGGGACGCATCGGCCTGCGCGAGGGCCCCATCACCTCCGCCTGCGACCGGCTGGAGATCACCCTCGACGGCCCCGGCGGGCACACCGCCCGGCCCCACCTGACCACCGACCTGGTCACCGCCGCCGCGCGGGTCGTCACCGACGTCCCCGCCGTCGTCAACCGGCGCTTCGACAGCCGCAGCGGGCTGGCCGTGACCTGGGGCCGCATCGAGTCGGGGCACGCCCCGAACGTCATCCCGCAGCACGCGGAGCTCTCCGGCACCGTGCGCTGCCTCGACATCGACGCGTGGCGGCAGGCGCCCGACGTCGTGGTCGCCGCGATCGACGAGGTCGCCAACCTGCACCGGGCCAAGTCGGAGATCACCTACGTGCGCGGCGTCCCGCCCGTGGTCAACGAGCCCGGCGTCACCGAGCTGCTGCGCGACGCCATGATCGCCCGGCGCGGGGCCGAGTCCGTCGTCGGCACGGAGCAGAGCCTGGGCGGCGAGGACTTCTCCTGGTACCTGGAGCACGTGCCCGGCGCCATGGCCCGGCTCGGCGTGCGCACCCCCGGCGAGCGGATCGTGCGCGACCTGCACCAGGGCGACTTCGACGTCGACGAGTCGGCCATCGCCGTCGGCGTGGAGCTCTTCACCGCCGCCGCGCTCATCCACGGGCTGCGCTAGGGGCTGTCGTTCGGACCGCGCCGCGGACGCGGGGCCGACGAGGGACAGCCGATTCCCCGCGGCCTGATCCGAACGGCGGCCCCCAGGGCCGGCCCGGCCCCCTCGCCCCGTTCCGGTTGCGGCCGGGCCGGGGTGGGTGCAGCCTGGGTCCCGGGCCGCACGGGCATGCGCGCGGCGTTCCGAGTGCGCCTTTCGGGCACCTTCGATCCGGTGGTTCACAAGGACGTAACCGGCCATCGGCACGAATGGATAACGGCCCCGCGGTACCCCGTTCCCAGGAGTGTCTACGCGCGTTAATGTGCGCCGAACCGAGCACCCGCTGCGGGGCTTTGGAGAATGGGGAGCTTCAGATGCGTCGGATATCCAAACTGACCCGCGCCGCGGTGGGGGTCGCGTCGCTCGCACTCGCCGCCACGGCCTGCGGCGGTACCAGCAACGAAGGCAGCGGTGGCGACGGCGGCACCGAGGGCGGCAAGGGCCTCGCCATCGCCTACGACATCGGCGGCAAGGGCGACCAGTCCTTCAACGACGCCGCCTTCGCGGGGCTCACCAAGGCCAAGGACGAGTTCGGTTACGAGACCCGTGACATCGAGCCCACCGAGGGCGAGACCGACGCGGACAAGGAGCAGCGCCTGGCCTCGCTGGCCAAGCAGGGCTACGACCCCGTCATCGGCGTGGGCTTCGCCTACGGCCCGGCGATGGAGGCCGTGGCCGCTAAGTACCCGGACACCACCTTCGGCATCGTCGACTCCGTGGTCGAGGGCAAGAACGTCGCCTCCCTGGTCTTCGCCGAGGAGCAGGCGTCGTACCTCGCCGGTGTCGCCGCCGCCAAGGCCACCAAGACCGGCACGGTCGGCTTCGTGGGCGGTGTCGACATCCCCCTGATCCACAAGTTCGAGGCCGGCTTCAAGCAGGGCGTGCAGGACACCGACTCCAAGGTGAAGGTGATCCCGCAGTACCTGACGCAGACGGCGGAGGAGGGCGGCTTCTCCAGCCCCGACAAGGGCAAGGCCGCCGCCGAGGGCCAGATCGAGAAGAAGGCCGACGTCGTCTACCAGGCGGCCGGTCTGTCCGGTCAGGGCGTGATCGAGGCCGCCGCCAAGGCGAAGGTCTGGGCGATCGGCGTCGACTCCGACCAGTACAAGCAGGCGGCCCTCGCCCAGTACAAGGACTACATCCTCACCTCCGCCCTGAAGGACGTCGGCGGCGCGGTGTACGCGCTGGCGAAGTCGGTCGAGGACGGCAAGCCGCTGACCGGCACCCAGACCTTCGACCTGAAGGTCAACGGCGTCGGCCTCTCCGAGAGCAACCCCAAGTTCGCCGAGGTCGAGGGCCTCACGGACGCGGTGGCCAAGGCCAAGGAGGGCATCATCGACGGCTCCATCAAGGTCAAGACGGAGTAACCACCCGGGGCCGGCCTCCGACGGCCGCCCCACACGCCACGCGCCAGCGGGCGGGCACCCGGCCAGGGTCCCGCCCGCTGTGCCGTTCCCCCGGGAGCGGGCGCGGGCGGCGGCCCCGCGGCCGGCCCGCCCGCGCGGTCCGCCGAGGCCTCCCGGAACACCCCGGCGGAAAAGAAGGACGGAGGGCCGGCAGGGCCCCGCACGTCACCCACCGCCACCCCCCGTTCGCGGTCGGCAAGGTCCCGCCCCCGGTGCGGGAGACGTTGGCCACGGGCGCATAACAAGGTGGACAGAAGGGGTTTTCAGGCAGGTCTACGCGCGTTAATCTGCGGCGAAGCCAGCGTCGATGCTGAACCGTCCGGCGCTGTGCGACCCCGAGGATGTACGGGCACGCCCCCCGCGCCGCCCCGCACGTACTCTCGCCACACCGGCCCGAAGCCCCGCAGCCCCCGCTGTGAGGCCCGCGTCCGGCACCCCGAGAGCACGCCCCGAACGACGTGGGACCGCACCCCTACCCCGCGGACCCGCCAGTACGACTAGGAGCACCACACATGCGCCGGATTTCCCGGATCACGGTCGCAGGCGCAGCGACCGCCTCCCTGGCCCTCGCCCTCGCCGCCTGCGGCTCCACCTCGACCTCCGGCAGCGGCTCGGACGAGAAGGGCGACAAGGGTCTCGCCATCGCGTACGACGTCGGCGGCAAGGGCGACCAGTCCTTCAACGACGCCGCGTACGCCGGCCTGGAGAAGGCGCAGAAGGAGTTCGGCTACGAGACCCGCGACATCGAGCCCACCGAGGGCGAGACCGACGCGGACAAGGAGCAGCGCCTGGCCTCGCTGGCCAAGCAGGGCTACAACCCCGTCATCGGCGTGGGCTACGCGTACGCCGCGGCCGTCAAGGGCGCCGCGGAGAAGTACCCCGACACCACCTTCGGCATCGTCGACGACTCCACGATCACCGCCGAGAACGTCGCCGACCTGGTCTTCTCCGAGGAGCAGGCGTCGTACCTGGCCGGTGTCGCCGCCGCCAAGAGCACCAAGAGCAACGTCGTCGGCTTCATCGGCGGCGTGGACATCCCGCTGATCCACAAGTTCCAGGCGGGCTTCGAGCAGGGCGTCAAGGACACCAACCCCAAGGCGAAGGTCCTCTCCCAGTACCTGACGCAGACGGCGGAGGAGGGCGGCTTCTCCAGCCCCGACAAGGGCAAGACCGCCGCCGAGGGCCAGATCGAGAAGAAGGCCGACGTCGTCTACGCGGCCGCCGGCCTGTCCGGTCAGGGCGTCATCGAGGCCGCCGCCGCCAACAAGGTGTGGGCCATCGGCGTCGACTCCGACCAGTACAAGCAGGAAGCCCTCGCCAAGTACAAGGACGCGATCCTCACCTCGGCGACCAAGGACGTCGCCAAGGCGGTCTACAACCTCGCGAAGTCGGTCGAGGACGGCAAGCCCGAGACCGGTATCGTCAGGGGCGATCTGAAGACCGGCGAGGTCGGCCTCGCGGACTCCAACCCCAAGTTCAAGGCCGACGCCGAGCTCCAGGAAGCCATCGAGACGGCCAAGGAGAAGATCATCAGCGGCGAGATCAAGGTCAAGAGCAGCTGACACGGCTCCACCGCGGAGCAGCGTGTAACCGCGGGGTTACGTCCGCTCAACGGGGTACGGGGAGGCTTTCTCCTCGTACCCCGTTGTCCCGGCGCGTCACCCCCTTCGATGCCGTAGGGGCGCTACGCGCGTAGACGACCCCCGTCCCCAGGAGAGTGCGCCATCAACGCGTCCAGCAGCCCTCCGGCCGGAGCGGCGGGCGGTCAGGTGACCGCCGTCGAACTCGCCGGGATCACCAAGCGTTTCCCGGGCGTCGTGGCCAACCACGACATCCACCTCACCGTCCGCAAGGGCACCGTCCACGCCCTCGTCGGCGAGAACGGCGCCGGCAAGTCGACGCTGATGAAGATCCTCTACGGCATGCAGAAGCCGGACGAGGGCACCATCGCGATCGACGGCGAGCAGGTCGCCCTGTCGTCGCCGGCGGACGCCATCGCCCGCGGCATCGGCATGGTGCACCAGCACTTCATGCTCGCCGACAACCTCACGGTCCTGGAGAACGTGGTGCTCGGCAGCGAGAAGCTGTACGGCATCGGCGCCCGGGCCCGCCGCAAGATCCAGGAGATCTCCGACCGCTACGGTCTCGACGTGCGCCCCGACCTCCTGGTCGAGGAGCTCGGCGTGGCCGCCCGCCAGCGCGTGGAGATCCTCAAGGTCCTCTACCGCGGCGCCCGCACCCTCATCCTGGACGAGCCGACCGCCGTGCTCGTGCCGCAGGAGGTGGACGCGCTCTTCGCCAACCTGCGGGAGCTGAAGTCCGAGGGCCTGTCGGTCATCTTCATCTCGCACAAGCTGGGCGAGGTCCTCTCCGTCGCCGACGACATCACCGTCATCCGCCGCGGCACCACGGTCGGCACCGCCGTCCCCTCCGAGACCACCCCGCGCCAGCTGGCCGAGATGATGGTCGGCAGCGAGCTGCCCACGCCCGAGACGGCCGAGTCGACGGTCACCGACCGCCCGGTCCTCACCGTGGACAAGCTCCGCCTGACGGCCCCCGGCGGCAAGGCGCTGCTGGACGACATCAGCTTCACCATCCACGCGGGCGAGGTCCTGGGCATCGCCGGCGTCGAGGGCAACGGCCAGACCGAGCTGGTCGACGCCCTGATCGGCCTGCGGCACGCCGACTCCGGCACCATCGCCCTGGAGGGCGAGGAGATCACCGCCTGGGCCACCCGCCGGCGCCGCGAGCAGGGCATCGGCTACATCCCCGAGGACCGCCACCGCCACGGCCTGCTCCTGGAGTCCCCGCTCTGGGAGAACCGCATCCTCGGCCACGTCACGGAGCGGCCCAACGCCAAGGGCGTCTGGCTGGACCCGAAGGCGGCCCAGGAGGACACCCGCCGGATCGTGACGGAGTACGACGTCCGCACCCCCGGCATCGACGTCACCGCGGCCTCCCTGTCGGGCGGCAACCAGCAGAAGCTGATCGTCGGCCGCGAGATGAGCCACAAGCCGCGCTTCCTGATCGCCGCGCACCCCACCCGGGGCGTGGACGTCGGCGCGCAGGCCGCCATCTGGGACCACATCCGCGAGGCGCGCCGCGAGGGACTGGCCGTGCTGCTGATCTCCGCCGACCTGGACGAGCTGATCGGCCTGTCCGACACGCTCCGGGTGATCTACAACGGCAGGCTGGTCGCCGACGCCGACCCGGCCGCCATCACCCCCGAGGAGCTCGGCTCGGCCATGACCGGTGCCGCCACCGGGCACCTCGCACACGAAGAACCGCCGGCCGGCGGCGAGCACGCGGAAGACGAGGCCCGCTGATGAAGAAGTTCGACAAGGAGCGCGTGCTCCTCGCGGTGGCCGGACCGGTCATCGCGCTCGCCGTGGCCTTCGTGCTCAGCGCGATCGTGCTGATCGCCTCGGGCCAGAGCCCGGTCGAGCCGTTCGCCCTGATGTTCGAGCAGGCGTCGTTCTCCGACATCCAGGTGCTGATCATCAACCAGGCGTCGATGTACTACATCGCGGCCCTGGCGGTGGCCATCGGCTTCCGGATGAACCTGTTCAACATCGGCGTCGACGGCCAGTACCAGCTCGGCGCCATGCTCGCCGCCGTCGTCGGCGCCCACCTGAACCTGCCGGCCGTGATCCAGATCCCGCTGCTGCTCCTGACCGCCGTGTTCACCGGCGCCTTCTGGGCCGGCGTCGCCGGTGTCCTGAAGGTCACCCGCGGCGTCAGCGAGGTCGTCGCGACGATCATGCTCAACGCGATCGCGACCTCGGTCATCGCCTACCTGTGGCTGCCGGACGTCTTCGGCGTCAAGGTCGGCAACAACAACACCACCGGCGAGATGCACGAGTCGGGCTGGATCCCCGGCATCGACATGGGCGCGGCCGGCGAGATCTACGGCCTGGTGCTGCTCGCCGTCCTGCTCGGCATCGGCTACTGGGTGGTCCTCAACCGCACCCGCTTCGGCTTCGACCTGCGCGCCTCGGGCTCCTCGGAGACCGCGGCGGCGGCCAGCGGCGTCGACCCCAAGCGCATGGTCCTCACCGCCATGCTGATCTCCGGCGGCATCGCGGGCCTGGCGGGCCTGCCGATCCTGCTCGGCGACACCCACACCTACAGCCTGAACTTCCCCACCGGAATCGGCTTCCTCGGCATCGGCATCGCCCTGCTCGGCCGCAACAGCCCGGTCGGCATCGCCTTCGCCGCCCTGCTGTGGGCCTGGCTCGACAAGGCCTCGCCCGAACTGGACTTCCACGGCTACGACAAGGAGATCGCGGTCATCATGCAGGGCCTGATCGTCCTCTCGGTCGTCGTCTCCTACGAGGCCGTCCGCGAGTGGGGCCTGCGCCGCCAGCAGCGCCGGGTCGGCGCGGAGCTCGCCGCCGGTCACGTCCTGGGCGCCGACAACAACACCACGAAGGAGGTGGCTGGCCGATGACCACCTCGCAGACCTCGGCGACCGACGTCAACCAGCCCACGCTGCAGCCCGCGGCGCCGACCGGCCGCCGCCTGTCGCTGCCCGTCCTGCTGCTGGTCATCGCCGGCGCGCTGGCGCTGACCTCGATCGTCCGCATCATCACCGGCGCCGACGGCATCACCAACGTCAGCCAGATGTCCACCGCGCTCCAACTCGCCGTCCCGATCGGCCTGGCCGGCCTGGGCGGCCTGTGGGCCGAGCGCGCGGGCGTCGTCAACATCGGCCTCGAAGGCATGATGATCCTCGGCACCTGGTTCGGTGCCTGGGCCGGCTTCCAGTGGGGCCCGTGGACCGGTGTCCTCGTCGGCATCGCCGGCGGCGCGATCGGCGGCCTGCTGCACGCCCTCGTCACCGTCACCTTCAACGTCAACCACATCGTCTCCGGTGTGGCCATCAACATCCTCGCCCTCGGCGCCACCCGCTACCTCGCGCCGCTGGCCTTCGAGGGCCACCCGGGCGGCTCCGCCAAGCAGTCCCCGGCGGTCGAGTCCCTCGGCCACTTCACGATCCCGGGGCTGTCCGACGCCCTGCGCGACCTGAACGCCAAGGGCTGGTTCTTCGTCTCCGACATCGCCGGCCTGCTCGGCGGCCTGGTCACCAACGTGTCCTGGCTGACCCTGGTCGCGGTGGCGCTGATCCCCGGCACCTGGTGGGTCCTGTGGCGCACCGCCTTCGGCCTGCGCCTGCGCTCCTGCGGCGAGAACCCGGTCGCGGCCGAGTCCCTCGGCGTGAACGTCTACAAGTACAAGTACATCGCGGTGGTCGTCTCCGGCGGCCTGGCGGGCCTCGGCGGCGTCTTCCTGTCCATCGTGGCCAACCCCTTCTACCTGGAGGGCCAGGTCAGCGGCCGCGGCTACATCGGCCTCGCCGCGATGATCTTCGGCAACTGGATGCCGGGCGGCCTCGCCATCGGCGCCGGCCTGTTCGGCTACACCGACAGCCTCAACCTGCGCGGCGGCTCCGCCAACGTGCACGCGCTGCTGCTGCTCGGCGCCCTGCTGCTGATCATCGGCGCCCTCTACCTGGCGTTCCGCAAGAAGTACGCGGCCGCCGGCATCACGGTCGTCGTCGGCCTGCTGGTCTTCACCTGGTACGCCATGACCAACGAGGTCCCCAACCAGGTCGTCTCCGCCACGCCGTACGTCGTCACCCTGGTCGTGCTCGCCCTGTCGGCCCAGCGCCTGCGCATGCCGAAGGCGGACGGCCTGCCGTACCGGAAGGGGCAGGGCAAGTGACCGTCGACTGGGACGCCCTGCGGGCGGTGGCGCGGGAGGCCATGTCCCACGCGTACGTCCCCTATTCGAACTACCCGGTCGGCGTCGCCGCCCTGGTCGACGACGGCCGCACGGTCTCCGGCTGCAACGTGGAGAACGCCTCCTACGGGCTCGGCCTGTGCGCCGAGTGCGGTCTGGTCTCCGAGCTCCAGCGCACCGGCGGCGGCCGGCTGACGCACTTCACGTGCGTCGACGGCAACGGCGACGTCCTCGTCCCGTGCGGCCGCTGCCGGCAGCTCCTCCACGAGTTCGGCGGCCCGGAGCTCCTCCTGGAGACACCCGCGGGCATCCTCCCGCTCTCGGAGATGCTGCCCCAGGCCTTCGGCCCGGACCATCTCAGCAAGTAACTCCCGTGCGGCCCCTCTGAACCCGGTCAGAGGGGCCGCGCACTTCCCGTACCTTCGGAAGGAAAGCCAAGGCCATGGACGTCATCTCCGTCATCCGCACCAAGCGGGACCGCGGTGAGCTCAGCGACGAGCAGATCGACTGGGTCATCGACGCGTACACCCGCGGGGAGGTCGCCGACGAGCAGATGTCCGCGCTCGCGATGGCCATCCTGCTCAACGGCATGAACCGCCGGGAGATCGCCCGCTGGACCGCGGCGATGATCGCCTCCGGCGAGCGCATGGACTTCTCGTCCCTGTCCCGCCCGACCGCCGACAAGCACTCCACCGGCGGCGTCGGCGACAAGATCACCCTGCCGCTGGCCCCGCTGGTCGCCGCCTGCGGCGCGGCCGTCCCCCAGCTCTCGGGTCGCGGCCTCGGCCACACCGGCGGCACGCTCGACAAGCTAGAGTCGGTCCCCGGCTGGCGCGCCCTGCTCTCCAACGAGGAGATGCTGCACGTCCTGGACACCACCGGCGCGGTGATCTGCGCGGCGGGCGACGGCCTGGCTCCCGCCGACAAGAAGCTGTACGCGCTGCGCGACGTCACCGGCACGGTCGAGGCGATCCCGCTGATCGCCTCCTCGATCATGTCGAAGAAGATCGCCGAGGGCACGGGCTCCCTGGTGCTGGACGTGAAGGTCGGCACCGGCGCCTTCATGAAGACGATCGAGGACGCCCGCGAGCTGGCCTCCACGATGGTCGGCCTCGGCACCGACCACGGCGTGAGGACGGTCGCGCTGCTCACCGACATGTCGACCCCGCTGGGTCTGACCGCGGGCAACGCCCTGGAGGTCCGCGAGTCGGTGGAGGTCCTGGCGGGCGGCGGCCCGGCGGACGTGGTGGAGCTGACGATCGCCCTGGCCCGCGAGATGCTCGACGCGGCCGGGGTGAAGGACGCCGACCCGGCGAAGGCCCTGGCCGACGGCTCCGCCATGGACGTCTGGCGCCGCATGATCGCGGCCCAGGGCGGCGACCCGGACGCCGCGCTGCCCACCTCCCGCGAACAGCACGTCGTCAAGGCCCCGAGCTCCGGCGTCCTGACCCGCCTCGACGCCTACGACGTCGGCATCGCCGCCTGGCGCCTGGGCGCGGGCCGGGCCCGCAAGGAGGACCCGGTGCAGGCCGCCGCGGGCGTGGAGATGCACGCCAAGCCGGGCGACCCGGTCACCGAGGGCCAGCCCCTCCTGACCCTCCACACGGACACCCCCGACCGCTTCGCCTACGCCCTGGAGGCGGTCGAGGGCTCCTTCGACATCGCGGCCCCCGGCACGGCCTTCACCCCGTCGCCGGTGGTGCTGGAGCGCATCGCCTGACCTGCGGCTCTCCCCTTCGTGAACGGGATCGGCGGACCCCCGCCGATCCCGTTCGGCGTGCCGGGGGCACCGCGGCGTGCCCGGCGGCGCCCCGTCCCGGCTCAGCCGAGCAGCGCCGCCACCACCACCAGCACCGGTACCGACACCACCGTCGACAGCAGGATCGCCTCCCGGGCCAGCACCTCGCCGACCCGGTAGCGGCTCGCGTAGGTGAACAGGTTCTGCGCCGCCGGCAGGGACGACGTCACCACCACGTCCAGCAGCGCCGCGCCCCGCAGACCGAAGACGCCCGCCGCCAGCGCCCAGGCGGCCAGCGGCTGGGCGAACGACTTGAGCGCCACGGCCAGCAGCACCGGGGCCCGTTCGGCGCCGCGCAGCGGGAGGGTGCTGCCGCGCAGGGAGATGCCGAAGGCCAGCAGCACCGCGGGCACCGACATGTTGCCGATGAGGGTGAGCGGGTCCATCAGCGGCCCCGGCAGGCCGACACCCGCCGCCGACACGGCCACCCCCGCCAGCGACCCCACCGCCACCGGGTTGCGCAGCGGGGTCAGCAGCCGCTGCCACAGCGGACGCTGCTCCCCACCGCTCGCGAGATCGAGGATCGTCAGCGCCACCGGCGTCACCCCGACCAGCTGGAACAGCAGCACCGGCGCCACCAGCGAGGCGTCGCCCAGCACGTACACGGCGATCGGGATGCCGAGGTTGCCGGAGTTGACGTAGCTGGAGCACAGCGCCCCGACCGTCGTCCGGCCCACACCCCAGCGGCGTGCGGCACCCACGGCCACGAAGACGCCCGCCGCGGCCGCCGTGCTCAGCGCCGTCACCAGCAGCCGGCTGGAGAAGACCACCGACAGGTCGGCCCGCGCCAGCGTCGTGAACAGCAGCGCCGGCGAGGCCACGTGGAAGGCGAGCTTGGTCAGGACGTCCCGGCCCTGGTCGCCGAGGTGCCCGCCGCGCCCGATCGCGTAGCCCACCGCGATGACGACGGCGATGACCGCGAACCCGCTCAGCACCCCCTGCACGGCCGCTCCTCCTCGCCCACGAGGGCACCGGGCAGCGCGGGAGGAGCAGATGGGTGGGCCATACAGGCAACCCTCCGCGGGACGGCCGCCCCGGTCAATGTGATCTTCGCGGCACGGCCTCCCGCCCGGCCGCGATGAGTTGTGCGGGCCCGCCCGGTCTACCGGTCGTGGACGCCATGACACCCCCCGTGCTCGTGCTGCCCGGCCCCGTCACGCGGGACGAGGCGGGCGCGCTGAGCGACCAGGTGCAGGCACTGCTGCGGGCCGGCGGTGCCGGGGTCGTGGTGTGCGACGTCGCGGGGCTGGGACCGCCGGGGCTCGCCGCCGTCGACCTGCTGGCCCGGCTCCAGCTCGCCGCCCGGCGGGCCGGCGGCCGGATCCGGCTGCGCGACCCGGCCCCCTCCCTACGCGCCCTGCTGGACCTGGTCGGGCTCTCCTTCGAGGTGGAGGGGCAGCCCGAACAGCGGGAACCAGCGCTGGGTGTCGAGGAAGCAGTGGAACCCGGTGATCCGGCCGTCTGAGATCTCCAGCACCTGCACCGCCCACGGCGTGAAGCCGCCCGTCTCCGGGTCCGGCTTGTACTGGGCGAAGCCCGGCAGCCCGTTGACCTGCACCGGCACCAGCCGTGAGCCGGCGCAGGGGGCGCCGAGCGTCGTCATGAAGCCCGTGATGTCGTCGGTGCCGGTCAGCCACAGGTCGAACGGCGGCATCGTCATGACGGCGTCCTCGTGCAGCAGCGCGGTCAGTGCCGTCATGTCGTAGCCCTCGAAGGCGGCGACGTACCGCTCCAGCAGCTTCTGCTGCTCCTCGTCCAGCGGGTCGGAGACGGCCGCCTCGGCGCCCGGCTCCCGCTGCTCGGCCAGGGTCGCCCGGGCCCGCTGGAGCGCGCTGTTGACCGACGCGACGGAGGTGCCGAGCAGCTCGGCGACCTCGCTCGCCCTCCAGGCCAGCACCTCGCGCAGGATCAGCACCGCCCGCTGCTTGGGCGGCAGCTTCTGCAGGGCGGCCATGAAGGCGAGCCGCACGGACTCCTTGGCGACCGCCGCCTCCGCCGGGTCCTGCGTCGTGGGCAGCACGCGCGCGTCGGGCACGGGCTCCAGCCAGGTGTGGTCCGGGCGGGGGGACAGGGCGGCCCGGGCGAGCGGGCTCGGCTCGGTGAGGTCCATGGGCCTGGCGCGTTTGTTGCCGGCGGTCAGCATGTCCAGGCAGACGTTGGTCGCGATGCGGTAGAGCCAGGAGCGGAGGCTGGAGCGGCCCTCGAACCTGTCGTAGCTGCGCCAGGCGCGGACCATCGTGTCCTGCACCGCGTCCTCGGCCTCGAAGGACGAGCCGAGCATGCGGTAGCAGTACCCGGTCAGTTCGACCCGGTGCGCCTCCAGCCTGGCATCGAGATCGGTCGGAGTCGCCGTGCCGTTCGTCATCGTCCACCCACCCCTGCGGCGTTCCTGTCGCGCGCCTTCGCGCCCAGCACTTCGGAAGCTACCGCAGGCCACTGACAACGGCCTGGGGAGCGGGAGAAGGGGCCGGCCGGGAGCGGGGCTCCCGATCCGCGCCCCCGGCCCGGACGCCCCGGCTCAGCCGCCCGCGGCCAGCCGCGCGGCCCGTGTCCCGAGCAGCGTGATGGTCACGACCCCGGCCACCGCCAGCAGCCCGACCCCGACCGTCCCGGCCCAGCCGCCCGCGTGGAAGGCGACCGCCCCGACCGTGCTGCCCGCGCTGGAGCCGACGTAGTACGCGGACTGGTACAGCGCCGACGCCTGGGCCCGGCCGTGCGTCGCCGTCCTGCTGACCGCCGAGGACGCGACCGCGTGCCCCGCGAAGAAGCCCGCCGTGATGAGGACCAGTCCCAGCAGCACCGGCGGCAGCGATCCGGCCAGGGACAGCAGCAGTCCGGCCGCCGTCGTGCCGCCGGAGGCGTACAGCGCGCCGCGCCGCCCCAGCCGGCCGACCAGCCGGCCCGCCGTCGACGCCGACACCGTCCCGACGAGGTACACGAGGAAGACCGAGCCGATGATCCCCTGCGGCAGGGAGAACGGCGCCTCGACGAGCCGGTAGCCGATGACCGTGTAGACACCGCCGAACACCGTCATGAACAGGGCGCCGATCGCGTACAGGCGGCGCAGCAGGGGGTCGGCGAGGTGACCGCGGACCGTCCGCGCCAGCACCCGCGGCCGCAGGGAGCCCGGCCGGAAGTGCCGCGGCGCCGGCAGCAGCAGCCGGAAGGCCACCGCGCAGGCCACCGCGACGACCCCGATCGTGCCGACGGCGACCCGCCAGCCCCACTCCTGCGCGACCCACCCGGTGACGACCCGGCCGCTCATGCCGCCGACGCTGTTGCCCGCGACGAACAGTCCGATCGCGGTGACCAGCGCCTTCGGGGTGACCTCCTCGGCGAGGTACGCGGTCGCCGAGGCCGGCAGCCCGGCCAGGGCCGCGCCCTGCAGCGCCCGCAGCGCGATCAGGGCGCCCAGCGACGGGGCGAAGGGGACCAGCAGCCCGAGGGTCACCGCGACGGCCAGCGACGCCGTCATGACCGCACGCCGCCCGTACCGCTCCGACAGCGCGCTCATCGGCAGCACGAACAACGCCAGGCCGCCCGTCGCGGCGGCCACCGTCCAGCTCGCGTCGCCCGCCGTCACCCCGAACCCGCCGGAGATCAGCGGCAGCAGGGCCTGCGTGGAGTAGAGCAGCGCGAAGGTGGCGACCCCCGCGAGGAACAGGGCGAGGCTCATCCGGCGGTACCCGGGCCCGCCCGGGGCCACCCGGGAGTCGGCCGCCCGGGAGTCGGCATCGGTGACGTGGGCCGCGGTGACCTGGGCTGCGGGGACGGTGGCATCGGCGCCCACGGTGGTGGACGCCCCGGTACTGACGGGAGACATGCCTCGAACCTACGGACGCCCCCGCTCATCCGTCCAATGCACGAACTCGCCATAATCGTTCCCATGGCGCATCAACACAGCTCACGGCCCCGCCTGTCACCGTCCAGTGACACAGAAGACAGGGCGGAGATGACGATGCTGCTCGCGCCGCGCCTGGCGTACTTCGCCGGCGTCGCCCGCACCGAGCACGTCACCCGCGCCGCGCAGGAGATGAACGTCCCGCAGTCCACGCTCTCCCGGGCGATGGTCCGCCTCGAACAGGACCTGGGCGTCGACCTGTTCGCCCGGCACGGCCGCACGGTCTCCCTCACCCCCGCCGGCCGCACCTTCCTCGCCTCGGTCGAACGCGCCCTCGCCGAGATCGGGCGCGCCGCCGACGAGGTGCGCGCCGACGCCGACCCGGCCACCGGCAAGGTCGCCTTCGGCTTCCTGCACACCATGGGCGCCGAGACCGTGCCCGGCCTGCTCCACGAGTTCCGCGCCGACCATCCCCGGGTGCGCTTCAGCCTCGTCCAGAACTACGGCGAGGCGATGCTGGAGCGCCTGCGCGCCGGCGAGCTGGACCTGTGCCTGACCTCGCCGGTCCCGGACGCCCCCGACCTGGTCGCCCGCCGCCTGGACGAGCAGAAGCTGCGGCTCGTCGTCCCCGCCGACCACCGCCTGGCCGCCCGCCGCCGCGTCCGCCTCGCGGAGGCCGCCGAGGAGGCCTTCGTGACCCTGGAGCCCGGCTACGGCCTGCGCCGCATCACCGACGACCTCTGCCAGGAGGCCGGCTTCCGCCCCCGGGTCGCCTTCGAGGGCGAGGAGGCGGAGACCCTGCGCGGCCTGGTCGCGGCCGGCCTGGGCGTCGCCCTCCTGCCCCCGCCGGCCGTCCCCCGCCCCGGCGTGGTGGAACTGACGGTCACCGCTCCCCGCGCGGTCCGCGAGATCGGCGTGGCCTGGCTGGCCGGCCGCCCGGACACCCCACCGGTCACCGCTTTCAAGAAGTTCCTGCTCTCCAAGCGGGGCAGCCTGCTCCCCGCCTGAGCCCGCGGAGAGCGGCGCACCGGCCACCCGCCTCCAGGGGCGCGGGGAACCGCGCGGCAGGCCCGCCGCGAACCGCGGCCCCCCCACGAGCGACCCCCGCCGCCCCCGCACACCCCCTACCGCTTCCAGGACCCCCCGAACCCCGCCGCCAGCGGCATCCGCAGCCCCAGCGGCGGCGGCGCGGCGAACGCGTCCTGCACCGGCCGCGAGAACGCCCTCCCGAACAACGCTCCCATCACGAAGTCCTCGGCGAGCGCGACGACTTCGTCGCGGTACTGCCGCAACCCGTGCCCGTCGGTGTGCACTTCGAACCGGCACACCTCCCGGTTCGCCTTCTTCGCCCGCGCCGCCAGCCGGAACGACAGCTCGGGATCGGTCCGCTCGTCGTTCGTCCCGTGCACGATCAGCACCTGCCGCCCGGCGAGCTGTTTCACCGGTTCGGGTGGCGCCGCCACGTCGTCCTCCGGCAGGCAGGGGGCCAGCGCCAGCACGGAGTTGACGGCGTCGTGCCCGGCGGCGCGCAGCGCGGCCCGGCCGCCCATGCCGACGCCGGCGAGGCAGACCGGCACGTCCCCGTAGCGCCGCACGGCCTCGCCCGCGGCCCAGGACGCGTCACGCGCCAGGTGCGCCTCGCTGCCGTTCCAGCCGCGGCAGCGGTAGTGCACGACGTGGACGGCGAGCCCGTCCGCGCGGCCCGCGCGGGCGAGCCGGCGCCCGAGCGTGCGGACGGACGCGGTGGCCCGCAGGGGGAGCGGTCTGCGGCTGGAGACCTCGTCGCCACCGGGGAGCAGCAACACCACTCCGCTGACCGCCGCCGGCTCCGGGCCGAGCGTCCTCCCCAGCCGGGCCGTGCGAGCCGGCGTCGCTTGCTGTGCCATGACAGAACAGTCTCAGAAGCCCGGGTGTACTCGACCCGTCCAGGGGGTCACCGTTGCGTATCGACGTCACGGGCCGGCGGGAACGCCGGGACGAGGGGGGCACGGACGACAAGGCGCGCTCTACGCGCGTAGGAGTTAGAGTGCGGAGATGACGAGCCGGATCCATGCGAACACCCCGACGCCGGACCAGATCCGCCGGGCGCCCAAGGTTCTGCTGCACGACCACCTCGACGGCGGTCTGCGCCCCGCCACGATCGTGGAACTCGCCCGCGAGACGGGCTACACCCAGCTCCCCGAGACCGACCCCGAGCGGCTCGGCGCCTGGTTCCGGGAGTCCGCCGACTCCGGCTCCCTGGAGCGGTACCTGGAGACCTTCCGCCACACCGTCGGCGTCCTGCAGACCCGCGACGCCCTGGCGCGGGTCGCCGCCGAGTGCGCCGAGGACCTCGCCGCGGACGGCGTCGTCTACGCCGAGGTGCGGTACGCCCCCGAGCAGCACCTCGACGGCGGGCTGAGCCTCGAAGAGGTCGTCGAGGCCGTCAACGAGGGCTTCCGGGAGGGCGAGCGCCGGGCGCGGGCCGCGGGGCACCGCATCCGGGTCGGCGCCCTGCTCACCGCGATGCGGCACGCCGCCCGCGCGCTGGAGATCGCCGAACTCGCCAACCGCCACCGGGACCTGGGCGTGGTCGGCTTCGACATCGCGGGCGCCGAGGCCGGCTACCCGCCCACCCGGCACCTGGACGCCTTCGAGTACCTGAAGCGGGAGAACAACCACTTCACCATCCACGCCGGCGAGGCGTTCGGCCTGCCGTCCATCTGGCAGGCCCTCCAGTGGTGCGGCGCCGACCGGCTCGGGCACGGGGTGCGCATCATCGACGACATCCAGGTCAAGCAGGACGGCACGGTCGAGCTGGGCCGGCTGGCGTCGTACGTGCGGGACAAGCGGATCCCGCTGGAGCTGTGCCCCAGCTCCAACCTGCAGACCGGCGCGGCCGCCTCGTACGCGGAGCACCCCATCGGCCTGCTGCGCCGGCTGCACTTCCGCGCCACGGTGAACACCGACAACCGCCTCATGTCCCACACCAGCATGAGCCGGGAATTCGAGCACCTTGTCGAGGCCTTCGGTTACACGCTCGACGACATGCAGTGGTTCTCCGTCAATGCGATGAAATCAGCGTTCATTCCTTTCGATGAACGACTCGCGATGATCAATGACGTGATCAAGCCGGGATATGCCGAACTGAAATCCGAGTGGCTGTTCCGCGAAACCGCCTCCACCAGCGCTTCCGTCGAGCAGAAGGACTGAGAAGGACCTCGGGGGAGGAAACGGCGTTCACAACCCGTCCGCATTTCGATGTTTGCGGCGGGCGGCCCGGCGTGTCTACGGTCACTGGACCGCTCACATCCCTGACATCCACCTTTTCGAGGACGCGTTTCCATGAAGCAGTCTGCTGCCAAGACCCTCGGTGTCGCCGCTCTCGGCGCCGCTTTCGCCGCCGCCGGTGCGGGCGCCGCGAACGCGGCCCCGGCCCTGCCGGACGCCGGCCAGGCCCTCGACACCGTGAACCGGACCCTCCCGGCGGAGACCGTCTCCCAGGTGGTGCCCGGCGCCGCGGCGCTGGACCACGGGCAGCGTGCCGCCGGCAAGGGTCTGGAGGCCGCGCAGCCGATCGTCCGGCAGCTCGTCGAGCAGCAGCTCTCCCAGGGCCCGACCGAGCCGGTCGCCGGTCTCCTCGGCGGCCTGCCGGTCCAGGGGCTGCCCACGCACGGCACGCCGGTCAACGGCATCCCGCTGGGCTGACGCCTCCGCGCAGGCGGGCACACGGGCCGATGGGGCGCACCCCCGGACACGGGGTGCGCCCCATCGGCGTACGCGGCGTCGGCCGTCACCAGGCGGTGCGGGCCTTGTCCTCGGAGGGAAGGAAGATCCACAGGGCGATGTAGAGCAGGAACTGCGGGCCGGGCAGCAGGCACGAGAGCAGGAAGATCACCCGCATCGTGGTGGCGGAGGTGCCGAAGCGCCGTGCGAGCGCGGCACAGACTCCGCCGATCATGCGGCCGTCGGCGGGGCGGGCGAGGCGGGACATGTGCGGCTCCTTCGTGAGCGTCGGTGCGAGGCGTTTCCTCTGGCTGCCTCGTCTGCTTCCACGCTACGGAGACGAAGGGGGCAAAGCGTCGCTCCACGGGGCGATCCCGACCCTGGGAATCGTCGGGGTCCGACCCTGAAACGACTCCTCCCGGGGAACGGCCGCAGGGGCCCGGTGCTCGTTCCTGCGACGCAGCCAGGACCGCCCCGCGGGCACCACGGCGAGGTGCGCGAGGGCCACGCCCAGCGGGTTGAGCAGCAGCGAGTCGACGTCCACGACCTGACCGGGCACCCCGGTCTGCAGCAGTTCGATGCCCAGCGACAGCAGCGTGCCCGCGGCGACGGTCCGCGCCAGCGAGCCCAGCCGCGAGACCCCCAGACGGCCGCCCACCAGGGGCAGCAGCACCCCCAGCGGCGCCAGCAGGGCGAGCCTCTCACCGATCCGGCGCGCCGCCTCGGGCCGGCCCAGCGCCAGGTCGGCGCGGATCCCGTCGAAGGGCCGCAGGTTGGCGGGCATCACCCAGGGGACGTCCAGGGGCCGCAGCGTCAGCCAGGCGACGAACGCGAGGTGCGCGACGAGGAGGACACCTCCCGTCACACGGATGCGGATCGCGGCGCTGCCGCCGATGGAGCCTTGACGCTGCACGCCCCCCTAGACGCGGCCTCCGGCACGAACGGTTCCGGACCGCCGCCCGGGACCCCGGTGAGGCGTGCGCCACAGCACGGTGGCCGGGCCGGTCAGCCGCCGGCGGCCCGCGTCGACGGCGGTTCCTTGCTCCCGGGCCGGGCGCGCACCTCGTCCGTGCACTGGTAGCGGCGCGCCGCCTCGCCGCCGGGTCCGCCGAGGACCACGGAGCCGTCGCCCTCGGCGGCCGCCGAGTCGGAGAACGTGCAGACGATCTGGGCGAGGGCGTACGAGGTGAGGTTGCCGGGCGCGGTGCCCAGCCGCAGCGCGTCCTCCGGGTCGCCGGGCCGCGGCCCGGCCACCGTCATGCCGCCGTGCACGTCCGTGCTGTACCCGGCCTCCTTCTCGGCGGCCGACGGCTGCGCCGCGAGCTCGTCCAGCAGCCCCCGGGCCACCAGCACCCGCCGCTCGGAGTCGGCCGCGCCCTCCGGGACCCGCACGGTCCGGTCGACGGTGACCAGCGAGGAGCCGCACAGCAGGAACACCTGCACCGGCACCCCCCGCGCGGCCCGCGCCGCCCCGTCCGGCCCGGTCAGGGAGCAGCGCACCCGCGAGGGCGCCGGCCCGAAGTCCGTCGGCACCTCCGTGGCCCGGATCCCGCACCCGGCGAGCAGGACGGCGAGCACGGGAAGGGCCAGCAGACCCGGCAGACGTCGTACGTTCATCAGGTGTCCCCCCTCGCGTCCTCGCCCGTGCCGTCGCCGGTGGTCTCCCGGGCCTTCCCGGCGTCCTCACCGGCCTGCTCCGTCAGCGCCGACGCGTCCCGCGGCAGCCGCAGCGTGAACACCGCCCCGCCCTCGGGGCAGTTGGCGGCGGTGATCTCGCCGCCGTGGATGTGCGCGTTCTCCAGGGCGATGGACAGGCCCAGGCCGCTGCCCTCGGAGCGCGGCCGGGACGCGCTGGCCTTGTAGAACCGGTCGAAGACGTGCGGCAGCACGTCCTGCGGGATGCCCGGCCCGTGGTCCCGCACCTGGATGACGAGCTCGCTGTCCTCCGCGCGCACCGACACCCGCACCGGGGAGCCGCCGTGCTTGAGCGCGTTGCCGATGAGGTTGGCCAGGATCACGTCCAGGCGGCGCGGGTCCAGACGCGCGTGGATGCCCCGCTCGGCGTCCAGCTCGACCGCGTCGAGCCAGGCCCGGGCGTCGATGCAGGCGGTGATCTGGTCGGCGATGTCGACGTCGTCCGCGACGAGCCGGGCGGTGCCGGCGTCGAAGCGGGTGACCTCCATCAGGTTCTCGACCAGGTCGTTCAGCCGCCGCGTCTCGCTGACGACGAGCCGTACGGCGGGCTCGATCATCGGGTCGATGCCGCCGCTCTCGGAGTCCAGCTCCTCCTCCAGCACCTCGGTCACCGCGGTGATGGCGGTCAGCGGGGTCCGCAGCTCGTGGCTCATGTCGGCCACGAAGCGGCGGGACGCCTCGTCGCGCGCGGCCATGTCGGCGACCCGCTTCTCCAGCGCCTCGGCCGCGTTGTTGAACGTCCGTGACAGATCGGCCAGTTCGTCCGTCCCGGACACCCGCAGCCGGGTGTCCAGCTTGCCCTCGCCGAGCCGCCGGGCGGCCACCCCGAGCCGGTGCACCGGCTTCAGCACGGTCGTCGCGGCGGCCTGCGCGAGCAGCGCCGAGCCGATCAGCGCGAGCCCGGTGGCGATCCCCAGCGACCAGGCCAGCGAGTTGAGGTCCTTGGCCTCCGGCTCCAGCGACTTGAGCATGTAGCCGGTGGGACCGCCGCCGATCACCCGCGTCCCCGCCACCAGGTACGGGGTGTCGTCCTCGACGATCCGCTGCCAGTACAGGTGGAAGGCGGACCTGTTGGCGGACGTGACCTTCTGGCGCTTGTTCACCGCCTCGCGCAGCGAGGCCGGCACGTCCTGCAGCGCGAAGCCGTTCAGCCCGCCGGAGCTGCCGTACACGGTCCTGCCCTCGGCGTCCTCGGCGACCAGCAGCACGCTGAAGCGCTGGCTGCTGGTGGCCATCTGGCCGGCGGTGTGCTGCAGCTCGTCCTGCGTGGGACGCTCCGGCAGCGCGCCCGCCCGGTTCTGCATCTCCTGCTCGAAGTCGCGCAGGACGGCGTCCTGGGTACGGGTGAGCACGGCCTCGCGGTTGAGCCAGTACGCGATGCCGGACGCGGAGACGGCGGCGGTCAGCGCGACCAGCCCGAAGACGAGGACCAGCCGCAGGCGCAGGCTGGTGAAGCGCCACCGTGACAGAACCTTCTTGCGCGCCGCGGCCCAGCCGCGGCTCCCCCCTGGGTGGTGCTGTGTCACTGAGGCGGATCCAGCCGGTAGCCGACACCGCGCACGGTACGGATCAGCGTCGGGGACGACGGCACGTCCTCGACCTTGGCGCGCAGCCGCTGGACGCAGGCGTCGACGAGCCGGGAGTCACCGAGGTAGTCGTGCTCCCACACCAGCCGCAGCAGCTGCTGCCGCGACAGCGCCTGGCCCGGCCGCCGGCTCAGCTCCAGCAGCAGCCGCAGCTCGGTCGGCGTGAGCTGGAGGTCCTCGCCGTTCTTGGTGACCGTCATCGCCGCCCGGTCGATGACCAGGCTGCCGAAGGTCGCCGAGTCGCTGGACTCCCGCTCGCCGCGCCGCAGCACCGCCCGGATCCGGGCGTCGAGCACCCGTCCCTGGACCGGTTTGACGACGTAGTCGTCGGCACCGGACTCCAGACCGACGACGACGTCGATGTCGTCGTTGCGCGCGGTGAGCAGGATGATCGGCAGCTGGTCGGTGCGCCGGATGCGCCGGCACACCTCGAATCCGTCGATGCCGGGCAGCATCACGTCCAGCACGATCAGATCCGGCCGCTGCTCGCGCAGCAGCTTCAGACCGTCCTCACCGCTGGCAGCGGTCGCCACCCGGTGTCCCTGGCGCGTCAGAGAGAGCTCCAGGGCCGTCCGGATGGCGTCGTCGTCCTCGATCAGCAACAGGGAAGGCACGGGCTCATTCTGGCCCATGAGGGCCGCGCTGTTCGACCCGCGGACGCAGATGCTCCCCGGGACGGGCCCGGGAGCCCGCAGCGGGCCCCTACCGGCATCGGCTGTGGGCGGTCCGTGCCCGAGGCGTGTCCGACCCCTGTGACAGGTCTGTGACAGTCGGCGGACACGGCCATGAAGTCGCCCCGGCAGGCTTTTCGGCACAGGCAACACCGCACGAACAGCACGGCCGAAGAACCGGAAGTCCACGACGGGGGGCGCGAGATGAACACGCTGCACGGCACCAGCTCCAGCGCAGTGATCACGCGTCTGCACGACGTGCACCGGGGGAACGAGAAGTCCGGTGCCGTGAGCGGGCGGGGGTGCGCTCGCGGCACCGGGCGTCAGCACACCGCCTACATGGCGGTGGTTGACGCGAACACGGGGGAAACACACGGGGGAACCGCGTACGGGGAGGGCTCGGGGGAGCGCCGCTCGCTGTCGGAGGCGGAGTTCACCGCCTACGTCCAGGAGCGCCGCGCCTCCCTGTACGCAACCGCCTACCACCTGACCGGCGACCGCTTCGAGGCCGAGGACCTGCTGCAGAGCGCGCTGTTCTCGACGTACCGGGCGTGGGACCGGATCAGCGACAAGGCGGCGGTCGGCGGCTACCTGCGCCGCACCATGACCAACCTGCACATCAGCGCCTGGCGGCGCCGCAAGCTCAACGAGTACCCGACCGAGGAACTGCCGGAGACGCCCGGCGACACGGACGCGATGCGCGGCACCGAGCTGCGCGCGGTCCTGTGGCAGGCGCTGGCCCGGCTGCCCGAGCTCCAGCGCACCATGCTGGTCCTGCGCTACTACGAGGGCCGCACGGACCCGGAGATCGCGGAGATCCTCGACATCAGTGTCGGCACGGTGAAGTCCAGCATCTGGCGGTCGCTCCGCCGGCTGCGCGAGGACGAGGTCCTCAGCTTCGGCCGTGACGAGGTGGACGCCTTCGGCGAGTTGGTCGCCTGAGGTCAAGGGGGGCGGACCCGGGTGTGTCGGGGGAGTGACACCGGGGTCCTCCTCGCGGGACCCGGTCGCCGGGTCCCGGGGGAACGACGGGGGAAGCACCACGGGGGACGGGGGACACGGGGGAACACCACGGGGGAAGCACCACGGGGAGCGGGACTGGGAGGACCGGGGGGTCCGTCCGGTCCCGCCTTTCGTGTGCCCGGACGGGTCAGACGGCCGTGCCCGCCGTCGCGCAGCGGCCCGTCGCCGCGGCCGCCAGGCGGCCCAGTGCCTCGTCCCGGTCGCAGGCGTACGCGCCGAGCGCCGTCTGGCGGGCGATGATCGAGCGCTCCTGCCGCATCAGCCGCCAGCCCCGCCGCACCAGGAACGGCACCGACTTGCGGCCCTCCTTCAGGTCCCGCAGGAAGCGCCGGCGGAAGGTCGTCACCGGGCCGCGGCTCAGGCACAGCGCGTCGGCCAGGACGCCCAGCTCCCGGCAGCGCGTGACGATCTCGGCGGCGAAGATGCCCTCCGCGATGAACAGCGGGGTCCGGCCGATGTCGACCGTCTCGGCGCCGGTCCGGGCGCTGAGCGAGAGGTCGTAGACGGGGATGTCCGTACGGCCCGTGCCGCACAGCTCGACGATGGCGGCCACGGCCGCGTCCGCGTCCCAGGAATCCGGGTGGTCCCAGTCGATGTCGGAGCTCCCCGCGACCAGGGGCAGGGTCGGGTCGTCGCCCTCCTTGTAGAAGTCGTCGAGCCGCAGCACCGGGAGGCCGGAGCGGGCCGCGAGGAGGGACTTGCCGGAGCCGGAGGGGCCGCAGAGCAGCACGACTCGCGTGGGTATGGGCAGAGGGGAACTCACGGGACACCAGTGTGAGGCATCGACCGGGGGCCGTACGACCCTGCGGGTCGGCTTTGATGCGCGCGTCACACCTCAACTACGCTGCGGACCGACCCGATCACCCTCCGCATCAGAAGGCGGCAGCAGCCATGGCCCGACACGCGTCCCTCCCGCAGCCCACCTCCCGGCGCGCCCTGGTCGTCCTCGCGACGGCGGGGACGGTGCTCGCGGCCGGCGCGGGGACGGCCTGCGCGGACCCCGAGACGGTCGCCGGTGTGGTGCACACCCGGCCCACCTCGCTCGGCAGGATCGACCCGCAGGCCGGCCTCCAGGCGCTCACCGGCACGGTCGGGTACGTCACCGGCCCGGTCGCGGGCCTCAAGCCCAACCCGCTCGCCGGCACCGGCGTGGACCCGCTCGACAACGGCGTGGGCACCCAGCTCGCCGACTTCCGGCCGGTGACCTCCACGGCGGTGACCCGGCCGATCGCCCAGGCGTCGTCGGTCGGGGCCGTGCCGGTGATCGGCCAGGCCGCCGGCCTGCTCTCCCGGTAGGCGCGGCCCGCCCGGCGGACGGAAGCCCCGGCCCTCCGGGACGGAGGAGGGCCGGGGCTTCCGGGCTGCGGGGCCCGCGGCTAGTAGGACGAGCCGGAGGCGCCCAGGGAGCCGGTCGGGTGCCAGACCGTCTTGGTCTCCAGGAACGCCGTCAGGCGGTCGGTGCCGGGCGTGCGCGCCCAGTCGTCCACAGGCTGTGGACGGAGGACGCGCTTGAGGTTGTCGGCCGCCGCGATCTCCAGCTCCTTCGCCAGCGCCTCGTCGGCGCCCGCGAGGTCGATCGCGTTGACGTCCTGGTGCGCGGCGAGGGGGGCGGCGATCTCCGCCGTACGGCCGGACAGGACGTTGACCACGCCGCCGGGGAGGTCGGAGGTGGCCAGGACCTCGCCCAGGGACAGCGCCGGGAGCGGGGCGCGCTCGCTCGCCACCACGACCGCCGTGTTGCCGGTCGCGATCACCGGGGCGACCACCGAGGCCAGGCCCAGGAACGAGGACTCCTGCGGCGCGACGACCGCGACCACGCCCATCGGCTCGGGGGTGGAGAGGTTGAAGTACGGGCCCGCCACCGGGTTGCCGCCGCCCACCACCTGGGCGATCTTGTCGGTCCAGCCCGCGTACCAGACCCAGCGGTCGACGGCCGCCTCGACCTGCTCGGCGGCCTTGGACTTCGACAGGCCCTCGGCGTCGGCGACCTCGTGGACGAACTGGCTCTTGCGCCCCTCCAGCATCTCCGCCACGCGGTAGAGGACCTGGCCGCGGTTGTACGCCGTCGCGCCCGACCAGGCACCGAACGCCTTGCGGGCGGCGACGACCGCGTCACGGGCGTCCTTGCGGGAGGAGAGCGGCGCGTTCGCCCGCCACTTGCCCTTGGAGTCCGTCACCTCGTACACCCGGCCGCTCTCGGAACGCGGGAACTTCCCGCCGACGTACAGCTTGTAGGTCTTCAGCACGGAAAGTCGGTCAGACATCGAGGTAAGCCTCCAGGCCGTGACGGCCGCCCTCGCGGCCGAAGCCCGACTCCTTGTAGCCGCCGAACGGCGACGTCGGGTCGAACTTGTTGAACGTGTTGGACCAGACGACGCCCGCGCGGAGCTTGTTCGCCACGGCCAGGATCCGGGAGCCCTTCTCCGTCCAGACGCCCGCCGACAGGCCGTACGGCGTGTTGTTGGCCTTGGCGACGGCCTCGTCGGGCGTGCGGAAGGTCAACACCGACAGCACCGGGCCGAAGATCTCGTCGCGGGCGATGGTGTGCGCCTGGGTGACGCCGGTGAAGAGCGTCGGCGCGAACCAGTAGCCGGAGGAGGGCAGTTCGCAGGCCGGCGACCAGCGCTCGGCGCCCTCGGCCTCGCCCTGGTCGGCGAGCGCGGTGATGCGGGCCAGCTGCTCGGCGGAGTTGATCGCGCCGATGTCCGTGTTCTTGTCGAGCGGGTCGCCCAGGCGGAGGGTGGCGAGCCTGCGCTTGAGGGAGTCCAGCAGCTCGTCGTGGATCGACTCCTGGACCAGCAGCCGCGAGCCCGCGCAGCAGACCTGGCCCTGGTTGAAGAAGATGCCGCTGACGATGCCCTCGACGGCCTGGTCGATCGGGGCGTCGTCGAAGACGATGTTGGCGCCCTTGCCGCCCAGCTCCAGGGTGAGCTTCTTGCGGGTCCCCGCCACCGTGCGGGCGATCTCCTTGCCGACGGCCGTGGAGCCGGTGAAGGCCACCTTGTTCACGTCCGGGTGGGCGACCAGCGCGGCGCCCGTGTCGCCGTAGCCGGGGAGGATGTTGACGACGCCCTTGGGCAGGCCCGCCTGGCGGCAGATGTCCGCGAAGAACAGCGCGGACAGGGGGGTCGTCTCGGCGGGCTTGAGGACGACCGTGTTGCCGGTCGCCAGCGCCGGGGCGATCTTCCACGCCAGCATCAGCAGCGGGAAGTTCCAGGGGATGACCTGCCCGGCCACGCCCAGCGGCCCGGGCCGCGGGCCGAAGCCGGCGTGCTCCAGCTTGTCGGCCCAGCCCGCGTAGTAGAAGAAGTGCGCGGCGACCAGCGGGAGGTCGGCGTCGCGGGTCTCCCTGATGGGCTTGCCGTTGTCCAGGGTCTCCAGGACCGCGAGCTCGCGGGAGCGCTCCTGGATGATCCGGGCGATGCGGAACAGGTACTTCGCCCGCTCGGAGCCGGGCAGCGCCGACCACTTCTCGAACGCCTTGCGGGCGGCCTGCACCGCGCGGTCGACGTCGGCCTCGCCGGCCCGGGCGACCTCGGACAGCACCTCCTCGGTGCTGGGCGAGACGGTCTTGAAGACCTTGCCGTCGGCGGCCTCGGTGAACTCGCCGTCCACGAACAGGCCGTAGGACGGGGCGATGTCGACCACCGAGCGGGACTCGGGGGCCGGTGCGTACTCGAATGCGGAAGCCATGGTGATCAGTCCACCGTCACGTAGTCGGGGCCGGAGTAGCGGCCGGTGGCCAGCTTCTGCCGCTGCATCAGCAGGTCGTTCAGGAGCGAGGAGGCGCCGAAGCGGAACCAGTGGTTGTCCAGCCAGTCCGCGCCGGCGGTCTCGTTGACCAGGACCAGGAACTTGACGGCGTCCTTGCTGGTGCGGATGCCGCCGGCCGGCTTCACGCCCACCTGGACGCCGGTCTGCGCGCGGAAGTCGCGCACGGCCTCCAGCATGAGGAGGGTGTTGGCGGGGGTCGCGTTGACGGCGACCTTGCCGGTCGAGGTCTTGATGAAGTCGGCCCCGGCCAGCATGCCGAGCCAGCTCGCGCGGCGGATGTTGTCGTACGTCGACAGCTCGCCCGTCTCGAAGATGACCTTCAGGCGGGCGCCGGTCCCGCAGGCCTCCTTCACCGCGGTGATCTCGTCGTACACCTTCAGGTAGTTCCCCGCGAGGAAGGCCCCGCGGTCGATGACCATGTCGATCTCGTCGGCGCCCGCGGCCACGGCCTCCCGGACGTCGGCCAGCTTCACGGCGATCGGGGCGCGGCCCGCCGGGAAGGCGGTGGCCACCGAGGCGACCTTCACGCCGGAGCCGGCGACGGCCTCCTTGGCGACGGCCACCATGTCGGGGTAGACGCAGACCGCGGCCGTGGCGGGGGCGGTGCGGTCGGTCGGGTCGGGGCGGACCGCCTTCGCGCCGAGCGCCCGGACCTTGCCCGGGGTGTCCGCGCCTTCCAGCGTCGTCAGGTCGACCATCGAGATGGCGAGGTCGATGGCGTACGCCTTCGCGGTCGTCTTGATCGAACGGGTGCCGAGGGAGGCGGCGCGCGCCTCCAGGCCGACCGCGTCGACGCCGGGCAGCCCGTGGAGGAAGCGGCGCAGCGTGCTGTCGGACGCGGTGACATCCGTGAGTGCGTGAGCGCTGGGGGTACCTCCCGCGCGCTCGGCGGCGGGGGAGGGTGCAGTACGGGGCATGGTCACCAGACGAGCATATCTACGCGCGTAGCGGGTGTACAGCCCCCGGAGTCCGTCCCGTGCGGCCCCCACCGCGTGAGAGCCCGCCGCGGGCCTCGGGCAGAATCGGGACCATGACGTCCCCCGAGCACCAGTCACCAGCGCCCCGGCCCTCGGAGCCCGAGTACCACGAACGGGTCCACCGGTCGGTAGCGGGCATCGTCGGAGGCGTCCTGCTGCTCGGCGTCGCGGGCTGGATCGGCGTCGACGCGGTCGTCACCGGCGAGGGCCGCGCCCCGTGGCTGGTGCTCGCCGCCCTGCTGCTCGCCGTACCGCTGGTGGTCGCCTTCACCCTGCGCCCCGCGGTGTACGTCGGCGCGGACCGGCTGCGGGTGCGCAATCCGTTCCGCACCGTCGTCCTGCCCTGGGGCCAGGTCGCCGGACTGCGCTCGGGCTACTCCAACGAGGTGGTGTCCGCCGCCGGCGCCAAGTACCAGCTGTGGGCCCTGCCCGTGTCGCTGCGCGCCCGCAAGAGGGCGGCCCGTCAGGGGATGCGCGCCACCGCCGACCGGGCGGCCGGGCCGCGGCCGGGCGGCTTCGCGCGCGGCGGCCCCGGTGGCGGCTTCGGGCCGGGCGGGGGCGCCGTGCCGGAGGGGCCGGTGCGGGCGGCGACCGACCAGATCATGGACGACCTGCGGCAGCTGCACGCCGACCGGCAGGAGGCCAAGACGGCCCAGGGCGAGGTCCGCGTGCGCTGGGCGTACGAGATCGCCGGGCCGGCGGTGGCCGGGGCGGTGCTGCTGGCCGTGCTGCTGGCGGTGGGGTGACGGGGCGCCGCCGCCGATGTGCCGCGGGCTTCGCGGGGCCGGGGCCGGCGGGCGGGGTGTTCCGGCGGGCGCCGGGGCGTACCGGGAGCTGACGCACCGGGCCTTCGACGGGCCACGGGGAGCCGGCGCGCGAGGTCCCCGGGGCACCGCGCCCACGGGGACGACGACCGCGGGACGACCGTCCGCAACCCCGGGCGCCGTACGCGCGTCCGGTCGGCGACGGATGCGCACACACGGCCCCTGCCGCTGCCCGCCGCCGCCCTGCCCGACGGCTGCCCCGCCCGGGACACCGGGCAGGCGCGGCGCCGGACCCGGGCGCTGCCGCCGCGCCGGGTGCCGGTGCGGCCGCGGACGCCGTACGCCGAGGCCCTGGCGGTGGGCCTGGTGGCCGTCACCGTGGCGTCGGCCCGTGCGGGACTGCCCGCGTACCTGGCGCCGCTGCCGCCGCTGCTCGTCCTGTGGGTGCTGGTGCGCCCCGAGGCGGTGCGGGCCGCCGCCCCCGCCCTGGTCGCCGACCTCACCGCCCTCCGCCTCGACCCCGCCCTGCGCCCCACCGGCGAGAGCGCCCCACGGGAGCGCGGGGCCCGCTGTGGCCGTCGGCGCTGCTGCCGGCCGTGGCGTGGCCGGCGCTGGTCGGGTGCGTGCGGTGGTGGCGGTAGGGCCCGCCGCGCCCCGGCCCCCCCGGATCAGGGCGCGCTCGGCCAGACGAGGAGCATGTACGCCCCGAAGTACGCCGAACCGGTGACCGCCGTGGCCAGGGCGAGGGCGCGGCAGCGGCGCGACACCCGTGACAGGTGCACGGCCAGCGGGAGCAGCAGGGGGAAGGCGGGCAGCAGGAAGCGGGCGCGCGGGAAGTAGACGCCGCCGCTGGTCAGGACGATCGCCAGCAGGGTGCCGGTGAAGAGCAGCACCGGCAGCGGCTGGCGGTCCGCCACCGACAGGGCGAACAGGACCGTCGAGGCGATCAGGGTCACGGTCACCAGGACCATGAACAGGTCGGGCGTGTGGTCCTGGACCAGGTGCTCCCGCATCCGACGCAGGGTCTTCGCGCCGCCGTCCATCTCGTTGTGCCACAGGCGCTGCACGGCGAAGTAGCCGTCCCAGCGGCCCAGCCGTAGCCCCACCCAGCCGACGTACCCGCACCAGCCGAGCGGGGCGAGGGCGGCGGCCGCGAGGGCGCACGCGCGCGCGTGGGGGCGGCGCGCTCCGCCGGACGTCCGCAGGGAGAGCAGGGCCGCGACCGAGACCGCCGCCGCCAGGGCGATGCCGGTCGGGCGGGTCAGGCCCGCCAGGGCCGCGCAGGCGGCGGCCGTGAGCAGGCGGCCGGTGAGCACCGCGTACAGCGACCAGGCCACGAAGGCGGTGAACAGCGACTCCGTGTAGCCCATCCACTGCACCAGGGCGACCGGGTGCGCGGCCCACAGGGTGGTCAGCAGGATGCCGACGCGGCGGTCGTGCAGGCGGTCGCCGACCGCGAAGACGCCCCAGGCGGCCACGAGGGAGGCCACCACGGCGACGCACAGGCCGACGGTGGCGCGGCTGCCCGGGGTCACGCCCGCGACGGCCTTGACCAGGACCGGGTAGAGCGGGAAGAAGGCCAGGTCGTTCTTGTTGTACGCGGTGCCGAGCTCGCGTGTGTAGCCGTGGTCGGCGATGGCGAGGTACCAGTCGGCGTCCCACTGGCTCGCCAGCAGCGGATGGATCTCCAGGTGCCGGCGGTGCGCCCAGGCGGCCAGGACGAGCAGGCCCGTGGTGCGGACGGCGACGTAGGCGGCCAGGGCCGGGGCGGCGCGGCGCAGCGCGCGGCCCAGCACGGCCGGAAGGCGCGGGGCCCGGGGGCCGGGGCCCGTGCCGGGCCGGCGGGGCTGCGGGGCGCGGTGCCGCCGGAGATCCGGGGCGGGGCCGCTGCGGGGGATGTCGGTGGCGGTCGTGGACACTGCGGCGGCCTCCTGGGACTCGGGGGCGGTGGGGCGCGGTACGGCGGTGCGTACCGGTTCCACCGTTGCCCGGGGAGGGCGGCCACAGGGGGCGTGGACGTCGGCTGCGCTGCGGAATCACCCGTCGGGGTGCCCGCCGACGGGGTGTCCGTCCGTCGCCGGGGTGGTCCTGGGGACCACCCCGGCGACCGGTCGGCCGGGTGCGGTCAGATGCCGGCCGCGGCCGACAGGTCGCGCTTGACGGCCGCCAGCAGGTCCGCCGCCTTCGCGCGGGCCGCGGGCAGGTCGGCGTGCGCGGCCACCGGCACCACGACCTCCAGGTAGCACTTCAGCTTGGGCTCCGTGCCGCTCGGGCGGACGATCACGCGCGCGCCGTCGAGGGTGTAGCGCAGGCCGTCGGTGGGCGGCAGGGTCTCGGTGCCGCGGGTGAGGTCCTCGGAGCGGGTGACCGGCAGTCCGCCGAGGCGGGCCGGGGGCCGCTCCCGCAGGCGGCGCATCGCGGCCGCGATGAGGGAGAGGTCCTGGACGCGGACCGAGAGCTGGTCGGTGGCGTGCAGGCCGTGCTCCACGGCCAGGTCGTCCAGCAGGTCCAGGAGGGTGCGGCCCTCGGCCTTCAGTTCGGAGGCGAGCTCGGTGACGAGGAGGGCCGCGGTGATGCCGTCCTTGTCGCGGACGCCGTCGGGGTCGACGCAGTAGCCGAGGGCCTCCTCGTAGCCGTAGCGCAGGCCCTCGGCGCGGGCGATCCACTTGAAGCCGGTGAGGGTCTCGACGTGCCGCACGCCCGCCGCGCCGGCGATCCGGCCGAGCAGCGAGGAGGAGACGATCGACTCGGCGAACGTGCCGGTGGCGCCGCGCCGGACGAGGTGCGCGGCGAGCAGGGAGCCGACCTCGTCGCCCCGGAGCATCCGCCAGCCGGTGTCCGGCGCCTGCGGGTCCCGCACGGCCACGGCGCAGCGGTCGGCGTCCGGGTCGTTGGCGATGACCAGGTCGGGCCCGGCCTCGCGGGCCGTGGCGAACGCCAGGTCCATCGCGCCGGGCTCCTCCGGGTTGGGGAACGCGACGGTCGGGAAGTCCGGGTCGGGATCGGCCTGCTCGGCGACGAGGACCGGCTCGGGGAAGCCGGCGCGGGCGAAGGCGGCCAGCAGGACGTCCTTGCCGACGCCGTGCATCGCCGTGTAGACGGTCCGGGCGGTGCGGGGCGAGCCGGGGGCCAGGACGGCGTCCGTACGGGCGAGGTAGGCGTCCAGGACGGTGTCGTCGAGGGTCTCCCAGCCCTCGGTGGGGCGGGGGACGACCGTGAGGGACGGGACGGCCGCGATCTCGGCGGCGATCTCCGCGTCGGCGGGCGGCACGATCTGGGAACCGTCACCGAGGTAGACCTTGTAGCCGTTGTCCCGGGGCGGGTTGTGGCTGGCGGTGACCTCCACGCCGGCGACCGCGCCGAGGTGCCTGATCGCGAAGGCCAGCACGGGCGTGGGCAGCGGGCGGGGCAGCACGGCCGCGCGCAGGCCGGCGCCGGTCATGACGGAGGCGGTGTCGCGGGCGAAGTCGGCCGACTTGTGGCGGGCGTCGTAGCCGATGACGACCAGGCCGCCCTCGTGGCCGTTCTTCCGCAGGTACGCGGCGAGGCCGGCGGCGGCGCGGATGACGACCGAGCGGTTCATGCGCATCGGGCCGGCGCCGAGTTCGCCGCGCAGGCCGGCGGTGCCGAACTGGAGGGTGCCGCCGAAGCGTGCGGCGAGCTCGGCGTGGTCCCCGGCGTCGATGAGCCGGGCGAGTTCCGCACGCGTCTCCGCGTCGGGGTCCTCGGCCAGCCACGCCTGGGCCTGTGCGATGAGGTCGTCTTGCACGGTCGGTCGCCTCTCGTTGTGGTGGTGGTTCCGGTACGGGGAGCCGGCGCGGGCCGGCGGGAGCGGGGTACGGGGGCGGCTCGGCCGCGGGCGGCACCCCGCGGCGCCGGGCCGTGCGGTGCGGCACCCCGCGCACCCGCGCCGGGTACCCGTCGGCGCGGCCGGGCCCGGCCGCGCCGGAGGTCTACAGCCGCTCCAGCACCTGCGCGAGCAGCGACCCCATGCGCGTCGCCGAGTCGCGGCCCGCCTGGAGGACCTCCTCGTGGTTCAGCGGCTCGCCGGTCATGCCCGCGGCCAGGTTGGTCACCAGGGAGATGCCGAGGATCTCCGCGCCCGCCTCGCGCGCGGCGATGGCCTCCAGGACCGTCGACATGCCCACCAGGTCCGCGCCGATGACCCGGGCCATGCGGATCTCGGCCGGCGTCTCGTAGTGGGGGCCGGGGAACTGCGCGTAGACGCCCTCCTCCAGCGTGGGGTCGACCTCCTTGCACAGGGCGCGCAGGCGCGGCGAGTACAGGTCGGTGAGGTCGACGAAGTTCGCGCCGACGATCGGGGACGTCGCCGTGAGGTTGATGTGGTCGCTGATCAGGACCGGCTGGCCGGGGCGCATGCCCTCGCGCAGGCCGCCGCAGCCGTTGGTCAGGACGATCGTCTTGCAGCCCGCCGACACGGCGGTGCGGACGCCGTGGGCGACGGCGGCGACGCCGCGGCCCTCGTAGTAGTGGGTGCGGCCCAGGAAGACCAGCGCGCGCTTGTCGCCGATCCGGTACGAGCGGATCTTGCCTCCGTGGCCCTCGACCGCCGGCGGCGGGAAGCCGGGCAGCTCGGTGACCTGGAACTCGGCGTCGGGAGCGCCGAGGGCGTCCACGGCCGGCGCCCAGCCGGAGCCCATCACGAGGGCGACGTCGTGGATCTCGGCGCCCGTGAGCTCGCGCAGGCGAGCGGCGGCGGCGTCGGCGGCGGCGTACGGGTCGCCCTGGATGTCGTCCGGAAGAAGAGAAGCGTTCACGCCGATGAGGGTAGCCGGTCTCGGCCTACGCGCGTAGATGACAGAGCTGACGAGAGGACGATCGTTGTCTTGTCGTTTCCGACGGGACGGTGCGCGGGAGGGGGCGCGGCGCGTCAGCAGGGGCGCTTGCGGAGCTCCATGACGTAGTCGTGCGGGGCGCCGGCCGACTCGGCCGCGTCCGCGACCTCGCCCAGGTAGCGGGCGGAGGGCAGGCCGCCCTCGTAGGAGTTCAGGACGTACGTCCACGCCCGCTCCTCGCCCTCCAGGGTGTGCACCCGGATGCGCGTCCGGCGGTATATGTCCATCCCGACGCCCTCCCAGCGGTCCAGCGACTCCTCGTCCATCGGGGCGAGGTCGTAGAGCGCCACGAAGACCTGGGACAGCGGGTCCTCGACGATCGTCGCCAGCGCGCCGTCCCAGCCCATGTGCTCGCCGCCGAAGGTCAGCCGCCAGCCGTTCAGCCAGCCGGTGGCGCGCAGCGGCGAGTGCGGGGCGCGGCGCGTCATCAGCCGCGCGTCGAGATTGCCGGCGTACGCGGCGTAGAGCGACATGGGGAGAGCGTACGGCAGGCGGCACCGGCGTCACTCCGGTAACGGAGGGGGCACGGCCGGGCCCCCGGGCGGTCGCACGTTGAAGGGTGCGGGACAATGGAGTACGTGACTCGGATCGTGATCATCGGTGGCGGACCCGGCGGATACGAAGCGGCGCTGGTCGCCGCGCAACTCGGTGCGGAGGTGACCGTCGTCGACCGCGACGGTCTGGGCGGAGCGTCGGTCCTGACCGACTGCGTGCCGTCGAAGACCCTCATCGCCACGGCCGAGGTGATGACCACCTTCGACTCCTCGTACGAGGAGCTGGGCATCATCGTCGCCGACGACACCCCGCCCCTGGAGCAGGCCGCCCGGATCATCGGCGTGGACCTCGGCAAGGTCAACCGGCGCGTGAAGCGGCTGGCGCTCGCGCAGTCGCACGACATCGCCGCCTCCGTCACCCGCGCGGGCGCCCGGGTGCTGCGCGGGCGCGGCCGGCTGGAGGGCATGCAGGCCCTCGACGGGTCGCGCAAGGTCGTGGTGACCGCCGCGGACGGCTCCGAGGAGACGCTCACCGCCGACGCCGTGCTCATCGCCACCGGCGGGCACCCGCGCGAGCTGCCCGACGCCCGCCCCGACGGCGAGCGGATCCTGAACTGGACCCAGGTCTACGACCTCACCGAGCTCCCCGAGGAGCTCATCGTGGTCGGGTCCGGCGTCACGGGCGCCGAGTTCGCCGGCGCCTACCAGGCCCTGGGCTCCAAGGTGACGCTCGTGTCGTCCCGCGACCGCGTGCTGCCCGGCGAGGACCCCGACGCCGCCGCCGTGCTGGAGGACGTCTTCCGGCGGCGCGGCATGAACGTCATGGCCCGCTCCCGCGCCCAGTCCGCCAAGCGGGTCGGCGACCGGGTCGAGGTCACCCTGGCCGACGGGCGTGTCATCACCGGCTCGCACTGCCTGATGGCCGTCGGCGCCGTCCCCAACAGCGCGGGCATGGGCCTGGAGGAGGCCGGGGTCAAGCTGCGCGACTCCGGGCACATCTGGACCGACAAGGTCTCCCGCACGACCGCTCCGGGCGTCTACGCGGCCGGTGACGTGACCGGCGTGTTCGCCCTCGCGTCCGTCGCCGCCATGCAGGGGCGCATCGCCATGTACCACTTCCTCGGCGACGCGGTGGCCCCGCTCAACCTGAAGACCGTCTCGTCGAACGTCTTCACCGACCCGGAGATCGCGACCGTCGGCTACACCCAGGCCGACGTCGACGGGGGGAAGATCGACGCCCGGGCCGTGAAGCTGCCGCTGCTGCGCAACCCGCGCGCGAAGATGCAGGGCATCCGCGACGGCTTCGTCAAGATCTTCTGCCGGCCGGGCACCGGGATCGTGGTCGGCGGTGTCGTCGTGGCGCCCCGGGCCTCGGAACTGATCCACCCCATCTCGATCGCGGTCGACAACAATCTGACGGTCGAGCAGATCGCGAACGCCTTCACCGTGTACCCCTCCCTGTCGGGGTCGATCGCGGAGGTCGCCCGCCAGCTGCACACCCGCAAGACGTCCGGCGACGTCTGACGCGCCCCGGCCCGCACGACTCCCCGCTGGTCACGGGGAGTCGTCGGCCGCGCGGGCGGCACGGGCGGGCGGTCTGGGCCCCTATACCACTTCATGCCCCGCTGTGCGAACAACTTCTGCTATTCGGCGCATACTGCTGAAAGCAGACGGTCGTTGGGGTTACTGTCAGTTTCGTGTTCGCTGCAGAACGTCGCCAATTGATCCTCGAAATGGTGCGTGCGAACGGGGCCGTGTCGCTCCGTGAGCTCGCCCGCGTCGTCCAGACCTCCGAAGTGACCGTACGGCGGGACGTGCGCGCGCTGGAGGCAGAAGGACTCCTCGACCGCCGGCACGGCGGTGCGGTCCTGCCGGGCGGATTCACACGGGAGTCCGGCTTCCCGCAGAAGTCCCATCTCGCGACCGCCGAGAAGACCGCCATCGCCGACCTCGCCGCCAACTTCGTGGAGGAGGGCGAGGCCATCGTGGTCGGGGCGGGCACCACCACGCAGGAGCTGGCGCGCCGGCTGGCCCGGGTGCCCGGGCTGACGGTCGTCACCAACTCCCTGCTGGTGGCCCAGGCGCTGGCCCACGCCAACCGGGTCGAGGTCGTGATGACCGGCGGCACGCTGCGCGGTTCGAACTACGCCCTGGTCGGCAGCGGGGCCGAGCAGTCCCTGCAGGGCCTGCGGGTGTCGCGCGCCTTCCTCTCCGGCAGCGGGCTGACCGCCGAGCGGGGGCTGTCCACGTCCAACATGCTGTCGGCGTCCGTCGACCGGGCGCTGGTGCAGGCCGCCGCGGAGGTCGTCGTCCTCGCCGACCACACCAAGCTCGGCACCGACACGATGTTCCAGACCGTGCCGACCGACCTCATCACCCGGCTCGTGACGGACGAGCCGCCCGCCCACGACGACCGGTCGGCCACCGAGTTGCAGGCGCTGGCCGACCAGGGGGTGCAGATCGCCGTGGCCGGGGTGCCCGGTGCGTCCGCGGGGCACGCCGGCTCCACGGGCCCGGGGGGTGATCCGGCCCCGGCGCGTCAGCAGCGCCGGGACGTGTCGCTGCCCGGACCGCGCCGTCAGGTGCCCGGCGCGGGAGCGGGGCTGCGCGGCGCCGCCGTGCACGGTGAGCAGGGGGCGGAGCGGGCGAGGGTGGCGGATCTGCGGAGGCGGTGAAGCGGGCCGGCCCACGGCCGGCCCGGCCCCTGCCCGCGCGGGGGACCCCCGCCCCGGCGGCACGCGTGCCCCGCGGCCGAGCGTCCCCGGACGTCCGGCCGGCGGCGGGCGCCACAGCCGCCCGCCGCCGGAGTGGGCCGTCAGTCCTTGATCTCGCAGATGGGGGCGCCGGAGGTGAGGGCGGCGCCGACCTCGGCGGTCAGGCCCTTGATGGTGCCGGCCTTGTGGGCGTTGAGGGGCTGTTCCATCTTCATGGCCTCCAGGACGACGATGAGGTCGCCCTCCTC
>NZ_JBITSF010000007.1:124150-352676 GCF_044540485.1 Streptomyces sp. NPDC085946 | reverse complement strand
CCACCTCCGGCGTCAGCGCCGCCGCCAGCCGCGCCGCGGCCGGCCGGCCCTCGTCCCGCAACGCCCCCACCGCCTCCAGCACCACGTCCCGGCCGTCGTCGTCCGGCACGGCCGAGGCCGCGCGCTCGTACAGCCGCGCCCCCTCCTCCAGGACGACCTCGGTGTCCATCCCCGCGGGGATCTTGATCTGGGCGTGGTGGCGCCAGGTGGTGACCGGGTCGCCCCAGGCCTCCACGGTGAACGTCCACAGGCCGGGCTCCCCGGCGGTCACCGTGGCTCCCCACCGGTCGGTGCCCGGGGCGAGTTCCCGCATCGGTGTCCACGGCCCGGGGCGGCCCTCGGGGTCCCTCAGGACGACGTTGGCGGCCACCGCGTCGTGCCCCTCCCGGAACACGGTGGCCGAAACCTGGAACGACTCGCCGGTGACCGCCTTGGCGGGCCGGCGCCCGTGCTGGACGACCGGGCGGACGTCGAGGACGGGTATGCGCCCGACGGCGGTGGCGTTGCGCGCGGAGGGTGGCTCGGGGGCCGGTGGGCCGGCGTCCTGCGGGCGCACGGGACGTGCCGCGGTGCCCGGCGTCGGGGACGCCTCGGTGGTGCGTGTCGGAGGTGCTGACGAATGGTGCTTGGCGGGCATGACCGCTCCTGTCCGCGTCAACGTGGGTAGGCGGATGTGTGTGGGGAGGTGGGTCCTGCGTGGTGTCCCTGAGGGCGTGTACCCGCAGGAGCCTTCCCACCCTATTCGGGTGGGCAATCCGGCACGTTGTTAACTACTCGCGCGTATGTCGACACACAAGACCGGCCTCGTCCGCAGCGGACGGGGCCGGGCCCCGTGGCGTGCCCGGTCCGCCGCCGAGGACGCGGCGGCCGGTGCCGCGGACCGGGCCCCCGGCCCGCGGCCTTCCCGGACGCGACCGCGGTCGCCCCGGCGCCGTGACCTGCGCCGGAGCGGCCCGCGGACGGCCGGCCGGGTACGGCGCGGCCGCGCCGGCGGTGTGCGGTGCGGCCGTCGAGGTACCCGTCCCGGTTGCCCGCGCGGCGCCGCTCGCGGCGGACGCGGAGGCGATCCCCGCGTCCGGCGCGAAGAGGTCCACGGCGGAGCCGTGGCCGGAGAAGGCCGGTTTCGCATCCTCCCCGGCCGGTCGCGCCGGCCGTGACCGCCCGCGCCGCGCCCGCCGGCGCGTACGGGGCGGCCGGCCTGCCGTCGCCGCCCGCGGCGGCCGGGTACGTCACCCCGGGCGCGATCCGGACGCGATCCGGGCGCGGACGGCGGTGTCCGGCGCGGCGCCGCGGTGGCCGCCCGGGCGGAGACCGGCGACCGCGGGCCGCTGCACCCGGCGGGCCGCCCGGTCGATCCCGGCGGTCCCCGGGCCGCGGCGCCCGCGGCACCGGGGACGCGGGCGACACGGGTGATGCGGGTGATGCGGGTGACGCGGGTGCCCCGGGCGGCCGGGGCGACACGCGGGCCGGCGGAGAGCCGCCTCGCCCGCCCTTCGGTCGCCCCGATCGCGCGGCCGTCCGGAACCGTGCCGCGGATATGGCCGATTCTCGCCCGTACCGCCCGTGAGGTCGGTGCGCCGCGGGGCGGACTCCCGTGGGCGTGAAGCGCCGCAAGAGCGTCCATGGGGGCGGAATCGGCCATATCGTTTATGGGTGACACGGGGTGGGCGCGGGTACTGACGGTGCCGAGGACGACAAGCTCCCCGCATCGGGTACTCCTGCACCGGTACCGTCGACAGACAGGACGCGACGCACACTGCCGTGCCGTCGTACAGCGACTCGCGCCGAGGTGGAATGTGAAGGCGATCCGTCGATTCACCGTCCGACCCGTTCTCCCCGACCCCCTCAGGCCGCTCAGCGATCTGGCCCGCAATCTGCGCTGGTCCTGGCACGCGGAGACCCGGGACCTGTTCCAGGCCGTCGACCCCGAACGCTGGGCCGCCTCGGGCGGTGACCCCGTACGCCTGCTGGGCAGCGTCCCTCCCGCGCGGCTGGAGGAACTGGCCGTGGACCGCCGCTTCCTGCGCCGCCTCGCCGCGGCCGAGGGGGACCTGCACGACTATCTGACCGGAGACCGCTGGTACCAGACCCAGTCCGACGAACTGCCCGCCGCGGTGGCCTACTTCTCGCCCGAGTTCGGCGTCACCGCCGCCCTGCCGCAGTACTCCGGCGGCCTCGGCATCCTGGCCGGCGACCACCTGAAGGCGGCCAGCGACCTCGGCGTCCCGCTGATCGGCGTGGGACTGCTCTACCGCCACGGCTACTTCCGCCAGACCCTGTCCCGGGACGGCTGGCAGCAGGAGCACTACCCGGTCCTCGACCCGCACGAGCTGCCCGTGGCCCTGCTCAAGGAGGCCGACGGCACGCCCGCCCAGGTCAGCCTCGCGCTGCCCGGCGGGAAGTCGCTGCACGCCCGTATCTGGCTGGCCCAGGTCGGCCGGGTCCCGCTGCTGATGCTGGACTCGGACGTCGAGGAGAACGACCTCGGCGAGCGCGGCGTCACCGACCGGCTCTACGGCGGCGGCAGCGAGCACCGGCTGCTCCAGGAGATGCTGCTCGGCATAGGGGGTGTGCGGGCGGTGCGGACGTACTGCCGGCTGACCGGCCACCCCGAGCCGGAGGTGTTCCACACCAACGAGGGGCACGCCGGGTTCCTCGGACTGGAGCGGATCGCCGAGCTGTGCGCCGAGGGGCTGGAGTTCGACTCCGCGCTGGAGGCGGTCCGGGCCGGGACCGTCTTCACCACGCACACGCCCGTCCCGGCCGGCATCGACCGCTTCGACCGGGAGCTGGTCGCCCGGCACTTCGGCCCCGGGGCGGAGCTGCCGGGGATCGACGTCGAGCGGGTGCTCCGGCTCGGCACGGAGTCCTACCCCGGCGGCGAGCCGAACCTGTTCAACATGGCGGTGATGGGGCTGCGCCTGGCCCAGCGCGCCAACGGCGTCTCGCTGCTGCACGGGCAGGTCAGCCGGGGGATGTTCGCCGGGCTGTGGCCGGGCTTCGACGCCGAGGAGGTGCCGATCACCTCGGTGACGAACGGGGTGCACGCCCCGACCTGGGTCGCCCCCGAGGTGTTCCGGCTCGGCGCCCGGCAGATCGGGTCCCAGCGCACCGAGGACGCCCTGACGGTGGGCGGCTCGCAGCGGTGGGACGCCGTCGCGGACATCCCCGACCAGGACATCTGGGAGCTGCGGCGGTCGCTGCGCGAACAGCTGGTCATGGAGGTGCGGCAGCGGCTGCGGGCCTCCTGGCGGCAGCGCGGCGCGGGGACGGCCGAGCTGGGCTGGATCGACGGCGTCCTCGACCCGGACGTGCTGACGATCGGGTTCGCGCGGCGGGTGCCGTCGTACAAGCGGCTGACGCTGATGCTGCGGGACCGCGACCGGCTGACGGAGCTGCTGCTGCACCCCGAGCGGCCCGTGCAGGTGGTCGTCGCGGGCAAGGCCCACCCGGCCGACGACGGGGGCAAGCGGCTCATCCAGGAGCTGGTCCGGTTCGCCGACGACCCGCGGGTGCGGCACCGGATCGTGTTCCTGCCGGACTACGGCATGGCCATGGCGCAGAAGCTGTACACCGGCTGCGACGTCTGGCTGAACAACCCGCTGCGGCCGCTGGAGGCGTGCGGGACCAGCGGGATGAAGGCGGCGCTCAACGGCTGCCTCAACCTCTCCGTGCGCGACGGGTGGTGGGACGAGTGGTTCGACCCCGACTTCGGCTGGGAGATCCCCACCGCCGACGGCGTGGGCACCGACCCCGACCGGCGTGACGACATAGAGGCCGCCGCCCTCTACGACCTGCTGGAGAAGCGGGTCACGCCCCGCTTCTACGAACGCGGGCCGCGCGGGCTGCCCGACCGGTGGATCGAGATGGTCCGCCAGACGCTGAGCCGGCTGGGACCGAAGGTGCTGGCGGGGCGCATGGTGCGCGAGTACGTGGAGCGGCTGTACGTGCCCGCGGCCCACGCGCACCGGACCATGGGCCCGGACGCGGCGCGCGCCCTCGCCGAGTGGAAGACCCGGGTGCGGGCGGCCTGGCCGGGCGTCGCCGTCGACCACGTCGAGACGTCCGCCTCGACGGCCACCGCCGAGCTCGGCACGACCCTCGGGCTCCGGGTGCGGGTGGCGCTCGGCGCGCTCGGCCCGGACGACGTCGAGGTGCAGGCGGTGTCCGGGCGGGTGGACGAGGAGGACCGCATCGCCGACGCGACCGCCGTGCCGCTGAAGCCGGTGGGCGCGCCGGACCAGGAGGGGCGCTGGGTGTACGAGGGCCCGCTCTCCCTGGACCGCACCGGCCCGTTCGGCTACACGGTCCGCATCCTGCCCGCCCACCCGCTGCTCGCCTCCGGCGCCGAACCGGGGCTGGTCGCGGTGCCGTCGGAGGAGCTGGTCGAGGCGGCGGGGCTGCTCATGCGGTGAGGGTCAGTCCGTCGCGTCCCGGGTGCTCAGGCGCTGGAGCACGGCCCCGCACCGCCGCGCGTAGGCGTGCTGCAGCCCCCGGGTCGCCGGTCCGCCCGCCTTGGCGTACCACCGGGCGGGCCGGCTGAAGGCCGACACGGTCAGCCAGACCGTGCCGTCGCCGGTGCGGTCCACCACGAAGGACTCCTCGCCGGACTCGGGGTGGCCGGCCAGCGTGCCGTACGCCCACCCGGCCCGGCGGGGTTCCTCCGCCGTCCACACCACCCGGCAGGGCGCCCTGATCACCCCGGCGAGGGTGACGGTGACGTCGACGCCGGGTGCCGCCCGCTCGGCGCTCACGTCGAGGCCGACGCCCAGCCCGCGGTGCATCTCCCAGGTGAGGACCGCCTCGGACGCCCGGCGGAAGACCTCCTCGCCCTCGCCGAGGCGGGTGCGCACGTGCAGGGGGTGGAAGCCCGGCGGGCAGAAACCCGCCCGGCGGGTCGCGCCGACGTCGGCGTAGGTGAAGTCCTCCGAAGACATGGGACCCAAGAGTAGGGCGGCGCCCGGGACGCCTTCCTCCCGGGTGCCGCCCGTCTCGTCAGGCGGTCGGTCAGGCCACGTTGACCGCGGTCCAGGCCGCCGCCACCGCCTTGTACTCGGCGCTGGTGGAGCCGTACAGGGCGGACGCCGCGTTCAGCGTCGCCGTACGGGCACCGGAGTACTTGGTCGTCGACGTCATGTACGTGGTCAGCGCCTTGTACCAGATCTGCAGCGCCTTGGTGCGGCCGATGCCGGTGACCGCGGAGCCGTTGTACGTCGGCGAGTTGTAGGTGACGCCGTTGACGGTCTTGCTGCCGCTGCCCTCGCTCAGCAGGTAGAAGAAGTGGTTCGCGGGGCCGGACGAGTAGTGCACGTCGACGCTGCCGAGGCCGGAGGACCAGTAGTCCTTGGACGAGCCGTCCTTGCTGGGCTTGTCCATGTAGCGCAGCGGGGTGCCGTTGCCGTTGATGTCGATCTTCTCGCCGACGAGGTAGTCGCCCGGGTCGCTCGCGTTGTTCGCGTAGAACTCCACGCCCGTGCCGAAGATGTCGGAGGTGGCCTCGTTCAGGCCGCCGGACTCGCCGCTGTAGTTGAGGCCCGCGGTGTTGGAGGTGACGCCGTGGGTCATCTCGTGACCGGCCACGTCCAGCGAGGTCAGCGGGTGGGTGTTGCCCGAGCCGTCGCCGTAGGTCATGCAGAAGCAGCTGTCCGACCAGAAGGCGTTGACGTAGTTGTTGCCGTAGTGGACGCGGGAGTAGGCCGCCTTGCCGTCGTTCTTGATGCCGCTGCGGCCGAAGGTGTTCTTGTAGAAGTCCCAGGTCGTCTGGGCGCCGTAGGCGGCGTCCACGGCCGCGGTCTGGTCGCTGGAGGAGCTGGAGGCCACGCCGGTGCCCCAGACGTCGTCGGCGTCGGTGAACAGGGTGCCGGTGCCGGAGGTGCCGCGCGCCAGGTTGTACGTCCGGTGGCCGCCGCGCCCGGTGTCGTACAGCTGGTACGACGAGCCCGACAGGGTGGTGCCGAGGGTGACGGTGCCGGAGTACAGGCTCTTGCCGCTGCCGGTCTCGATGCCCTGGTACTCGTACAGCTTCTCGCCGGTGGCCGCGTCCGTGATGACGTGCAGCTCGTTCGGGGTGCCGTCGTGCTGGAGGCCGCCGACGACCGTCTCGTAGGCGAGGACCGGCTTGCCGCCGGCCGCCCAGATCACCTTGCGGGGCGCCGCGTCGGCCTCGGTCTTCTCCGAGCCGGCCGCCTCGGCGAGGGTCACGGCCTGCTTCTCGGCCTTGGCGGCGGTGATCTCCGGCGTCAGGTCCGCGACCTTCAGGGCGGCCTTGACCGCCTTGGTCACGCCTCTGGTCTCGCCGGACGCCGACTCGTGGACGACGAGGTCGCCGCCGAGGACGGGCAGGCCCGCGTAGGTGCGCTCGTAGCGGGTGTGGACGGTGCCGTCGGCGTCCTTCACGACGTCCTTGACGAGCAGCTTCTCCTGCGCGCCGAGGCCTATCTCCCGGGCGGTCCCGGCCGCGTCCGCCTGCTGCTCGCGGATCAGGGCGGTGCGGGCGGGGGCGGAGAGCAGCACGGGGGCGGCGGCGAGCGCGGGCCGTCCGGCCGGGGCCGAGTCGGCCGCGGCGCTGCCGGTGCTCAGGCCGGTGGTGAGCAGGGCGCCGGCGGCGACGGCGGTGGCGACGGCCAGGGTGGTGCGCTGGTGACGCGCGTAGCGGGGGGTCACACGAGCTCCTTTGTGGGGAAGTGGGGGTGCTGGTGCGGCGGGTGGTGGAAGAGTGGCACTTAGGACGCGTACATGTCAGGAGCCCCACGTGATGTTGGCCGAAAGCCGACTGTCCGGTAAATGTTTCGGGGCCGTGAACGGGCGCCGCCCCGGCGGGAGCTCACCCGCCGGGGCGGCGCTGGGCCGTCGGTCGTGACGGCTTACGGGAAGGTCAGCTTCCAGCCGTTGATGTAGCCGGTGTCGGCGGCCGCGTTGTCCTGGACCCGCAGCTGCCAGACGCCGTCGGCCACCTCCGAGGAGGCGTTGACGGTGTACGTGGTGCTGAGGTTGTCCGCGCTGCCGCCGGTGCCGTAGGCCTTCAGCGTGTACGCCGTGCCGTCGGGGGCGATCAGCTGGACGCGCAGGTCACCGATGTAGGTGTGGACGATGTCCACCGCCACCGCGAGGTTCGACGGCGCGTTGCCCGTCCGGCCGGAGACGGTGATCGAGGAGTTGACCGCCGCGCCGTTGTCCGGAATCGCCACGTCGGCCGTGTTCTCGAAGGACGTGCCGCCACCGCCTCCGCCGCCGGAGCGCGGGCCGACGTTGACGCCGGCCCAGGCGTCCTGCACCGCCTTGTACTCGGCGCTGTCCGCGCCGTACAGCTCACCGGCCGCCGCGAGGGTGCCGGTGCGGGCGCCCGCGTAGTTGGTGGTCGAGGTGAACTTCGTGGTCAGCGCGCGGAACCAGATCTTCTCCGCCTTGGCCCGCCCGATGCCCGTGACGGGGAGCCCGTCGGAGGTGGGCGAGTCGTAGGTGACGCCGTTGACGGTCTTGCTGCCGCTGCCCTCGCTCAGCAGGTAGAAGAAGTGGTTCGCGGGGCCCGACGAGTAGTGCACGTCGATCGAGCCGATGCCCGAGTACCAGGCGTCCTTGGACGAGCCGTCCCGGCTGGGCCTGTCCATGTAGCGCAGCGGGGTGCCGTCGCCGTTGATGTCGATCTCCTCGCCGATGAGGTAGTCACCGACGTCGGAGGAGTTGTTCGCGAAGAACTCGACCGTCGAACCGAAGATGTCGGAGGTGGCCTCGTTCAGGCCGCCGGACTCGCCGCTGTAGTTGAGGCCCGCGGTGTTGGAGGTGAGCCCGTGGGTCATCTCGTGCGCGGCCACGTCGATGGAGGTCAGCGGGTTGGCGTTGCCCGAGCCGTCGCCGTAGGTCATGCAGAAGCAGCTGTCCGACCAGAACGCGTTGACGTAGTTGTTGCCGTAGTGGACCCGCGAGTAGGCGCCCACGCCGTCGCCGCGGATGCCGCTGCGGCCGTGCACGTTCTTGTAGTAGTCCCAGGTCAGCGCGGCTCCGTAGTGGGCGTCGGCGGCGGCCGACTCCAGGTTGGACGGGCTGCCGTTGCCCCACACGTCGTCGGGGCCGGAGAAGAGCGTGCCGGTGCCGGACGTACCGCGGTTCAGGTTGTACGTCCGGTGGTTCCCGCGCGCGCCGTCGGTCAGGTTGTACGCCGACCCGGACTGCGTGGTGGTGAGCGGGACCGTGCCGGAGTACACCGTGTTCCCGGTGCCGGTCTCGACGGCCTCCCACTCGTACAGCTTCGCGCCGGTCGTGGCGTCCGTGACGACGTGCAGCTCCCGCGGGGTGCCGTCGTGCTGGAAGCCGCCGACGACCGTCTCGTAGGCGAGGACCGGCCGCCCGTCCGCCGCCCAGATCACCTTGCGCGGCTCCCGGTCGACGGCCGGGTCGGAGGCCCGCTCCGCCCGCGCGGCGGACAGGGCCTGCCGCTCGGCCGACGCGGCGGGCACGGCGGCCTTCGTCGTGGCCGGCCGGACGGCGGCGCGGGTCGCCCTGACGACCGACGCGGTGGCGTCGGCCGCCGTGCTCTCGACGACCAGGTCGCCGCCGAGGACGGGCAGGCCGTCGTAGGTGCGCTCGTAGCGGGTGTGCAGGGTGCCGTCGCGGTCCTTGAGGACGTCGCGGACGACGAGCTTCTCCTTGGCGCCGAGACCCAGTTCCCTGGCCGTTCCCTCCTTGGCGGCGTCCGCCGCGCGGATCAGCGCGGCACGCTGGGCGGGGGAGAGGCGGACCGACTCCGAGCCCGGGGCCGCCTCGCCCGCGGCCCGCGGCGCCCGCTCCGGGGCGGCGGTGGCGGTGCCGGACTGGACGGCCGCGGCGATCAGCGCGGCGACACCGGCGAGGGCGACGGCCGCGGCGCGGCGGTGCGGGGTGCGGGAGCGCGGGGTGCGTCTGTGGGAGGGGCTGCTGCTCAACACTGACTCCTTCTGCGCGGCCGCGGATCGCGCGGCCAGGGGAGACCGGGCGGCGGATGAGCCGGCCGGGCGGAGCGAGGCGGTACGCAGAACCACGTGCGGGCGGAGCGGTGGCCGTGCGGCAACGGCGGGGCGAACCTGTGGGGTTGCTGTGTGCGGGCCGTGGGAAGCGTGGCAGGCGACGGCGGTTTCTGTCAGGAGCGCGTCAGAACATTGGCCGGAAACGGTCCGTTGTCCGGGAGTTCATGTCCGCTATACGGACGTGAGGCCTCAGGGGGAGCGGCCCGGACCACGGTCGTGCGGGCGGCCCGGGCCGTACGGGGGTCCGGACGGCCCGGCCCCCCGTACGCGCCGGTCGTCCCGGGGAGGGCGCCACTCAGGCCAGGCTGTCCCGCCACGCCCGGTGCAGGTCCGCGAAGCGGCCCGTGCCCGCCACCAGGTCGGCCGGGCTGCCGTCCTCCACGATCCGGCCGTGCTCCATCACCAGCACCCGGTCCGCGATCTCCACGGTCGACAGCCGGTGCGCGATGACGACCGCGGTGCGGCCCCTCAGCACGGTGGCCATCGCCCGCTGCACGGCCCGCTCGCCGGGGATGTCCAGCGAGCTGGTCGCCTCGTCCAGGATCAGCACGGCCGGGTCGGCGAGCAGCGCCCGCGCGAAGGCGACGAGCTGCCGCTGACCGGCCGAGATGCGGCCGCCCCGCTTGCGGACGTCGGTGTCGTACCCGTCGGGCAGGGCGCTGATGAAGTCGTGCGCGCCGATCTCCTTGGCGGCCCGCTCGACCTCCTCGCGGGGGGCGTCCGGCCGGCCGAGGGCGATGTTGTCGGCGACCGTGCCGGAGAACAGGAACGCCTCCTGCGTCACCATCACCACGCCGCGCCGCAGTTCGGGCACGGGCAGGTCGCGCAGGTCCACGCCGTCCAGCAGCACCCGCCCCTCGGTGGGGTCGTAGAAGCGGGCGAGCAGCTTGGCCAGCGTCGACTTGCCGGCGCCGGTCGTGCCGACCACCGCGACCGTCTGCCCGGCCGGAAGCGTCAGGTCGAAACGGGGCAGCACCTCGCCGCCGGTGCGGTAGGCGAACCGGACGCCGTCGAAGACCACCTCGCGCCCGGGCCGGTCGCCCGCGAGCTCCGGGAGCCGCCGGGGCACGGCCGGCTCCGGCACCGACGGGGTCTGGGCGAGCAGCCCGGCGATCTTCTCCAGCGAGGCCGCCGCCGAGTGGTAGGAGTTGAGGAACATGCCGAGCCGGTCGATCGGGTCGTACAGCCGCCGCAGGTAGAGCACCGCCGCGGCCAGCACCCCGAGGGCCAGGGTGTCGTCCGCCACCCGGGCCGCGCCCCACAGCACGATCGCCGCGACGGCGGTGTTGGCGACCAGGCGCGACCCCGTCACGTACCGGGCCATCTCCAGCAGCGCGTCGCCGTTGGAGCGCTCGTGGCGCCGGTTCAGGACGCGGAAGTCGGCGTCGTTGGCCGCCTCGCGCCGGAAGGCGCGCACCGGCCGGATGCCGTTCATCGTCTCCACGAACTTCACGATCACGGCGGCGATGGCCGTGGACTTCCGCCGGTACACCCGCTGCGCGCGCCGCCGGTAGGTGCGGACGAGCAGGTACAGCGGCACGAACGACGCCACCGCGACGGCACCGAGCCCCAGGTCCAGCCAGAGCAGCAGCGCCGAGATGTAGACGAACGACAGCACGACCGTGACCAGCTCCTGCAGGCCCTCGTCGAGCAGCTCGCGCAGCGACTCGACGTCGGTCGTGGAGCGGGAGATCAGCCGGCCCGAGGTGTAGCGTTCGTGGAAGTCGACGCTCAGCGCCTGGGCGTGGCGGAAGATCCGGCCGCGCAGGTCCAGCAGCACGTCCTGGCTGACCCGGGCCGACGCGGCGACGAACGCGTACTGCAGCCCGCCCGAGGCCAGCGCGCACCCCAGGTAGCCCAGGCCCACCCCGAGCAGCGGCCCGTGGTCGCCGGCGCGGAACGCGGGCACGGCGCGGTCGATGGCGTACGCCACCAGCAGCGGGCCCGCCTGCACCGCCGCCTGCTGGAGCAGCAGCAGGAGCGTGGTGAGGGCCACGCGGGGCTTCATCGGGGCGAGCAGGGAGCGCAGCAGGGCGGCGGTGGCGCCCGGAGGAGTGGGCAGGACGTCGCGGTCGAAGGGGTCGCCGTCCGCGGGCCGCTCGTCCGGCTGGTCCTGGGCGGGCGCGGTCGTGGGCGCCGTCATCGGCCGTCCTCCTGTGCTCCGACGGGTTCCCCGGACATCAGATGCGCGTACTCGGCGCTGGTGCGCAGCAGTTCGTGGTGGGTGCCGACGGCGGCGATGCGGCCGCCCGAGAGCAGGGCGACGCGGTCGGCGAGCAGCACCGTGGAGGGGCGGTGCGCCACGATCAGCGCGGTCGTGTCCGCCAGGACCTGCCGCAGGGCGGTCTCGACGGCGGCCTCCGTGTGCACGTCCAGGGCGGACAGCGGGTCGTCCAGGACCAGGAAGTCCGGGCGGCCGACCACCGCCCGGGCCAGCGCCAGGCGCTGGCGCTGCCCGCCGGACAGGCTCAGCCCCTGCTCGCCGACCTGGGTGCGGGTGCCCTGCGGCAGGGCGTGCACGAAGTCGGCCTGCGCGACGGCCAGCGCCCGCTCCAGCTCCGCCTCGCCCGCGGCCCGGCCCGCCCCCATCAGCACGTTCTCCCCGACGCTCGCCGAGAAGAGGGTGGGCTCCTCGAAGGCGACGGCGACCCGGGCGCGCAGCTCCTCGCGGGGCAGGGCGGTGATGTCGACGCCGTCGAGGGTGATCCGGCCGGAGGTCACCTCGTGCAGGCGGGGGACGAGCGCGGTCAGCGTCGTCTTGCCGCTGCCGGTGGCGCCGACCAGGGCCATGGACTCGCCGGGGCGGATGTGCAGGTCGACGCGGTCCAGGACGGGCGGGGAGCCGGGCGGGGCGTCGGGGTAGCGGAAGGTGACGCCGTGGAACCGCAGCCCGCCGTCCCCCGGGGCGTCCCCGGGCCCCGCCGGGACCGGCGCGCGGCCTCCGGCGTCCTCCGGCTCCTCGTCCATCACCTCGAAGTACCGCGCGGTGGCCGTCGCCGCCTCCTGGCTCATCGCCAGCAGGAACCCGATCGACTCCACCGGCCAGCGCAGCGCGAGCGCCGTCGACAGGAACGCCACCAGCGTCCCCGCGGACAGCGCCCCGTCGGCCACCTGCACGGTCCCCACCACCAGCGCCCCGGCGATGGCCAGCTCGGGCAGCGTCACGATGACGCCCCAGATCACCGCCAGCAGCCGGGCCTTGCGCAGCTCCGTCCCGCGCAGCGTCCCGGACAGCTCGCGGAAGGCCCGGGCCTGGCTGCGGTGCCGGCCGAACCCCTTGATGACGCGGATGCCGAGCACGCTCTCCTCGACGACCGTCGTCAGGTCCCCCACCTGGTCCTGCGCGCGCCGCGCCACCGTGGCGTACCGCTTCTCGAAGACCACCAGCAGCACGAGCAGGGGCACGGCCGGGCCCAGGATCACCAGGCCCAGCGTCCAGTCCTGCGCCAGCATGATGATCACGCCGACGAGGATCGTCACCCCGTTGACCAGCAGGAACGTCAGCGGGAAGGCGAGGAACATGCGCAGCAGCATCAGGTCGGTCGTCCCGCGCGACAGCAGCTGCCCGGAGGCCCACCGGTCGTGGAAGGCGACCGGCAGCCGCTGGAGGCGCCGGTACAGGTCCGCCCGCATCTCCGCCTCGACGTGCGACAGCGGACGGGCCACGAGCCACCGCCGCAGCCCGAACAGCAGGGCCTCGCCGACCCCGAGCAGCAGCAGCCACAGCGCCCCCAGCCACACGCCCGCCGGGTCCCGCTCGGCGATCGGGCCGTCCACCATCCACTTCAGGACGAGCGGGATCACCAGCCCCACGCAGGAGGCGAGGACCGCGACGAACGCGGCGGTGAACAGCCGGGCCCGCACGGGCCGCACGTACGGCCACAGTCGCAGCAGCGTCCGGACGGAGGAACGGTCCTCGGCGGAGGTGGGTGTCGTGGGCATCAGCAGTGAGCCTACGGATTGCCACTGACACTGCCCACCGGGTTTCGGTCCGAGTGGGGTCAGCCGTCCGACCTAGGACCCGCCGGCGCGAGCCGTCCGGCCGCACGCGCGCCGCGCGCCCCCGGCCGCGCCGGCCGGCGGCCGGCCACCGGTCAGCGGTCGGCCACCCGCATCTCGAACCACGTCGTCTTGCCGCGCGGCAGCAGGTCGACGCCCCACCGGTCGGACAGCTTGTCGACCAGGAAGAGCCCTCGGCCGCTGACGTCCGTCTCCTGCACCGGCATCAGACAGGGCAGCCCCCGGGAGGGGTCGCGGACCTCGACGCGGATCCAGCCGCGGCGGTGCCGCATGCGCAGTCCGAAGACGCGGGCGCCGGTGTGCCGCACGGCGTTGCCCACCAGCTCCGACACGAGCAGGACGGCGTCCTCCGCCGTCCGCGGGCCGAGCCGCCACTCGCGCAGGACCACCACCTGGACCAGCCGGCGGGCGGTGGCCGCGGACTCGGGGCGGGACGGCAGCGGAACCTCCGCCTCCGTCGGGTTGCCGTACCGTTCCAGCGCCTTCAGCGCCCGCTCGTCCTCGACCGCCGGCGACCAGCGCGCCGCGGTCGCACGTCCGTCTCCCCGCGGCTGTCCCGTACCCTCCAGCCCCGCCATGCCCTCATGATGGCCGCCCCGCGCGCCCTCCGGGGCCGTTCCCGGTGAATGCGCCCTGCGCGCGCCCCTGCCGTGCCGCGACCGCCCGGCATATGCCGTCGGTATGAACGCGTCGGCCGTGTCCCGTCCGACCTGCGGTGACGGCTCGCTGGGCGGCAATCGACGGGCTCCCTCGACACGGCGGGCTTCAGGTCGGGCCAAGGCTGCCACAGACCGCCCCATCGAGGGACCCGGATATCAGACATCGCGTCAAGGACAAGCGGCCGGAGGGCCTCTTCGGGTGAGGTTCAGAGGAACTTGGCCTTGCCCGGGCCCTCTTCCACGAAGCTGCGCATCCCCCGCTCCCGGTCCTCGGTGGCGAACAGGCCCGCGAACCAGTTCCGTTCCACGGCCAGGCCCGTCTCGATGTCCGTCTCCAGGCCCGTGTCGACGGACTCCTTGGCCGCGCGCAGCGCGAGCGCCGGACCCTGGGCCAGCTTCGCCGCCCACGCGTGCGCCTGCTCGTACACCTCGGCGGCCGGGACCACGCGGTCCACCAGGCCGAGCGCCAGCGCCTCGTCGGCCCGCACCTGGCGGCCCGTGAAGATGAGGTCCTTGGCCTTGGAGGGGCCGATCAGACGGGAGAGGCGCTGGGTGCCGCCCGCGCCCGGGATCAGGCCGAGCAGGATCTCCGGCTGGCCCAGCTTGGCGTTCTCCCCGGCGATGCGGTAGTCCGCGCACAGTGCCAGCTCGCAGCCGCCGCCCAGCGCGTAGCCGGTGACGGCCGCGACGACCGGCTTGGGGATGCGGGCCACCGCCGTGAAGGAGTCCTGCAGGGCGCGGGCGCGCAGGACCATCGCGGTGTGGTCCATCGCCTGCATCTCCTTGATGTCCGCGCCCGCCGCGAACACCTTCTCGCCGCCGTAGATCACCACGGCGCGCACGTCCTCGCGGCGCGCGGCCTCCTCGGCGAGCTCCTTGAGCCGGTCCTGCGTCGCGACGTCCAGCGCGTTCATGGGCGGGCGGTCCAGGCGCAGCGTGCCGACGCCCTCGGCCACTTCGAGATGTACGGTCATGCCCAGCAGGTTAACGGGCACTAACGACAACGGGCCCGGTGCGGTCGGTCACACCGGGCCCTCGCGTCGGGGACGCCCTACTTCTTCCACTTCTCCCACGACATGTTCCAGCCGTTGAGCCCGTTGTCCGGGTCGACGGTCCGGTCCTCGGAGTTCTTCACGACCACCACGTCGCCGATGAGCGAGTTGTCGAAGAACCACGCCGCCGGGGCCTTCTTGTCCCAGCCGCCGCGCACGTCGCGCAGGCCGATGCAGCCGTGGCTGGCGTTGTACTCGCCGAAGGCGCCGCTCGCCCAGTAGTTGCCGTGCAGGAAGGTGCCGGAGGTGGTCAGGCGCATGGCGTGCGGCACGTCCTTGATGTCGTACTCGCCGCCGTAGCCGACCGTCTCGCCGTTCATCCGGGTCACGGTCAGCCTCTCGCTGATGACCATCTGGCCGTTCCAGGTCTCCATGCCGGGCTTGCCGGTGGTGACGGGGATCGTCCTGACCACCTTGCCGTCCCGCATGACCTTCATCGTGAGCTTCTTGGCGTCGACGACGGAGACCTGGTTGCGGCCGATGGTGAAGGAGACGGTCTTGTCCTGCTCGCCGTAGACGCCCGGGCGGCCCTCGACGCCGTCCAGGCCGAGGTCGACGGTGACCTTGGTGCCGGCTTTCCAGTACTTCTCCGGGCGGAAGTCGAGGCGGTCGTTGCCGAACCAGTGGCCCTCCACCTCGACGGGCGGCTCGGTCCTGATGCGGATGGCCTTCTCGACGGCCCCGGGGTCGGTGATGCCCCGGCTGAAGCGGATCGAGAACGGCATGCCCACGCCCACCTCGGAGCCGTCCTCGGGGGTGAAGGTTCCGATGAAGGTGTTCTCGGGCGTCAGGGTGGTGAAGCTCGTGTCCTCCGCGGCCGTGCGGCCCGCGGAGTCCTCGGCGACCGCGTGCACGGTGTACTTCGTGGCGGCGGCCAGGTGGGCGGACGGCGTCCAGGAGGCGCCGTCCCCGGCTATCTTCCCGTCGATCTTCCTGCCCTTGGCGTCCTTGACCACGACCTCGGTCAGCTTCCCCCCGGCGGCGCCGACCTTCAGGACCCCGCTGGTGTCGACGGAGGTCGCGCCGTCCTTCGGGGCGATCGTGACGACCGCCTCGGACTGCCCGCTCCGCGCGGCGGCCGACTCCCCGGCGCCCTTGCCCTTGCCCTTGCCGTCCCCGGAGTCCGGCCCCCCGCCGCCGCACGCGGTGACGGCGAGCAGCAGCGCCCCGCACAGCAGCGCCGACACCCTCCTGCCGCCCCGTGTCCGCGTGTGGGCCGGTGCCCCCGATATCGGCCGCTCGTTCAATTCCGCTCCCCTCGCGGGGCCTGGTCAGGCCCGCACCCCTGCGCGTCCCGCGCGCGCACCGGCGCATCGTAACCACAGGTCAGGGAGATTCAGCGCGCCGCGAATGTCACCGTTCAGTCCCAACTTCAACGGAACGTCAGGTCACGTTCGCCTCCCGGCCGGCTCACCGTGCCGCACTGCCCGCCTTCCACTCCTGCCAGCTCATGTTCCACCCCCCGAGCCCGTTGTCGGCGGCGACCTCCTTGTCGTTGCTGTTCACCACTTCGACGACGTCCCCGATGAGGCTCCGGTCGAAGAACCAGCCCGCCGGGGTGTCCGCGCCCCCGCCCTTGACGTCGCGCAGCCCCACGCAGCCGTGGCTGACGTTGCTGCGGCCGAAGACGGACTCCGGCGCCCAGTAGTTGCCGTGCAGGAAGGTGCCCGACGCGGTCAGGCGCATGGCGTGCGGCACGTCCGGGATGTCGTACTCGCCCTTGCCGTTCGCCTTCTTGAAGCCGACCGTGGCGCCGTTCATCCGGGTCAGCTCCAGCATCTCGGTGACCACCATCTTCCCGTTGTACGTGGTGGTCTTCGGCGCCCCGGCCGTGATCGGCACGGTGGCCAGCAGCTCGCCGTCCCGCCGCACCTGCATGGTGTGCCTGGACGCGTCGACCAGGGAGACCTGGCTGCGGCCGACGGTGAACGAGAACTTCTTGTGCTGGAGCCCGTACACCCCGGGCGCCCCCTCGACGTCCCGCAGGCGCAGGTCGACGGTGACCTTGGTGCCGGGTTTCCAGTACGCGCGCGGACGGAAGTCCAGCCGGGAGCGGCCGAACCAGTGCGGGCGGATCTCCACGGCCGGCTCCGCGGTCACGCGCACCGCGCGCTCCACCGCCGCCCGGTGCCGGATCTCCCGGTTGAACTCCAGCGACACGATCATGCCCGTGCCGACCGTGGCGCGGTCCTCCGGGGAGACGTACCCGATGAACCGCTCCTCGGGGACGTGCGTCGTGAACGTCGTGTGCCGGGCCGAGCGGCGCCCGCTGCCGTCCAGGGCGACGACGTCGACCGTGTAGCGGGCCGCGAGGGCCAGCCGGTCGTCGTCGGGCGCCCAGCTCGTCCCGTCGGCGGAGACGCGCCCCGGCACCGGGGAGTCCTGCGCGTCCTGCGACCTGACGACCTTCACCGACTCCAGCCGCCCGCCCGGCACCCGCACCCGCAGCTTCGCGCCGGGGCGCACCTCCCTGCTGCCGTCGTCGGGAGTGACCCGGATGACGTCCTCGGGCGCCGGCGGCGCGCCGAACGCCCCGCCGATCCCGCCTCCACCGCCGTCCGAGGTGCAGCCGGCGACCCCGGCGAGCAGTCCTGCCCATGTCATTACGGCGGCCAGCGTGGCCCTCGCGCGCCGTGCGCGCCCTTCTACGTGCCTCACGAGGAGCCCAACGACGGGGCTCGTCCCCGGGAAACGACCATGCCGCCCCCCGGGGAAACGTGAGTGCGAGCCGCCCCCTGGGCAGAACAGTGGGGAGGACGACGCGCGGGGGAGCCGCGGCCGGAGCCGTGGGATGCGGCCGCACACCCCTGTCCCCCGTCGTTCCACGAGCCGCAGGAGGCTGACAGGTGTCCAGCGCAGCCGAGCAGGAGGCGGTGGCCGGCGATCAGGTCACCGAGGACGGGCGCCCAGCCGCCGTCGTGAACGGTGCGCGGCGTGCCGCGCCGCTGCCCGCCGTGCCCGTGTGGCCGGGCGCGGCGACGCCGCTGGGCGCCCGGTTCCGGGCCGGCCCGGACGGCGTGGCCGGCACCAACTTCGCGTTGTGGGCCGGCGGGGCCGAGGGCGTCGAACTGTGTCTCTTCGACGACCGGGGGAAGGAGACACGCGTCCGGCTGACCGAACTGACGCACGAGATCTGGCACGGCTTCGTGCCCGGCGTGCTGCCCGGACAGCGCTACGGCTACCGGGTGCACGGCCGCTGGGACCCGTGGACCGGCGCCCGCTGGAACCCGGCCAAGCTGCTCCTCGACCCGTACGCGCGTGCGGTGGACGGCGACTTCAGCCTCCCGCCGGAGGTGTACGGGCACGTCCGGGACTGGCCGCAGCAGCACGTCGCCGACACCGTCCGCGACGACCGGGACTCCGCGCCCCTCGTCCCCAAGGGCGTCGTGGTCCACGACGACGACGACTGGTCCGACGACCGCCGCCCCAAGACGCCGTGGGCCGACTCGGTCATCTACGAGCTGCACGTGCGCGGCTTCACCCGGCTGCACCCCGGCATCCCCGAGGAACTGCGCGGCACCTACGCCGGTCTCGCGCACCCCGCGGCGATCGAGCACCTGGTGAAGCTCGGCGTGACGGCCGTGGAACTGCTGCCCGTGCACCAGTTCGCCCACGAGGACCACCTGCTGCGCCGCGGCCTGAAGAACTACTGGGGCTACAACTCCATCGGCTACTTCGCCCCGCACGCCGCCTACGCCGCCTCCGGCACCACCGGCCAGCAGGTCGGCGAGTTCAAGCGGATGGTGCGCGCCCTGCACGCGGCCGGCATCGAGGTCGTCCTCGACGTCGTCTACAACCACACCGCCGAGGCCGGCGAGTACGGCCCCACCCTCTCCCTGAAGGGCATCGACAACCGCCGCTACTACCGCCTCCAGCCCGACGCCCGCCGCTACGCCGACTACACCGGCTGCGGCAACACCCTGCACGTCGTCCAGCCGCACGTGCTGCGCCTGATCACCGACTCGCTGCGCTACTGGGTGACCGAGATGGGCGTGGACGGCTTCCGCTTCGACCTGGCGGCGGCGCTCGCCCGCTCCATGCACGACGTCGACATGCTCTCCCCGTTCCTCGCGGTCATCGCCCAGGACCCGGTGCTGCGCCGGGTCAAGCTGATCGCCGAGCCGTGGGACATCGGCTCCGGCGGCTACCAGGTGGGCGCCTTCCCGCCGCTGTGGACGGAGTGGAACGACCGCTACCGCGACGCCGTGCGGGACTTCTGGCGGCACGCCCTGCCGGACGTCCGGGAGATGGGCTACCGCCTGTCCGGCTCCAGCGACCTGTACGCCTGGGGCGGACGCAGGCCCTACGCCTCGGTCAACTTCGTCACCGCCCACGACGGCTTCACCCTGCGCGACCTCGTCTCCTACGAGCGCAAGCACAACGAGGCCAACGGCGAGGGCAACCGGGACGGCACGAACGACAACCGGGCCTGGAACTGCGGCGCCGAGGGCGAGACCGGCGACGAGGACGTGAACGCGCTCCGGCGGCGCCAGCTGCGCAACCTGCTCACCACCCTGCTGCTGTCGACGGGCGTCCCCATGCTGGTCGCCGGCGACGAACTCGGCCGCACCCAGCGCGGCAACAACAACGCCTACTGCCAGGACAACGAGATCAGCTGGGTCGACTGGAGCCTGCTGGAGGAGCCCGGCTGGAAGGCCCTGTTCGACCTGACCGCCCGCCTGATCGGCCTGCGCCACCGCCACCCGGTGCTGCGGCGCCGGGCGTTCTTCTCCGGCCGGGCGCACTCCGCGGACGGACTGCGGGACCTGGCCTGGTTCACCACCCGGGGCACCGAGATGACCGAGCAGGACTGGTACGCGCCCGCCGCCACCCTCGGCATGTACCTCTCCGGGCGGGACATCCCGGGCCGCGACGAACGCGGCGCGAAGGTCCTCGACGACAGCTTCCTCGCCGTGCTGCACGCCGGTGAGGGGCCGGTGGACTTCGTGCTGCCGGGACCGCCGTGGGCGGAGCGCTACGAGGTGGTCGTCGACACCGGCCGGGAGGAGCAGGCCGAGGCACCGGACGAGGAGCACCCGGCGGGCGGGGCGGTCCGGGTGCCGGCGCGGTCGGTGCTGCTGCTGAAGGTGGTTGGCTGAGGCAACGTTGCAGGCCCGTGAACTCCCGGGCGCAGGCCTGGCCCCGGGGCCGGACGGTGATCAGACTGAAGGCGCCCCTCACCCCCCGCCCCCGGCTCCTCCTCCGCCCAAGGATTTCGCATGCCCGACATATCCCGCCGTGTCTTCGGCGGCCTGCTCGGCGGCGGCGCGGTCACGGCCGTCGCCGGCCCGGCCGCCGCCGCCGAGGCGGCCCCCGCCGAGCCCGCCGCCGGCGAACGGCCGTTCGCCGCCCGCACCGCGGGCTCCGGGTCCGCCCGCCCCAACATCCTGGTGATCCTCGGCGACGACCTCGGCTGGGCCGACCTCTCCTCGTACGGCTCCCCGCACATCGAGACCCCCCACCTGGACCGGCTCGCCCGGCAGGGCGTGCGCTTCACCGACGCGTACTCCGGCTCGGCGACCTGCTCCCCGACCCGCTTCAGCCTCTACACCGGGCGGTACCCGGGCCGCACCGAGGGCGGTCTGGCGGAGCCGATCGGCAACCGCACCCAGGGCCTGGACCCCGGCCACCCCACCCTGGCCTCCCTGCTGAAGAAGGCCGGCTACGCCACCGCCCTGATCGGCAAGTGGCACTGCGGCTTCCTGCCCGACTACAGCCCCACCAAGTCCGGCTGGGACGAGTTCTTCGGCAACTTCGGCGGCGCGCTGGAGTACTTCTCCAAACTGGGCCAGCTCGGCGAGTACGACCTGTACGAAGGCGACGCCACCTACCAGGACCTGCGGTACTACACGACCGTCCTGACCGAGCGGGCCGTCGAGTACGTCGGCCGCGACCACGACCGGCCCTGGCTGCTCAACCTCAACTTCACCACCCCGCACTGGCCGTGGCTCGCCGAGGGCGACGAGGAGGCCGGCGCGGAGATCGCCGCCCGGATCAGGGCCGGCGAGGGGCTCGGCGCGCTGCTGCACCACGACGGCGGCTCGGTGGAGAAGTACAAGGAGATGGTGGAGTCCCTGGACGCCGCCGTCGGGAAGGTGCTGGCCGCACTGCGCCGCTCGGGCCGGGAGCGCGACACCGTCGTCCTCTTCGCCAGCGACAACGGCGGCGAGCGGTTCTCCTACCAGTGGCCGCTCAGCGGCCAGAAGTCCGAGCTGCTGGAGGGCGGCATCCGCGTGCCGACCATCCTGCGCTGGCCGGCCCGGATCGACGGACGCCAGGTCAGCCACGAGCCCGTCTACACGCCGGACTGGACGGCGACGCTGCTGGAGGTGGCCGGGGCGCGGCCGGACCCCGCCCACCCGCTGGACGGCACCAGCCTGGCCGGATACCTGCTGCGCGGCGAGAAGCCGCCGGAGCGGGACCTGTTCTGGCGGGTGCGGCGCAACCGGGCGCTGCGGCGCGGGGACTGGAAGTACTACCAGGACGCCGAGGGCCGGGACCACCTCTTCCACCTCGCCCGGGACGCCCGTGAACAGGCCGACCTCGCCGCGGCCCGCCCCGAGCTGCTCGCCGAGCTGAAGGCGGCCTGGGAGAAGACCGCGGCCGGGCTGCTGCCGTATCCCGGCTGAGACCGGCTCGGACCGGCTGAGACCGGCTCGGACCGGCCGACTCCGCCTCGGACCGGCCGAGTCCGGCTGGGACCGGCCGAGTCCGGCTGGGACCGGCCGAGTCCGGTGGGACGTCCGCGGGCCGGGCCCGCGGACGCCCCGGCACCCCGCGCTGACCGCAGGTCAGCTGACACGCCGCCGTACGGGTGAGGAACCACCGCGTGCCGCGGCGGACCGGCCAGGGTGCCTGCATGATCCTCACTCGCCTGCGGCGGCGCGCCGCCGCCGCCGTCCTGTCCCTGTCCGCCGTCCTCGCCACGACCGCCGCCGCCTCCCCGGCCACCGCCCCCGGCGCCGTGCCCGCCTTCGTGCGGGCCGCCGAGGCCGCCGCCTGCCCGGTCCGCTACGACGACCGGATCAAGGCCGCCGCCGACCGCCGCGTCGCCGTCGACCGCATCACCCCGGAGCCGGTCTGGCGCGAGAGCTGCGGCACCCTCTACCGCGCCGACGGCCGGGGCCCCGCGGTCGTCTTCGAGGAGGGCTTCCGCCCCAGGGACGTGACCGACGGCCAGTACGACCTGGAGCAGTACGTCCTCGTCAACCAGCCCTCCCCGTACGTCTCCACGACGTACGACCACGACCTGTACAAGAAGTGGTGGAAGTCCGGCTGGAACTACTACATCGACGCCCCCGGCGGCATCGACGTCAACCGGACCATCGGCGACACCCACAAGTGGGCCGACCAGGCCGAGGTGGCCTTCCCCGGCGGCATCGACCGCAAGTACGTCATCGGCGTCTGCCCCGTGAACAAGACGACCAAGGTCGAGATCATGAGCGGCTGCCAGAGCAACCCGCACTACGAGGCCTGGCACTGAGCAGCACCTCCGCCCCCACCGGCCGGTAGCCGGCCGCCTGGAACGCCCGCAGGCTGCGGGCGTTTCCCGGCGCCACCTGGGCCCACACCGGCTCCCCGGCCAGGTGCCGGGCGGCCGCGGCGAGCCGGCGCCCCAGCCCCCGCACCGGCTCGTCCACCTCCACGGACACCTCCAGCCGCCCGGCGACCCCGCGCCCCGTCACCAGCACGCCGCCCTCCGCCTCCCAGGCCCGCACGCCGTCGCGGCGCGTGCGGGCGTAGCGGACGCGCGGGTGCGCCGCGTCCTCGGTCTCCCGCAGCGCCACGGGCGGCCTGCCCGGCAGGGGAGCCGCGACCAGCAGCGCGTCCACGGTCTCGGACGTGCGCCCCGTGCGGTCCATGAAGGCCGTGAGGAAACGGGCGTTCAGCGGGGCGGCGAGCGCGTCGCACTCCAGCGCCTCCAGCGTGCCGTGCACCCAGCGCGGGTCCTCGTCGGTGAACACCACCGAGTGCGCGGTGAGGGCGAGGACCCCCGCGTCCCGCGCCGAGGGCTGCGGCACCACCGTCGTACGGCCGTCCGCCGGCGGGAAGACGCCGCGCGCCGCCGCGTCCAGAATGTCACGCAGGGTCCGCCCCACCGCTCGCTCCTCGAGTCTCCGCCCACGGGAAGGTCCAGACTCCCAGACATGACCGACGACGGCACCGGACTCCTCACCGTCGGCGAACCGGCCCGCGCCACCGGGCTGACCGTGCGCACCGTCCGCTCCTGGTCCGACGAGGGCGCCCTGCCCCGGTGACCCGCTCCGCGGGCGGCTACCGGCTGTACGGCGCCGCGTCCGTCGCCCGCCTGGAACTGGTCCGCACGCTGCGGGAACCGGGCCTCGGCCTGCACGACGTCCGCGAGGTGCCGGCCGGGCAGCGGACGGCCGCCGAGGCCGCCGCCGCGCACGTGGCGGCGCTGGACGCGCGGATCAGGTCGCTGAAGGTGACCCGGGCGGTGCTGTCGACCGTGGCGCGACGCGGCTCGACCGCGCAGGGGACGACCCTGACGAACAAACTGGCGCGGCTGTCCGCCGCCGAACGCAGACGCGTCGTCGAGGAGTTCGTGGACGAGATGTTCCGGGGACCGGACACCGCCGACGCGGCGATCCTGGAACGGATGCGCCGCACCGCCGCCCTGCCGGACGACCCGACGCCCGAGCAGGTGGACGCCCGGGTGGAGCTGGCCGAGATGCTCCAGGACCCGCGGTTCCGGGCGCAGATGCGGTCGGCCGCGGAGTTCAGCGCGGCCGACCGGGGACAGGACGCCGCCGGCGGGGCGTCCCGGTGGTTCGCCCGCCGCCCGGTCCGGCTGGCCGCCGAGGCCCGGGAACGGGGGATCGCCCCGCAGGCCCCGGAGGCCGGCGAGGTGCTGCGGGACCTGTTCGGCGACGCCGACCGGGCGGCCGTGCTGAACGCCTGGAGGCGGTCTCCCAGGACCGGCCGGCCCGCTGCCGGGAACTGATCGGCGTGCTCAAGGGCGAACCCGTGCCACCGCACCGCGAGGCGTTCGCGTGGGTGGTCGCCGCACTGCGGGCCGGCCCGGGCGGTTAATCTGACCTGCGTCAGCACGGCGGCCAGGACGGCCGAGGCAGAAGAGCACGAGATGAGGGGCGGACCGGTGGCGGACATCGAGGAAGCGCGCAAGCAGTTCGAGCGGATCGATACGGACGGGGACGGACGCATCACCGCCGCCGAGTTCAAGACCGCCCTGGCGCAGGGAGGCGACTGGCACGTCACCGAGGCGGTGGCCGAGGCGATCATCGCCAGCCGCGACCTGGACGGCGACAAGCTGCTGTCGTTCGACGAGTTCTGGGCGCACCTGAACAAGTGACGCCGTACGCGAAGGGGCCCGGTCCGGTGACGGAACGGGCCCCTTCGCCGTGCCGCCGCCCCGGACCGCGCGGGGAGGCGGAATAGCCCGCGCGCCCCCCGGGTTGACGCCGCCGACGGAAAAATATGCAGGCGCATCGATCTCGAAGGGTTCGTCATGAAGATCGGCATCATCGGCGCGGGCAACATCGGCGGCAACCTCACCCGCCGGCTCACCGCCCTCGGTCACGACGTCTCCGTGGCCAACTCCCGTGGTCCGCACACCCTCACGGCCCTGGCCGAGGAGACCGGCGCCACCCCGGTACGGGTGGAGGACGCGGCGCGCGGCGCGGAGGTCGTGGTCGTCACGGTCCCGGTCAAGGCGGTCCCCGACCTGCCCGACGGCCTCCTCGACGAGGCGGCCGACGGCGTGGCCGTCATCGACACCGGCAACTACTACCCCCGCGAGCGCGACGGCCGCATCGCGGAGATCGAGGACGAGGGCATCACCGAGAGCCGCTGGACCGAACGGCGGATCGGCCACCCGGTGATCAAGGCCTTCAACGGCACCTACGCCCAGGACATCCTCGACCGCCACCGCCCCGCGGGCGACCCCGACCGCCTGGCCCTGCCGGTGGCCGGCGACGACGCGGCGGCCAAGGCCAAGGTCCGCGCCCTGATCGACGAGCTCGGCTTCGACACGGTCGACGCGGGCGGCATCGACGACTCCTGGCGCCAGCAGCCCGCCACCCCGGTCTACGGCCTGCGCGCCGGCGTCGAGGCCGTCACCGCGGCCCTGGCGGAGGCGTCCCCGGAGCGCAAGCCGGAGTTCCGCGGGTAGTTCTGCCGCTCGGGCGACGCCGAGAGCGCGGTGCGGCCCGTCCGGCGGCACGACGCCGACCGGATCCCCGGCCGCACCGCGCCCCCGCGCACGACGGTCCCCATCGCCCCCGCCCGCAGGCCGGGGCACGGTCAGGCACCCCCGGCCCACGTCTGCAGCGCCGCCCTGCTCGCGAAGGCGGCCACGTTCGTGTCCACCGGGTCGTCGGTGTACTGGTGGAAGCGCCAGGCCGCCTCGATGCGGGGCTTGCCCGCGGCGACGTAGTCGGCGATCCACAGGCCGTCGCCCGCGTAGGACGTCGTGTCGACGTCGAGCCAGAAGTGCCGGTTGCAGTAGAGCACGACCCGGTGGCCCGGGCGCAGCTCCTTCACCTTCCGGATGAAGCGGTCCTTCTCCGCGTTGCTCGCGTGGGTGCCGTCGCCGGTGGTCTCCCAGTCGACGGCGAGGATGTCGCCCGGCCGCTCCGGTGCCTTGGCGACGAAGTACTCCGCCTGGGCCGTGAGGTTGCCGGGCCACAGGAAGTGGTAGAAGCCGACGACCAGCCCGGCGTCGCGGGCGGTCCTGGTCTGGGCGGCCAGCCGGGGGTTGACGTAGGAGCGGCCCTCCGTCGCCTTGACGAAGACGAAGGACAGGCCGTCCGTGTCGTACGAAGCGGGCTGGTACGAGCTGACGTCGATGCCGCGGAGCATGCGCACTCCCTGAAGTTCCGTCCGGGGTACGGGAGTCCGATGATGCCCGCGGGCCGCCGGATCACACGCCGGGGCGCGGGAGACCGTTCAGCACTCGATGATGTTCACGGCCAGGCCGCCCCGTGCCGTCTCCTTGTACTTCACCGACATGTCGGCTCCGGTGTCCTTCATCGTCTTGATGACCTTGTCCAGGGACACCTTGTGCGAGCCGTCGCCGCGCATGGCCATCCGGGCGGCCGTGACGGCCTTCACCGCCGCCATGCCGTTGCGCTCGATGCACGGGATCTGCACCAGACCGCCCACCGGGTCGCAGGTCAGGCCGAGGTTGTGCTCCATGCCGATCTCGGCGGCGTTCTCCACCTGCTCGGGCGTGCCGCCCAGCACCTCGGCGAGGGCGCCCGCCGCCATCGAGCAGGCCGAGCCGACCTCGCCCTGGCAGCCGACCTCGGCGCCGGAGATGGAGGCGTTCTCCTTGAACAGCATGCCGATCGCGCCGGCGGCGAGGAGGAAGCGGACCACGCCGTCCTCGTCCGCGCCGGGGACGAAGTTGATGTAGTAGTGCAGGACCGCGGGGATGATGCCGGCGGCGCCGTTGGTGGGGGCCGTGACGACACGTCCGCCGGCGGCGTTCTCCTCGTTCACGGCCATCGCGTAGAGGGTGATCCACTCCATGGCGAGGGCCTTGGGGTCGCCCTCCGAGCGCAGTTTGCGCGCGGTGTTCGCGGCCCGGCGGCGCACCTTCAGCCCGCCCGGCAGGATGCCCTCGCGGGACATGCCGCGCGCCACGCACTCCCGCATCACCCGCCAGATCTCCAGCAGGCCCGCGCGGATCTCCTCCTCGGTGCGCCAGGCCCGCTCGTTCTCCAGCATCAGCGAGGAGATCGACAGGCCGGTCTCCTTCGTCAGCCGCAGCAGCTCGTCGCCCGTGCGGAAGGGGTACTTCAGGACGGTGTCGTCCAGTTTGATGCGGTCGGCGCCCACCGCGTCCTCGTCGACGACGAAGCCGCCGCCCACCGAGTAGTACGTCTTGGCCAGCAGCTCGGTCCCGGCGGCGTCGTACGCCCGCAGGGTCATGCCGTTCGCGTGGTAGGGGAGGGCCTTGCGGCGGTGCAGCTTCAGGTCCGCGTCGAAGTCGAACGCGATCTCCCGCTCGCCGAGCAGGTTCAGCCGGCCGCCGGCCTTGACGGCCTCCACCCGCTCGTCGGCGGTCTCCACGTCCACCGTGCGCGGCGAGTCGCCCTCCAGGCCGAGCAGCACCGCCTTGGGCGTGCCGTGCCCGTGGCCGGTCGCGCCGAGGGAGCCGTACAGCTCGGAGCGCACGGAGGCGACCGAGTCCAGCACGCCCTCGCTGCGCAGCCGGCGGGCGAACATGCGGGCCGCCCGCATCGGGCCCACCGTGTGGGAGCTGGACGGGCCGATGCCGATCGAGAACAGGTCGAAGACCGAGATGGCCACGGTCACTCCTCACTACGGGCCGGCGGGGCACCCGGTCGGGGCGCCCCCACCGGGGACTTCCTGGTCCGGCGGGGCGCCCGGTCGGGGCGCCCCCACCGGGGGACTTACTTGGTCAGCGCGGGGTACAGCGGGTGCTTGTCGGCCAGCGCCTTCACCCGCGCCTTGAGCGCCTCGGCGTCGTACGACGGCTTCAGCGCCTCGGCGATGACGTCCGCGACCTCGGCGAAGTCCTCGGCGGTGAAGCCGCGGGTCGCCAGGGCCGGGGTGCCGATCCGCAGGCCCGACGTCACCATCGGCGGACGCGGGTCGTTCGGGATCGCGTTGCGGTTGACGGTGATGCCGATCTCGTGGAGCCGGTCCTCGGCCTGCTGCCCGTCCAGCTCGGAGTTCCGCAGGTCGACCAGGACCAGGTGCACGTCCGTGCCGCCGGACAGCACGTCCACGCCCACGGCCCTGACGTCGTCCCGCACCAGGCGCTCGGCGAGGAGCCGCGCGCCCTCCAGGGTACGGCGCTGCCGCTCCTTGAAGTCCTCGCTCGCGGCGACCTTGAAGGCGACGGCCTTGGCGGCGACCACGTGCTCCAGCGGGCCGCCCTGCTGACCGGGGAAGACCGCCGAGTTGATCTTCTTGGCGAGGTCGGCCGTGGAGAGGATCACACCGCCGCGCGGGCCGCCCAGCGTCTTGTGGGTCGTGGTGGTGACCACGTGCGCGTGCGGCACCGGGTTGGGGTGCAGCCCCGCGGCGACCAGACCGGCGAAGTGCGCCATGTCGACCATGAGGTACGCGCCGACCTCGTCGGCGATCCGGCGGAACGCGGCGAAGTCCAGCTGCCGCGGGTAGGCCGACCAGCCGGCCACGATCAGCTTCGGCCTGGCCTCCTTGGCGAGGCGCTCGACCTCGGCCATGTCGACCCGGCCGTCCTCGCCCACGTGGTAGGCGACGACGTCGTACAGCTTGCCGGAGAAGTTGATCTTCATGCCGTGGGTCAGGTGCCCGCCGTGCGCGAGGTTCAGACCCATGATCGTGTCGCCGGGCTTGAGCAGCGCGAACATCGCGGCCGCGTTGGCCTGGGCGCCCGAGTGCGGCTGGACGTTGGCGTGCTCCGCGCCGAAGAGCTCCTTGACGCGGTCGATGGCGATCTGCTCGACGACGTCGACGTGCTCGCAGCCGCCGTAGTAGCGGCGGCCCGGGTAGCCCTCGGCGTACTTGTTGGTGAGGACCGAGCCCTGCGCCTCCATGACCGCGACCGGGGCGAAGTTCTCCGAGGCGATCATCTCGAGGGTGGACTGCTGGCGGTGCAGCTCGGCGTCGACCGCGGCGGCGACGGCCGGGTCGAGCTCGTGCAGGGGCGTGTTCAGGACGGACATACGGCTACGACTCCTCAGCCGGCGATGTGGGTGTCGTACTCGTCGGCGGAGAGCAGGTCGGCCGGCTCGTCCGTGACGCGTACCTTGAACAGCCAGCCGCCCTCGAAGGGGGCGGAGTTCACCAGCGACGGGTCGTTCACCACGTCCTCGTTGACCTCGGTGATCTCGCCGGAGACGGGGGAGTACAGGTCGGACACCGACTTGGTGGACTCCAGTTCGCCGCAGGTCTCGCCCGCGGTCACGGTGTCGCCGACCTCCGGGAGCTGGACGAAGACGACGTCACCGAGCGCGTTGGCCGCGTGCTCCGTGATGCCGACCGTCGAGACGCCGTCCTCGGCGGCCGACAGCCACTCGTGCTCCTTGCTGTAGCGCAGCTGCTGGGGGTTGCTCATGGCCTGGATTCTCCTGTACGCGGGACATGCTGTTGCCTGGGGGACTGCGGAAACCGCCGGTGAGCGGTGTGAAGGCGCGCGGGGCCGCCCCGGACCGGGCGACCGGGCGTCCAGTGTCTACTTCTGCCGCTGGTAGAACGGCAGCGCCACGACCTCGTACGGCTCGTGGGTGCCCCGGATGTCCACGCCGACGCCCGGCGTGCCCGGTGCCGCGTGCGCCGCGTCGACGTACGCCATCGCGATCGGCTTGCCGAGCGTGGGGGAGGGGGCCCCGGAGGTCACCTCGCCGATCACCTCGCCGCCGGCGACGACCGCGTACCCGGCGCGCGGGACGCGGCGGCCCTGGGCGACCAGGCCGACGAGCACGCGCGGCGGGTTCTGGGCGGAGCGGGCGGCGGCCTCCTCCAGCGCCGCGCGGCCCACGAAGTCGCCCTCCTTCTCGAACTTCACCACCCGGCCGAGCCCGGCGTCGAACGGCGTCAGTTCGGTGGTCAGCTCGTGCCCGTACAGCGGCATGCCCGCCTCCAGGCGCAGCGTGTCGCGGCAGGACAGGCCGCACGGGACCAGGCCGTCGCCCTCGCCGGCCTCGGTCAGCGCCTGCCACAGCTCCACGGCGTGCTCCGGCTTCACGAACAGCTCGAAGCCGTCCTCGCCGGTGTAGCCGGTGCGGGCGATCAGCGCCGGGACCCCGGCGACGGTGCCGGGCAGGCCGGCGTAGTACTTCAGGCCGTCGAGGTCGGCGTCGGTGAGGCTCTTCAGGATGCCGGGGGACGCGGGGCCCTGGACGGCGATCAGCGCGTAGGCGTCCCGGTCGTCGCGGACCTCGGCGTCGAAGCCGGCGGCGCGCTCCACCAGCGCGTCCAGCACCACCTGGGCGTTGGAGGCGTTGGCGACGACCATGTACTCGGTCTCGCCGAGCCGGTAGACGATCAGGTCGTCCAGGATGCCGCCGTCCTCGCGGCAGATCATGGTGTAGCGGGCGCGGCCGGGCCGGACGGCGCCGATGTTGCCGACCAGCGCGTGGTCGAGGAGGGCGGCGGCCTGCGGGCCGGTGACGGTGATCTCGCCCATGTGCGAGAGGTCGAACAGTCCGGCCCTGGTGCGGACGGCGGTGTGCTCGTCGCGCTCGGAGCCGTAGCGCAGGGGCATGTCCCAGCCGGCGAAGTCGGTCATCGTCGCGCCGAGCGAGCGATGCAGGGCATCGAGCGCGGTGTGACGGAGTGCGGTGCTGCTCATCGGTCGGTCGTCTCCCGGGGCGTGGACGCAGGACGGGCGAGGGAAGGTCCTCCCCATCTGTCATCGGAACCTGAGAGGTTCGCCGCGACCGCCACAGGGACGACCTGGCTTGCACCGTGGGTGGGGCCGCTGCGGCAGCGGCCCGCTTTTCAGATGTGCCTCGCCCGCGCGGTAACGGGGCCTGAGAGATTCAAGGGAGGGACTTGCTCCTTCGGCGCCCCAGCTCAGTCGGTGCTGGGGACTCTCCCGCGCGGATTCAAACGGCCGGTATGCAGTTGGCGGGCTCATCATTGCACGCATCGGTCCGGGGCGGCAGGGGGACCTTCCCCAGGAGGAGGGCGGAGCACGCGGGCGGACACAGCGGTCTGTAGCAGCCCTGTTGCAGAAAGCGCACGAAAATGCGAGGCCTGCGGTATTACCTTCTCTTTACACTCGGCGGGGATGGGACTCGTACCTGGCCCCAGGGGAGGACATCACGGTGAACAGGACCACGGCGTACGCCACGACCACGGGCATGGCGGTGCCCGGCCAGCACGCCGCCCAGGCCCGGGAGGCGTGCGGCCCACTGCGGTCACCCGTCGTCCGCGACCTGCGCGAGCGGGGCGGCCGCAGCCCGCGCGCCCTGCTCTTCGGCCCCCGGGACCTCGTCGTCATCACCGGCCTGCCCGGCAGCGGCAAGTCCACCCTGATGCGGCGCGCCGTCCGGGCCACCCGCATCGACTCCCAGGACACCCGCGACCGCTGGGAGCGGCGCATGCCGCGCCTGGTGCCGTACGGGGCCTACCGCCCGCTCGTCCGCCTCGCCCACTACGCCGGGCTGCGCCGCGCCCTGCGCACCGGCGAGGGCGTCGTCGTGCACGACTGCGGCACCCAGGCCTGGGTGCGCCGCTGGCTGGCCCGCGAGGCCCGCCGCCGGGGCGGCACGCTCCACCTGCTCCTGCTCGACGTCGCCCCCGAGCAGGCGCTGGCCGGCCAGCGCGCCCGCGGCCGGGGCGTCTCGCGCTACGCCTTCCTGCGCCACCGCGCGGCCACCACCCGCCTGCTGCGCGCGGTGGAGCGCGGCGAGCTGCCCGCGGGCTGCGGCTCGGCGGTCCTCGCGGACCGCGACGCGGCGAACACCCTCCGCAGGATCGGCTTCATGGGCTGAGCGCCGGCGCCGGGGGCACGGCGCCCACCCGGACGGGGCAACGCCCGCCACCGCGTGCCGGCGGCCCGCCCCGCGCGTCCGTCCGGCCCGGTCGCGGAGGCCGGGGGCGTACCCGCGCACCCGCACGGCGGGTGCGTCTCCCGGCGGCTTCCCCCGCCCTGGCCGGGCCCGTCCTCCCGGGGGCACCCGTTAGCCTTTCCTGCCACAGCAGTGGCTTCAGGCAGGCGGTAGGCAGATGGACTTCCCGGCGGACTTCTCCGCGGACTTCCCGGCGCAGGCGCACCCCCACCCGCACGGCGGGTGGCCCGGCAACGAGCTGGAGGAGGTGCTCTCGGCGTCCCTCGGCGCCGGACCGGCGGCGGCCGGCCGGATCGTCGAGGTGCTGGGACGCAGCTTCGTGTGGGTCCCGCTGCCCAACGGCGGCGGCCCGGACAGCGGCCCCCTCGACCTGCCCGCGCTGGAGATCGAGGGCCAGGCGTACGTGCCGGTGTTCAGCTCCGAGGAGCAGTTCCGCCAGGTCGTCGGCTCCCACATGTCGTACACCATCGCGCCGGCCGTGGAGTTCGCCCGCGGGCTGCCGCCGCAGGCCGGGATCGCGGTGAACCCGGGCGGGGTGGTCGGCGTCCCGCTGCCGCCGCCCGCCGTGGCCGAGCTGTGCCGGGCCGGGCGCACCCCGCTCGACGGCCCCGCCAGTGGCGGCCGGGTCCGCCTGTTCGAACCCGACTGGCAGGACGACCCGGTGGACTTCCTGTCCGCCGCGTCGGCCGAGTTCGACGGCATCGGCGTCGTGCTGTCCGCCCGCCGCTGCCTGGCCGCCATCGAGACCGCCGAGCCGGTGATGTTCGTGGGCGTCGAGCTGTCCGAGTGGGAGGGCGACCTGCGGGCGCTGCCCCTGGAGGCCCTCGGCCGGGCCCTGGCGAAGGTCCCGGTGCGGTGGCCCGTCAACCTGGTCCTCCTCGACGTGGCCCAGGATCCGGTGGCCGACTGGATGCGCGAGCGGGCACGGCCCTTCTATACGCGGGGCCTGTGAGCCAACCTGGAAGGGCGCGGACCGCCGCGCGGCCGGCCACGGACGACCCGCGGCGCACCACGGCGGCGAGTCCCGGGCTCCCGGGCGGGCCTTAAGCTAGGTTCACCGGGTCGAGGCGTTGTACGGAGGGCGATACGAAGTGAGCGCTGGCACCGCCGCGGCCGGCCAGGTCGAGCACATGCTGCGCCAGGTCACGCCCGGGCGTTACGACGCCTACGAGGCGCTCCTGCGCGCGCTCGCGACGCCCGCCACCGGCCAGGTCTGGATGCTGCTCTGGCACGGCCAGGCAGGCTCCCCGGACGCCCAGTACGGCACCATGGAGGTCGACGGCTACGGGTACGCCCCGTGCGTCACCTCCGCCCAGGAGCTCTCGGCCAGCGGCTGGAACCGCTCGTACGAGGTGGTCGACGGCCTGGACGTGGCCCGCGCCCTCTACCCCGACCACTACGGCCTCTGGCTCAACCCGCACGCCCCCGGCGGCGGCGTCGGCATCCCCTGGCTCGACCTGCGCCGCATCGCCACCGGCCTGGACCGGCAGCCCGCGGGCCCGCTGCGGCTGTCCGAACCCGCCATCGAGATCCCGCAGTTCTACGCCCTGCTCGCGCAGAACGCCCACCGCACCCCGGCGGTGCGCTCGTTGCGCCGCGCCTGGGTGCAGCCCGCGCTCGGGGCGCCGTACCTGGCCATCGGCCTCGACGTGTACGACACCTCGCCGCCGGCCGTCGACGCGGTGCGCGCGATGATGCAGCAGTCCATCGGCGCCGTCCCGGACGGACTGCCGGTGTCGACGGTGGCGATGTCCGACGCGCACGACCCGGTCGCCATGTGGCTGCGCGCCCACACCCGCCCCTTCTACGACCGCGAGGCGCACGCCGCTCCCGCGCAGGCTCCGGCGGCGGGGTACGGGTACCCGCCGGCCCAGGGCGGTATCTGATCCTGCGTCAGCGTCCGGGGTCCGCCGGTGAGGCGGTCCCGGACGCTCTTCGCGCGTAGATCGGGGCGGAAGGCACCGCTCCGTCCGTAATGCCCCAACTCGCAGGTGTCCGACCCCCGTTACCCACTGTTCGGATAACGGAATCCCCCAGACAGCATCACGGTTGCGCATACTTTTTCGGTGGGATCTGGCGGGTGATCGTGAAGACGTTGAAGACTCCCCACTCAAGCAGGGGGTCCATCGATCCTGTGAGTGATTTCGACGCGATGCTTTCGACGCACGAGATGCCACCTCACCCGGGGCCCGCCGTGCGGAAGCAGCGAACCAGGCCGTGGACCGCGGCATGTGAAGGCCGGTGACCACCGGCGAGAAGGGGCAGGGCACTTGTGACGGCACCGATCGAGACCACCGGATCGCAGGCCGAGGCCCAGCCGGAGGCCGTGCTGGCGGGCGTCGAGTCCAAGCAGATCGAGGGCCGGTCTCTGGGGCAGATCGCCTGGACCCGCTTCAAGCGCGACAAGATGGCGGTGGCGGGCGGCGTCGTGGTCGTGCTGCTCATCCTGACCGCCGCCCTCTCGCGCCCCCTGCAGTCGCTGCTGGGCCTGGACCCCAACGCCTTCCACCAGGACCTGATCGACCCCAACACCACCCTCCCCAAGGGCGACTTCGGCGGCATGAGCTGGGACCACCCGCTCGGCGTCGAGCCGAAGTTCGGGCGCGACATCTTCGCCCGCATCCTGGAGGGCTCCTGGGTCTCCCTGGTCGTCGCCTTCGGCGCGACCCTCCTGTCCAACGTGATCGGCACCGTGCTGGGCCTGGTCGCGGGCTACTACGGCGGCCGGGTCGACGCGGTCATCAGCCGCCTCATGGACACCTTCCTCGCCTTCCCGCTGCTGCTCTTCGCCATCGCCATCTCGGCGACGCTGCAGGGCGGCGCGTTCGGGCTGGAGGGCCTGCCGCTGCACATCCTCGTGCTGATCTTCGTCATCGGGTTCTTCAACTGGCCCTACATGGGCCGCATCGTGCGCGGCCAGACGCTGGCGCTGCGCGAGCGCGAGTTCGTCGACGCCTCGCGGGGCATGGGCGCCGGCGGTCCCTACATCCTCTTCAAGGAACTCCTGCCGAACCTCGTCGCCCCGATCATCGTCTACTCGACGCTGCTCATCCCGACCAACATCCTCTTCGAGGCCTCGCTCAGCTTCCTCGGCGTCGGCATCCAGCCGCCGCAGGCGTCGTGGGGCGGGATGCTCAACCAGGCCGTCGACTTCTTCGAGGTCGATCCGCAGTACATGATCGTCCCCGGTCTCGCCATCTTCATCACCGTACTGGCCTTCAACCTCCTCGGTGACGGCCTCCGGGACGCACTCGACCCCCGCAGCCGCTGACGTCTGCGGTCGCGGACGGAGTCCGCGTCCAGCCCAAGTGTTCAACTACGAAGGGGAACCCGACCATCATGCGAAGGTCAGTGATGGCCGCAGTGGCGGCCGTGAGCAGCGCCGGTCTGCTCCTGGCAGGCTGCAGCAAGGCCGAAGACAACAGCGACAACGAGGGCAGCAAGGCCAAGGCCAACGCCGCCACCACGTCGGTCGTGAACGCCTCCACGAAGAAGGGCGGCACGGTCACCTACGCGATGTCCGACGTCCCGGACTCCTTCGACCCGGGCAACACGTACTACGCGTACATGTACAACTTCAGCCGTCTCTACGCGCGTCCCCTGCTCACCTTCACCCCGGCCCCGGGCGAGAAGGGCAACGAGATCGTCCCGGACCTCGCCGAGGGCAAGGGCCAGCAGTCCGACGGCGGCAAGACCTGGACGTACAAGATCCGTCAGGGCGTGAAGTACGAGGACGGCACCGAGATCACCTCGGCGGACGTCAAGTACGCGGTGGAGCGCTCCAACTTCGCCCGTGACGTGCTCTCCCTCGGTCCCAACTACTTCTCCCAGTTCCTCGCGGGCGGCGACAAGTACAAGGGCCCCTACAAGGACAAGAGCGAGAAGGGCCTGGCGTCCATCGAGACGCCCGACAAGTACACGATCACCTTCAAGCTCAAGCAGCCGTTCGCCGACTTCGACTACCTGGTCACCGCGCCGCAGACCGCCCCGGTGCCGCGCGCGAAGGACACCGGCGTCGACTACACCAAGAAGATCGTCTCCTCCGGCTCGTACAAGTTCGAGAGCTACGAGGAGGGCAAGCGCGTCGTCCTGGTGCGCAACGACCAGTGGAGCGCCAAGACCGACCCGCTGCGCAAGCAGTACCCGGACAAGATCGTGGTCAACCTGAAGGTCAGCCAGGCCACGATCGACAAGGACCTGATGGCCGGCACCACGACCGTCGACCTCGCCGGCCGCGGTGTGGACACCCAGACCCAGGCCCAGCTGCTGAACAGCGCGGACAAGAAGGCCAACACCGACAACACCTACGGTGGCCGTCTCGTCTACACGGCGATCAACACCAAGGTCAAGCCGTTCAACAACGTCGAGTGCCGCAAGGCCGTGCAGTACGCCATCGACAAGGTGGCCGTGCAGACCGCGCAGGGCGGCCCGGTCCGCGGTGACATCGCCTCCACGGTGATCCCGCCGGACGTGATCGGCTACCAGAAGTTCGACACGTACGCCACCAGCGGCAACAAGGGCGACGCGGCCAAGGCCAAGGAGCACCTGAAGGCCTGCGGCAAGGAGAAGGGCTTCAAGACCTACATCGCCGCGCGCAGCGACCGCCAGCAGGAGGTCGACGCCGCCACCGCGATCATCGACTCGCTGAAGAAGGTCGGCATCAACGCCGAGATGAAGCAGTACCCGTCCGGCAAGTACTTCACCGACTACGCGGGCGTGCCGAAGTTCACCGAGAAGCAGAACATCGGCCTGATCATGATGCAGTGGGGCGCCGACTGGCCGACCGGCTACGGCTTCCTGAACCAGATCCTCAACGGCAAGGCCATCAGCGACTCCGGCAACACCAACCTCTCCCAGTTCGACGACCCCGAGGTCAACAAGCTGCTGGACGAGGCCATCAAGAACAGCGACGAGTCGGCGCGCAACGCCGCCTACGCCGAGGTCGACAAGAAGACGATGGACCAGGCCGTCATCGTGCCGCTGACCTACTTCAAGGTCCTGCTGTACCGCTCGCCGTACGCCACCAACGTGGTGTCGTCGGCCGCCTGGAGCGGTCAGTACGACGCTCTGAACCTCGGCACGACCAAGAAGTAGCGCGAAGAAGCAGCCCCGGAAGGCAGGTGAAGGCATTGGCGCCCGCGGGCCCTTGGACCCGCGGGCGCCGGCGCCGGTCCCCGTGATCTCGTACATCATCCGCCGGACGATCGCGGCAGTGATCTTGCTGCTCGTGGTCACCGCGGTCACCTTCGGCATCTTCTTCCTGCTGCCGAGACTGGCCGGGCAGACCCCCGATCAGCTGGCCGCGCAATACATCGGCAAGAACCCCTCGCCGGAGGACATCCTGGCGGTCAAGCAGAACCTCGGGCTCGACAAGCCGGTCTACGAGCAGTACTGGGAGTTCGTCAAGGGGATCGTCTCCGGTGCCACGTACGACCTCGGCCCCACGACGGCCAAGTGCGAGGTGCCCTGCTTCGGCTACTCCTTCAAGAACCACATCGAGGTCTGGCCGCAGCTCGTCGACCGCCTTCCGGTGACCATCTCCCTGGCCGCGGGCGCCGCCGTCCTGTGGCTGCTGTCCGGTGTCGCCGCCGGTGTGATCTCCGCCCTCAAGCCCGGCTCGGTCTTCGACCGCGCCGCGATGGGCGTGGCCCTCGCCGGCGTGTCGCTGCCCATGTTCTTCACCGGCCAGCTCGCCCTGCTCGTCTTCAGCTACCAGCTGGAGATCTTCGGACGGACCTACGTGCCGTTCACGGAGAATCCGTCCCAGTGGGCCAACACCCTGTTCCTGCCGTGGTGTTCGCTGGCCCTGCTGTACTCCGCCATCTACGCACGGCTCACCCGCTCCGGCATGCTCGAAACCATGAGCGAGGACTTCATCCGCACCGCCCGGGCCAAGGGCCTCAGGGAGCGCAAGGTCGTCCTCAAGCACGGGCTGCGGGCGGCGCTCACCCCGATCGTCACCGTGTTCGGCATGGACATCGGCCTGCTGCTCGGCGGCGCGGTGATCACCGAGTCGGTGTTCTCGCTGCCCGGCATCGGCCAGTACGCCGTCCAGGCCATCACCGACAACGACCTGCCGCCGATCCTGGGCGTCACCCTGCTGGCCGCCTTCTTCGTCGTGCTCTGCAACCTGGTGGTGGACGTGCTGTACGCCACCGTCGACCCGCGGGTGAGGCTCTCGTGACCGAACTGTCCAAGACCGAGGCCGCCGTCGGCGAGCCCGTGCGCACCGGCGCGGCCCCCGGGGCCTTCCTCGACGTGCGCGACCTGAAGGTGCACTTCCCGACCGACGACGGCCTGGTGAAGTCCGTCGACGGCCTCTCCTTCCAGCTGGAGAAGGGCAAGACCCTCGGCATCGTGGGCGAGTCCGGCTCCGGCAAGTCCGTCACCTCGCTCGCCATCATGGGCCTGCACCGGCTCGGCAACCGGGGCAAGAACGTGCAGATGTCCGGCGAGATCTGGCTCGACGGCAAGGAGCTGGTCGGGGCGAGCCCCGACGAGGTGCGCCGGCTGCGCGGCCGCGAGATGGCGATGATCTTCCAGGACCCGCTGTCCGCGATGCACCCGTACTACACGGTCGGCAGCCAGATCGTGGAGGCGTACCGCGTCCACCACGACGTCGACAAGAAGACCGCCCGCAGGCGCGCCGTCGAACTGCTGGACCGCGTCGGCATCCCCGAGCCGCACAAGCGGGTCGACAACTACCCGCACGAGTTCTCCGGCGGCATGCGCCAGCGCGCCATGATCGCCATGGCCCTGGTCAACAACCCCGAGCTGCTCATCGCGGACGAGCCGACCACCGCGCTCGACGTGACCGTGCAGGCGCAGATCCTCGACCTCATCCGGGACCTGCAGAAGGAGTTCGGCTCGGCCGTCATCATCATCACGCACGACCTCGGCGTGGTCGCCGAGATCGCCGACGACATCCTCGTGATGTACGGCGGACGCTGCGTGGAGCGCGGCCCGGTCGACCGGATCTTCTACGAGCCCCAGCACCCCTACACCTGGGGCCTGCTCGGCTCGATGCCGCGCATCGACCGCGAGCACACCGACCGGCTCATCCCGGTCAAGGGCCAGCCGCCCAGCCTCATCAACGTCCCCTCGGGCTGCGCCTTCAACCCGCGCTGCCCCTACGCGGACGTCCCCAAGGGCGGGATCACCCGCACCGAGCGCCCCGAGCTGCGCGAGGTGGGCAGCAGGCACCACGTCGCCTGCCACCTGTCGCAGGAGGACCGCAGCCGGATCTGGACCGAAGAGATTGCGCCGAAGCTGTGAGCGAGACCGACACCCGGGCCGGGACGACGGCCGCGACCCCCGACGACGAGGCACCGCTGCTCAGGGTCGAGGGCCTGGTCAAGCACTTCCCGATCAAGAAGGGCCTGCTGCGCCGGCAGGTCGGCGCGGTCAAGGCCGTCGACGGCATCGACTTCGAGGTGCGCCGCGGTGAGACCCTCGGCGTCGTCGGCGAGTCCGGCTGCGGCAAGTCGACCATGGGCCGGCTCATCACCCGCCTGCTGGAGCCGACCGGCGGCAGGGTCGAGTTCGACGGCACGGACATCACCCACCTCGGCACCGGCGGCATGCGCCCGCTGCGCCGGGACATCCAGATGATCTTCCAGGACCCGTACGGGTCGCTGAACCCCCGGCACACCATCGGCACCATCGTCTCGGCGCCGTTCCGGCTCCAGGGCGTCGAGCCGGAGGGCGGGGTCAAGAAGGAGGTCCAGCGCCTCCTGGAACTGGTGGGTCTGAGCCCCGAGCACTACAACCGCTACCCGCACGAGTTCTCCGGCGGCCAGCGCCAGCGCATCGGCATCGCCCGGGCGCTCGCGCTCAAGCCGCGCATGGTCGTGGCCGACGAGCCGGTCTCCGCGCTCGACGTGTCGATCCAGGCGCAGGTCGTCAACCTGATGGACGACCTCCAGGAGGAGCTCGGCCTGACGTACGTGATCATCGCGCACGACCTGTCGGTCGTCCGGCACGTGTCGGACCGGATCGCGGTGATGTACCTGGGCAAGATCGTCGAACTCGCCGACCGGGACAAGCTGTACCAGTCGCCGATGCACCCCTACACCAAGGCGCTGCTGTCGGCCGTCCCGATCCCCGACCCGAGGCGGCGGCAGGCCAAGAGCGAGCGGATCCTGCTCGAGGGCGACGTGCCCTCGCCGATCGCCCCGCCGAGCGGCTGCCGGTTCCACACCCGCTGCTGGAAGGCGACGCAGATCTGCCGGACGACCGAGCCGCCGCTGAAGGAGCTGCGGGCCGGGCAGCGGGTGGCGTGCCACCACCCGGAGAACTTCGAGGACCAGGCCCCGCACGACACCGTCCTGCTGTCCTCCCTGAAGGACACGGACCGGCCGGCGGAGGACGAGGCCCCGGCCGGGTCCGGGGAGGCCGTCTCCAAGGACGCCGGGGTGTCCGAGGGGGCCGTCTCCAAGGACGCCGGGTCCGGGGAGCCGGTGGCGAAGGAAGCCGTCGCGAAGGACGCTGCGACCGAGGGACCGGTGTCCGGGGACGCCGTGACCGAGGACGCCGTGACCGAGGACGCCGTGTCCGAGGACGCCGGCTCGAAGGACACCGTCTCGAAGGACGCCGGCTCGAAGGACGCCGTGACCGAGGACGTCGGCTCGAAGGACACCGTCTCGAAGGACACCGGCTCGAAGGACGCCGTGACCGAGGACGTCGGCTCGAAGGACACCGTCTCGAAGGACACCGGCTCGAAGGACGCCGTGGCGGCCGGAGGCAAGGCCGACGACGGCGCCGAAGACAAGTAACCCAGTCCCAGCCCCCGCCTTGCTTTGCAAGGCGGGGGCTGACTGCTGGGTGAGAATGGCAGGGTGCTCCAGCAACTGTTCAGCCCGTCCGTCCAGCACACGCTCGACCTGATCGGCATCTTCGTCTTCGCGATCTCCGGCGCCCTGCTGGCCGTCCGCAAGAACTTCGACGTCTTCGGCATCGCCGTCCTCGCCGAGGTCACCGCCCTGGGCGGCGGGCTGTTCCGCGACCTGGTCATCGGGGCCGTACCGCCCGCCGCCTTCACGGACCTCGGGTACTTCGTGACCCCGCTGCTCGCCACCCTGCTGGTCTTCTTCCTCCATCCCCAGGTGGAGCGCATCCAGTCCGCCGTGAACGTCTTCGACGCGGCCGGCCTCGGGCTGTTCTGCGTCGCCGGGACCATCAAGGCGTACGAGTACGGGCTGGGCCTGACCGCCTCCGCCTGCCTGGGCCTGGCGACCGCGGTGGGCGGCGGCGTGCTGCGCGACGTGCTGGCCAACGAGGTGCCCTCCCTGCTGCGCTGGGACCGCGACCTGTACGCCGTGCCCGCGATGGTCGGCGCCGCGATGGCCGCCCTGTGCATCCGCTACGACGCCCTGACCCCGTTGACCACCTCCCTGGCGGTGGCCACCGGGTTCGTGCTGCGGCTGCTCGCGATGCGGTTCCACTGGCGGGCGCCGCGGGCCTGGCACCGGCGTTCCACGGTCCGGGAGGAGTAGGCCGGCCGTGCGCACGCGGCCCGTCCCCCCGGCCGGCCGGCGGAAGGCCCGAACCACCTGCGGCCGCACGGCCGGGTCCGCGGACGGGTGCGGACCCGCCGGGCGACCGGGGAGCCGCGGCGGGACTCCGGACTTCTCGCCCCGGTCCGCCCCAACCCAAAGCTACCGCTTAGTAGTTTGTTGTTGTAGCGTTCAGCCATGCCAGAAGCAGCTTCCGCACCGGCCGCACGGGCCACGATCGGCGACAGCGAGTTCGACCGCGACACGGCGGTCACCCTGCGCGAACCCGGCGTCTACGACATCGACCTCTCCGCCGGATGGACGATCATCAACGCCGTCAACGGCGGCTACCTCCTGGCCGTCCTGGGCCGCGCGCTCGGGGACGCCCTGCCGCACCCCGACCCGTTCACCATCTCGGCGCACTACCTGACCGCCTCCCAGCCGGGACCGGCGGTCGTGCGCACCGAGACGGTCCGCACCGGCCGGACCCTGTCGACCGGCCAGGCCTCGCTCTTCCAGTACGACGACGAGGGGCGCGAGGTCGAGCGCATCCGCGTCCTGGCCTCCTACGGCGACCTCGACTCCCTGCCCGACGACGTCCGGACGACGGCGAAGCCGCCCGCGATCCCGCCGGTGGAGCAGTGCTTCGGCCCGGAGGACGGGCCCGCGCCCGTCTCCGGCAGTTCCGCCATCGCCGACCGCCTGATGCTCAAGCTCGACCCGGCGACCCTGGGCTGGGCCCTCGGGCAGCCCTCCGGCCGGGGGGAGTCGCGGGGCTGGTTCGGGCTCGCGGACGGCCGGGACGCCGATCCGTTCTCGCTGCTGCTGGCGGTGGACGCCCTGCCGCCCACCGCCTTCGAGATGGGGCTGACCGGCTGGGTCCCCACGGTCGAGCTCACCGCGCACGTCCGGTGCCGTCCGGCCCCCGGCCCGTTGCGGGTGGCGATCACCACCCGCAACCTCGCCGGCGGCTTCCTGGAAGAGGACGCCGAGGTCTGGGACAGTGCGGACCGGCTGGTGGCCCAGTCCCGGCAGCTGGCCCGCGTCAGGCTCGGCTGAAACGCCCCAAAGGCGCGGCTCTTCGAGACGCCCTGTGCCGGACCGGCCGGTCCGGCACAGGGCGTCTCGGCGTCGGGCCGGGCGCTCGCTTCGGCGGCGGGGCCCGGCCGGCCGTCAGTCCAGCCAGTGGAGCCGGCCGACGCCGATCAGCCGCAGCTGACGGGCCGCCACCCGGGTGACCCGCTCCCGCTCCTCCGGTGACGCCTCCAGGGCCTCCAGGAAGAGCGAGGCGGTGATCAGCATCTGGTCGACGTAGAGGTTCGCGAGCATCAGCAGGTCGTCGTCGCTCCAGCCCGCCGAGACCGGGTCCTTGGCCAGCTCGTCCCTCACCTCCTCGGCGAACCGCGTCAGTTGGGAGCGGATCGCCTCCCGCACCGGCTGGACCCCGCCATGGCGCTCCCGGGCGATGAAACGGACGTGTGCGGGGTACGCGTCCACGTGACGGGCGATCAACTCAAGGGTGCGCGTGATGCGTTCGTCGCCGTCGCCCGCCGCGGACACCGTGGTCCGGATCATCGGGTGCAGGCTGCCGAGCGCCTCCTCGACCAGCGCCACGCCGAGATCGGCCGTGGACCGGAAGTGCCGGTAGAAGGCGGTCGGCGCGACGCCGACGGCGCGGGTGACCTCCCGCAGGCCCAGGCTGCTCAGGCTCTGCTCCTCCAGCAGTCCGAGCGCCGCGTCCAGGAGCGCCTGCCTGGTCTTCTGCTTCTGGGCCTGCCGGATGCCGAGGGTGTGACTCATGCCATGCAGTTAACAACTGTTCTCCGGAATTGGAAAGCCATGGAGCGCGCTAGACTGGGAAGTCAGTGAACAAGTGTAACTACAACCGTTCACCGAATCGTTGGGGGATCTCGCTCATGCTGTTCCTCGTCGCGGCCCTCCTGCTGCTGGGCGTCGTGCTGGGCACCGTGGCCCACGCCCCGCTCGGCTTCTCCCTCGCCCTCGGGGCCGTCATCGCCGTCTGGCTCGGCGTCTTCGCGCTCCGCGAGCGCCACGGCCGCCGGCGCGGCCCGCAGACCCGCTGAGCGCGGCCCGCAGACCCGCTGACCCGGGCCGCAGAACCCGACCATCCGTACCGCCGACCCGACCGTGGGAGCTGACACCATGCATCTCACCGCACCGGCGTCCCGCCGTACCGGTATCCGCGACACCGACGGCATGGCCGTCGCGTCCTTCGTCCTGGGCCTGCTGGGCCTGCTCGTCCTCAACGTCTTCCTCGGCCCGATCGCCATCGCGCTGGCGAGCGTGGCGCTGTGGCGGGGCACCGGGCGTCCGGGCCGCGCCTACCTGGGCCTCGGCCTGGGCGTCGCCGACCTGGTGGTCCTGGTCGCGTTCATGCAGGCGGACAACACGGTCTCGTGGAGCTTCTAGCGGCCGCGCGGCGGGCCGGGAACGGGCCGCGGGCGCACCGCCGCACCGTCGGTATCCGGCCGACCTTGATCTGAGGTCCGGCGGCGGGTCCCCGTAGAATCGGCCTCACCATGGCTTACCTCGACCACGCCGCGACCACCCCGATGCTTCCCGAGGCAGTCGAGGCACTCACCGCGCACCTGAGCGTCACCGGCAACGCCTCCTCCCTCCACGCGTCCGGCCGCCGCGCCCGCCGCACCGTCGAGGAGGCCCGCGAAACGCTCGCGGAGGCGCTCGGCGCCCGCCCCAGCGAGGTCGTCTTCACCTCGGGCGGCACCGAGGCCGACAACCTCGCCGTCAAGGGCCTGTACTGGTCCCGCCGCGACGCCGACCCGGCCCGCACCCGCGTCCTCGCCAGCCCCGTCGAGCACCACGCGGTCCTGGACGCCGTGCACTGGCTCGGCGAGCACGAGGGCGCCACCGTCGAGTACCTCCCGGTCGACGCCCACGGCCGCGTGCACCCCGACGCCCTGCGCGAGGCGATCGCCCGCAACCCCGACGACGTGGCCCTGGCCACCGTCATGTGGGCGAACAACGAGATCGGCACGGTGCTGCCGGTGCACGAACTGGCCGAGACGGCCCGCGAGTTCGGCGTCCCCCTGCACGCCGACGCCGTCCAGGCCTTCGGTCAGGTCCCGGTCGACTTCGCCGCCTCCGGGCTCGCCGCGATGACGGTGTCCGGCCACAAGATCGGCGGCCCGTACGGCATCGGCGCGCTGCTCCTCGGCCGCGAGCACAGCCCCGTCCCCGTCCTGCACGGCGGCGGCCAGGAGCGCCACGTGCGCTCGGGCACCCTCGACGTGCCCGCCGTCGCCTCCTTCGCCGTCGCCGGCCGGCTGGCGGCCGAGCAGCGCGAGTGGTTCGCGCGGGAGATCGGCGCCCTGCGCGACGCCCTGATCGAGGCGGTCCGCGCGGCGGTCCCGGACGCGGTCCTCGGTGGCGATCCGGTCGACCGCCTCCCGGCCAACGCCCACTTCTCCTTCCCCGGCTGCGAGGGCGACTCCCTGCTGCTCCTCCTGGACGCCCAGGGCATCGAGTGCTCCACCGGCTCCGCCTGCACCGCGGGCGTCGCCCAGCCCAGCCACGTCCTGCTGGCCACCGGCGTCGATCCCGACCTGGCCCGCGGCACCCTGCGCTTCTCCCTCGGCCACACCTCGACGGAGGCGGACGTGGAGGCCCTGGCGAAGGCCATCGGGCCGGCGGTGGAGCGCGCGCGGGCGGCGGGGCTGACCTGACCGCGTCCCGGCCGGGGCGCGGAAGGAACGCCGGGCGCGCGAAAGGACCTACGAGACGGGTTCCCTTCGCCGGCATTGTCCGGATCAGGTGATGGGGGTCGCCTTCCGGTCCCGAAGGACTTTCCGGCCTCTCAGCCCGACCGTCGACGTCGGCAGCGGCGGAAGCCGAGACTTCGCGCCCTTGTCGGCATCTCCGGTTGTGGCTCCCTCGCTCGCCCCGTAGGCCTGAGTCCAGGATAAAACGCCCATCCCGGGATGAAACCCCCTGGTCGAAGATTTTTTCGGCCCAAGTCGGCGGAGGGACCGCTCAGGCCGGTGTCGAGCGCGCCTCCCGCACCAGACGCAGGTAGCGGTCCCAGTCCCAGTGCGGTCCGGGGTCCGTGTGGTCGGTGCCCGGCACCTCCACGTGCCCGATGATGTGCTCGCGGTCCACGGGGATGTCGTAGCGCGCGCAGATGCCCGCCGTCAGCCGCGCCGACGCCTCGTACATCGCGTCGGTGAGGTCCTGCGGCCGGTCCACGAACCCCTCGTGCTCGATGCCGATGCTGCGCTCGTTGTAGGCCCGGTTGCCCGCGTGGTACGCCACGTCCAGTTCGCGGATCATCTGCGTGACCCGCCCGTCCTGGCGGACGATGTAGTGCGTGGCGGCCCGGTGCCCGGGATCCCGGAACGCCTGCACCGCGCTCGCGTAGCTGCCCTGCGTGACATGGACGACGACCATGTCTATCCCGTAGTCGTCGGGCCGGTCCGCGCGCCGCCAGTTCGCGTCCGACGCCGCCACCCAGCGGGCTGCCCGGTGGTCGACCTCGCCCTCCTTGCGCGGCTTCTCGACGCCGGGCGCGCGCCACCACAGCCGGGCCAGCTCGTCACGGGCCAGCACCGCCGACCCCACGGCGGCCGCCGCCCCGCCGGCGAGCAGCGCCCGCCGCCCGATGTGCCGGTCCCCGTCCCTGGATGCTCGTCTCCCGCCCATGTGATCGACAACGGATACCCGGCGGCCCGGGTTCCCGCGCCCCCGTACCCTGGAGGGGCTATGACTGAGACCCCGCAGCGCTCCCGCCCCCTCCGCGTCCTGGCCGCCATGTCCGGCGGAGTGGACTCCGCCGTCGCCGCCGCCCGCGCGGCCGAGGCCGGCCACGACGTCACCGGCGTCCACCTCGCGCTCTCCGCGAACCCGCAGTCGTTCCGCACGGGCGCGCGCGGCTGCTGCACCATCGAGGACTCGCGCGACGCCCGCCGCGCCGCGGACGTCATCGGCATCCCCTTCTACGTGTGGGACCTCGCCGACCGCTTCCGCGAGGACGTCGTCGAGGACTTCGTCGCCGAGTACGAGGCCGGCCGCACCCCGAACCCGTGCCTGCGCTGCAACGAGAAGATCAAGTTCGCGGCCCTGCTGGACAAGGCGCTCGCCCTCGGCTTCGACGCGGTCTGCACGGGCCACTACGCGAAGATCGTCACCCTCCCCGACGGCTCCCGCGAACTGCACCGCGCCTCCGACATGGCCAAGGACCAGTCGTACGTCCTGGGCGTGCTGGACGAGAAGCAGCTCGCCCACGCGATGTTCCCGCTCGGCGACACGGTCACCACCAAGGAGGAGATCCGCGCGGAGGCCGAGCGGCGCGGGCTGGCGGTCGCCAAGAAGCCGGACTCCCACGACATCTGCTTCATCGCCGACGGCGACACCCAGGGCTTCCTGGCGCAGCGGCTCGGCCGGGCCGAGGGCGACATCGTCGACGAGTCCGGCACCCGGCTCGGCACGCACGACGGGGCGTACGGCTTCACCATCGGCCAGCGCAAGGGCCTGCGGATCGGCACCCCGGCCCCCGACGGCAAGCCGCGCTACGTCCTGGACATCTCCCCGGTCACCAACACGGTCACGGTCGGCCCGGCGTCCGCCCTGGACGTCAGCGGCCTGACCGCGGTCAAGCCGCGCTGGTGCGGCGCGGCCCCCGCCGGCCCCGCCACCTACACGGCCCAGCTGCGCGCCCACGGCGGCGAGACCGAGGTGAGCGCCGAGGTCGTCGACGGCGAGCTGCACGTGCGCTTCACCGAGCCGGTCCGCGGGGTCGCCCCCGGCCAGGCGATCGTGCTGTACGACGGCACGCGCGTCGTCGGCTCGGCGACCATCGCCTCGACGCGGCGGGTGACGGCGGGCGTGGCCTGAGCCGCCCGCCGGGCCGGCCGCCCCGGGAACGGCACGCGCGCGTGCCGCCCGCACCCGGGCCGGGCGGCCGGTGCGGACGCGCGCGGGCTCCGCGGCGGCGGGGCGGTGACCCGTACGCGCCGGCGGGTCCCGTCACCCCGCGAAGAACTCCGCCAGCACCGGCGCCAGCACGTTCGGGTCCACCACGTGGGTCTGGCCCTCCAGCACCCGGTACGTCCCCTCCGGGGCCGCCTGCGCGACCGCCCGGGCCGCCTCCCGCATCCAGGCCGGGCTCTCGCCGCCCGCCAGGGCCAGCACGGGCACGGTGAGCGAGGCCAGCCGCTCCCGCGGCGGCCGTCCGTCGCCCATCACGGCGTCGTCGTGGGCGAGGCTCGGCGCGAGCGCCTCCATGTCGGCCCACATGGGGGACTGGCGGGCGCCCTGGATGACCGCCTCGGCCAGGCCCGTCAGGCGCAGGAACAGCTCGACCGCGTCCCCGCGCCGGTCCTGCCCGAGCGCCTCGGTCAGCCGCTCGGTGTAGCGGGCGCGCTCCGCGGCGTCCTCCTCGCTCATCGCGAACGGCACCTCGTACACCGCGACCCGGCGCACCGGCAGCCCGCTCGCCGCCGCCCGCAGGGCCAGCGCGCCGCCCGAGGAGACGCCGTACAGGGCCGCCTCGCCGCCCGCCGCCTCGATCAGCGCCGCCAGGTCCTCCACCTCGCGCTCCACCGCGTACGGCGCCGTGTCCCCGCTCCCGCCCCGGCCCCGGCGGTCGTACACGACGACCTGGAAACGCCGCGCCAGCGGCCCGGCCAGCGGTGCCACCGTGGCCCCCGTCGACATCGCGCCGCTGATCAGGACGACCGCGGGCCCCCGTCCGGTGCTCCGGTACGCCAGGGAGGTGCCGTCACGCGAAAGGATCTTCTTGTCCATGCCAGTGCAGACTGCCGCACGGCACGCGGCCTACCCGCTCGCGACACCGCCGCTCACGCGACTTCCACCTCGTAGAAGCACAGGTGGTCCTTGATCGGCGCCACGTCCGGCTCGGGGTCCGGGTACGCCCAGACCAGGTCCGCCGCGTCCGGCAGGGACCAGTAGGAGGCGGTGCCTTTGAAGGGGCAGTACGTCTGCGTCCCGGACGGGGTCAGCAGGTCCAGGCGCACGTCCTGCGGCGGGATGTAGTACCGCACGGGACAACCGGTCTCCCTCAGGACCAGCGGCCGGTCCGTCTGCGCGAGGACCCGGCCGCCGTGCACGACCCGGACGCGCTGTGTGCCCTGCTCGATGGTGATGCGGTGCCCTGCGGTCACGCCGGTGCCTCCCTGAGGTAGCCGTCCATGCCGGGTACAGCGCACGCTGGAGCGGAGTTCTTCCCGGCACCCCCGCCCTCAGGAGGTCCTCATGGGACCCGCAGATCCGTCCGTGAACCGCCGGCGCCTCGCCCACCAGGTCCGCTACGCCCTCCGGCACCCGGACCGGGTGCCCGCCCACCTCCGCCGCGCCGCGCGCGACACCTGGCTGCGGCTGCGCCACCGCGACCACATCGCGTACTACCGGGCGGTCATGGCCTCCGACACGGCCCGCGGCGCCGAGGCCGCGGTGGGGCACAACCCGTCGCGGCAGAGCTGGGAGCGGATCGGCCGGATGCAGTTCGACTACCTGGTGCGGCACGGCCTGCGGCCCGGGCACCGGATGCTGGACATCGGCTGCGGCAACCTGCGCGCCGGACGGCTGTTCATCGACCACCTCGACACCGGCCACTACTACGGCATCGACATCTCGCCGCACATCCTGCTCGCCGCCCAGGACACCCTCGTCCGCGAGGGGCTCCAGGCCAAACTGCCCTACCTGTCCCTCGCCGACGACCTCACCTTCGCCTTCCTGCCCGACCGGCACTTCGACGTCGTGCACGCGCACAGCGTCTTCTCGCACTCGCCCCTGCACGTCATCGAGGAGTGCTTCGCGCACGTCGGCCGGATCCTGGCGCCCGGCGGGTTCTTCGACTTCACGTACGACCGCACGGAGGGCGCCGAGCACCAGGTGCTCCACGAGGACTTCTACTACCGGACGCGGACCCTGGCCGACCTGGCCGCGCGGCACGGCCTGTCCGCCCGCTTCATGGACGACTGGGAGGAGCTCCCGCACCGCCAGTCCAAGATGCGGGTGACGGTGACGTCCGAGCCGGCCCGTACGGTGGGGGGATGAACATCTGCGTCTTCCTCTCCGCCGCCGACCTCGACGAGCGCTACACCCGCCCCGCGCGGGAGTTCGCCGAACTGCTGGGCAAGGGCGGCCACACCCTCGTGTGGGGCGGCTCGGACGTCGGGCTGATGAAGGTGGTCGCCGACGGCGTGCAGGAGGCGGGCGGCCGGCTGGTGGGCGTCTCCGTCGCGTTCCTGGCCGCCAAGGCGCGCGAGGGCGTCGACGAGATGGTGATCGCCCGGGACCTCGCCGAACGCAAGAGGCTCCTGCTGGAGAAGGCCGACGCCGTGGTCGTCATGGTGGGCGGCACCGGCACCCTCGACGAGGCCACCGAGATCCTGGAGCTCAAGAAGCACGGCCACACCGACAAGCCGGTGGTCCTGCTCAACACCGCCGGCTTCTACGACGGCCTCGAGCAGCAGTTCCGCCGCATGGAGGACGAGGGCTTCCTGCCCCGGCCGCTGACCGAGCTGGTGTTCTTCGCGGAGGAGCCGGCGAGGGCGCTCGCCTACCTGGAGGAGAGCCAGGGGACCGAGTGACCCCGGGATGATGCGAGCATGGCGGGCATGGCTACACATGTGATCACCGGAGCGGGCTCCGGCATCGGCGCGGCCGTGGCCCGCCGGCTGCACGCGCGCGGGGACGACCTCGTGCTGCACGCGCGCGACGCCGCCCGCGCCAAGGAACTGGCGGCCGCCTTCCCCGGCGCCCGCACCCTGGTCGGCGACCTGGCGGACCCCGACCGGCTCAGCTGGGCCTTCTCCCACCAGACCCTCCCCGAGCAGGTCGACTCGCTGCTGCACATCGCCGGCGTGGTCGACCTCGGCCCGGTCGGCGACCTGACCCCGAAGACCTGGCGCCACCAGCTCAACGTCAACCTGATCGCGCCCGCCGAGCTGACCCGCCACTTCCTGCCCCAACTGCGCGCCGCCCGCGGCCAGGTGCTGTTCGTGAACTCGGGCGCGGGCCTCAACGCGCACGCCGAGTGGTCCGCGTACGCCGCCTCCAAGCACGGCCTGAAGGCCCTCGCCGACTCCCTGCGCCACGAGGAGCACGCCAACGGCGTCCGCGTCACCTCCGTCTACCCGGGCCGCACCGCGAGCCCCATGCAGGCCAAGGTGCACCAGCAGGAGGGCAAGGAGTACGACCCGGCGCGCTGGATCGACCCCGAGTCGGTGGCCACCACGATCCTGATGGCCCTGGACCTGCCCCGGGACGCGGAGGTCAACGACCTCACGGTGCGGCCGGGGCGCTGACCTCCCGCGCGGTTCCGTAGGCTGCTCCGGTGAGCGAAAACAGCCAGTTCAGTTTCGGTGCCGCCACCGGCGTCGGCTCCCTGCCGGGCGGCGACGCCCGCGAGGCCGCCAAGACCGTCACCGGGACGTTCGAGGACTTCCCGTTCCTGCCCGAGCTGCCCGCCCGCGGGCCCGGCGCGGACATGATCGGGCGGACCGCCGGGATGCTCGTCGAGCTCTACGCGCGCGTGGAGCCCAGCGGGTGGCGGCTCGGGGACCGGCCGGGGCGGGACACCAGACGGGCCCGCGCCTGGCTCGGCGAGGACCTCGACGCGATCGAGGAGTTCCTCCAGGGGTACGAGGGGCCGCTGAAGGTGCAGGCGGTCGGCCCGTGGACGCTCGCCGCGAACCTGGAGCTGCGCAACGGCGAGGCGGCCCTCTCCGACGCCGGCGCCTGCCGCGACCTCGCCGCCTCGCTCGCCGAGGGGCTGCGCCTGCACCTGGCGGAGGTCGCCCGGCGGGTGCCCGGCGCCCGGCTCGTCCTCCAGCTCGACGAGCCGTCCCTCACCGCCGTCCTGCGCGGCCACGTCAGGACCGCCAGCGGCTACCGCACCCACCGGGCCGTGGACCGGCAGGTCGTCGAGGCCGCCCTGCGGGACGTCCTGGGCGTGCACGCCGGCGGCCCGGCCGTGGTGCACTCCTGCGCGCCGGACGTGCCCTTCGCCCTGCTGCGCCGGGCCGGCGCGGCCGGGATCTCCTTCGACCTCTCCCTCCTCACCGAGCGTGACGACGAGGCGATCGGCGAGGCGGTGGAGGGCGGCACCCGGCTGTTCGCCGGCGTCGTGCCGGGCACGGACGGCCCGTTGTCGGACCCTGCCGGTAGCGTCATGGGTGTCAGGACGCTGTGGCGCAGGCTGGGGCTGTCACCGGGGCTTCTCGCGGAGGCGGTCACGGTCACCCCGGCGTGCGGGCTCGCGGGGGCGTCCCCGGAGTACGCGCGCCGGGCGCTCGCCCACTGCGTCCGGGCGGCGAGATCCCTTGCGGACAACCCAGAGTAACGGGAGGACAACACGGTGGCCGGCGACAAGCAAGCGGAGACCACGAACGTGCCCGCCGAGGCGCGGGAGAAGCACGTGCAGCTCGCTGAGCAGATCGAGGAGCACCGCTTCCGGTACTACGTGAAGGACGCTCCCGTCATCAGCGACGCCGAGTTCGACCGGCTGCTGCGGACCCTGGAGGAGCTGGAGGAGGAGTTCCCCGAGCTGCGCACACCGGACTCGCCGACGCAGAAGGTCGCCGGGTCCTACGAGACGGAGTTCACCGCCGTCGAGCACCGCTCGCGCATGCTCTCCCTGGACAACACCTTCAACGACGACGAGCTCGCCGCCTGGGCCGACCGCATCGCCCGCGAACTGGGCGACCAGGCCTACCACTTCCTGTGCGAGCTGAAGGTCGACGGCCTCGCCGTGAACCTCACCTACGAGCGGGGCCGCCTGGTCCGCGCCGCCACCCGCGGCGACGGCCGCACGGGCGAGGACATCACCCCCAACGTCCGCACCATCGCGGAGATCCCGGACCGCCTCAAGGGCGACCGCGTCCCCGACCTCGTCGAGATCCGCGGCGAGGTGTACTTCCCGATGGAGAAGTTCGAGGAGCTGAACGCCCGTCTGGTCGCGGCCGGCGACAAGCCGTTCGCCAACCCGCGCAACGCGGCGGCCGGTTCGCTGCGCCAGAAGGACCCGCGGGTCACCGCCACCCGGCCGCTGCACATGGTGGTGCACGGCATCGGCGCCCTGGAGGGCTACGCGGGCATGACCCGCCTGTCCCAGGCGTACGGACTGCTGGCCGAATGGGGCCTGCCCACCTCCCCGCACAACCGGGTGGTCGACGGCCTCGACGGGGTCCGCGCGTTCATCGCGCACTACGGCGAGCACCGGCACTCCGTGGCCCACGAGATCGACGGCGTGGTCGTCAAGCTCGACGAGATCCGCCTCCAGGGGCGCCTCGGCTCCACCGCACGCGCGCCGCGCTGGGCGATCGCCTACAAGTACGCGCCGGAGGAGGTCAACACCAAGCTCATCGACATCAAGGTGGCCGTCGGCCGCACCGGCCGCGTCACCCCCTACGCCCAGGTCGAACCGGTCACGGTGGCCGGCTCCGAGGTGGAGTTCGCCACCCTGCACAACCAGGAGGTCGTCAAGGCCAAGGGCGTGCTCATCGGGGACACCGTGGTGCTGCGCAAGGCCGGTGACGTCATCCCGGAGATCCTCGGGCCGGTCATCGACCTGCGCGACGAGGACGCGGTGCGCCCCTTCGTGATGCCCTCGGAGTGCCCCGAGTGCGGGACCCCGCTGCGCCCCATGAAGGAGGGCGACATCGACCTGCGCTGCCCCAACGCCCGCACCTGCCCGGCGCAGTTGCGCGGCCGCGTCTCCTACCTCGCGGGCCGGGAGTGCCTGGACATCGAGCACTTCGGCGACGTCGCCGCGGCCGCGCTGACCCGGCCGCTGGAGCCCGCCGACCCGCCGCTGGTGGACGAGGGCGACCTGTTCGACCTGACCGTCGAGAAGCTGCTGCCCATCAAGGCGTACGTCCTCGACCCGGACAGCGGGCTGCCCAAGCGCGACCCCAAGACCGGTGAGGAGAAGGTCGCCACGGTCTTCGCCAACCGGGAGGGCGAGCCGAAGAAGAACGCGCTGGCCCTGCTGCGCAACATCGAGGCCGCCAAGGACCGCCCGCTCGCCCGCTTCCTCAACGGGCTCTCCATCCGCCACGTCGGCCCGGTCGCCGCCGAGGCGCTCGCCCGCGAGTTCCGCTCCATCGACCGCATCGAACAGGCCGAGGAGAAGGAGCTCGCCGCCACCGCCGGCGTCGGGCCCATCATCGCCGCGTCCCTCAAGGAGTGGTTCGCCGAGGAGTGGCACCGCGAGATCATCCGCAAGTGGAAGGCCGCCGGCGTACGCCTGGAGGACGAGGCGTCCGGGGAGGACGAGGGACCGCGCCCGCTGGAAGGGCTCACTGTCGTCGTCACCGGCACGCTGGAGCGCTTCACCCGGGACGGCGCCAAGGAAGCGCTGCAGAGCCGGGGCGCGAAAGTCACCGGTTCGGTCTCGAAGAAGACCTCGTTCGTCGTCGTGGGTGACAACCCCGGCTCCAAGTACGACAAGGCGATGCAGCTGAAGGTGCCGGTCCTGAACGAGGAAGGCTTCGAAGTCCTGCTGGAACAGGGCCCGGAGGCCGCGGCCGAAGTCGCCCTTTCGGCCGAGGAATAGCGGTTGAAGGCCACCCGATCGGCGCATACCAGATGCATACGGGTGGCCGGGGCGCATTCGGGCAACCGTCGGCGACCGCTGCCCGTGGAAGCCGTCCGCGGCCTACTGTTGAGATGTGCGCCTGCCGTGCCCAGCTGCGGTCGGGGCATTCCTCTGCTCCCGTGGAGCGGTAGGAAGGGTTTTCCAACGCGGAGCCGTTGATGGTTGTCGGGCACCGGGCCGCGTGGCGTGGGCACCGCCGGCTGTGAGAGGGACGGGTAATGGAACCGACCGAGAGCGCCGCTCCGGACCCACGGCTGCGCCTGCGCCGCATGGCGGTGGCATGGCGCGCGGTCCGTGGGGCCGGGCGGCCCCCGGGGCGTCCGGGCGCGGAGGGGCGCGCCGCCGGACGGCGCCCCGGGGACGGACGCGCCGCGGGACAGCGCGCCGTCCCGGACGGCCGCGCCGCCGGACAGTCCCGGCCGGCCGACCACGCCGGCGGTCTGCCCGGCGCGGACAGCGAACGGCACCTGTCCTGGCCCGCGTTGCCCGCGGCGGTCGTCGCGGCGGCCGGGTTCGTCCTGGGCGCCGGGTTCTACCGGGCGTTCACCGGCGGCCACGCGCTCTTCCCCGCCGGCACCGCCGGCTGGTCGCTGGCCGTGCTGACCGGCATCATCGTCGGCCACCTCGTCATGCTGGGCCGCGCCCGCTGGTGGGGCGGCACCGGCTCGGGCGCCGCCCTCACCCTCGCCGTGCTGCTGATGTACGGCTGGGTGCCGGCCGGCCTGGTCAGCCTCACCGTCGTCGTCCTGGTCGGCATAGCCCGGCGGGGCCGCTGGCGGCAGGGCGTGCTGCACGGGGCGGTCGACCTCCTCGGCATCGGCGCCGGCGCCCTGGTGCTGGGCGTCTTCGGCTCCGTCCCGTCCGTCGAGCGCCCCTCCGACCCGGAGACCTGGACGGCGTACACCGCGGCCGAGGTGCTGCTGGTCGCCGTCGCCTACCTCGCGGTCAGCCGCGTCCTGCTGTGGCACCTGCAGGCCCCGCGCGCCGGGCTGCCCACCGTCGCCCGCACCGCCCTGGTCCGGCAAGGGCTGGTCGCGGTCGCGCTGCTCGGCATCGCGCCGCTGATCTGCGTGGTCGCCTTCGCCCAGCCCGTCCTGCTGCCGCTGTTCGCCATCCCGCTGATCGCGCTCGACTCCACCCTGTGGATAGCCCGGGCCCGGGCGGAGGAGCAGCTGCGCGACCCGCTGACCGGGCTTCCCAACCGCCAGTGGCTGCTGGAGCGCATCTGGACCGCGCTGGACGACGCCGAGCGCATCGACGCCCGCGCCGCGCTGATGCTGATCGACCTCGACCGGTTCCGGTCGGTCAACGACACCCTCGGCCACCTCGCCGGTGACCGGCTGCTGCTCCAGATCGCCGACCGGCTGCGGCTGGCGCTGCCGCGCGGCGCGGAGGTCGCCCGGCTCGGCGGCGACGAGTTCGCCGTCTTACTGCCGGTCGCCGACTCCACCACCTCGGCGACCCGCATCGCCCGCGGCCTGGTCGCCGCGCTCAGCTCCCCGCTCGACCTCGACGGGCTCACCCTCGTGCTGGAGGCCAGCGCCGGCGTCGCCGTCTTCCCGGACCACGCACTGGACGCCGAAGGGCTGCTGCGCCGGGCGGACGTGGCGATGTACCAGGCGAAGCGGGACCGCACGGGCGTCGAGGTCTACGAGTCCAAGCGCGACTCCAACACCCCGGACCGGCTCGGACTGCTCGGCGATCTGCGCCGGGCCCTGGACGCGCACGAGGTCCAGCTGCACTACCAGCCCAAGGTCCGCTTCGACGGGCAGGTCGCCGGCCTGGAGGCCCTGGTCCGCTGGGTGCACCCCGAGCGGGGGAAGGTGCCGCCGGACGAGTTCATAGCCATCGCCGAGTCCTCGGGGCTGATGCCCCACCTCACCGAGTACGTGCTGGAGACGGCCCTCGCGCAGGTCGCCGAGTGGCGGACGCAGGGGCTGTTCGTACCGGTCGCCGTCAACGTCTCCCCGCGCGACGTGCACACCCCCGGCTTCGCCGGCTCCGTTGCCGCCCGGCTGGCCCGCCACGGCGTCCCGGCCGGCTCGCTCCAGCTGGAGATCACCGAGCACGTCCTCCTGGAGGACCCGCAGCGCGCCGCCGACACGCTCAACGCGCTCACCGGCCACGGCGTGAAGATGTCCCTGGACGACTTCGGCACCGGCTACTCGTCGCTGGTGCACCTGCGGCGGCTCCCGGTGAGCGAGCTGAAGATCGACCGTTCCTTCGTGGCCCGGCTGGCCGTCGACACCGAGGACGCCGAGATCGTGCGCTGCACCGTCGACCTCGCCCACTCCCTCGGCCTGCTCGTCGTCGCCGAGGGCGTCGAGGACGACGAGACCTGGGAACGCCTGCGCGACCTCGGCTGCGACGCCGTCCAGGGCTGGCTGGTCGCGGCCGCGATGCCCGCCGACGAGACCACGGCATGGCTGCGCGCCCGCGGCTCGCGGGGCTGGCAGCGCCCGGCCGCCGCCCTGCCCGCGGCGACGGTGGACGACCCGGGGCGGGTCGGCTAGCCACCCGCCGCGCCCCCACCCGGTCCCGGCCGGGACGCCCGGCCCGCTGCCCGTCCGGCGACCGCCGGCGCTCGGGCCGTAAGGCCCGGCCGGCAGGCATGCCCGGTCTGGGAAGCTCGGCCAGCAGGCACGCGCGGTCAGGGAGGCCCGGGAAGCCCGGTCAGCAGGCACGCCCGGTTCGGGAGGCCAGGCCGGCAGGCATGCCCGGTCCGGGAGGCCTGTTGGTAGGCATGCTCGGCCCGGGAGGCCCGGGAGGCCCGGGAGGCCCGGGAGGCCCGGGAGGCCCGGGAGGCCAGGCTGGCAGGCACGCCCGGTCAGGGAGACCCGGTCGGCAGGCACCCGCCACCCCTCTCAGGCGTCCGCCGCCCCCGCCGTGAAGTGGCCGGTCTGCTGTTCGCCGTCTGATCACGGGCCCGCGGCCGTCCGGGCGCCGGCCGCGGGATCCGTCCGGCCGCCGCCCGGGGAAACCGTCCGGCCGGCGGCCGGACGAACCGTTTCACGGGCACGGGCCCCCGCCCCCTAGGATTGGCGGCAAACACACACACACTCACCCCAGAGGATCGCTGCATGCCTGGCATCACGCGCGAGGAGGTCGCCCACCTCGCCCGGCTGGCGCGTCTGGAGCTGAAGCCCGAAGAGCTTGACCACTTCGCCGGCCAGCTGGACGACATCATCGGCGCGGTGGCCCGCGTCAGCGAGGTCGCCGACCAAGACGTACCGCCGACCTCCCACCCGCTGCCGCTGACGAACGTCATGCGCGCGGACGAGGTCCGTCCGTCGCTCACCCCCGAGCAGGCGCTCTCCGGCGCCCCGGCCCAGGAGCAGCAGCGTTTCAAGGTGCCGCAGATCCTGGGGGAGGACTAAGACCACCATGACGGACATCATCAAGCTCACCGCGGCCGAGACCGCCGCGAAGATCGCCTCCGGCGAGCTGACCGCGGTCGAGGTCACCGAGGCCCACCTGGCCCGGATCGAGGCCGTCGACGAGAAGGTGCACGCCTTCCTGTACGTGGACCGCGAGGGCGCGCTCGCGCAGGCCCGCGCCGTCGACGAGAAGCGGGAGCGCGGCGAGAAGCTGGGCCCGCTGGCCGGCGTCCCGCTCGCCCTGAAGGACATCTTCACCACCGAGGGCGTGCCCACGACCGTCGGTTCGAAGATCCTGGAGGGCTGGATCCCGCCGTACGACGCGACCCTCACCAAGAGGCTGAAGGCCGCCGACGTCGTCATCCTCGGCAAGACCAACATGGACGAGTTCGCCATGGGGTCCTCGACCGAGAACAGCGCGTACGGCCCGACCGGCAACCCGTGGGACCTCACCCGGATCCCCGGCGGCTCCGGCGGCGGTTCCTCCGCGGCGCTCGCCTCCTACCAGGCCCCGCTCGCCATCGGCACCGACACCGGCGGCTCCATCCGCCAGCCCGCCGCCGTCACCGGCACGGTCGGCGTCAAGCCGACGTACGGCGCGGTGTCGCGCTACGGCATGGTCGCCTTCTCCTCCTCCCTCGACCAGGGCGGCCCCTGCGCCCGCACGGTCCTGGACGCGGCCCTGCTGCACGAGGTCATCGCCGGGCACGACCCGCTGGACTCCACCTCCATCGACGCCCCGGTCCCGCCGGTCGTCGAGGCCGCCCGCAACGGCTCGGTGGAGGGCATGCGCGTCGGCGTCGTCAAGCAGTTCCGCGGCGAGGGCTACCAGGCCGGCGTCATCCAGCGGTTCGACGAGTCCGTCGCGCTGCTGAAGGAGCTGGGCGCCGAGATCGTCGAACTGGACTGCCCGTCCTTCGACCTGGCGCTGTCGGCGTACTACCTGATCGCCCCGTCCGAGTGCTCCTCCAACCTCGCCCGCTTCGACGGCCTGCGCTACGGCCTGCGCACCGGCGACGACGGCACGCACTCCGCGGAGGAGGTCACCTCCCTGACCCGCGAGGCCGGCTTCGGCCCCGAGGTCAAGCGCCGCATCATGCTCGGCACGTACGCGCTCAGCTCCGGCTACTACGACGCGTACTACGGCAGCGCCCAGAAGGTCCGCACGCTGATCAAACAGGACTTCGACAAGGCGTTCGAGCAGGTGGACGTGATCGTCTCCCCGACGACCCCGACCACCGCCTTCCCGATCGGCGAGCGCGCCGACGACCCGATGGCGATGTACCTCGCCGACCTGTGCACCATCCCGACCAACCTGGCGGGCAACGCGGCCATGTCGCTGCCGTGCGGCCTCGCGCCGGAGGACAACCTCCCGGTCGGTCTGCAGATCATCGCCCCGGTCATGAAGGACGACCGCCTGTACAAGGTGGGCGCCGCCGTCGAGGCGGCCTTCGTGGAAAAGTGGGGCCACCCGCTGCTCGAGGAGGCTCCGTCGCTGTGAGCGCACTGTCCAAGGCCAAGGGCTTCAAGAAGTCCAAGTCCGGTCTGTACGTGTCGATGGCCACCTCGGCCTTCGGCGTGATCGGTGTCGTCAAGCAGATCAAGAAGGCCCGCACCGACAACGACACGCTGCGGCTGCTCGACGCCGTGGTGACCGGTGCCGCTGTCGTCACCAACCTCGCCATCATGTACCGCGAGCTGAAGCGTCTCGGCGACGACGACGTCCTGCTGGGCTGAGAGGGAACTTCCAGTGACCACCACGACCGACCTGGTGTCGTACGAGGACGCGCTCGCGTCCTACGACCCCGTCATGGGCCTCGAGGTCCATGTCGAACTCGGCACCAAGACCAAGATGTTCTGCGGCTGTTCGACGGCGCTGGGCGCCGAGCCGAACACCCAGACCTGCCCCGTCTGCCTCGGCCTGCCCGGCGCGCTCCCGGTCGTCAACGCGACCGGCGTCGAGTCCGCCATCAAGATCGGTCTCGCGCTGAACTGCGAGATCGCCGAGTGGTGCCGCTTCGCCCGGAAGAACTACTTCTATCCGGACATGCCGAAGAACTTCCAGACCTCCCAGTACGACGAGCCGATCGCCTTCGACGGCTGGCTCGACGTGCAGCTGGAGGACGGCGAGACCTTCCGCGTGGAGATCGAGCGCGCCCACATGGAGGAGGACACCGGCAAGTCGACCCACGTCGGCGGCGCCACCGGCCGTATCCACGGCGCGTCCCACTCCCTGCTGGACTACAACCGCGCCGGCATCCCGCTCATCGAGATCGTCACCAAGCCGATCGAGGGCGCCGGCGAGCGCGCCCCCGAGGTCGCCCGGGCGTACGTCCGTGAGCTGCGCGAGCTCATCCGGGCGCTCGGCGTGTCCGAGGCCCGCATGGAGATGGGCCAGATGCGCTGCGACGTGAACCTGTCGCTGCGCCCGAACGGCACCGAGAAGTTCGGCACCCGCTCGGAGACGAAGAACGTCAACTCGCTGCGGTCCGTGGAGCGCGCGGCCCGGTACGAGATCCAGCGGCACGCGGCCGTGCTCTCCTCGGGCGGCACCATCGTCCAGGAGACCCGCCACTTCCACGAGGACACCGGGTCGACGACCTCGGGCCGCGTGAAGGAGGAGGCCGAGGACTACCGGTACTTCCCGGAGCCCGACCTCGTCCCGGTCGCCCCCTCGCGCGAGTGGGTCGAGGAGCTGCGGGCCACGCTGCCCGAGCTGCCGCTGGTGCGCCGCAACCGGCTCCGCGAGGAGTGGGGCGTCTCCGGCACCGACATGCAGGCGATCCTCAACGCTGGCGCGCTGGACCTGATCGTCGCCACGATCGACGCCGGTGCCGACGCGGCCGCCGCCCGCAAGTGGTGGATGGGCGAACTGGCGCGCAGCGCCAACGAGTCGGGCAAGGCGCTGGACGAGCTGGCGATCACGCCGCAGCAGGTGGCCCGGGTCACCGAGCTGGTGGCGAAGGGCGACCTGAACGACAAGCTGGCCCGCCAGGTCATCGAGGGCGTCCTCGCGGGCGAGGGCACCCCGGACGAGGTCGTCGAGAAGCGCGGCCTGAAGGTCGTCTCCGACGAGGGCGCGCTGACCGCCGCCGTCGACGAGGCCATCGCCGGCAACCCGGCCGTCGCGGACAAGATCCGCGGCGGCAAGGTGGCCGCGGCCGGCGCCCTGGTCGGCGCGGTCATGAAGGCCACCCGCGGCCAGGCCGACGCGGCCCGCGTGAAGGAACTGATCCTTCAGAAGCTGGGCGTCGAGGGCTGACCCCCGCACCCGCCGCAGGGGGACGCGCCGCAGGCCGGTGCGTCCCCCTGCGGCGTGCCGGGTCAGAGGCGGCGCCCCACGACCCGGGCGAAGCCCAGCGTGCGGCCCCGGTCGGCCCGCAGCATCCCGGCGCACCGGCCGGCCGCCTCGACGTGCCACCGGTCCGTGCTGTGCTCGGCCACGACCTCGCACCACAGCAGCCACTCGCGCCAGCCGTCGGTCAGCCAGTCGGCCGTCTCGACCTCCACGGCCCCGCTGCGCGTCCAGTGGCGCCGCCACCAGCCGGCGGTGTGGAAGCACCAGTAGCCGGGCTCCCAGAACGGCTTCAGGTGCTCCGGCGGCTCCACGCCGTCGATCTCCTCCCGCAGCGCCGGTACGACGATCCCGATCCGCCCGCCCGGCTTCAGCAGCCGGGTCAGCGTGGGCAGGTACAGGTCGTCGGTGCCGAAGTACTGGTAGGCGTCGATGGAGACGACCGTGTCGAAGCTGCCCTCGCCGAAGGGCAGGTCGTGCGCCTCGGCGGACACGGGCAGCACCCGGTCCGCGACACCCGCCTCGGCGAGGCGCGCGGCGTTGTCGTCCGGCCCGATCCACAGGTCGGCGGCGGTGACCTGGGCGCCGTACTCCCGCGCGAGGAAGACGGAGGTCATGGCGCGGCCGCAGCCCAGGTCGAGCACGCGCGCCCCGGGGGGCGCGGTGTCGAGGCCGAGGGCGGGGGCCAGCCACTCCAGCAGCCACAGCGCGTGCGGGCCCATCTGGTTGTCGACGGTCCAGCGGACGTCGTAGGCGGCGCTGCGCGGGTAGCGGGCGAGGGTCAGGCGGCTAGCGAGGTCATCGGACGGGGTCCTCGGGGTGATGCCGGACATCGGTGAACGGGCTCCTCGGGTTCTGGGGGGAGAACGGGATCGCGTCGGAGCTCGGTCGGACCGTCAAACAACACACCTGCTTCGGCCGGGCGGCGGTGGGCCGCGGGGGGCTGACCCGCGGGAAGCTAGCAGCCGCGGCCCGACCCCGCACCCCGGTTTCCCCGCCCCGGGCGCTACGCTCCCGCGCCATGAGGGGACGCGCCGATTCCGAGATGTCCGGACCGCTGGAGGAGCGGCACCGGGAGCAGCCCGACGACGGCCACGACGACATCCCCCACGGCGAGGACGACGTCCCCCACGGCGAGGACGACGTCCCCCACGGCGAGGACGACGTCCCCCATGGCGAGGACGGCGGGGCGCACGACGCGCGGCGGGCGCGCTGGACGGCGGCCGTCACCGGGGCGGTCCTCGCCGTCGCCGGCCTCGCCGCGGCACTGCTCCGCCTCACCGGCTCCGCGCCGGCCCTCGTCCCGGCCGCCTACGCCCTCGGCGCCGCCGGATGCGCCGGCGCGACGCTCCTCGGTTCGCGGGGACACACCCGCCGGGCGCTGTGGCTGATGGTCGGCGGGGTGATGGTGATGGCACTGGGGGACCAGTTCGACTGAGCGGAGCGGGGCGGTGACCCGGTGAGCAGGGCGCCTGTGAATTCCCTCCCCATCCTGTGAAAAAGCCCACGAACACGGCCGAACCGTCACCGTCGCCTGCAAGAGTGGCCGGACATCGCTCATGCGTTCTTTGCGGGCTGTTCTCTTCATGAACGACTGTTCCCGGCCAAAGATCCACGAAAGCAACTCTGGGAGCTCGTCCGTGGCAGCTCTTGCACGCTGGTGCGTCCAGCACCGCCTGGTCGCCGTCCTGCTGTGGCTCGCCGCCTTCGGCGGGGCCGCGGCCGCCGCCGCCGTCGCCGGGGCCGCGTACTCGAACGACTACGACGTGCCCGGCACCGAGTCCGGCCGGGCCGCCCGGCTGCTGCACGACGGCTTCCCCGGCCTGGGCGGCGACAGCGTCACCGTCGTGTGGCACACCCCGTCCGGCACGGTCCGCGCCGCCGACGTCGAACAGGACATGGGCCGCGCCCTGGACCGGGTGCGGGACCTGCCCGGCGTGGCCGCCGTGACCGGCCCCCACGGCCACCGGGGCGCCGGCCGGATCAGCGAGGACGGCCGGACCGCGTACGCCACGGTCACCTTCGCCGAGCGGGCCGGGGACGTCTCCGAGCGCGAGGCCGCCGCCGTCGTCGGCGCCGCCCGGGCCGCCGCGGGCGACGGCCTGCGGGTCGAGGTGGGCGGCGCCGCCGTCGCGGGCAGCCCCACCTCCGGCGGGCACCTCGCCGAGGCCGTCGGCGTGGCCGCCGCCGCGGTCGTGCTCTTCCTGGCCTTCGGCTCCCTGGCGGCCTCGCTGCTGCCCATCGCCACCGCGCTGGTCGGCGTCGGCACCGCCTACGCCGGGATCGTGCTGCTCGGCCACGCCATGACCGTGGCCGACTTCGCGCCCATGCTCGGCATGCTCATCGGGCTGGGCGTGGGCATCGACTACGCGCTGTTCATCGTCACCCGGCACCGGCGCGGACTCAAACGCGGCCTGCCGGTCGCCGAGGCCGCCACCCACGCCGTGGCGACCACCGGACGCGCGGTGGTGTTCGCGGGCGCCACCGTGTGCATCGCCCTGCTGGGCATGCTGATCCTGCGGCTGGGCTTCCTCGACGGCGTGGCCGTCGCCGCCTGCCTGACCGTGGTCCTGACGGTCGCGGCCTCCGTCACCCTGCTGCCCGCCCTGCTCTCCCTCATCGGCATGCGCGCCCTGAACCGGCGCGAGCGGCGGCGGCTCGCGCGGCACGGGCCCGAGCCCGAGCTCCCGACCGGGTTCGCCGCCCGCTGGTCGGCGTTCGTGGAGCGCCGCCCCAAGGCGCTCGGCGCGCTCGCCCTGGCCGTCATGACCGTCCTCGCGCTGCCCGCCTTCTCCCTGCACCTGGGCACCTCCGACCAGGGCAACGACCCCGGGACGTCCACCACCCGCCGGGCCTACGACCTCCTCGCCGACGGCTTCGGCCCCGGGGTCAACGGCCCCCTCACCCTCGTCACGAAGGTGCACGGCGCCGAGGACCGGCTCGCCCTCGACAACCTCGACAGCGCGCTGCGCGCCACCGGCGACGTCGCGTCGGTGACACCGGCGACGTACGGCTCGGGCGGCCGCACCGCGTACCTCACCGTCGTACCGGAGTCCGCCCCGCAGTCCGAGCGGACCAGCGAGCTCGTCGACCGGCTGCGCGCCGAGGTGCTGCCGCGCGCCGAGGCCGGCACCTCGCTCGACGTGCAGGTCGGCGGCGTGACGGCCGGCTACGACGACTTCGCCGCCGTCATCGTGGACAAGCTGCCCGTCTTCGTCGGCGTCGTCATCGGCCTGGGCTGCCTGCTGCTCCTGCTCGCCTTCCGGTCCGTCGGCATCCCGCTGAAGGCCGCCGCGATGAACGTCGCCGCCGTGGCCGCCGCCTTCGGCGTCGTCGTCGCGGTCTTCCAGTGGGGCTGGGGCAGCGAACCGCTCGGCCTGGGCAGCGCCGGGCCGATCGAGCCCTTCCTGCCCGTGATCATGGTGTCGGTCCTGTTCGGCCTGTCCATGGACTACCAGGTGTTCCTGGTCAGCCGGATGTACGAGGAGTGGCTGGAGACCGGCGACAACCGGCGCGCGGTGCGGGTCGGCCTCGCCGAGACCAGCCGCGTGATCAACTCCGCGGCCGTCATCATGATCGCGGTCTTCCTCGCCTTCGTCCTCAGCGGGGACCGCGTGATCGCCATGTTCGGCATCGCGCTGGCCTCCGCCGTCGCCCTGGACGCCTTCGTCCTGCGCACCCTCCTCGTGCCCGCCCTGATGCACCTGCTCGGCGGCGCCAACTGGTGGCTGCCCCGCTGGCTCGACCGGCGCCTGCCGCGCATCAGCATCGAACCGCCCGAGGCCCGGACCGCCCATGAGAGGCTGGCCGCCGCGGCGGACGCCGAGGTGGCGGACGTCCTGGCGGAAGAGGAGCGCACGCGCGATGTACGCGATACCCCTGGGTGACGACGGCGCCGAACTGCGGCCCCTGGAGCCCTGGCGGGCCGAGGAGTTCCTGGCGCACCTGGAGCGGGGCCGGGAGTTCATCAACCAGTACGTGCCGTTCGGCTCCCGGGCCACGGACGTGGCCGGCGCGCGGGAGGTCCTCCAGCGGTACGCCGACATGCGCGCGGCCGACACCGGCTCCCTGCACGGCCTGTGGCTGGAGGGCACACTGGTGGGAGGAGTGCTGTTCCTCAACTTCGACGCGGCGCAGCGCACCTGCGAGGTCGGCTGCTGGCTGGAGCCCGCCGCCACCGGGCGCGGCCTGGTCACACGGGCCATGCGGGTGCTCCTGGACTGGGCGGTCGAGGGACGCGGCATCCACCGCGTCGAATGGGTCGCCGCCTCCGGCAACCGGCCCAGCCTCGACGTGGCCCGGCGGCTCGGCATGACCCGGGACGGGGTGCGGCGCGAGGCCCATCTCCACCACGGCGTGCGGCACGACCTCGAGGTGTGGTCGGTCCTCGCGCCGGAGTGGCGGGCGGCCCGCGCGCGTGCCGCTCACAACGACCGTTAAGCAACCTCTCAGAGAGCGTCCGTACGGTGCGAGACATGGGAACGAAGACAGTGGACGAGACCGAGGCCGGCAAGGCCGCCCAGTCCGACGAGGTGACCGGCGCCGACGAGGCGACCACGGCCGACGAGGCGACGGAGTCCGGGGAACCGGCCGAGGCCGCCGACGGGGACGGCGAGCGGGCCGGACGTGAGGAGGGGGCCCCCGGAGTCGGGCAGGGCGCCGGCGCGATCCTGTCCGTGGCGCTCGGCGTCGTCTCGCTGACCGGCAGCTGGATCGGCACGGTGGCCGCCGCGCGCGAGACCCTGATCGGCCAGCTGGAGACCTCGTCCTCCGCGGGCGTCGCCCAGCAGATCAAGGAGGTCTACGGCGACGCCTGGAAGACCTCCGCGCTGTGGGCCGGCCTGTTCGCGCTGGTCGCGCTGGTCGTCGCCGCCGTGGTGCTGGCCCGGCCCGCCTTCGGAGCGCCCGGCCGGCCGCAGGCCGCCTGGATCAAGTCGGTCGCCTGGGCCGGTCTCACGCTCGGGGTGATCGGCCTGTTCCTGGCCGTCCTGAAGTACACCGACGTCCTGCTGGGTCTGCCGTCGGCGAGCTGAGCCGGCCGTGACCGAGGGGTCCGCGGTCTCCGTAAGCACCTTACGGAGACCGCGAGGCCCCTTACGCGTGTCCGAGGCCCCGGTAAGGCCCCCGGCCCGGGCGAAGATGCGGAACCCTCCCGATGCGGCGGCCCCGCCCGTACGACGAAGGTGGAGGCACCACCGCCGGCCACGGCCGGCACCCGCCGTCACCAGGGGAGACACCGTGTACGACTACGAGCTGCACCAGCTCCGCTCCGCCGACCTCGTCCGCCGCGCCGAGCGGCAGCGGCTGGTCCGGCAGGCCCTCCTCGCCCGCCGGGACGCCGCCCCGCACGCCGCCGAGGCGGAGAGCCATACCCGCCGCTCCCGCCGCCACCGGTTCGCCCGCGCGGCGTGACCGGCGGGCCGGGGGCGCGGGACGCCGGGCGGAGCACGGGAGCCGCTGCCGTGCTCCGCCCGCGCACGCCCGCGGCGGCCCCCGCGCCGAAAAGCAGTGCCGGGCCGTCGGCGTCGCGTGCGATGCTCGGGGCCGTGGAGACCAGGTCCGTCAGTCCCGTGTTCGTCGGCCGCGCCGGCGAACTGGACACGCTGAACGACGCGCTCACCCGGGCGGCGGCGGGCGAGCCGCAGGCGCTGCTGCTCGGCGGGGAGGCCGGCGTCGGCAAGACCCGCCTCGTCGAGGAGTTCGCCGACGCCGCCCGCCGCCGCGGCGCGGTCGTCGCGCTCGGCGGCTGCGTCGAGATCGGCGCCGACGGGCTGCCCTTCGCGCCCTTCTCCACCGCCCTGCGCGCCCTGCGCCGCGAGCTGCCCGGCCTGCTCGCCACCGAGGCCGCCGGGCAGGAGGAGGAACTCGCCCGCCTGCTGCCCGAACTCGGCTCCGCCGCGGTCCGCGGCGGGGCCCGGGACGACGAGGAGGGCATGGCCCGCCTCTTCGAGCTGACCGCCCGGCTGCTGGAGCACGTCGCCGCCGACCGCCCCGTGCTGCTGGTCCTGGAGGACCTGCACTGGGCCGACGCCTCCACCCGCCACCTGCTCGCCTACCTCTTCCGCACACTGCGCACCGGACGCCTCGTCGTCCTCGCCACCTACCGCTCCGACGACATCCACCGCCGCCATCCGCTGCGCCCCCTGCTCGCCGAACTCGACCGGCTGCGCACGGTCCGCCGCATCGAACTCGGCCGCTTCACCCGCGACGAGGTCGGCCGCCAGATCGCCGGCATCCTCGCCCGGGAACCCCGGCCCGAGCAGGTCGACGAGATCTTCGAACGCTCCGACGGCAACGCCTTCTTCGTGGAGGAACTCGCCGTCGCCGCCCGCCAGGGCTGTTCCACCGGTCTCACCGACTCCCTGCGCGACCTGCTGCTGGTCCGCGTGGAGGCCCTGCCGGAGAGCGCCCAGCGGGTCGCCCGGATCGTCGCCGAGGGCGGCTCCACCGTCGAGTACCGGCTGCTGGCCGCCGTCGCCCGGCTCGCCGAGGACGACCTCATCGAGGCGCTGCGGGCCGCCGTCAACGCCAACATCCTGCTCGCCGCGCCCGGCGGCGACGGCTACCGCTTCCGCCACTCCCTGGTCCGCGAGGCCGTCAGCGACGACCTGCTGCCCGGCGAACGCTCCCGCCTCAACCGCCGCTACGCCGAGGCCCTGGAGGCCGACCCGACGCTCGTGCCCGCCGACGAGCGGGCGATGCGCCTGGCCAGCTACTGGTACCACGCCCACGACGCCGCCAAGGCCCTGCCCGCCGTCCTGGACGCCTCCGTCGAGGCCCGCCGCCGCCACGCCTACACCGAGCAACTGCGGCTGCTGGAGAGGGCCATGGACCTGTGGGACGCGGCCCCCGCCGACGTGCGGGGGACCCTGCGCCCGGCCGACTACACCGAGGCCTACCCGCCCAGCGGCGGCGACCCGGCCACCACCCCGCTGCGCTACCTGGACCTGATGGCCGAGGCCGCCGTCGCCGGACGGCTGTGCGCGGAGCGCGAGCGCGCCCTGAAGATCACCAAGCGGGCGCTGCGGCTCCTGGACGAGGAACCGGACCCGGTGCGCGCCGCCTGGTTCTGGAGCCAGCGCTCCCGGCTGGTGCAGGGCCTGGCCCGCGGCGACGGCTGGGCGGAACTCGCCACCGCCCAGGACCTGGTGCGCGGGCTGCCCCCGTCCGAGGTGCACGCCGAGGTGCTCGCCATGGTCGCGACCTGGTCGATGCTGCACGAGCCGGGCGGCGCCACCATGGCCGCCGCCGAACGCGCCGTCGAGTACGCCCGCATGGTCGGCGCCCACCACACCGAGCTGAACGCCCGGCTCACCCTCGGCGGCCTGATCGTCGACGCCGGCGACATCGAGGCCGGGCTCGCCGAGATGTACCGGGTCAAGGACCGGGCCGCGGATCTGGGCGCGACCGGGGTGCTGAGCCGCGCCTACATCAACCTCCCCTCGATCCTGGAGGGCGTCGGCCGCTCGGAGGAGGCCGTCGGCATCCTGCGGGAGGGCGTGGCGTTCACCCGCCGGCTGGGCCGGCTGGACTCCGACGGGTGGGTGTGGGGCAACCTCGCCGAATCGCTGCACGTGCTCGGCCGCTGGGACGAGGCGGCCGAGGCCGCGGCCCACGCGCAGCGCGCCGAGCACAGCGCCAAGCCGCGCACCGGGGGACTGCTGCGCCTGGCCCACCTCGCCCTCGACCGGGGCGACCTCGCGGCGGCCGCCCGCCACCTGGGCGCCGCCCGCTCCTGCTTCGGCACCCACGACCCCATGCCGCAGTACACCCTGCCGATGAGCTGCCTCGCCATCGGCCTGGCCGCCGCCGAGGGCCGCCTGCCCGACGCCCGCGCCGAACTGCTCGCCGTCCTGGACGCCGGTTTCCCGCCCGGCACCCAGCGCTACGGCTGGCCGCTGCTGCTCACCGCCGCGACCGCCGAGGCCGACGGCTTCGGGAACCCGGCCACCGAGCCCGGCCGCCCGGAGACCGTGCGCCGCCTGCGCGCGGCCGCGAAGACCCTCACCACGGGCGTCCCCGTATGGAAGGCATACGACCAGTGGCTGCGCGCGGAGCTCCTGCGCGCCGAGGGCCGCGTCCCGCCGGACGAGTGGAGCGCGGCCGTCGCCGCGGTGGAACCCCTGGAGCGGCCCTACGACCTCGCCCGCGTCCGGCTGCGCCTGGCCGAGGCGCTGCTGGTCCGCGGAGCCGGGGAGGACGAGCGGGCCCGGGCCACGGAACTGCTCCGCCTCGCCCACGCGGTCGCCGGCCACCTCGGCGCCCGGCCGCTCGCCGACGCCGCCGCGCTGCTCGCCCGGCGCGCCCGCCTCCCGCTCGGCCGCGCGTCCGGCCGCTCCCCGGCCCCCGCCGACCCCGCCGAGGCCCTCGGCCTGACCAGCCGGGAACGCGACGTCCTGCGCCTGGTCGCCGCCGGCCGCACCAACCGCCAGATCGCCGAGGAGCTCTTCATCTCGCCGAAGACGGCGAGCGTCCACGTCTCCCGCATCCTCGCCAAGCTGGGCGTCTCGGGCCGGGGCGAGGCGGCGGCGGTGGCCCACCGGCGGGGACTGTTCCCGGCCGGAACGCTCACCGCGCGGACGGCGGGCTGAGGACCGCGCCGCGAGGGACGCCGCGGCCCGGGGGCTTTCGTGTCCGCCGGCCCGGAAGACCCGCTCGCACCGGGCCGCGGGCACACCCCCGACGGGCGGAACCGGCCGGAGCCGGCCCGCGGGGACGCCGGGGACGGTGATCCGGGACGCGGGCCGCACGTCCGGGAAGGCCGCCGTCCGCCCGCCCGGAGACCGGGCCCGGCGGCCGGGCGGGCGACGGGCCGGCTACCTCACCCGCACCTCCAGGACGCGGTCGTCCGCCTCCCCGGGGTCGCCGCGGCCGTCGGTGTTGCTGGTCGTGACCCACAGCCGGTCGCCGCCCGCCGCGGCCACCGACCGCAGCCGGCCGTACTCGCCCTCCAGGAAGGCCTGCGGCTCCGCCGACGCCCGCGTGCCGTCCAGGGGCACGCGCCACAGGCGCTGGCCGCGCAGACCGGCCATCCAGACCGAGCCCTCGGCGTAGGCGATGCCGCTGGGGGAGGCCTCGTCGGTGCTCCACTGCGCCACCGGGTCGCGCAGGCCCTCGTCGCCGGACCGGCCCTCGGTCCGCGGCCAGCCGTAGTTGCCGCCCGGCTCGATCGCGTTCAGCTCGTCCCAGGTGTCCTGGCCGAACTCCGCGGCGAAGAGCCGCTGTTTCGCGTCCCAGTCCAGGCCCTGCACGTTGCGGTGGCCGTAGGAGAGGACAGGGGAGTCCGGGAACGGGTTGCCGGGGGCCGGGTCGCCGTCCGGGGTGAGGCGCAGGATCTTGCCGCCGGTGGACTCCTTGTCCTGGGACAGCCCGGTGTCGCCGCTCTCGCCGGTGCCCACGTACAGCATCCGGTCCGGGCCGAAGGCGATCCGGCCGCCGTTGTGGATCACGCCCTTGGGGATGCCCCTGAAGACCGTGTCGGGCGCGCCGAGCTGCTCGCCGGGGGGCTTGTCCTCGTCGTGGAGCATGCGGACGACGCGGTTGTCCGAGGCGGAGGTGAAGTAGGCGTAGACCATGTGGTCCGAGGCGTAGTCGGGGGAGAGGGCGATGCCGAGCAGGCCGCCCTCGCCGGCCGGGGAGACCCCCGGCACCTCGCCCAGTTCGGTCTTCTTCCCGGTCTTCTCGTCGATCCGGACGATCGTCCCGTCGTCCCGGGAGGAGACCAGCAGGCCGCCGCCCGGCAGCGGGGCGAGGCCCCACGGCGTCCGCAGGCCCGTGGCGACGGTCCGGACCACCTCCGCCGAGCCCTTGGCGGGCGGGGTCTCCTCGGCGGCCTGCCGCGGCGGGGACGACGGCGGTGCCGTACGGCTGGGGGAGGCGCTCCGCTCGCCGCCCGCCGCTCCTCCGCCGTCGGAGGAGCAGCCGGCCGTCAGCAGGAGCGCGGCGACGGCCATCGCGGCCGGCACGGCTCGACGTTGCACGATCATGGTCCCTTCGACGCGGGCGGGTTCTCCCTGTCTTACACCGCCCGCGCCCCACAGGTTCCCGGTCGGCGGAAAACCGAACCGCCGGCCCCCGCACCGGCGCGGGCCCCTCAGTCCCACGACCCCTGCGCCGCCGGCAGCTCCGCCACCTCGGCCAGGTCCTCGGCCGTCAGCCGCAGTTCCGCCGCGGCCGCGTTCTGCGCGACCCACCGCTCCTGCTTGGTCCCGGGCACCGGGACCACGTGCGGACCCTGCGCGAGCACCCACGCCAGCGCCACCTGGGCCGGGGTGACGTGCGCGCCGTGCCGGGCGGCGATCCGCCGCAGCCCCACCACGATCGGCTGGTTGGCGGCCATCATCTCGGCCGTGAACCGCGGGTGCCGGGCCCGCGGGTCGTCCGCCTCGAAGCCCTCGCCCGGGGTCAGCGTGCCCGTCAGGAAGCCGTTGCCGAGGGGCATCGCGGCGAGGAAGCCGACCCCGCGCGCCTCGCACCACGGCAGCAGCGCCTCCAGGGCCTCCGGCGACCACACCGACAGCTCCGCCTCCACCGCGGTCACCGGGAAGACCTGCTGCACCCGTTCCAGCTGGCGGATCGTCGCGTCGTGCAGCCGGGCCCCCGGCCGCCGCGCCGACCGCGCGCCCACCGCGCACAGCCCCAGCGCCCGCACCTTCCCGGCCCGGACCAGCTCCGCCATCGCGCCCCAGGTCTCCTCGACCGGCACCTCGGGATCGGCGCGGTGCAGCTGGTAGAGGTCGATGACGTCGGTCTGGAGCCGGCGCAGGGAGGCGTCGCAGGCCCGTCTGACGTATCCCGGGCGGCCGTTGGCCACGATGTGCTGGTCGCCGACCAGCAGCCCGACCTTGGTCGACACGAAGGCGTCGGCCCGCCGCTCCTTCACGGCCCGCCCCACCAGCAGCTCGTTGGTGAACGGCCCGTACATGTCCGCGGTGTCCAGCAGGGACGCACCCAGGTCGAGGGCCCGGTGCACCGCCCTGAGCGACTCGTCGCCGCGCCGGCGCGACGCGCTGTACGCCCAGCTCATCGGCATGCACCCGAGTCCGACGGCCCCCACCGCGAGCGCCCCCGCGCCGATCGTCCTGCGCTCCACCTGGTCGTGACCCTCCCTCGTACGGCCACCCCAACCTAACCTCTGCCGTCATACGCTCCTGACATAGCCTCCGGAGCATGACTGCTGACGTGTGGCTGCCCATCCCGCCGGACGAGATCGAAGGGCTCCCCGAGGGGCCGGCGTACCGCTTCTGGGACGGGTCCGGGGACTTCCCCGCGGACCCGGCCGACTGCGCCTTCTACGTCGTCCCCTACATGAAGCCCAGCCCGCTGTGCGTACGGCCGCTCCCCCTGATGAGCTCGGTGCAGGTCGTGCAGACCCTGTCGGCCGGCATAGACCACGTGGAGCCCGGCTTGCGGGACCTGCGCGACGGGGTGCGGCTGTGCAACGCCCGCGGGGTCCACGAGGCGAGCACCGCCGAGCTCACCCTCGCGCTCGTCCTGGCGTCGCTGCGCGGCATCCCGGACTTCGTCCGCGCGCAGGACCGGGGGGAGTGGCTGGGCGGGTTCCGGCCGGCCCTGGCCGACAAGAACGTGCTCATCGTCGGGTACGGCTCCATCGGCGCGGCGATCGAGGACCGGCTCGTTCCCTTCGAGGTGGCGCGGGTGGCGCGCGTCGCGCGCTCCGAGCGCACCACGGCGCGCGGTCCGGTGCATCCGCTCACCGCCCTGCCCTCCCTGCTCCCGGAGGCGGACGTCGTCATCCTCTCCACGCCGCTGACCGAGGACACCCGTGGCCTGGTCGACTCCGGTTTCCTGGCGCGGATGAAGGACGGCGCGCTGCTGGTGAACGTCGCCCGCGGGCCCGTCGTCGACACCAAGGCCCTGCTCGCGGAGGTGGAGAGCGGCCGGCTCACCGCGGCCCTCGACGTCACCGACCCCGAGCCGCTGCCCCGCGACCACCCCCTGTGGCGGGCGCCGGGCGTGCTCGTCAGCCCGCACGCGGGCGGTCCCACCTCGGCCTTCCCGCCGCGTGCCGCGCGGCTGCTGGCGGACCAGCTGTCCCGGTTCGTGAACCGGGAGCCGCTGCGGAACGTGATCCTGACGACGGGTGCGCCCCGCGCGTGACGCGCTTCGAGTACCGTCCGCGACCTTCCGGACGCGGCGGGTACTCGCATATCAGCTGATCGTCACGGAGAGTAGAGAACCTATGTCCCTGAGTGACGAGACTGGTGTATCGTCCCGACAGGGGCTGCGCCGCGCACCGTTCGGCGCCGGGGACGGACTTCAGACTGTGAGGGGGGCGACGGGCGATGCACGGTCAAGGGACGAGCGATCCGACGCGGCGGAGTCACCGGCTGCGAACCTGGCGCACCGCCGCGCGCAGACGCGGTCGTCACGGCACCGTCGGCGGCCGCCACACGCACCACGACGGCCACCACACCAACCACGGCCACCACCACCGCAGGCACGGCAGCCGCAAGCGGCAGGCCCAGCCGGCGCACCGGGACCCGCGGGGCCCGGGTGCGACGCGGAGCGGGAGGGACCGGTGAGCGCGCCCTCCCCCACCCCGACCCTCGACGGAACGCTGCGGACGCAGCCTTCGCCGAAGACGCTGCTGCCCCTGCCGCCGGCCTCCGGCCCCCGGCCGGGCCCGGTCCCCCAGCTCGTCCTGGCCCTGGTCTGCGGGGCCTACGCCGTCGGCTCCGCGCTCGGCTGGGGCTCCCGGCAACTCGCGCTGGTCATGGGCGACTTCGGGCTGAGCGCCGCGGCGGGCACCGCCGCCGTCTCCTGCGCCCTGTACGCCCGCAGGCGCCGCACCCGCTTCCGCTCCGCCTGGCTGCTGTTCGGCCTCTCCTCGGCGATGGCGGCCCTGGGCAACCTGGTCTGGGGCTGGTACGAGGTGGTCCTCGGGCAGCCCGTGCCCAGCCCCAGCTACGCCGACCTGTTCTTCCTCTGCTTCGCGCCGCCCGCCATCGTGGGACTCCTGGTGCTCGCCAAGCGGCCGGTGACGAAGGCCGGCTGGGGCTGCCTCGCCCTGGACGCGTGGCTGATCGGCGGCTCGCTGCTCACCCTCGCCTGGAGCCTGGCGCTCGCCCAGGCGGCCAAGTCGGAGGGGCCCGGCGTGGCGCACACCGCGCTGTCGCTGGCCTACCCGCTGCTCGACATCGCCCTGGTCAGCATGGTGCTCGCGCTGCACTTCCGGCGTTCGGCGGTGAACCGCTCGGCGGTCAACACCGCGATCGGCGCCCTGGCGCTGACCGTGATGTGCGACGCCCTGTTCACCTCGCCCCTGCTGCACAACGACTACCGCTCCGGGCAGCTGCTGGACGCGGGCTGGTTCGCCGGCTCGCTGCTGCTGGCGTACGCCCCGTGGGCGGGGTCCCGCGGCGGGCAGCCGGAGGACGAGGGCCACACCCGCGTGGTGCACGAGCACGTGCCCGGGCAGCGCAGCGGACCGCACCCCCAGCAGCCCGGACCGGGCGCCGACCCGATCCGCTACCCGGCCGCCCGGCCCATCGCCGGCTCCCTGGCCGCCCTCACGCCGTACCTCGCGGCCGCGGTGTGCACCCTGGGGATCCTCTACAACGTCCTCAACGGACGCAGCGTCGACCGCGTGGTGCTCATCACCGGGGGCACGGTGGTGCTCGCCCTGGTCGTGCGGCAGGGCATCATGCTGCTCGACAACATCACCCTCACCCAGGAACTGGCGCAGAAGGAGAACCACTTCCGCTCCCTGGTGCAGGGCTCCAGCGACGTCATCATGATCGCCGCGCCCAACGGCATCCTCCGCTACGTCTCCCCGGCCGCCGCCGGCGTCTACGGCCGCCCCGCGGAGGACCTGGTGGGCACGGAACTGGCCAACCTGATCCACCCGGAGGACCTGGGCTGCGTCGTGCACGAGGTGCGCCGCTTCCTCGCCGCCGACCCGGTCGAGGAGCCCACCACGCGCATCGAGTGCCGCTTCCGGTCCGGCGCGGGCGGCTGGCTCAACGTCGAGTCGACCGTCAACCGCCACCAGGGCGGCCTGATCTTCAACAGCCGGGACGTCACCGAACGGGTGCGGCTGCAGGCGCAGTTGCAGCACAACGCCGAGCACGACCCGCTCACCGACCTGCCCAACCGGGCGCTGTTCACCCGGCGCGTGCAGCAGGCGCTGTCCGGCCGCCGCGCCTCCGACCGGGGCGTGGCCCTGCGCAACACGGCCGTGCTCTTCATCGACCTCGACGGCTTCAAGGCCGTCAACGACACGATCGGGCACCAGGCCGGCGACGAACTGCTGGTGCAGGCCGCCCGCAGGCTCCAGGACGCCGTCCGGCAGGGCGACACCGCCTCCCGGCTCGGCGGCGACGAGTTCGCCGCCCTGATCGTCGGGGACAACACCCGCGACCGCGCCGCCCGGGAGCGGCACATCCTGGAGCTCGCCGACCGGCTCCGCGGGACGCTGTCGCAGCCGTACCTCATCGACGGCAACGATGTCCGGGTCAACGCCTCCATCGGCGTCGCCTTCGCCGAGCAGGGCCTGGGCGCGGGCGAGCTGCTGCGCAACGCCGACCTCGCCATGTACCGCGCCAAGGCCGGCGGCAAGGGCCGCGTCGAGCTGTACAAGCCGCAGATGCAGCAGGACGTCGTCCGCAAGGCGGAGCTGGCCACGCGCCTGCGGGCCGCGCTGCACGACGGCGAGTTCGCCCTGCTCCACCAGCCGGTGGTGTCCCTGGAGGACGGCCGGATCACGTCGGTCTGCGCCCACCCGCGCTGGCGCTCCGCCCAAGGGGTGCTCTTCACCCCCGCGGAGTTCCTGCGGGCGTCCGACGACGGCGGCAGGACCGCCGAGCTGGGCCGCTGGATGCTGGAGGCGGCCGTGGAGCAGGCCGCCGAACGGCACGCGGCGGGCCTCTCGGTCCCCGTGGCCGTCCGCACCGGCGCCCGGGCGCTGCTGGACCGGTCCCTGCCGCCCGGCTCGATCGAGGCGCTGCTGACCCGGCACGGGCTGCCGTCCGGCTCGCTGGTCGTCGAGCTGACCGACATCGACCACCGGGTCCCCCTGGAGGAGCTGGAGCGCCGCCTGAACGCGCTGCGGCGGGTCGGCGTCCGGATCGCGCTCGACGGGTTCGGCAACGGCTGCGCGGCGATCACGGCCCTGCGGCGGCTCCCCGTCGACGTGCTCAAGCTCGACCGCGGCCTGGTCGAGGGCGTCGTCGAGTCCGCCCGGCTGCACAAGATCACCAGCGGGCTGCTGCGCATCGCCGGCGACCTGGGCCTGCAGTCCGTGGCCGAAGGCGTGGACCTGCCCGAGCAGGTCGTCGCGCTGCGCGCGATGGGCTGCACCCACGGGCAGGGCATGGCGTTCTCCGGGCCGCTGGACGAGTACCGGCTGCGCCGGGCGCTCGGCACCGGGCACTACCCGGTGCCGCACGAACCGGCCGAACCCGCGTTCGCCGGGGGCTCCCCGCGGGTGTACACCGGAGGGGCGACCGGCGCGAACGTGTCCACCGTCTTCGGAGGCGGCACGGCCCTGCGCTCACATAATGAGACTCCTGTCCCACCCACTTGACAGTGAGTGCGCGCCGGGGGGAGGGTCAATGCCATGCGCACCCGAATTCTCGTACTTGGACAGCGCGTCGGCTGACGCTGAGCCCTCGATCGCTCAGCGACCCCACCCGGCGCGCTCCCCTCGCTTGCCCTACGGCACGAGGGGTTTTTTGTTGCACACGCAGCAGACGCACTTCGCCCAAACTTCGCAAAAACCCTCAGCATCGAGAAGAGAATGCCGATGACCGAGCAGGCCACCGGGGCCCATCACCCGCAGCCGCGGCCCCGATCCTCAGGACAGCACTCCGCCCCCGAGCACGTCACGGGTGCGCAGTCCCTCATCCGCTCTCTCGAGGAGGTCGGCGCCGACACGGTATTCGGTATCCCCGGCGGTGCGATCCTCCCGGCGTACGACCCGCTGATGGACTCGACCCGGGTGCGCCACGTCCTGGTCCGCCACGAGCAGGGCGCCGGCCACGCGGCCGAGGGCTACGCGCTGGCCACCGGCAAGGTCGGCGTCTGCATGGCGACCTCCGGACCGGGTGCGACCAACCTGGTCACGCCGATCGCCAACGCCCACATGGACTCGGTGCCGCTGGTCGCGATCACCGGCCAGGTCGCCTCCGCGTCGATCGGCACGGACGCCTTCCAGGAGGCGGACATCGTCGGCATCACCATGCCGATCACCAAGCACAACTTCCTCGTCACCCAGGCCGAGGACATCCCCCGGGTGATCGCGCAGGCGTTCCACATCGCCTCCACCGGCCGCCCCGGCCCGGTGCTGGTCGACATCGCCAAGGACGCCCTCCAGGCGCAGACCACCTTCTCCTGGCCGCCCACCATGGACCTGCCCGGCTACCGGCCCGTCATCAAGCCGCACGCCAAGCAGATCCGCGAGGCCGCCAAGCTGATCACCGCCGCCAAGCGGCCCGTCCTGTACGTCGGCGGCGGCGTCCTCAAGGCCGGCGCCACCGCCGAGCTGAAGGTGCTCGCCGAGCTCACCGGCGCGCCCGTCACCACCACCCTGATGGCGCTCGGCGCGTTCCCCGACAGCCACCCGCTGCACGTGGGGATGCCGGGCATGCACGGGGCGGTCACCGCCGTCACCGCGCTGCAGAAGGCCGACCTGATCGTCGCCCTCGGCGCCCGCTTCGACGACCGCGTCACCGGCAAGCTGGACAGCTTCGCCCCGTACGCCAAGATCGTCCACGCCGACATCGACCCGGCCGAGATCGGCAAGAACCGCGCCGCCGACGTGCCGATCGTCGGCGACGCCCGCGAGGTCATCGCCGACCTGATCCAGGCCGTGCAGAAGGAGCACAGCGAGGGCCACACGGGCGACTACACCGCCTGGTGGAACGACCTGAACCGCTGGCGCGAGACCTACCCGCTCGGCTACGACCAGCCCGGGGACGGCTCGCTCTCCCCGCAGCAGGTCATCGAGCGCATCGGGCAGCTCGCCCCCGAGGGCACGGTCTTCGCGGCGGGCGTCGGCCAGCACCAGATGTGGGCCGCGCACTTCATCCAGTACGACAAGCCCGCCACCTGGCTGAACTCCGGCGGCGCGGGCACGATGGGCTACGGGGTCCCGGCCGCGATGGGCGCCAAGGCCGGCGCGCCGGACCGCACCGTCTGGGCGATCGACGGCGACGGCTGCTTCCAGATGACCAACCAGGAGCTCACCACCTGCGCCCTGAACAACATCCCGATCAAGGTCGCCATCATCAACAACGGCGCCCTCGGGATGGTCCGCCAGTGGCAGACCCTGTTCTACAACCAGCGGTACTCCAACACCGTGCTGCACTCCGGCCCCGAGGCCGACGGCAGGTCGCCGAGCGCCGGCACCCGCGTCCCCGACTTCGTGAAGCTGGCCGAGGCCATGGGCTGCTACGCCATCCGCTGCGAGGACCCGGCCGACCTCGACAAGGTCATCGAGGAGGCGAACTCCATCAACGACCGCCCCGTCGTCGTCGACTTCATCGTCCACGAGGACGCCATGGTCTGGCCGATGGTCGCCGCCGGCACCTCCAACGACGAGATCATGGCCGCCCGGGACGTCCGCCCCGACTTCGGCGACAACGAAGACGACTGAGCGAGAGAGACGAACGAGACATGTCCAAGCACACGCTCTCCGTGCTGGTGGAGAACACGCCCGGCATCCTCGCCCGGATCGCCGCCCTGTTCTCCCGCCGCGGCTTCAACATCGACTCGCTCGCGGTCGGCGTCACCGAGCACCCCGACATCTCCCGCATCACCATCGTGGTGAACGTCGAGGACCTGCCGCTGGAGCAGGTGACCAAGCAGCTCAACAAGCTCGTCAACGTGCTGAAGATCGTCGAGCTGGAGCCCGCCCAGGCCGTGCAGCGCGAACTCGTCCTGGTGAAGGTGCGCGCCGACAACGAGACGCGCGGCCAGATCGTCGAGATCGTCCAGCTGTTCCGCGCCAAGACCGTCGACGTCTCCCCGGAGGCCGTGACCATCGAGGCCACCGGCTCCGGCGACAAGCTGTCCGCGATGCTGAAGATGCTGGAGCCGTACGGCATCAAGGAACTCGTGCAGTCCGGCACCATCGCGATCGGCCGCGGCGCCCGTTCGATCACGGACCGGTCGCTGCGCGCCCTCGACCGGTCGGCCTGACGACACGTCCGGGCGGCCGGGGACACACCGGCCGCCCGCATACCGAGACCCCGAGCCTTCCCTTCCGCCCGCCGTCATACGGTGGGACGCAACACCTGCACTCAAGGAGAGAACCCAAAGTGGCCGAGCTGTTCTACGACGCCGACGCCGACCTGTCCATCATCCAGGGCCGCAAGGTCGCGGTCATCGGGTACGGCAGCCAGGGCCACGCCCACGCGCTGTCGCTGCGCGACTCGGGCGTCGACGTGCGTGTCGGTCTGCACGAGGGCTCCAAGTCCAAGGCCAAGGCCGAGGAGCAGGGCCTGCGCGTGGTGAGCCCGTCCGAGGCCGCCGCCGAGGCCGACGTCGTGATGATCCTGGTGCCGGACCCCATCCAGGCCCAGGTCTACGAGGAGCACATCGCCCCGCACCTGAAGGACGGCGACGCGCTGTTCTTCGGCCACGGCTTCAACATCCGCTTCGGCTTCATCAAGCCCCCGGCCGGCGTGGACGTCTGCATGGTCGCTCCGAAGGGCCCGGGCCACCTGGTGCGCCGTCAGTACGAGGAGGGCCGCGGCGTTCCCTGCATCGCCGCCGTCGAGCAGGACGCCACCGGAGGCGCCTTCGAGCTGGCCCTGTCGTACGCCAAGGGCATCGGCGGCACCCGCGCCGGCGTCATCAAGACGACCTTCACCGAGGAGACCGAGACCGACCTGTTCGGTGAGCAGGCCGTCCTGTGCGGTGGCACCGCGGCGCTGGTCAAGGCGGGCTTCGAGACGCTGACCGAGGCCGGCTACCAGCCGGAGATCGCCTACTTCGAGTGCCTGCACGAGCTGAAGCTGATCGTCGACCTCATGTACGAGGGCGGCCTGGAGAAGATGCGCTGGTCGGTCTCCGAGACCGCCGAGTGGGGCGACTACGTCACCGGCCCGCGGATCATCACCGACGCCACCAAGGCCGAGATGAAGAAGGTCCTCGCCGAGATCCAGGACGGCACGTTCGCCCGGCAGTGGATGGACGAGTACCACGGTGGCCTGAAGAAGTACAACGAGTACAAGCAGCAGGACTCCGAGCACCTGCTGGAGACCACCGGCAAGGAGCTGCGCAAGCTCATGAGCTGGGTCGACGAGGAGGCGTGAGCCGACCGCCCGAGGGGCCGGAGCACCGCGCTCCGGCCCCTTCGGCGAACCCCGGGTAACGTCGGTGGTACGGCGTTGTCCACCCCGTCCAGCCACGGACGGGTGATCCTTCCGCAGAGGCGTAAGACGACCCGCGCCGCGCCACTACACTGCTGCACAACATACGCGTCAGGCCCACAGCGTCGTGCGTCTTCCACGCGGCCACCACCCCTCCACCGCCTGCGGCCGTCGGGACGGCCGTCCGCAATGGACATGCGAGGACTCACGTGAGCTCGAAACCCGTCGTACTCATCGCCGAAGAGCTGTCGCCCGCCACCGTCGACGCACTGGGGCCGGACTTCGAGATCCGCCACTGCAACGGAGCGGACCGGGCCGAGCTGCTCCCGGCCATCGCCGACGTGGACGCGATCCTGATCCGTTCGGCCACCAAGGTCGACGCCGAGGCGATCGCCGCCGCGCACAAGCTCAAGGTCGTCGCACGAGCCGGCGTCGGCCTGGACAACGTGGACGTCTCCGCCGCCACCAAGGCCGGCGTGATGGTCGTCAACGCCCCGACCTCCAACATCGTGACCGCCGCCGAGCTCGCCTGCGGCCTGATCCTCGCCACGGCCCGCAACATCCCGCAGGCCAACGCCGCGCTGAAGAACGGCGAGTGGAAGCGCAGCAAGTACACGGGCGTCGAACTGGCCGAGAAGACCCTGGGTGTCGTGGGTCTGGGCCGGATCGGCGCCCTCGTCGCACAGCGCATGTCCGCCTTCGGCATGAAGGTCGTCGCCTACGACCCCTACGTGCAGCCCGCGCGCGCCGCGCAGATGGGCGTCAAGGTGCTGTCGCTGGACGAGCTGCTGGAGGTCTCCGACTTCATCACCGTGCACCTGCCCAAGACCCCCGAGACGCTGGGTCTGATCGGCGAGGAGGCGCTGCGCAAGGTCAAGCCGGGCGTGCGCGTCATCAACGCCGCGCGCGGCGGGATCGTCGACGAGGAGGCGCTGTACTCCGCCCTCAAGGAGGGCCGGGTCGCCGGCGCCGGCCTCGACGTGTACGCCAAGGAGCCGTGCACGGACTCGCCGCTGTTCGAATTCGACCAGGTGGTGTGCACCCCGCACCTCGGCGCGTCGACCGACGAGGCGCAGGAGAAGGCCGGCATCGCCGTCGCCAAGTCGGTGCGGCTCGCGCTCGCCGGCGAGCTCGTGCCGGACGCGGTCAACGTCCAGGGCGGTGTCATCGCCGAGGACGTCAAGCCGGGCCTGCCGCTCGCCGAGCGCCTGGGCCGGATCTTCACCGCGCTCGCCGGCGAGGTCGCGGTCCGCCTCGACGTCGAGGTGTACGGCGAGATCACCCAGCACGACGTGAAGGTGCTGGAGCTGTCCGCGCTCAAGGGCGTCTTCGAGGACGTCGTCGACGAGACGGTGTCCTACGTCAACGCCCCGCTGTTCGCGCAGGAGCGCGGCGTCGAGGTGCGGCTGACCACCAGCTCCGAGTCGCCCGACCACCGCAACGTCGTCACCGTGCGCGGCACCCTCGCGGACGGCGAGGAGGTGTCGGTCTCCGGCACGCTGGCCGGTCCGAAGCACCTGCAGAAGATCGTCGCGGTCGGCGACTACGACGTCGACCTCGCGCTCGCCGACCACATGGTGGTGCTGAAGTACGAGGACCGCCCGGGTGTCGTCGGCACCGTCGGCCGCATCCTCGGCGAGGCGGGCATCAACATCGCCGGCATGCAGGTCGCCCGCGCGGCCGTGGGCGGCGAGGCGCTGGCCGTGCTGACCGTGGACGACACGGTGGCGGCCGGGGTGCTGGCCGAGCTCGCCGAGGAGATCGGCGCCACCTCCGCCCGGTCGGTCAACCTGGTCTGATCTGAGCCGAGCCGACGCCGGACGGGCCGAGTGCCCGTCCGGCGTTTCTCGTGCGCGGCGCCGTGCCGGGGAGGCGGTGCCCCGCGCACGGGTCGCACGGGCCCCTTCGCCGGACCCGTGCCTTTCTCCGCGGCCGCCCGCCGCAGGGTGACCGCCGCCGGCACCGCGGCCCCCGCGAGAACCGCCGCCCCGCGAGCGAGGCACCCCGCATCCCGCCGGTGGACGCCTCCCGCGCCGCCGTCGCCGGGGTGTCCCCGCTCGGCCCGGGCGCGGCGCGGGGCCGGGCGGGGACCGGTCCCGCCGCTCACGGGCGGACGGGAGGAGGACGTGTCCGACGGGACCGCCGGCACCCTCGGCGCCTTCTGCGTGATCCCGATAACGGGCCTGATCGCCCGGTGGTCCTTCGACCCGGGGACCGCCCCGGGGCCGGCCGGCTCACCGCGGGACCGCGCCGGGCTACCGGGGCCGCCACTCGGCGGTGAGCCGCCCGTCGCGCATCTCCAGCACCCGGTCCGCGACGTGCCTCAGGACCGCCCGGTCGTGGCAGATGAACAGGTAGCCGAGGCCGAGGTCGTCCTGGAGGTCGGCGAGCAGGTTGAGCACCCCCGCCCGCACCGACGGGTCGAGGGACGAGACCGGTTCGTCGAGGACCAGCAGGCGCGGCTCGGAGGCCAGCGCGCGGGCGATGCCGGCGCGCTGGCACTGGCCGCCGGACAGCTCGTGCGGACGGCGGTCGCCGCAGGACGGGTCCAGCCCGACCCGGTCCAGGAGCGCGGCGACGCGCGCCGGGCCGTCGGCGTCCCAGCGGCCCTGGACCTTCAGCGGTTCCGCGAGCGCGTCCCGGATGCGGTGGCGCGGGCTCAGCGACCCGTACGGGTCCTGGAAGACCGGCTGCATGCGCGGGCGCAGCGGGCGCAGCGCGCGCTCGGGCAGCGCCGTCAGCTCGCGGCCCTCGAAGCGGACCTCGCCGGCGTCGGGGCGGCGCAGCTGGAGCACCGCCAGGGCCGTGGAGGTCTTGCCGCAGCCGGACGGGCCGTTCAGGGCGAGGGTCTCGCCGGCGGCCAGGGTGAACGAGACGCGGTCCACGGCGGTGCGCCGGCCGTGGCGGACGACGAGGTCGCGGACGTCGAGCAGGGGACCGGTCATGCGGACGGCCGCTCCCGGAGGAACAGCCCGGTCGCCGGGTGGGGGATCTCCTCCCGGCGGTGGCACGCCACCAGGCGTCCGTCCGCCTCCCGCGGCTCCGGGTCCGTCTCGTGGCACACGTCCGCCGCGAGCGGGCAGCGCGGGGCGAACGCGCAGCCCGGCGGCAGGGCGTCCGGGGCGGGCGGCGTGCCGCGCAGGGCGGGCAGGCGCCGTCCGCGCGGCGCGTGCCGCGGGAGGGAGGCGAGCAGGCCCGCCGTGTAGGGGGCACGGGGACGGTCCAGGACGGCGGCGGCCGGGCCGAGTTCGGCGAGCCGCCCGGCGTACAGGACCAGTACGCGGTCCGCGTGCCGCCGTACGGCGTCCATGTCGTGGGTGACCAGGACGAGCGCGGCGCCGGTCGCCTCGCGCCGCTCGGCGAGGACCCGCAGCACCTGGTCGCGGTGGTCCTCGTCGAGCGCGGTGGTGGGTTCGTCGGCGACCACGATCTCCGGTTCGTTCACCGTCGCCATGGCGATGACCGCCCGCTGCCGCATGCCGCCGGAGTACTCGTGCGGGTAGGCCCGCGCCCGGCGGGCGGCGTCCGGGATGCCGACGCGCTCCAGGGCCGCGACCGCCCGGGCCCTGGCCTCCCGCCGGGAGACCCGCGCCACCGACCGTACGGCGGCGGCCAGTTGGTCGCCCACCGGGTGCACGGGGGAGAGGGCGGACAGGGCGTCCTGCGGGATCAGGGAGATGTGGCGGCCGCGGTGGGCGGCCAGGTCCGGGCGGATCCCGCCGCCGCGCACCGCGCCGCGCGGCAGCATCCCGAGCAGGGCGCGGGCGGTGAGGGACTTGCCCGCGCCCGACTCGCCGACCAGCGCGAGCACTTCGCGCGGGCGCACGTCGAAGGAGAGGCCGCGCACGGTCTCCACGCCGTCGAAGGCGATACGCAGATCGCGGACCGAGAGCAGGACGTCAGACGCCAACGGTGGCCTCCTTCGGGTGGGGGACGTGCCGTGCGGCGCGGCCCCGCGCGAGGGACGCGGCGGACACCGCCAGCCCCGTCAGCAGGGCCAGCGCCACCGCCGGGGCGAGCGCGGCCCACGGCGCCCGCTCCACGTAGGCGCGGGACTCGTCCAGGAGCAGGCCCCACTCGGGGGCGGGCGGCCGGGCGCCCAGGCCGAGGAAGCCCAGCGAGGCCAGCGCGAGGGCGATGCCGGGCAGCCGCAGCAGGGCGTGCCGGGCGACGGGCGCGGCGACGGACGGCAGGACGTGCCGGGTGAGGATCCACCACGGCGGGGCGCCGATGGCCCGCTGGGCGGTCAGGAACGCCGACGCCCGCACCTCCTGGGTGAGCGCCGCCGTGTGCGCGGCCAGCGGCGGCCAGGAGACCAGCGCGACCGCGAGGGCCGCGCCGCCGGTGCCGGGCCCGGCGGCGGCCGCGACCAGGATGCCGACGATGACCGGGGGCAGCGCGTTGGCGATGTCCGCCGCGCCCGCCGCGACGCCCGGCAGGAAGCCGAGCGCCAGACCGGCCACCAGGCTGAGCAGGCAGACGGCGGCGGCCGTGCCGACCGTCGACGCGGCGCCGTGCCCGAGCCGGGCCAGCACGTCACGGCCGAGGCCGTCGGTGCCCAGCGGGTGCGCCCAGGACGGCGCGGCCAGCCGCAGCGCGGTGTCGACCGTGTACGGGTCGCGCAGCAGGCCCCAGCCGACGGCCCCGGCGAGCGCGGCGAGCAGCGCCGCCGGGACCGCCGGATGGGTGCGGACCGGGCGGGCCGGGGGCAGGGCGAGCCCGGCGGCGTCCAGGGCGGGACCCAGCAGCCGGCGGCGGACGACCGCGGCGGCGGCGCCGGTGACCAGGCCGAGCAGCAGCAGCGCCAGGACCGCGCCCTGGAGCAGCGGCAGGTCCTGCGCCTTGGCCGCGCCGAGCGCCGTACGCCCGATGCCGGGCACGGCGAACACGGTCTCGACGGCGACCGCGCCGCCGGCCAGCCCGACGGCGGCCATCGCGCACTGCGGGGCCAGCGACGGCAGGACGCGGCGCAGCGCGGCGCCCGCGATCCGGGCCCGGCCCACCCCCGCGCCCCGCCAGAGCTGGGCCCACCGCTCGTCGAGCACGGCGGGCAGCGCGTCCGCGACCAGACGGCCGAGCAGCCCGCCCGCGGGGACGCCGAGGGCGAGGGCGGGCAGCACCAGGTGCGACGGGCCCTGCCAGCCGGACGTCGGCAGCCACCCCAGCCAGACACCGCAGACCAGCAGCGCGACGGTGGCCAGCAGGAACTCCGGCACGGCGGCCGGCATCGCGGCGAGGGCCCCGGCCGAGCCCCGCCCCCGCACCAGCACGGGCGCGACCAGCGCGCACGCCAGCAGCACCGCCACGGCCAGCGCGGCGCCCATCAGCGTCAGCGACACCTGGAGCCCGGAGATCACCGAGGGCAGGACGTCGGTGCCCGACACCCAGGAGGTGCCGAGGTCGCCGCGCACCAGGCCGGACGCCCACCCGCCCAGCAGCCCCACGGGCCCGGCGTCCAGGCCGAGGTCGCGCCGTACGGCGTCCAGGGCCTCCCGGGTCGGCTCCTGCTCGGCGGAGCGGGCGCGCAGCACCGTCAGGGCGGGGTCCCGGCCGGAGAGCCAGGGCAGCAGGCCGACGGCGGCCAGGACGGCGAGGAGGGACAGGGCGCGGGTCGTCCCCGCGGCGGTGGGCCTCACCTGACGTAGGTGTCCGCCGTGACGAGCTCGCGCTCGCGGGGGTCGTGGGCCGCGCCGACGACCCCGGCGGCGTCGCCCTGGATCACGCGCTCGTGGAGCAGGGGGACGGCCGCGTCGGTGGCGAGCACGGCGGCCTCGGCCTCGACGACCGCCCGGCGCCGGGCGTCCCCGGTCGGCGTCCCGCCCGCCTTCTCCAGGGCCTTGTCCACCCGCGGGTCCGCCAGCCGGGAGATGTTGAAGGAGCCGTCGGAGGCGAAGTCGCTGTAGAGGTAGGCGGCCGGGTCGCCGGAGTCCAGCACGGTGGCGCGGGAGAGGACGAAGGCGTCGAACGCGCCCGCCAGCGCGTCGGACTCGATCGCGGCGTACTCGCGCACGTCCAGCTTCACCTCGAACCCGGCCTTCTGGAGCTGCTGTTGCAGGGCGGCGGCGACCTCGGGCAGTTCGGCGCGGTCGGTGAAGGTGCCGATGGTGATGGTCCTCCCGGCCGGGTCGCCGGCCTCCGCCGTGCGCCGGACCGGCTCGCGCAGTCCGGCCGCCCAGGGCAGCGCGGGCCCGAGCAGCCCCTCCGCGACGTCGGCGCGGCCCTCGTACACGCCCGTCACGATCGACTCCGCGTCGACGGCCTCGCGGGCGGCCGCGCGCAGGGCGGGGTCCTCGAAGGCGCCCTTCCCGGTGTTGAGGTAGAGGGTGTTGGTGCGCGGCATGGGGACCTCGGTGACCAGGTCGCGGTCGAGGACGGCGGCCTGCGAGACCGGCACCGCCTCGACGATGTCGGCCTCGCCGCTGCGCAGGGCGGCGGCGCGTGCCGTGCCGTCCGGCACGAACCGCACGTCGATGCCGGGCGCCTTGGCCCTGCCGCCCCAGTAGGCGTCGTAGCGGTCCAGGCGGGCGGCGGAGGTGCCGTCGACCTCCACCAGTTCGAAGGGGCCGGTGCCGGCGCCGACGGGGTCGACCGTCTTCCCCCGGTACGCCTTCGCCGCGAGGACCGCCAGCTGCGGGGAGCTCAGCCGCTGCGGGAGCAGGGGGTCCTCGGCGGCGGTGGTGACGGTGACCTCGTCGCCGTCGGCCCGCGCGGTCAGGTCGACGCCGTCGAGGATGCGGGGCTTGGGGGAGGCGCCGGCGGCCCGGGTGAGGGAGGCGACGACCGCGTCGGCGGTCAGCCGCGTGCCGTCGTGGAAGGTGACCCCGTCGCGGATCGTGAAGGTCCAGCTCCGGCCGGACCGCCGCCACCCGGTGGCCAGCGCCGGCCGCGCGTCGCCCTCGGCGTCCAGCTTCACCAGCGTCTCGGCGGTGGCCCAGCGGGACAGCTTGAACGCGTCGTCGGAGAGCGGGGAGAGGCCGGAGCGCGGGGGCTGCATCATCGCGACGCGGATCCGCTTGCCCCCGGTGCCGGTGTCCGACGGGCCGGCCGGCGCGAAGCATCCGGTGAGCAGGACGCAGGCCGCGGCGGTCGCGGGCAGCGGGACGAGACGGGCGGGGACGCGCACGGAACACTCCGGTCAGGGGCGGGGCGAGGGGCGATGAGGGGGGCGCGGTGATTGAGCGCGCAACGACCGTAGCACGATGACAATCGTTTTCAATACCGGGCCCGATCGCGCCCCTGCCGCCCGGCGGCCGGCCCGCGGAGGCCGGCGCCCCTCACAGGCGGGCGGTCTTGAGCGCCATGTGCAGCAGCAGCCGGTCCTCGCCGTCGTCCAGGTCCAGGCCGGTCAGCTTCTCGACGCGGGACAGCCGGTAGTAGAGGGTCTGGCGGTGGATGCCCAGCTCGGCGGCCGTGCGGGCGGCCTGGCCGGCGCAGTCGAGGTAGACCTCGGCGGTACGGGCGAGGTCGCGGTGGACGGCGGAGAGCAGGGGGCGGACGGCGGGGTCGTGGGCCGCCTCCGCCGGAAGGGCGGTGAGCAGCCGGAACGGACCGATCGACGCCCACCGGGCGACCGGGCCGAAGCGGGGCTCGGCCAGCGCCGCGCGAGCCGCCGCCGACGCCTCCCGCCAGGCCGCGCCCAGGTCCGCGAGCCCGCTGCGCGGGGTGGCGACCCCGGCGGCCGGGCCGGACGCCCGCGCGGGACCCGGTGCCGTTCCGGCGCGGGGCGCCGCGCCCGGCTCCCGCGTCCCGCCCCCGGCCCGCTCCAGCAGCCGCGTGGCCGCCGCCGTCGCCGGGGCCAGGACGTCCGCCGAGCGCAGCCGGAGCAGCAGGGCCAGGCTCTGGCCGGTGGCGCCCCACGGCACCGTGCACAGCGCCGTCGCTCCCGGCACGGTCCGCACCGAGGGGGCGTCGTCGGGGTCGGCCGAGGGCCAGGGCGCCACGCACACCACCGTGTGGAGGGCGTCGGCGCGCACGCCCAGGGCCGTGCGCAGCTCCGCCACCGCCATGTCGCGCTGCCAGTCCCGCTCGGCGGTCAGCACCGCCCGCAGCTCCCGGCTGAGGTCCGCGCCGTGCTGGGCCTCGTCCGCGAGCAGCGCGCCGATCCGGGCCGCGACCCCCATGGCCGCCGCCAGCTGCGCCGCGCCCGGCCCCGGGTCGTCGTCCAGCAGCCAGACGTAGCCGAGGACCACGCCCCGGTGGCGCACCGGCAGGCAGACCCGGCCCCGGTACACCCCGGCCTCCGGGGACGGCGGGATGCGGACCGGGCCGGTGGCCCGGGTGATGCCGAAGCCCTCGAACCAGGCGCGGACGGCGGGCGTCGAACGGCGGGTGAGGATCGAGCGGGTGCGCACCGGGTCCAGGGCGGACGGGTCGAGGTCGCCCTCGCTGTCGTACGCGCCGAAGGCGATCAGCTCGAAGTCGCGGTTCTCCAGTGTCGCCGGCGCGCCGAGCAGCTCCGAGATCTCGTCGACCAGCTCCTGGTAGGCACCCCTGAAATCCGACGTCACCCCGCCATTGTCCCGTACGGCCGCCGGGCCTTCATACATCTGTCTGAGATCCGCGGCACGGATGCGTGACAGCTGTCGATGGCCGACGATCGGAGGGATCCTTAGGTTTCACGGTGGTTCTCCGTGCCGTACCCGAATGGTCGGGCAACGGCCCCTTCGGTGCTTGTGTCTGTGGAGGTGCCCCGTGCTGGGTCCCGTGATTCTCGCCGCGTCGCGCAGCGACCGGATGCGCCGTCTGATCTCGGCGGCTCCCGGGACCAGGCAGGTCGTCGACCGGTTCATCCCCGGCGAGACGGTCGACGACATCCTGCCGGTCGTCGAGGAGCTCACCGGCAAGGGCCTGGAGCTGACGATGGACGTCGTCGGCGAGGACATCACCACCCCCGAGCAGGCCGCCGCCGCCCGCGACGCCTACCTGGAGCTGATCGACCGGCTCAAGCCGCTGGAGCTCGGCACCCGCGCCGAGATGTCGGTGAAGCTGTCGATGTTCGGGCAGGCCCTGCCGGGCGGCCACGAGCTGGCCCTCGCCAACGTGCGCCCGGTCGTCGAGGCCGCCGCCGCGATCGGCACCACGGTCACCCTCGACGCCGAGGACCACACCACCCTCGACTCGATGTTCGCCATCCACGAGGAGCTGCGCAGGGACGTCCCGCAGACCGGCTGCGTCATCCAGGCCTACCTCTTCCGCACTGAGGCCGACGCCCGCCGCCTCGCCGACAGCGGCAGCCGCGTCCGCCTGGTCAAGGGCGCCTACAAGGAGCCCGCCTCCGTCGCGTACCAGGACAAGCACGAGATCGACAAGGCGTACGTCCGCGTCCTGCGGACCCTGATGGACGGCGACGGCTACCCGATGATCGGCTCGCACGACCCGCGCCTGATCGCCGTCGCCCAGGAGCTCGCCCACCGCGCCGGACGCAAGCTCGACGAGTACGAGTTCCAGATGCTGTACGGCATCCGCTCCGAGGAGCACCTGCGGCTGGCCGCCGAGGGCCACCGCATGCGCGTCTACACCGCCTACGGCACCGACTGGTACGGCTACTTCATGCGGCGCCTCGCGGAGAAGCCGGCGAACCTGCGCTTCTTCGCCCGCTCGCTCGTCACCAAGGGCTGAACCACCGGCCGAGCCCGCCCCACCGCTCACCTCAAGGAGTTACGGAAAACATGGACGCTGTGACCCAGGTCCCCACCCCCGTCAACGAGCCGGTGCACGGCTACGCGCCCGGCTCGCCCGAGCGCTCCCGGCTGGAGGCCAAGCTCAAGGAGCTGGCCGACAACCCCATCGACCTGCCCTGCACCATCGGCGGCGAGCAGCGGATGGGCGGCGGCGAGGCCTTCCAGGTCGTCCAGCCGCACAACCACCGGGCCGTCCTCGGCACCTACCGCAACGCCACCCAGCAGGACGCCCGGGACGCCGTCGACGCGGCCCTGGCCGCCGCGCCCGCCTGGCGCGCGATGTCCTTCGACGACCGCGCCGCGATCATCCTGCGCGCCGCCGAGCTGCTGGCCGGCCCCTGGCGCGAGACCCTGGCCGCCTCCACCATGCTCGGCCAGGGCAAGACCGCCCAGCAGGCCGAGATCGACACCCCCTGCGAGCTCGTCGACTTCTGGCGCTTCAACGTCCACTACGCCCGCCAGATCCTGGCCGAGCAGCCCCCGGCCAACGCGCCGGGCGTGTGGAACCGCCTCGACCACCGCCCGCTGGAGGGCTTCGTCTACGCGATCACGCCGTTCAACTTCACGGCGATCGCCGGCAACCTGCCGACCGCGCCCGCGCTCATGGGCAACGTCGTGGTGTGGAAGCCGTCCCCCACCCAGACCCACGCCGCCGTGCTGCTGATGCGGCTGCTGGAGGAGGCCGGTCTGCCCAAGGGCGTCATCAACCTCGTCACCGGCGACGGCATCGCGGTCTCCGAGGTCGCCCTGAACCACCGCGACCTGGCCGGCATCCACTTCACCGGCTCGACCAAGACCTTCCAGTACCTGTGGAAGACGGTCGGCGCCAACATCGAGAAGTACCGCGCCTACCCGCGCCTGGTCGGCGAGACCGGCGGCAAGGACTTCGTGGTGGCCCACCCGTCGGCCGACCGCGCGGTGCTGAAGACCGCCCTGACCCGCGGCGCCTTCGAGTACCAGGGCCAGAAGTGCAGCGCCACCTCCCGCGCCTACATCCCGGCCTCCCTGTGGAACTCCGGCTTCAAGGAGGAGTTCGCGGCCGAGGTCGACGGCATCAAGATGGGTGACGTCACCGACCTGTCCAACTTCATGGGCGCCGTCATCGACGAGCGCGCCTTCGCCAAGAACAAGGCCGCCATCGACCGCGCCCAGGAGGACCCCGCCTGCACGATCGTCGCGGGCGGCACCTACGACGACTCGACCGGCTGGTTCGTCCGCCCGACCGTCATCGAGTGCACCGACCCGGAGAACGAGGTCTTCCGCACCGAGTACTTCGGCCCGATCCTCGCCGTGCACGTCTACGAGGACGACCGTTACGACGAGATGCTGACCCAGATGGAGTCGGTCTCCGACTACGCCCTGACCGGCTCGGTCATCGCGAACGACCGCGCGGCGGCGGCGTACACCATGGAGAAGCTGCGCTACGCCGCCGGCAACTTCTACATCAACGACAAGTCGACCGGCGCCGTGGTCGGCCAGCAGCCCTTCGGCGGCGGCCGCGCCTCGGGCACCAACGACAAGGCCGGCGCCCCGCAGAACCTCACGCGCTGGACCCTGACCCGCGCCATCAAGGAGACGCTGGTCCCGCCGACCGACTACACCTACCCGCACATGGGCTGACCCCCCACGGCGCCGACGGGCCGGGCCGCACGGGCCCGGCCCGCCGTCGTGTCCGCCCGGCGAGCGGCCGGACCGGGTCCCGCACCGGGGAGGGTCAGCCGGCCGGGACGAGCACGATGCCGCCCCGCGCGCGTCCCGTCTCGCCCAGCTCGTGGGCCCTGGCCGGGTCGGTGAAGGGAGGGGTCGCCGCCACGTGGAGCCGGATCCGCTGGTCGGCGAGCAGGGCGGCGACCCGGGGCAGGCGCTCGTCCGGGGCGTCCGCCTCCACGACCGCGCACCGCATGCCGCGGGCCTCGGCGTCCTCGGGCGCCAGGCCCAGGTCGGCGGGTACGGCGCAGAGCAGCAGGCCGCCCGGGTGCAGGGTGTCGAGGGCGCGGGGGCCGTGGTCGCCGCCGGCCAGGTCGAGGGCCGCGTCCAGGCCGTGGACGGTCTCCGTGAAGTCGGTGTCCGTGTCGTCGACGAGCGCGTCGGCGCCCAGTTCCCGCACGAAGCCGTGGTCCTCGGCGCGGGCGGCGCCGACGACGTACGCGCCCTCCGCCTTGGCCAGTTGGACCGCCACGTGCCCCGCGCCGCCCGCCGCCGCGTCGATCAGGACGCGGCTGCCCGGGCCGACCCGGGCGGTCTCGACCAGGGCCTGCCAGGCGAGCAGCGCCGCGGTCGGCGCGGCGGCGGCGTGCACGTGGTCCAGCCCGTGCGGCTTGGCGGCGAAGCGCCCGGCGGGCGCCGTGACGTACGTGGCGTGGCCGCCGCCGTCGACCCGGCCGAAGACCTCGTCGCCGGGCCGGAACCGGGTGACGCCCGCCCCGGTCTCCACCACCTCCCCGGACACGTCCTGCCCGGCCGTGAACGGCGGCTCCCCGTAGCGCGGCACCGCCCCCGAACGCGCCAGCCAGTCCGCCGGGTTGACGCCCGCCGCACGGACCCGGACCAGGACCTCGCCGGGAGCGGGCGCGGGGCACGGGCGCTCCTCGATCTCCAGCACGTCCGGTCCGCCGAAGCGGTGCTGGGTGATCACCTGCGCGCGGGGCTGCTGCGCCGACATCGGGTCTCCCTCCGCAAGCCGGACCCTTCCATCGTGCTCGCATACTGAGGTGATGACCACCCGACTGCGCACGGCCCACACCGCGGACCTCGCCCCGGCGCAACTCCGCGCCGTCCGCGCCCTGTTGCACGACGCCTTCGACGGCGACCTCTCCGACGACGACTGGGACCACACCCTGGGCGGCGTGCACGCCCTGGTGGACGACGAGCACGGGCTCGCCGCGCACGGCGCGGTGGTCATGCGGCGCGTGCGGTACGGGGGCCGCTGGCTGCGGACCGGATACGTCGAGGGCGTCGCCGTCCGGCGCGACGTGCGGCGCACCGGACTGGGCGGCCGGGTCATGGACGCCCTGGAAGGGATCGTCGCCCGGGCCTACGCGTTCGGGGCGCTCTCCGCGAGCGACGAGGGCGCCCGGCTGTACGAGGCGCGGGGCTGGCGGGCGTGGGACGGGCGGGTCCTCGCCCTCGGCCCGGACGGGGTGGTGCGGCTGCCGGAGGAGGAGGGCTCCACCTACCTGTGGGCCGCGCCCGCCGGGGCCGACGACGAGCTGGTCTTCGACTGGCGGGACGGCGACGTGCTCTAGGCGTCACCGCAGGTCAGGGCGGTACGGGCCGCCGCCCCGTCTCAGATAGTAGGAAGTCCGAGTAATTGTGGAGACAGATGCCTTTCCCTCGCCTACGTTTGTAGGAGCCGAACGTCTCGCCGACCCAGCGAACGGCGGTCGTGAGCCGGACCCCGTCAGGCAACCCCTGCGGCACCGCTCCCCGCCCATCTGGGGGCCCGCCCACGCCCATGAGGCGGTGGGGGAGTCTCGCACCTCCCTTTCCTCGAAGGAGCCGATCTCCCATGGCCGAGACGACCGTCCGCCGCCGCGTGCGCCACGCCTCCCGCACGACCGAGTCCGACCGCAAGAACGCCGCCGCCGCCCTCCAGCGCGCCCTCGACCGCCGGGACAACGGCGGCTCGACCGGCCACTGAGCCGCCCCCCAATACCGGGAGCCGCACCCGCGCTTCGGGGTGCGGCCCGGCCTCACCCGCCGCGCCGCACCTCGAAGTGGTCGATCCGCTCGCCGCTCTGCGCGAGCGCCGACACCTTCAGCCGCGGGGCCGCACCGCTCACCGCCTCCACCGCGAGGAACGAGAAGCCGGTGTAGCGCACCCGCGACCACCCCACCGTCTCGTCCCTGCGGTCCCTCGACCGGGTCCACGCGAAGGACGCGACCGACTCGCGGTCCCTGACGTGTCCCTCGTAGCTGTCCTCGACGCCCGCGGGGAAGCCGTAGAGGGTCTTGCCGCCCCCGCCGGCGGTGACGTACACGGTCCCGTCCCGCCGCGGGTCCGTCGACGCGCCGATCGGCACCGGCTTGCCGACCTCGCCGTTCCTGACGGCGTCGGTCCGCTCGTACACGTGGTTGTGCCCGTTGATCACCAGGTCCACCTGGTGCCGGGCGAACAGCGGCACCCACTCGGCGCGCACCCCGCCGTCGGAGGCGTGCGTCGACGTGGAGTAGGCGCAGTGGTGGAAGAAGACGACCACGAAGTCGACGTCCCGCGCCGCCCGCAGCTCGCCGAGCGTGCGGTCCAGCCACCGCGTCTGCCGGCCGCCCGAGCAGCCGAGGTTGGCGGGGATCTCGTACGACACGTCGTTCGCGTCCAGCGCGACCACGCCGACGTTGCCGTAGGTGAACGCGTACACGCCCGGCGCGGTGCGCGGGTCGAAGCCGCTGTCCGGCAGGGCGAAGCGGGCGTACTGGCCGCCGTAGCCGTCCGGGGAGTACCAGGCCTCCATGTCGTGGTTGCCGGTCGTCACCATCCACGGCACCGACCGCGCCACCGGCTCGGTCTGCTTCAGGAACAGGTCCCACTGGGTGGCGTCGAAGGCGTCCGCGTCCTTGCCCCGGCCGGTGGGGTTCGCGTAGCAGATGTCCCCGGCGTGCAGGTGGAAGGCGGGGTTCTGGCGCAGCAGCACCGGGTTGTTGGCCGCCGCGTCCCCGCTCACCCCCTGGTCGCCGAAGGCGGTGAACACGAAGCTCTCCGGCGGGGCCGCGGGCGCGGTGCGGAAGGAGTGCACGGTCGACCGGCGCCCGGACGAGGCCGGGTCGAAGCCCTCGTGGCCGACGCCGTAGTAGTACGTCGTGCCCGGCCGCAGGCCGTCCAGGGCCGCGTGCACGTAGTACTGCTCCACCGCCGGCCGCGTCCCCCGCACCCCGGGCGTGTACAGGTCGCGCAGCTCCGCCTCCACCCTGGCGCCCAGGTCGTCGGGGCGCAGCCCGACGCGCACGAACGGCGCGCGCACCGCGAGCGGCACCTGCCAGGAGACGCGCATCTGCGTCCTGGGGTCGGCGCCGAAGGCGAGGTGGCGGCCGAACGGGGTGACGACGGAACCCGGGGCCCTGGAGGTGGCGGGCGCGGGGCGGGTGCCGGCCGTCGCCGGGCCCGGCCCCGAGCACCCCGTGAGCAGTCCGCTCGCCACCGCCCCCGCCGTCACCAGCGTGCGGCGCCGGGACAGCCGTGTCCGCAGGTACTCGTGCTGCTCCGCCATGCTCATCCGCTGCGCGAGCCGGGGCGGGATGCCGAAGTCGGGTATCTCCATGACGGCGAATGTCCCAGCACCGGCCGACGCCCGCCCCACCCCTGGGTGAACGGCGGCCGACACCCTGGCGCGGCCTGTCCGTATGACGGACGGTGCGTGTCATCCCATGGGACGAGGAGTAGGGTGCCCCGCATGTCTCGCAGCATCAATCTCGCAGTGATCCCCGGTGACGGCATCGGCCAGGAGGTCGTGGCCGAAGGCCTCAAGGTCCTCTCCGCCGTCCTTCCGCAGGATGTGAAGCTGGAGACCAAGGAGTACGACTTCGGCGCCCGGCGCTACCACGCCACCGGTGAGACCCTCACCGACGCCGACCTCGACGCCCTGAAGAAGCACGACGCCATCCTGCTCGGCGCGATCGGCGACCCGAGCGTCCCCTCCGGCGTCCTGGAGCGCGGCTTCCTGCTCAAGCTCCGCTTCGCCTTCGACCACCACGTCAACCTGCGGCCCTCCAAGCTGCTCCCGGGGGTGGACACGCCGCTGAAGGGCGAGCCGTCCATCGACTTCGTGGTGGTCCGCGAGGGCACCGAGGGCCCGTACACCGGCAACGGCGGTACCATCCGCAAGGGCACGCCCCACGAGGTCGCCACCGAGGTCTCCGTGAACACGGCCTTCGGTGTCGAGCGCGTGGTCCGCGACGCCTTCGCCCGGGCCCAGGCCCGCCCGCGCAAGAAGATCGCGCTCATCCACAAGAACAACGTGCTGACCTTCGCCGGCCACCTGTGGACGGACGTCTTCACCAAGGTGGCCGCGGAGTACCCCGACGTCACCACCGAGTACATGCACGTGGACGCGGCGACCATCTACCTGGTCACGCAGCCCGAGCGCTTCGACGTGATCGTCACCGACAACCTCTTCGGCGACATCGTCACCGACCTCGCCGCGGCCGTCTCCGGCGGCATCGGCGTCGCCGCGAGCGGCAACATCAACCCCTCCGGCGAGTACCCCTCGATGTTCGAGCCCGTGCACGGCTCGGCCCCGGACATCGCGGGCCAGGGCAAGGCCGACCCGACCGCCACCGTGCTGTCCGTCGCCCTGCTGCTGCGCCACCTCGGCCACGAGGCCGAGGCCGCCCGCATCGAGGACGCGGTCGCCGCCGACCTCGCCGAACGCGTCGGCAAGCCCGCCCGCAGCACCTCGCAGATCGGCGACGCGCTCGCCGTACGAGTAGCCGGCTGACCCGCCGCGCTTCTCCTCCAGCACACGAAGCCGCCGGGTCCCTTCCGCGCCCGGCGGCTTCCCCCTGTCCCCGCCGGGTGCCACCATCGACCCCCGGGCCGCGTTCACACCGATTTCTTCCGCCGACTCCGCTTGCGATAATCGAACGCGGAGCCGCCGAATGAGGGAATGCTCGGACGTCCTAGCACTGGCCACCGGCCGTACGGGCGTGGACGCGGCCCGTCACTACAACCGGTGAAGGACATCAATCCATGACGACGCCCACGATCGAGCTCAAGCCCTCCGCCAGCCCCCTCGCCGACGCCGAGCGCGAGGCGATCCTGGCCGCCCCCGGGTTCGGCCGCCACTTCACCGACCACATGGTGACGATCAAGTGGACCGAGGGCCGCGGCTGGCACGACGGCCAGCTCGTGCCGTACGCGCCGATCTCCCTGGACCCGGCCACCACCGTCCTGCACTACGCGCAGGAGATCTTCGAGGGGCTGAAGGCCTACCGCCAGCCCGACGGCTCGGTCGCCACCTTCCGCCCGGAGAAGAACGCCGAGCGCTTCCGGAGCTCCGCCCGGCGCCTGGCGATGCCCGAGCTGCCGGTCGAGACGTTCATCGAGGCGTGCGACGCGCTGGTGCAGCAGGACAAGGCGTGGGTGCCGGCGCACGGCGGCGAGGAGTCGCTCTACCTGCGCCCGTTCATGATCGCCACCGAGGTCGGGCTGGGCGTCAAGCCCGCCAACGAGTACCTGTTCCTCGTCATCGCCTCCCCGGCCGGCGCCTACTTCCCCGGCGGCGTCAAGCCGGTCTCCATCTGGGTCTCCGAGGACCGCGTCCGCGCCGTCCCCGGCGGCATGGGCGACGCCAAGACGGGCGGCAACTACGCGGCCTCCCTGCTCGCCCAGGCCGAGGCCGCCAAGCAGGGCTGCGACCAGGTCTGCTACCTCGACGCGGTCGAGCACCAGTGGGTCGAGGAGCTCGGCGGCATGAACCTGTACTTCGTGTACGGCGACCGGATCGTCACGCCGTCCCTCACCGGTTCCATCCTGGAGGGCGTCACCCGCGACTCGCTGCTCACCGTCGCCCGCGACCTCGGCTACACGGCCGAGGAGGGCCGGATCTCCGTCGACCAGTGGCAGCGGGACGCGGAGGACGGCTCCCTGACCGAGGTCTTCGCCTGCGGCACGGCGGCCGTCATCACCCCGGTCGGCACCGTCAAGCGCGCGGGCGCCGAGTGGCACCAGAGCGGCGGCGAGCCCGGCGAGGTCACCCTCCGCCTGCGTCAGGCCCTCCTGGACATCCAGCGCGGCACGGCCGAGGACCGGCACGGCTGGATGCACAAGCTGGGCTGACCGGGAGACCCGGCCGGCTCCGGCCGGCCGGGCCCTCGTCCTCCGTCGCGGGCGGGACGCCCCCGCCCGTCGAGCGGCTCGCCCCCGGTGCTCCGGCCGGGCTCGTGACGCGTCCGCCTCCCGGGCGGGACGCGGACGGTGAGGCCCGGGCCGGACGGCCGTCCCCGTCCGGCCCGGGCCGCTCGTGTGCCGGGCCGTCTAGCGTCCGGCGGTTCCCGCCGCGGCGGGGGCGGTGTCCGGGGCCGTCGCCGCGGGCGCCGGGCCGGCCTCCCGGGCCGTCCAGGCGAGGTAGACGACGCCCCCGACCAGCCCCGACAGCAGGAAGCTGCAGTCCACCCCGCCGGTGTACGCCAGCAGCGGGCCCTCGTACGAGGGCAGGGCCACCGCGAGCAGGCCGACGGCCGCGCCCAGGGCCCAGGACACCGTGGCGGGGACGTGCCAGCCGGCCGTGTACCAGTAGGTCCCGCCCCGGGCGCGGCGGTTGAAGACCTGGAGGGCGTCGGGGTCGTACACCCCGCGGCAGCGGGCGAAGCCGATGAGGGTGATGACCGCCCACGGCGTGCCGATCGCCGTCAGCAGCAGGACGAAGGACGTCATCGCGTCCTGCGCGGTCGAGGCGTAGTGGCCCGTGAAGACGCAGGCCGTGGCGATGACGGCGACGACGTGGGTGGCCGTGGCGCGGGAGGCGCGCGGCACGATGGCGTCCAGGTCCAGGCCCATCGAGTACAGCATCAGGCCCGCGTTGCCGACCGATCCGGCGGAGGCGGCCAGCAGCAGCGGGACCAGGTACCAGGTGGGCGCGGCGTCGACCAGCGGGCCCGCGTAGTCGAGCGCGGCGCGGGCCGCGTACGAGGTGAAGGTGCCGAACAGCTGCGGCACCAGCAGGCCCAGCATCAGGCCCAGCCAGGTCGCGTGCAGGACGCGCCGGGAGGAGTGGCGGGCCGGGGAGATGTAGCGGGTGTAGTCGCCGAGCAGGGTGATGAAGGCGATCGGGCCGGACAGGCCGGCGGCCACCGCCGCCAGCAGCCAGGTCGGCCAGAAGGAGCCCAGCAGGTAGCCGCCCGCCTCCGGCAGGGCGGCCGTCGTGAAGTCCGGGGCGTACGCGACCAGGCCCAGCACCAGCAGGGCCGTCATGCCGACCGCCAGGACCCGGGACATCGCGAGCAGCACCCGGTAGCCGTACACCGCGCCCGCGACCGTGGCCGCCGCGAGGAGCCCGTAGACGACGGCGTACGACGCGTCGCCCGTCGGCAGCCCCGTCAGCCGGCCGAGCACGCCCACCACCACGTCGCCGCCGATCCACACGGTCAGCGCGGTGTAGCCGAGGGCCAGCAGCAGGCCGACCACCGAGCCGACGAGCCGGCCGCGCACGCCGAACTGGGCGCCGGAGGAGGTGGAGAGGTTGGTCGCGGTGCGCAGCGAGATCAGCGCCAGCGGGGCGGTGAGGGCGGTGCCGACGACCGTACCGGCCACGACCGAGCCGACCGACGCCCACCAGCCCAGGCCGAAGGAGGGCGGCAGCCAGCCGAAGACGATCACGCCCAGGCAGAGGTTGGAGCCGAGCAGGATCGACACGAGGTCGCGCGGCCCGCTGGTCCGCTCCTCCTCGGGGATGGTGTCGACCCCGTGCTGTTCGATCGGCATGACTGGTCTCCTTCGGCGGCCGCGCTGTGCTTTGAACGCCGCTCAATGTGACGTGCCCCTTGTCCACCCGTCAATGGTTGGCTTGCGGGAACCTGATGTTTAGAGTGATGCTCTAAACCCCGGAAGGCAAGGAGGTGCCGGGACGTGAGACTGACCCCCACGGAGCGCGACCGGCTGCTGCTGTTCTCGGCGGCGGAGCTGGCCCGGGCCCGCAAGGCCCGCGGCCTGCGGCTCAACGTGCCGGAGGCGACCGCGCTGATCGCCGACACCGTGTGCGAGGCGGCCCGTGACGGCGCCCGGCTCGCCGAGGCCGTGGCACGGGCCCGCGCGGTCCTCGGCCCGGACGACGTGCTGCCGGGCGTCGCCGACGTCGTCACCGAGGTGCACGTGGAGGCCGTCTTCGACGACGGCTCACGGCTCGCGGTCGTCTCCGACCCGATCGGGGGCGGGCTGGGAGAGCGGGCGCCGGGCGCCCTGCTGCCGGGACCGCAGCACGCCGACCCCGAGGCCGTGGTGCGGCTGACGGTCACCAACACCGCGGCCGTACCCGTCTCCGTCACCTCCCACTTCCACTTCTTCGAGGCCAACCCGCGCCTGGACTTCCCGCGCGCCCGGGCCTACGGCATGCGGCTCGCGGTCCCCGCCGGATCGTCCGTCCGCTTCGGGCCGGGCGAGAGCGCGGAGGTCGGGCTCGTGCCGATCGGCGGCGAGCGGATCGCCGTCGGCTTCGCCGGACTCGTCGACGGGCCGCTGGACGCCCCGGGGGCGAAGGAGGAGGCCCTGCGGCGGGCCGCGGCCTGCGGATACCTGGGCGTCGCACCGGAAGGAGACGGGCGATGAGCCGCTCGAAGGGCCGGGAGATCAGCGAGTCGGTCCGCATCGACCCGTACGCCTACGCCGCCACCCACGGCCCCCGCGCCGGCGACCGGATCCGGCTCGGCGACTCCGGGCTGGTGATCCGCGTCGAGTCCGACTCCCAGCGCCCCGGCGACGAGTTCCTCGCCGGGTTCGGCAAGACCGCCCGCGACGGGCTGCACCTGAAGGCGGCGGCGGTCCGGGAGACCTGCGACGCCGTCATCAGCAACGTCGTCGTGATCGACGCCGTGCAGGGCGTGCGCAAGGTGTCCATCGGCATCCGGGAGGGCCGGATCCACTCGATCGGGCGGGCCGGCAACCCCGACACCCTCGACGGCGTCGACGTCGTGGTCGGCACCGGCACCTCGATCGTCTCCGGCGAAGGGCTCATCGCCACCGCCGGGGCCGTCGACACCCACGTCCACCTGCTGTCGCCGCGCATCATGGAGGCCTCGCTCGCCTCCGGCGTGACCACGGTCATCGGGCAGGAGTTCGGCCCGGTGTGGGGCGTCGGCGTCAATTCCCCGTGGGCGCTGCGGCACGCGTTCGGCGCCTTCGACGCCTGGCCGGTCAACATCGGCTTCCTCGGCCGCGGTTCGTCCTCCCACCCCGCCCCGCTGATCGAGGCGCTGGCCGAGGGCGGCGCGTCCGGCTTCAAGGTCCACGAGGACATGGGCGCCCACACCCGCGCGCTGGACACCGCGCTGCGGGTCGCCGAGGAGCACGACGTGCAGGTCGCCCTGCACAGCGACGGCCTCAACGAGTGCCTGTCGGTGGAGGACACCCTGCGCGTCCTGGAAGGCCGCACCATCCACGCCTTCCACATCGAGGGCTGCGGCGGCGGGCACGTCCCCAACGTCCTGAAGATGGCGGGCGTCCCGAACGTCATCGGCTCCTCCACCAACCCCACCCTGCCCTTCGGCCGGGACGCCGTCGCCGAGCACTACGGCATGATCGTCTCCGTCCACGACCTCAAGACCGACCTGCCCGGCGACGCCGCCATGGCCCGCGACCGGATCCGCGCCGGGACCATGGGCGCCGAGGACGTCCTGCACGACCTGGGCGCCATCGGCATCACCTCCTCCGACGCGCAGGGCATGGGCCGCGCCGGCGAGACGGTCCGCCGCACCTTCGCCATGGCCGGGAAGATGAAGGCCGAGCTCGGCGCCCCCGAGGACCACGACAACGAGCGGGTCCTGCGCTACATCGCCAAGCTCACCATCAACCCCGCCATCGCCCACGGCCTCTCCCACGAGGTCGGCTCGATCGAGACCGGCAAGCTCGCCGACATCGTGCTGTGGCGGCCGGAGTACTTCGGTGCCAAGCCGCAGCTCGTCCTCAAGGCCGGCTTCCCCGCCTACGGCGTGGTCGGCGACCCGGGCGCGGCCACCGACACCTGCGAACCCCTCGTCCTGGGACCGCAGTTCGGCGCGCACGGCGCGGCCCCGGCCGACCTCTCGGTCGCGTTCGTCGCGCAGGCCGCCCTCGACCAGGGCCACGACAGCCTGCCGACCCGCCGCCGCCGGGTCGCGGTGCGCGGCACCCGCGGCATCGGCCCGGCCGACCTGCGGCTGAACTCCCGTACCGGCAGCGTCGACGTCGACCAGCGCACCGGCCTGGTCACCCTCGACGGCGCACCGCTGCGCTCCGAGCCCGCCGACTCCGTCTCCCTCAACCGCCTGTACTTCCTGTGAGGACCCGCCCGATGACCACGCCTGCCGCCGACGGCTTCCGCATGCCCGCCGAGTGGGCCCCGCACGAACGGACCTGGATGGCCTGGCCGGGCGCCAACGCCACCTTCGACGACGCCGGGGACCTGGCCGCCGCCCGCGCCGCCTGGGCGTCGGTCGCCCGCGCGGTGCGCCGCTTCGAACCGGTGACGGTGGTGTGCGGGCCGGGGCAGTCCCCGCAGGCGCGGGCCCTGCTCGGCGAGGGCGTCGAGACGGTGGAGCGCGAGCTCGACGACGCCTGGATGCGCGACATCGGCCCCACCTTCCTCACCGACGCCGCGGGCCGGCTGGCCGCCGTCGACTGGACGTTCAACGGCTGGGGCGCCCAGGACTGGGCGAGCTGGGAGCACGACGCGAAGATCGCCGCGTACGTCTCCGACCTCGCGGGGGCGCGGACGTACACCTCGCGGCTCGTCAACGAGGGCGGCGGCCTCCACGTCGACGGCGAGGGGACCGTGCTGCTCACCGAGACCGTGCAGCTGGGTCCCGAGCGCAACCCCGGCTGGACGAAGGAGGAGGTCGAGGCGGAGATCCACGCCCACCTCGGCACCCGCAAGGCGATCTGGCTGCCGCGCGGCCTGACCGGCGACTACCCCCCGTACGGCTACGGCACCCTCGGCCACGTCGACATCGTCGCCGCCTTCGCCCGGCCCGGCGTCGTCGTGGCCCACGTGCAGCCCGACCCGGCGCACCCCGACCACGAGGTGACGAAGGAGACCGTCGGGCTGCTGAAGGCGCAGACGGACGCGCGGGGCCGCCGCCTGGAGGTCGTCGAGGTGCCCGCCCCGACCGTCCTGGAGGCCGACGGCCACTGGGCCGACTACTCCTACATCAACCACTACCTGTGCAACGGCGGCGTCGTCCTGTGCGCCTTCGACGACCCGCGCGACGAGCTCGCGGCGGACATCTTCCGCCAGCTCTTCCCCGGGCGGACGGTGACGCCGGTGGACGCCCGCACGATCTTCGCGGGCGGCGGAGGCATCCACTGCATCACCCAGCAGCAGCCGAAGACGGCGGTCCGGTAGAACGTACGGGTGAACGAACGCCACGGGACCCCCCTCCTGCCCGCGGCGGGGCGGGCCGCCGGATGAGCCCGCCCCGGCGCACCCCCGCCCCGCCGCGCGAGCAGGTCCTCGCCGCCGCCATGGAGATGATCGCCGGGCGCGGCCTGGAGAAGCTCACCATGGCCGCGCTCGGCCGCGAGGTCGGCATGAGCAGCGGCCACCTCCTGTACTACTTCCACTCCAAGGACGAGCTGCTGCTACGGACCCTGGAGTGGAGCGAGGGCCGCCTCGGCGCCGAACGGGCCCGCCTGCTCGCCCGCCCCGCCACGGCCCGCGAACGCCTCGACGCCTACGTCGACCTGTACGTGCCCGACGGCCACGGCGACCCGCACTGGACGCTGTGGATGGAGGTCTGGAACCGTTCGAGGAACGCCGGCGACGACGCCCGCGACCGGCAGGCCGCCATCGAGGGCGCCTGGCACCGCGACCTGGTCGCCCTCCTCGCCGAGGGCGTCTCCCGCGGCGAGTTCCGGACCGTCGACCCCGACCGCTTCGCGTCCCGGCTGCGCGCCCTCCTCGACGGCTTCTCCATCCACGTGGCGATCGGCCTGCGCGGCACCGACCGCGCGCAGGTCCTCGGCCACGTCGGGGAGTTCCTCGCGGAGAGCCTCCTCGCGGACGCGTGAGCGCACGCCCGGGCCGCACCCGCCACGTCGGACCGGCCCGGGCCGGCGGCGCCCGCGACGGGTCCGCCGCCGGCCCGCGCCGGCCGGCCCTCCGCCCGCATCCTGAGACGGACGGCGAGCACGGGGACGGGGTGTGCCAGACTGCCCCCGTGCTCTCGTTCGCCACGATTATTGGCAGCAGGCGCGCCGGTCCGCAGTGACCGCCCAGCACGAACCGGTGCGGGCGGACACCGTCGTCCTCGACCCGCGCGCAAACCTCTCGCACCCGCGAGAGGTTTTTCGCTTTTCTGGCCCACCCACAGCCGGAGGCGAAGGCGCGAGGGATCATGGGGGGATGGTGGAGCCGGTCATTCCGGTAGACCGAGATCCCATACAGGAGCCTTCAGATCATGACCGCAACCAGCGAGCTCGACGATTCCTTCCACGTCTTCGACACGACGCTGCGCGACGGCGCGCAGCGCGAGGGCATCAACCTCACCGTCGCGGACAAGCTGGCCATCGCTCGGCACCTGGACGACTTCGGCGTGGGCTTCATCGAAGGCGGCTGGCCCGGCGCGAACCCGCGGGACACCGAGTTCTTCGCCCGCGCCCGGCAGGAGATCGAGTTCCGGCACGCCCAGCTGGTCGCCTTCGGCGCCACCCGCCGCGCCGGTGCCACCGCCGCCGAGGACCCGCAGGTCAAGGCGCTCCTCGACTCCGGCGCCCAGGTGATCACCCTGGTCGCCAAGTCCCACGACCGGCACGTCGAGCTCGCCCTGCGCACCACCCTCGACGAGAACCTGGCGATGGTCCGCGACACCGTGTCGTTCCTCAAGCACCAGGGCCGCCGGGTCTTCGTCGACTGCGAGCACTTCTTCGACGGCTACCGCGCCGACGCCGAGTACGCCAAGGCCGTCGTACGGGCCGCCTCGGAGGCCGGCGCGGACGTGGTCGTGCTGTGCGACACCAACGGCGGCATGCTGCCCGCGCAGATCCAGGCGGTCGTCTCCACCGTCCTCGCCGACACCGGCGCCCGGCTCGGCATCCACGCCCAGGACGACACCGGCTGCGCGGTCGCCAACACCCTCGCCGCCGTCGACGCGGGCGCCACCCACGTGCAGTGCACGGCCAACGGCTACGGCGAGCGCGTCGGCAACGCCAACCTCTTCCCGGTCGTCGCCGCCCTGGAACTGAAGTACGGCAAGCGGGTCCTGCCCGAGGGCCGGCTGCGCGAGATGACCCGCATCTCGCACGCCATCGCCGAGGTCGTCAACCTCACCCCCTCCACGCACCAGCCCTACGTCGGCGTCTCCGCCTTCGCCCACAAGGCCGGCCTGCACGCCTCCGCCATCAAGGTCGACCCGGACCTGTACCAGCACATCGACCCCGAGCTGGTCGGCAACACCATGCGGATGCTGGTCTCCGACATGGCCGGCCGCGCCTCCGTCGAGCTCAAGGGCAAGGAGCTCGGCATCGACCTCGGCGGCGACCGCGAGCTGGTCGGCCGGGTCGTGGAGCGCGTCAAGGAGCGCGAACTGCAGGGCTACACCTACGAGGCCGCCGACGCCTCCTTCGAGCTGCTGCTGCGCGCCGAGGCCGAGGGCCGGCCGCTGAAGTACTTCGAGGTGGAGTCCTGGCGGGCGATCGTCGAGGACCGCCCCGACGGCACCCACGCCAACGAGGCCACCGTCAAGCTGTGGGCCAAGGGCGAGCGCATCGTCGCCACCGCGGAGGGCAACGGCCCGGTCAACGCCCTGGACCGGGCGCTGCGCGTGGCGCTGGAGAAGATCTACCCGCAGCTCGCCGCGCTGGAGCTGGTGGACTACAAGGTCCGCATCCTGGAGGGCAAGCACGGCACCCAGTCCACGACCCGGGTGCTGATCGCCACGTCCGACGGGACGGGGGAGTGGTCCACCGTGGGTGTCGCCGAGAACGTCATCGCGGCGTCCTGGCAGGCCCTGGAGGACGCGTACACCTACGGGCTGCTGCGGGCGGGCGTCCAGCCCGCGGAGTAGGCGCGTCCGGCACGAGCCCCGGCGAGCCGCTCGGACTCGCCGGGGCAGGCCGCCCGCCGGGGGCTACTGCTGCAGCCGCCACTTCTGGTTGGCGGCCCCGGTGCACGACCAGATCTGCGCCCGGGCCCCGTTCGCCGAGGAGTTGTCGGTCACGTCCAGGCACTTGTCCGCCGCAGTGTTGACCACGTCACCGGTCGCCGCGTCGTACGACCACTGCTGCGCGCCGGTGCCGTTGCAGCCGTACAGCTGCGTCTTCGCCCCGTCCGCCGTCGAACCCGAGGCGACGTCCAGGCACTTGCCCAGTGCCCGGACCGTGCCGTCCGCCCCGACGGTCCAGCGCTGGGCCGCCGAGCCGTTGCAGTCGTGGAGCTGCACCGCGGTGCCGTCGGCGGCCGAACCGCCCGCCACGTCCAGGCACTTGCCGGCCAGTCCGGTGAACGACCCGGTGCGGTCCCCGCCGCCCGACGGCGTCCCCGACCAGACGAAGGTCGCCGACGTCCGGCCCGGCAGGGAGTAAGTGGCGTTCTGGCCGCCCCAGTTGACGGTGACCGTGCGCGCGGACGCGGAGTCGTTGTACGCGATCAGCGCCTTGGAGCCGTCCGGGTTGCGCCAGGCCACGTTCGGCACCGCCGAGGACGCCGTGGAGGCGATCCGGTGCGCGCCGGGCTTCACGAACTTCGTCAGGTGGCCCATCGTGTAGTACTCGACGGTGTAGTCGACCTGCCCGTGCCGCGCGTCGCCGTTGTGCACGGTGATCAGCCCGCTGCACGTGCCGCACCCGCCGTTGTGCGGGCCGCGGTCCTGGTCCACGGCCAGGGACCACTTCGTCACCGACTTCGCCCAGTTCCGGGTGTAGTCGATGATGTTCATCATGTCCTCGCGCTGCTGGTGGGCGATCCAGGTGCCGCCCGAGTGCTCGGTGCCGAAGGCGTCCAGCTGCGGGTACCGGTCGTGCACCGCCGTCTGCTTGGCCACGTCGCCGCCGTAGCCGTGCCAGGCGATGCCGCCGAAGTTGGGGTGCGCGCGGACCGCCGCGTCGTCCACGGTCGGGGCGGCGTAGGCGTCGTAGGTGTCCCAGTTCCAGTCGTGCGCCAGGACCTTGGCCGGCAGGCCCGCCGCCTGCAGCTTGGGCAGCAGCTCGTTCTTGGTGAAGTAGGCCAGCCCGGAGGCGTTCCAGCTCATCGACGGGTACCCCGCGCAGCACGTCGGCTCGTTCTGCGCCGTGACGTAGGCGACCGGGATGCCCTGGTCGCGGTAGCCCTGGAGGTACTTCACGAAGTACGAGGCGTACGCCCCGTAGTACTCGGCCTTCAGCCAGCCGCCGTCGAGCCGCCCGCTGTCCTTCATCCAGGCCGGTGCCGTCCACGGCGAGGCCATCACCGTCAGCGCCGGGTTCAGCTGCCGGGCCCGGCGGGTCAGCGGCACCACGTCGGCCAGGTCGTGCGCGAGGGAGAACCGGGTCAGGCCGGGGTCGGTCTGCCCGGCGGGCAGGTCGTCGTAGGTGTAGCCGAAGCGGGCCAGGTCCGAGCCGCCCATCGGATTGCGCAGGAACGACAGGCCGATGCCGTCCGTGGGGGAGAACAGCTTGCGCATGGTCTCGTCGCGGGTGGCCTGGTCGAGCGCCCCGCTGCTGTTCATCAGCCAGGCCGCGGTGTCCGTGAAGGACGCGCCGCCGCCGGTGAAGGTCTGGTAGCGGGTGTTCTCGTCGACGGTGATGTTCTCGCCGCCGCCGCCGGTGCCGGACCGGAAGGCGAACGGGGCCTGCGCCTGCAGACCGCGCACCACGTGGCGTCCGGCGTCGTCGTCCGTGGTGGTGAGCCAGGCGGTGACCTGTTCGCCCGCGGCCTGCGCGGGGGTGGCCGCGGTGACCCCGGCGGCGGTGAGCAGCCCGGCCAGCAGCAGCCCGAGCGTCCGCCGCGCTCTCTTCGTCGGTCCCGTCATGGAGCGCCGCCCTTCTGGAGTGGGGGATGGAGGGGGCGTGCGAGGCGTGAGTAAAGGACTCCTTCGTGAACACGTCAAGGGGTTGTGCGTTCACCTTCCGAACGGACGGCCACCGGCGGGGCGCCGCCGGACGGCTGTGCACCGGTCCTGACGTGAAGTCTTGACGGCGCTGCGCGGCCCCAGTTAACTCACGCCGTGATCTAAGTCGTAAGTGGACTAAGAGAGTAGAGGGACGTTCCATGCGAAGAACCGCCCTGCTCGCCTGTGCCACCCTGCTCACCGGGCTGCTGCCGCTGGCCTCCGCCCGCGCGGCCCCGGCCGACGACCCGGCGCCCGTCCCCGTCGACCGGTTCGAGGGCGAGGTCCCCTTCGCCGGCCCGCCCGCCGGGGGCCTGTTCACCTGGGGCTCCGACACCGACGACCCGCCCGCCCTGGAACTGGCCGCCCGCGCCGACGCCCCGGAGGGCGACAAGGTCCTCACCGGCACCTACGACATCAGCGGCTACGGCGGTTTCACCCACGGCTTCGCCTCCGCCGAGCCCGCCCACGACTGGTCCGCCCACCGGGGCGTCCGCTTCTGGTGGGAGGGCCGCGGCAACGGCCGGAAGATCGCCTTCGAGATCAAGGACGGCGGCGCGCACGGCGAGGCCTCCGAGCTGTGGACGACCTCGTTCACCGACGACTTCACCGGCTGGAAGCGGATCGAGATCCCCTTCACCGACTTCACCTACCGCACCGACTACCAGCCCGTCGGCGGCATCGACCAGGTCCTGGGCCTGACCGCGATGTGGGGGTACGCCGTCACGCTGCCGGCCGGCACCCGGGGCGACTTCGCCCTGGACGGCGTCGAACTGTACGGCCGGGCCGACCAGTCCGCGCGCGCCGCCGTCACCACGGACGCCGCCGTGTACCCGGTGGCGGAGGGCGGCACGGCGGCCGTGGAGGTCACCGTCGCCACCACCGGCGCCGTCCCGCTGACCGAGCCCGTGACCGTCGCCTACGAGACGGCCGGCGGCACCGCCGACCCGGGCCGGGACTTCACCCCGGTCGCCGGGGAGATCACCTTCCCGGCGGGCACGGCCTCCGGCACCACCCGCACCCTGCGCGTCCCCACCCGGAAGGACCGGTCCGCCGAGGCGGCGGAGACCGTCCCGCTGAAGCTCGCCGTCACCGGCGCCAAGCCCCCGGCCGAGACCCCGCAGGTCGTCGTGGACGCGCACGGACTGCCGTACCTGGACAGCCGCCTGCCGGTCGCCCGGCGCGTCGCGGACCTGCTGGGACGCCTCTCCCTGGAGGAGAAGGCCGGCCAGATGACCCAGGCCGAGCGCGGCGCGCTCACCGCACCCGGTGACATCGCCTCCTACGCCCTCGGCTCGCTGCTGTCCGGCGGCGGCTCCACCCCGACGCCCAACACCGCCGAGGCGTGGGCCGAGATGACCGACTCCTTCCAGCTGCGGACCCGGGCCACCCGCTTCCAGATCCCGCTGATCTACGGCGTCGACGCGGTGCACGGCCACAACAACCTGGCCGGCGCCACGATCATGCCGCACAACATCGGCCTGGGCGCCACCCGCGATCCCCGGATCGCCGAGCGGGCGGGCGCGGTGACCGCCGCCGAGACCCGGGCCACCGGCGTCCCCTGGGACTTCGCGCCCTGCCTGTGCGTGACCCGCGACGAGCGGTGGGGCCGGACGTACGAGTCCTTCGGCGAGGACCCCGCCCTCGTCACCTCCATGGAGACGGTGATCCGGGGCCTGCAGGGCCGGGCCGACGGCAGCGACCTGGACCGCTCCGACAAGGTCCTCGCCACCGCCAAGCACTTCGTCGCCGACGGCGGCACCGCCTACGGCTCCTCCACCACCGGCACCTACACCATCGACCAGGGCGTCACCAGGGTCACCCGGCAGGAGCTGGAGGCCGTGCACCTGGCGCCGTACGCCGACGCCGTGCGGCGGGGCGTGGGCACGGTCATGCCGTCCTACTCCTCCCTCGACCTGATCGGCGACGGGCAGGGGCCGGTGAAGATGCACGCCCGCGCCGACATGATCAACGGGGTGCTCAAGGACCGCATGGGCTTCGACGGCTTCGTCATCAGCGACTGGCAGGCCATCGACCAGCTCCCCGGCGACTACGCCTCGGACGTCCGCACGTCGGTCAACGCGGGCCTCGACATGATCATGGTCCCGTACGCCTACCGGGACTTCCGCGCGACGCTGGCCGACGAGGTGCGGGCGGGCCGCGTCAGCGAGCGGCGGATCGACGACGCCGTCGCGCGCATCCTCACCCAGAAGTTCCGGCTGGGCCTGTTCGAGAAGCCGTACGCGGACACCCGCGGCATCGCCCGGATCGGCTCCGCCGCGCACCGGGCCGTCGCCCGGGACGCGGCCGCCGCCTCCCAGGTGCTGCTGAAGAACGCGGGCGGACTGCTGCCGCTGAAGAAGACGCAGAAGGTGTACGTCGCCGGCTCCAACGCCGACGACATCGGCAACCAGAGCGGCGGCTGGACCATCACCTGGCAGGGCGCGTCCGGGGACATCACCCCGGGCACCACGATCCTGGAGGCGATGCGCGGCGCCGGCGGCGACCTCACCTACTCCCGGGACGCCTCCGCGCCCCTGGCCGGCCACGACGTCGGGGTGGTCGTCGTCGGCGAGACCCCGTACGCCGAGGGCATGGGCGACGTCGGCAACGGCCACGACCTGGAGCTGTCCGCCGCCGACCGGGCGGCCGTGGACAAGGTGTGCGGCGCCGTGCGGTGCGTGGTGCTCGTCGTCTCCGGCCGCCCGCAGCTCCTCGGCGACCGGCTCGGCGACATCGACGCCCTGGTGGCGTCCTGGCTGCCGGGCACCGAGGGCGACGGCGTCGCCGACGTGCTCTACGGCCGCCGGCCCTTCACCGGGCAGCTCCCCCTGACCTGGCCGAGGACCGAGGCGCAGCTGCCGGTCAACGTCGGGGACGCCTCGTACGACCCGCAGTACCCGTACGGCTGGGGCCTCACCACGCTGACCGCGGTCCCCGAGGGCGGGGTGGCGACGCTGAAGGCGCTCGGGCGGGCGGCCGCCGCGGCGGAACGCGCGGGCGCCGACGCGACGGGCCGCGCGCTGGTCACCAAGGCCCGGCTCATCGTCCAGCGGCAGGCCGGGCAGGAGATCACGGCGGCGGTGGCCAAGCCGTTCGCCGACGCCGACCACCTGCTGCTGACCGGGAAGTACGGGAAGGCGGTGGCGAAGCTGACGGAGGCGTACCGGGCCGTCTGAGCCGGCCGGGTACGGATGTCGGTCCCGATCCGGGGTACCCCGTGGGAACGTCCCGCGGGAAAGTCCCGGTCGGGACCGATGTCCCTTTCTATGACGATTCGGGTAGTTTCGAACATATGAAGGCCAAGGCCGCATGGACGCGTACCGTGGTACGCCTGCTGATCGTGCCGGTCGCCGCCGTCCTGGCGGTGCTGCTGGCCGGTGCGCCCGGCGCGCACGCGGCCACCGACCTCTCGCGGATCGCCGCGGCGCTGCGCGAGAGTCCCGTCTACGTCGACCCGGCCGCGACGGACATCCTGTCCGAGGCGGACGCCGAGGCACTCGCCGACAAGATCGAGGACGCCGGTGAGCCCGTCTTCGTGGCGGTCCTCCCGGCCGACTACCCGACGCAGAACCTCTTCCGCAACCTGCGCACCGAGACCGGCATCACCGGCCTGTACGGCATCCGCCTCGGCGACCGCTTCGACGCGCGCGCCGACCGCGCGGTGCTGAGCAACCAGGGCGTGCGGAACCTGGTCACGTCCGCGCAGGGCGCGGGCGACGCCAAGGCCCAGCTGAACGACTTCGTCGACGACGCGCTGCGCAGCGGCCTGGGCGGCTCGGCGCCCGGCACCTGGAGCGAGGGCTCCGGCGATGCGGGCGTGCCGGCCGGGACGCTGATCACCGTCGGCGCGGTGCTGGCGGCCGGCGGCGCGGGCGCCTACGCGCTGGCGCGGCGCAACCGGCGCCGGCACGAGGAGGAGCAGCGGGCCGCGCTGGACAAGCTGCGGGTCGTCGTCGACGAGGACATCACCGCCTTCGGCGAGGAACTGGACCGCCTCGACTTCCACCCCGCCGAGCCCGGCGCCGACGACGCGATGCGCGCGGACTACGAACGCGCCCTGGACGCCTACGAGCAGGCGAAGTCCCTGATGGCGTCCGCGCAGCGGCCCGAGGACGTCAAGGCCGTCACCCAGGCCGTCGAGGACGGCCGCTTCTGCCTGGCGCAGCTCGCCGCCCGCCGCGAGGGCCGCCCGCTGCCCGACCGCCGCCCGCCGTGCTTCTTCGACCCGCGCCACGGCCCCTCGGTCGCCGACGCGACCTGGACCCCGCCGGGCGGCACCACGCGCGAGGTCCCGGTCTGCGCGGCCGACGCCACGCGCCTGGCCGACGGCCGCGACCCGATGATCCGCGAGGTCGACACCGAGTACGGCCGCCGCCCCTACTGGGAGGCGGGCCCCGCCTACGGCCCCTGGGCCGGCGGCTACTTCGGCGGCGGCCTCCTCCCCGGCCTCCTCGTCGGCACCATGCTCGGCAGCATGATGGCCGGCCCCGCCTACGCGGCCGACTACGGCGCCGGCTACGGCGACTTCGGCGGCTTCGAGGGCGGCGACGTCTCGGGGGCCGACTTCAACACCGACGACTTCTCGGGCGGCTTCGGCGGCGGAGACTTCGGCGGCGGCGGCGACTTCGGCGGGGGAGGGGGCGGGGACTTCGGCGGGGGCTTCTGACCGCCTGCCGGGGCCGGGGGCAGAGGTCACCCCGTCCGGGGCCCGGACAGCCCGGGCCCCGGACGTTCCGTGAACCTCCTGTGCCGCTCCGCGGCCACCCGGAGCAGTGCCTCCCGCAGGGCGTCCCGGGTGCTCCCGCGGGTCTTGACGGCATGGCAGTTGGGACAGAGCGCCACCATCTGGCTCGGGTGGTCCCGGCCGCCCAGGGCGAGGTCCACCACGTGATCGACCTCCAGTATCGGCTGTCCGCGGTCGGTCACGTCGGAGGGCTGACCCGCGCACCCCGGGTTCTCGCACCGGCCCCGGCTGCGGCTCAGCACCAGAAACCGGGCGGCACGGGAGCGTCCGCGGCTCCGGACGGTCCGCGCGACGCGCTCGCCACGGATCCGCTCCTCCCGCTGCTCGACCAGCAGACAGCCGCGCTCGTACTCGGCCGCGGTGACCAGCCACCGCTCCGGCGGCGCTGCCGACGAGCCGGGAGCGTCCGCCGGCATGACGTCCTCGTCCAGACCCGTGTCGCGCAGCAGCGGGGCGGCGTCGAGGCCTTCGAAGAAGGTGCCCAGCAGTTCGTCCAGCACGGCGAGACGGGTCACGGGGTCCCCGAACAGCGCGTACACCGGCTCGGCCGGGCCGCCGAGCGGCTGATGGGCGGCGAACCACCGGCGCAGCGCCGCGTCCCCGTGGGCGGTGGGCACGGGATCCGGGCACCCGTGCAACGCCCAGATCCCGTCCCGGTGCAACGACGCGACGGGGTAGTCCGGGCGAGGGCGCTCGCCCCGCATGCCGTGCCGGCGCAGGAGATCCGCGAGGGCCTCCTCGGTCGCCGCCCAGGGCAGCAGCCGCGGCTCACCGCGCAGCGCCCGGCCCATGGCCCAGAGCAGCACGATGGGCTTGTAGAGGGCGGGGTGGCCGCCGGAACGATTCACCTTGAGGTGGGTGACGAGGTGCAGCAGTGCGTCACGGCCGCCGGGGCCGTTCGGCTCGGAGTCCTCCGTGAGGGCGTAGCCGAGCTCGCGCAGCAGCCCCGCGGCGTGGGCCGCGCCCCCGGAGAACGCGCTCGCCGCCAGAGGGCTTCTGCCGGGCAGGAACCCGTGGGCGGCACCGACGATCGCCTTGGAGTCGTAGAGCTTCCCCCCGTGCGCCAGCAGGTAGCGACGGGCCCGCCGGAAACCGTAGCGCCGCAGGAAGGCCTCGCGGCCCAGCCGGTCGCACTCGTCGATCGCCTGTTCTATCTCGCGGCGTGTGATGTCGCTCAGCGCCATGGCGGAACCCTAAGGCACGCCACTGACAGCGCATCAGGCCGGGATTCCGGACCGCGTGGCTGCCAGGACGGCACCCGTCCTGCATCCCTCCTGCGGTGGTCCCATGACCTCATCCGGCGGCGCCCGCCCCCTCCCCCTCGCGCCCGTCGCCCGGCTGGACGCCAGGCTCTCCCGGCATCCCGCCCGGCGGTCCCGGTCCCTGGGTGAAGGTGGCCAGGAAGGGGGCGGGGATCGCGTCGGTCACCGCCGCGGAGGTCAATGACGTGGCTCTGTGCCACGGGTGGATCACCGGGCAGCGCAAGGGGCTCGACGGGTCGTTCCACCTGCGGCGGATCACTCCGCGGCGGCCGGGCGGCCGGGCGGCCTGTGGTCCGCGGCCAACGTGCGGCGGGTGGCGGAGCCGGCGGCGGACGGGCGGATGCGGCCGGCGGGGCTCGCCGAGGTGGCGGCCGCGCGGGCGGACGGGCGGTGGGAGGCGGCGTACGTGTCGCAGCAGGAGGCCGTCGTGCCGGACGACCTCGCGGCGGAGCCCGCCCGCCGTCCCGGGGCCCTGGCCCGCTTCGAGGCCCTGGGGCGTACGGACCGGTACCTCGTCATGCTCGGCGTGCTCCGCGCCCGGACCCCGGGGAGCCGGGCCGCCCGGGTCGGGGCCGCGATCGCGGGGCTGGAGGCGGAGAGGGCCGGCTGAAGCGGAGCGGGCGGAGGGCGGTCCCGGGCGGGCGCCGGCGCGGGCGGGCGTCCGCGGGGCGGATACGCCGAGCGCCCGCCTTCCCGTACGGGGGAGTGGAAGGCGGGCGCGCTCGGGGCGTGGCACCGGTCCGGCCGGACGCGGTCACGCGTTCTTGATCGCCGAGACGTCGAAGGCGAGCTTGATCTTGTCGGACACCAGGAAGCCGCCGGTCTCCAGCGCGGCGTTCCAGGTCAGGCCCCACTCGGAGCGCAGGATCGTGGCCCGGCCCTCGAAGCCGACGCGCTCGTTGCCGAAGGGGTCCTTGGCGACGCCGTTGAACTCCAGGTCGATGGTGATCGGCTTGGTCACGCCGAGGATGGAGAGGTCGCCGGTGACGCGGTAGTCGTCGCCCCCGAGCGCCTCCACCCCGGTCGAGCGGAACGTCATGGTCGGGAACTCGTCGGTCTTGAAGAAGTCCGCGCTCTTCAGGTGGCCGTCGCGGTCCGCGTTGCCCGTGTCGATGCTGTCCATCGCGACGTCGAGGGTGGCGGTGGACCGGGACGGGTCGGTGCCGTCCAGGTGCAGCGCGCCGGTGAAGTCGAGGAACTTGCCCTTGACGTTGGTGACCATGGCGTGGCGGGCGGTGAAGCCGATCGTGGTGTGCGCGGGGTCGATCGTGTAGTCGCCGGTCAGGGTGGCCAGGTTCGCGGTGGTGGTCATGGGGTGCTCCTGAGGGGTGAGGGCCGGTAGCCGTTTAAGATTCAACTACCTCAACGGGACCCACCGTAGACCTATTCCGTTCAGCGTTCAACATCTTTGGCGTCTTTGGCGGGGTCTCTCGCCCGGTTCACCGGTCCGGGTGACACCCGGCGCCCGGGCCCCCGGCCGCCGCCCTGGCCGGGCCGCTGCGCCGCGGCACGTCGAGGGGCCGCGGCGAGCGCCGGGAGCGCTTCGCGGGGAAGACCGCCCCGGCCGCGGTCGGCGGCCGCACGGGGCCCGGCGGCCCGCACGCCAGGTCCGGCGACCGGAACCCGCAGGCCAGGGCGGCCGGCCCGCCGCCCCGCCGCCCTGCCGGGTCCCGGACCGGCCGCCCGGTCCCGCCCCCGACCGGGCCGCCGCACGGCCCCGGTACCCGCGGGCGCCTCCCCGCCCTCCTTCGTCCCTCGCCCCGCCCGTACCGCCGCCTGGCCGCACCGGACGGCCCGCACGGGTGGTCTTGCGGCGCGCCGCGCGGGCGAGCGGTGCGGCGCCTTCCGCGCTGCCCGACGGGGCAGCGGCACACGCCGGTCCGGGTGAGCCCCGCTGCGGCGAACGGCCGCAGAACTGGCGCGGTGCGGGCAGGTGGCGGTGTCCTGGAAGACGAGGATCCGCACGACGGGGATCCGTGCCGCGGAACGGACCGGCGACGGTCCGCACCGCGCAGGACGAGACCACGGGACCGACAGCGCAGGGAGACCGACTCGTGACACACACCGGCCCCGGCCCCACCTACGACCCGCCGGCGCACCCCGCACGCCGTCCCGTGGACGCCGCCCCCGACAGGGCGCGGGGCCACGGACCGCGCCCGCGCACGGACCGGCCCGTGGTCCTCGTCACCGGGGCGTCCTCGGGCATCGGCGCCGCCACGGCGCGGCGCTTCGGCCGGCACGGCTGGCAGCTGCTCCTCAACGGACGGGACCGCCGCCGCCTGGAGGAGACCGCCGCCGGCTCCTCGGCCCTCGTGCTGCCCGCCGACCTCGCCGCCCCGGAGGGGCCCCGCCTGCTGGCCGAGTCCGCGCTGCGCGCGACCGGCCGGATCGACGTGCTGGTCGCCGGGGCGGGCATCGGCTGGTCGGGCCCCTTCGTCACCATGCCGCACACGGACATCGACCGGGTGCTGAGCCTGGACCTCAACGCCACGCTGCACCTCGTCCGCGAGGTCCTGCCGTCGATGGTGGCGGCCGGCCGGGGGCGCGTGGTGCTGCTCAGCTCGATCGCCGGGACCCTGGGCGTACGGGAGGAGGCGGTGTACTGCGCCGCCAAGGCCGGGCTGGCCGCCTTCGCCGAGGCGCTGCGGCAGGAACTGCGCGGCACGGGGGTGGGCGTGACGCTGATCGTGTCCGGACCCGTGAGGACGGCGTTCTTCACCCGCCGCGGCAGGCCCTACCAGCGCACCTTCCCGCGCCCCATGTCGGCCTCCCGCGTCGCGGGCGCGGTCTGGGACGCCGTGCGGCACGAGCGGAACGAGGCGTACGTGCCCGGGTGGACGACCCTGCTGGGCCGGGCGCGCGGCATCACGCCCCGGCTCTTCCGGCGCCTGCTCGACCGCTTCGGCTGACACCGCCCCACGGCCCCGACGGGCGGAACGGCGCCCGGCCCCGCCTCCGCCCGGCCCCGCCTCCGCCCCGTCCCGCCTCCGCCCGGCCCCGCCTCCGCCCCGTCCCCCGCTCGCCGCGGCGACCGCGACACCACCCGCCCCCCCGGCGCGGCCCGCCCGGCACCCTCCGCCGGCCCTGGTAGGCCAGGACCGTGACCGCCCAGCCCCCGACCCCCCGCCAGGGCCCGCCCCGCCGCGCCCTCCTGCTCACCGCGGCGGCCCTCGCGGCGGCCGGAGCCACCCGGCCCCAGGCCCTCGCCGCGCCCCGAACCCCCCGGCCCCACCCGACCACCACCGACCCCGCACCGGCCCCTTCGCCCCTCACCGGCCCACCCGCCGAGCTCCCCGCCCCCGACTCCGACCCCGACCCCTGCACCGCCCTGCGCCACCGCTGGCTCGCCCTCGCCCTCGGCACCGGCTACGACCCCGCCGCCGAGCCGTACGCCTCCCGCCTCGCCGAGACCGGCGCGCACGCCCGTGCCCTGCGCGCCGGCATGACCCCGACCCCCGCCTCCCTGTGGCCCGGCCACCCCTTCGACCCGCCCGCCGGCATCACCCTCGCGTACGGCCGCCTGTGGACCATGACCCGGGCGTACGTCCAGCCGGGCACCGGCTCGACCGGCGACCCGGACCTCCTCGCGGCCGTCCTGCGCGGCCTGGACCACCTCTCCGCCACCGTCTACCACCCGGCCACCACCCCCTACGGCAACTGGTGGGAATGGCGGATCGGCAGCCCGCGCCTGCTGATGGACATCACCGCCGCCCTCCACGACGACCTCGGCCCCGACCGCACCGCCGCCGCCTGCGCCGCCGTCCGGCACTTCGTCCCCGACTCCGCGCTCGGCGACCCCTCCGGCACGTCGACCGGCGCCAACCGCGTCGACCTGTGCCGCTCGGCCGCCCTGAGCGGCGTCCTCGGCCGCGACCCGGCCCGGATCGCCCTGGCCCGGGACGCCCTCTCGCCGGTCTTCCGGTACGTCACCCGGGGCGACGGCCTGTACGCCGACGGCTCGTTCGTCCAGCACACCCGGGTGCCCTACACCGGCACGTACGGCCAGGTCCTGCTCGACGGCCTCGCCCGGCTGCTCACCCTGCTCGCCGGATCCCGCTGGGAGGTCACCGACCCCGCCCGGCAGAACGTCCTAGACAGCGTCGAGCACGCCTTCGCGCCGTTCCTGCACGACGGGCTGGTGATGGACGCCGTCAACGGCCGGGCCGTCAGCCGCGGTCTGCTCGTCACCGACGACCGGCGGGTCCCGCGCGGCGACCACTTCCACGGACAGCAGCTCATCGCCGCCATCGTGCTCCTCGCCGGGGCGGCGTCCCCGGTGGAACGCGACCGCTGGCACGCGCTGGTGAAGGGCTGGATCGAACGCGACACCGTCTCCCCGATCCTGACGGCCCGTCAGTACGAGGTCGCCGACCTGGCCCGGCTGCACGCGATCGCCGCCTCGCCCGTCGCGGCGGCGCCCGAGCCCGCCGGGCACCGGATCTTCGCGGCCATGGACCGCGCGGTGCACCGCGGCGTCGGCTTCACCGCCTCCCTCGCCATGGCCAGCGACCGCGTCGCGCACTACGAGTGCGGCAACGGCGAGAACCCGCGCGGCTGGCACACGGGCGCCGGGATGCTCTCCTGGTGGTCCGGCCGCGCGGACCAGTACACGGACTGGTTCTGGCCCACCGTCGACTGGTACCGCCTGCCCGGCACCACCGTGTCGACCCGGCGCCTGCCCGACCGCGCCGGCGGCGAATGGGGCGAGCCCCGGCCGGACGCCCGCTGGGTCGGCGGCACCACCGACGGCGCGTACGCGGCGCTCGGCCAGCACCTGGAGGGCCTCGGCTCCACCCTCCGGGCCCGCAAGTCCTGGTTCTTCACCGCCGACGCGGTGATCTGCCTGGGCGCGGGGATCACCTGCCGCGACGGCGTCCCCGTCGAGACGGTCGTCGACAACCGCAACCTGGGGGAGTCCGGTTCACCGGCCCTCACCCGCGGGCCGGGCTGGGTCCACCTGGCGGACCACGGCGGCTGGCTGGTGCCACAGGGGCGGCTGCGCACGCTGCGCGAGGACCGCACCGGGGCCTGGGCGGACATCAACGCCGCCGGCACGGCCGAGCGCCGCACCCGCCGCTGGCAGACCCTCTGGCTGGACCACGGCACCGACCCCACGGACGCCACCTACGTCTACGTCCTCATGCCCGGCGCCGCGCGCCGCGCGGTCGCCCGCCGCGCCGCCGACCGCCGCTGGCTGACGGTCCTCGCCAACGACGGCGCACGCCAGGCGGTCGCCGTCCCCTCCCTCGGCCTGACGGCCGCCACCTTCTGGCGGGCCGGGACGGCGGGCCCGCTCACCGCGTCGGCCGGCGCGAGCGTGCTGGTCCGCCGCCACGGCCGTACCGCTACCCTCTGCGTGAGCGAACCACCCCGGACGGGCGAACCGCTGGAGATCACCTGGGACCGTCCCGTCGGCGCGGTCGCGCACGCGGACGAGACGGTGCGGATCCTGTCGGCTGACCGCCGTCTGCGCGTCCGTGTCACTCCGGGGGAGGCATGTGCCACCCACCGATGTGACGTCACTCTCAGGTGACGGATTTGTGCGACCCATACAACGCACAGGCCCTCTGAGCAGTCGGAAGGGCTGCATCCCGCCCCGGTTCTGTTCGGTGCTACCAGGAAAACACCCCCGAGACTGTGAGGAGTCGACGGCTCGCTTTCCTCGCCCGGCTTCGTAAGGTCGCTACATGACCGTTTTGGATGATGCGCTGGGTGAGTCACAGGGCGAGACAGCGGGCGAGCCCGCGGACGCGCGCGGACGCGTGGCCGAACTGCACGAGATCCGTGCGCAGGCGCTGGCCGGCCCGAGCGAGAAGGCGACCCGGGCGCAGCACGCCAAGGGCAAGCTGACCGCGCGGGAGCGCATCGAGCTCCTGCTCGACCCGGGCACCTTCCAGGAGGTCGAGCAGCTGCGCCGGCACCGCGCCACCGGCTTCGGCCTGGAGGCCAGGAAGCCGTACACGGACGGTGTGATCACCGGCTGGGGCACGGTGGAGGGCCGCACGGTCTTCGTCTACGCCCACGACTTCCGGATCTTCGGCGGCGCGCTGGGCGAGGCCCACGCCACCAAGATCCACAAGATCATGGACATGGCCATCGCGGCCGGTGCCCCGCTGGTCTCCCTCAACGACGGCGCGGGCGCCCGCATCCAGGAGGGCGTGGTCGCCCTCGCCGGGTACGGCGGCATCTTCCAGCGCAACACCAAGGCCTCCGGGGTCATCCCGCAGATCTCGGTGATGCTCGGCCCGTGCGCGGGCGGCGCCGCCTACAGCCCCGCCCTCACCGACTTCGTGTTCATGGTCCGCGAGACCTCGCAGATGTTCATCACCGGCCCGGACGTGGTCAAGGCGGTCACCGGCGAGGAGATCACCCAGAACGGGCTGGGCGGCGCGGACGTCCACGCGGAGACCTCCGGCGTGTGCCACTTCGCGTACGACGACGAGGAGACCTGCATCGCGGAGGTCCGCTACCTCCTGTCGCTGCTCCCGCAGAACAACCGCGAGAACCCGCCGCGGCACGAGTCCGCGGACCCGGTGGACCGCCGCTCCGACGTCCTGCTCGACCTGGTCCCGGCGGACGGCAACCGGCCGTACGACATGGCCAGGGTCATCGAGGAGATCGTCGACGACGGCGAGTACCTGGAGGTCCACGAGCGCTGGGCCCGCAACATCATCTGCGCGCTGGCCCGGATGGACGGCCAGGTCGTCGGCATCGTCGCCAACCAGCCGCAGGTGCTGGCCGGCGTCCTCGACATCGAGGCCTCCGAGAAGGCCGCCCGCTTCGTGCAGATGTGCGACGCCTTCAACATCCCGATCGTCACCTTCCTGGACGTCCCCGGCTTCCTCCCGGGCGTCGACCAGGAGCACGGCGGCATCATCCGGCACGGCGCCAAGCTGCTGTACGCCTACTGCAACGCGACCGTGCCGCGTATCTCCCTGATCCTGCGCAAGGCGTACGGCGGTGCCTACATCGTCATGGACAGCCAGTCCATCGGCGCCGACCTCACCTACGCCTGGCCGACCAACGAGATCGCCGTGATGGGCGCGGAGGGCGCGGCCAACGTCATCTTCCGCCGCCAGATCGCCGAGGCCGAGGACCCCGAGGCCATGCGGGCCCGCATGGTCAAGGAGTACAAGTCCGAGCTCATGCACCCGTACTACGCGGCCGAGCGCGGCCTGGTCGACGACGTCATCGACCCGGCGGAGACCCGCGAGGTGCTCATCCGCTCGCTGGCGATGCTCCAGACCAAGCACGCCGACCTGCCGTCCCGCAAGCACGGCAACCCGCCGCAGTAACCCGGCGGACCCGTCGCGGCAATCCCGCGGACCCCTCTCTCACGGAGACTGACACCCATGGACATGCCTGACATCCGCGTCGAGAAGGGCCACGCCGAGCCGGAGGAGGTCGCCGCCATCACGGCGCTCCTCCTGGCCCGCGCGGCCGCCCGCTCCGCCGACCCGGCCCCGTCGCACCGCCCCCACCGGCGTGCCGGCTGGCGCCGCCTGGAACGCGAGCCCGGCTTCCGCGCCCCGCACAGCTGGCGCTGACCGGCCGACACGCGAAGAGGCCCCTCCCTGCCCAGGGAGGGGCCTCTTCGCGTGGAAGCGCGGAAGTGCGGGGAGCCGCGCGAACCGTCCCGGACCGTCCCGCACCCGGGCATACGACAGCCCCCGGCGGCCCGTGGCCGCCGGGGGCTGTCCCCCGTGGGGGAACTACCGCAGCCGCGCCATGAGCGCGTGCTCCACGAGCGTGATCAGCGCCGACTTCGCGTCGGCACGGTGCCGCGCGTCGGTCGTGATGATCGGCGTGTCGGGCCCGATCTGCAGGGCCTCCCGGACCTCGTCCGGCGAGTACGGCTGCTGCCCGTCGAACCCGTTCAGCGCGATGACGAACGGCAGGCCGCTGTTCTCGAAGTAGTCGACGGCGGGGAAGCAGTCGGCGAGCCTCCTCGTGTCGACCAGGACGATCGCGCCGATGGCGCCGCGCACCAGGTCGTCCCACATGAACCAGAAGCGGTCCTGGCCGGGGGTGCCGAACAGGTACAGGATCAGGTCCTGGTCCAGGGTGATACGGCCGAAGTCCATGGCGACCGTCGTGGTCGTCTTGTCCCCGGTGTGGGTGAGGTCGTCGATGCCCGCCGAAGCAGACGTCATGACGGCCTCCGTGCGCAGCGGGTTGATCTCCGAGACGGCGCCGACGAACGTGGTCTTGCCCACGCCGAAGCCGCCCGCCACCACGATCTTCGCGGAGGTGGTGGAGCGGGAAGGACCGCCGCTAGAGCTTGCGAAGTCCACTGAGCACCCTTTCGAGCAGTGTCACGTCTGGCTGGCCACCGGCGTTCTCGTCGCCGCCGGGCTGATGGATGGCGACCAGTCCCGCCTCCGCCAAGTCGGCGACGAGGATCCTGGCCACGCCGAGAGGGATCGTCAGGAGCGCCGAGATCTCGGCGACCGACTTGATCTCCCGGCAGAGGTTGCAGATCCGCTGATGCTCGGGCAATTGGCCCTGCATCTGGTGCGGCTGCGCGGTGGTGTGCACCAGCGCCTCGATGGCGAGCTGGTAGCGCGGGCGGGTCCGGCCGCCGGTCATGGCGTACGGACGCACCAGCGGGTTGTTCGACGCCCCGGCGGGCGACGGCTCGGGGGTGCGGCGCTGCGGCTGCACGGGCTGGATGCGCGGCGCCTGCGGCTGGTCGTACGGCGCCGGGCCGGGGCCCTGCGGCGGGTACGGCTGCCGGTGGCTGGGTGCGGAGGGGAAGTTGTACCGGTTCTGGGAACCGTCGTTCGGGCCCTGGGCAGGGCCGTACGACCAATTGCCCGAAGGTGAACCGCCTGGGGGTGTTGCCACTTTCTCCTCCTCCGACTGTGCCTGGCACCCATCTCGTGGAGCCGCGTCCCGAAACCTTACGGCCACGGGACGCCAAAACGCACCGTCTGCCCGTTAGTTGAGAAGGCTCCCTTGGAGCTCCGCACGAAGATCCGGTGTCAGGACGGTACCGGCCCGGTCCACCAGAAGGGCCATCTCGTACCCGATGAGGCCGATGTCCGCCTCGGGGTGCGCGAGGACCGCGAGCGAGGAACCGTCGGAGATGGACATGATGAAGAGGAATCCCCGCTCCATCTCCACAACCGTCTGATTGACGCTCCCGCCCTCGAAGATCCGGGACGCGCCTGCCGTCAGAGACGTCAGACCGGAGGCGACGGCCGCGAGCTGGTCGGCGCGGTCGCGGGGGAAGCCTTCGGACATCGCCAGAAGGAGTCCGTCGGCGGAGACCACCACCGTGTGGGACACCCCCGGGGTGTTGTCCACGAAGTTGGTGATCAACCAGTTCAGGTTCTGTGCCGCCTGGCTCATCGGGCTCACACTAACGCTCCTGGTTGTAGGTGCTGTCAGGACCGAAGCCCTGGCCGTTCGTTTCACTGCCTGCGTTGCGGCCTCGCTGGACGCCGCGCCGCAGGTTGCTCAGCCTGCCCCGGACGTCCTCCGGGGCGCGGGAGACCTGCGGGCCTCCCTGGGGGGTGCTCTCGGCGGAACCCTCGATCAGATTGGCCTTGGGTACCCGCCGCGGCAGGCCGGAGGAGGTCACCCCGCCCGCCTTGGGCTTCCGGAGCTGCGAGGCCTGCTGCCAGCGCTCGTCGTTCGCCGAGCGCCAGTCGCTGTCGCCCTCCGGCGCCGAGGCCGGCGGCTCCTGGTTCACGCGCCGCGCGCCGCCCGTGCCGTTCGCGCCGCCCGCGGTGGGTCCGCGGCGGGGAAGCCCGGCGTCGGTCAGCTCGTGGACGGCGGAGTGGGCCGGTCCCGGACGGTCGAAGCCTACGCGGTCCTGCTCACTCGCGTCAGCGGCCTGCGCGGATTCCGTTTCCGGTGCATCCGCAGGGTACTGGGCCGGGTAGCCGTTCTGGTAACCGTCCTGCTGGGGCCAGTCGTCCTGGTGGCGGCGCTGTTCGAAGGCCGGGAAGGTGTCCGGGGCGGAGGCACCGGCACCCGCGTGCTCCTCCTGGACCGGCTCCGCATACGACGGCTCCGGGTAGCCGCCGTTGGCCGAGTAGGCGTCGTTCTGCGGCAGGCCGCCGTTCGGCGCGTAGTACTGCTCCTCGTACGGAGGCTGCTGCTGCTCCTCGTACGGCGTCTGCTGCTGCTCGTCGTACGCCGGACGGCCGTCGTACCCGGCGTGCTGGTCCTGGTAGCCGCCCTGGCCGCCGTCGCCGTAGCCCTGCTGCCCGGCGAACCGGTCGTAGGCGGGCGTCTCGCCGGTCTCCTGCGCGTGCTGGTCCTGCGGGCCGTGCGTCTGGGCCTCCAGGGCCGCGCGGCGCTCCTCGCGCATCAGGGAGCGGCCGACGGGGTCCAGGTCGCGGATGTCGTCGGGGACTTCGGTGTAGCGGCTGTCGTCGAAGCCGAGCTCGGCGGCCGTGCGCATCGGCTGCTGGGCGAAGTTCTCGCCGTGGAAGTCCTGCTCCGGGATGATCTGCGAGACGGTGAACTCGTCGCGGTCGTGGAGCTGTTCGCCGCCACCGCCGCCGTGCGTGATGGCGTCGGGGAGCATGACCAGCGAGGTCGTGCCGGCCTGCTCGCCCGAGGGGCGCAGCTGGACGCGGATGCCGTGCCGGTCGGAGAGGCGGCCGACCACGAACAGGCCCATGCGCTGCGAGATCGCGGCGTCCACGGTCGGCGGGTTGGCCAGCTTGTGGTTGATGTCCGCGAAGTCCTCGGCGGTCAGGCCGATGCCCTTGTCGTGGATCTCGATCATCACGCGGCCGTCGGGCAGCCGGGTCGCGGTGACGCGGACCTTGGTCTGCGGGGAGGAGAACGTGGTGGCGTTCTCCAGCAGCTCGGCGAGCAGGTGCACGAGGTCGGTCACGGCGCGGCCGTGGATCTCGGCGTCGGGCACGCCGGACAGCTCGATGCGCTCGTACTGCTCCACCTCGGAGGAGGCGGCGCGCAGCACGTCGACGAGGGGGACCGGCTGGTCCCAGCGGCGGCCGGGCTCCTCGCCGGCGAGGACCAGGAGGTTCTCGCCGTTGCGGCGCATACGGGTCGCGAGGTGGTCCAGCTTGAAGAGGTTCTCCAGCTGGTCCGGGTCGGCCTCGTTGTTCTCCAGGTCGGTGATGAGGGTCAGCTGGCCCTCGATCAGCGACTGGTTGCGGCGCGAGAGGTTGGTGAAGATCGCGTTGATGTTGCCCCGCAGCAGGGCCTGCTCGGCGGCGAGCCGGACGGCCTCGCGGTGCACCTGGTCGAAGGCGCGGGCGACCTCGCCGATCTCGTCGGTGGAGGTGATCGGGATGGGCGCGACCCGGGTGTCGACGCGGCCGGGGTCGGTGCGGGAGAGCTGGTCGACCAGCATCGGCAGGCGCTGCTCGGCGATGCCGAAGGCGGCGTTGCGCAGCTGGCGCATCGAGCGGCTCATCTGGCGGGCCACCATGCCGGCCAGGATGAACGCGGCGAGCAGGGCGACGACGACGGCGGCACCGGTGATGTAGGCGTCGCGCTGGGCGTCGTCGGCGATCTGGGACGCCTCGGCCACCGCCTTGTCGGCCATGTCCGCCTCGATCTGGCGGTAGGCGTCGAACTTGAGGGTGTTGACCGCCCACCAGTTCTGCGGGGTGATGCCCTTCTGGGCGAGCGCGGCCCGCTCGGCGGGGTCCGTGGAGCGCAGCTGGGCGAGCTCCGAGACCATCGTGGTGGGCTTGGCGGGCGGGGCGACGTAGGTCTGGCCGTTGGCCTCGGCCTCGCGCCTGGCCTCGGCGGCCTGCTCCGCGCCCTTGGTCTGGATGTCCTTCGCGGCCTGCTCCAGCTTGGCGGCGTCCGCCTCGGTGCCGCCGCCCTTGTACTCCTCGACGGCGATGCCCTCCAGGTACGCGTACGAGGAGAGGGCGACGCGCTGGCTGGCGAGGCTGCCCTGGCCGGGGCCGGGCTTGATCAGCATGTGCATGCCGATGGAACGCTGGAGCGACAGCGCCGCCTTGGTCAGCGAGATCGCGTAGACGGTCCGGCCGTAGGAGGTGATGTTGCCGGTGCCGAGGCCGAGCTCGTTGGCGAACTCCATCAGGGGGTGGGCGACCTCGACGTAGCCCTCCTCGGTCTGCACCCCGGTGCGCTTGCCGGTGTACGCCGTCTCGCGCAGGGTCGTCAGGTCCGGCTCGACCTTGCGGAACTGCGACAGACGGCGCTCCAGACCGGCCTTGCCCGGCATGTTCTGGGCGGCCTCGTCGAAGGCGTCGGCGGCCCGGTCCGTCTCCTTGCGGGCCTCGGCCACGGCCGCCTTGTCGTCGGCGGTCTGGGCGGCGCCCTTCAGCAGCGGGGCGGCGGTGCGGTCCCGCTCGTTGTAGAGGGCGTCGGCGTAGGTCAGCGAGGCCCGCACCAGACGCGCGGTCTTCTCCGCGTCCTCGGCCTCCTGCCAGGTGTCGATCGAGCCCTTCACCTGGAAGCCGCCCATGACGAGGCCGACCAGCACGGGTATGAGGAGGATCGCGTTGAGCCGGGTGGTCACCCGCCAGTTGCGGGGAGAGAGGCGTCCGCCGTTCGGGGCGGGCGCGGCCGACGGCTCCGAACCGGGCACGGGGGCGGGCGCCGCTGTGCGCGGCGGCGGGGTGAAGTTGCCCCGGGCCGACGGCTCGGGACTGTTCTTGCTTCGCCTCACTCGACCAACAACCTCTCGGCGGTCGGCACCTTCGTCGTGCCGCAGTGTCTCAGAGCCCAACGCGCCATCGACCGGTGAGTACGTCTTTGACTATTGGGCAGTTCAGGCATTCCAGCACGTGGACCAGCGACCTTCCAAACAGTGGAAGGGGACGAATCCGCGTGATGTAAGCCGCAGATAAAACGGTCATAAAGAGCGAGCCGCGCCAAAAGGCGGGGTCGCCGTGCGCGCAGCGAGACCGGATGTGCGCGAGGCGTGGCCGTACCACCCCAGTTCTCTGCCGAAACGTTATGAACGCCGGGGCCGACCGTGTCAAAGGACACAGCCGGCCCCGGGGCGGCTACGGCAACGGCCGCGCAAAGCATCGCATTTGGGTGCGAACGGGACCCCGCGGCTACCGCAGCCGGGCCATCAGCGCGTGCTCCACCAGCGTGATCAGAGCGCCCTTGGCCTCGGACCGGTGGCGGGCGTCGGTGGTGATGATGGGGGTGTCGGGCCCGATCTGCAGGGCCTCCCGCACCTCCTCCGGCTGGTACGGCTGCTGGCCGTCGAAGCCGTTCAGGGCGACGACGAACGGCAGGCCGCTGTTCTCGAAGTAGTCGACCGCCGGGAAGCAGTCGGCCAGCCGCCGGGTGTCCACCAGCACCACCGCGCCGATGGCACCGCGCACCAGGTCGTCCCACATGAACCAGAAGCGGTCCTGGCCCGGCGTACCGAACAGGTACAGGATCAGGTCCTGGTCCAGCGTGATGCGCCCGAAGTCCATGGCCACCGTGGTGGTGGTCTTGTCCCCGGTGTGGGTGAGGTCGTCGATGCCCGCACTGGCGGACGTCATCACGGCCTCGGTGCGCAGCGGGTTGATCTCGGAGACGGCGCCCACGAACGTGGTCTTCCCCACGCCGAAGCCGCCGGCCACCACGATTTTCGCCGAGGTGGTGGCCCGGCCTCCGTCAGAGCTTGCGAAGTCCACTGAGCACCCTTTCGAGCAGTGTCACATCCGGCGCGCCGGTCGCGTCGTCGCCGCCCGGCTGGTGAATCGCCACCAGACCGGCTTCCGCCAGATCCGCGACGAGGATCCGGGCCACGCCCAGCGGCATGTTGAGCAGGGCCGACACCTCGGCGACCGACTTCACCTCGCGGCACAGGTGGCAGATGCGCTGGTGCTCGGGAAGGAGCCCCATGAGCGCTGCCGGGTCGGCCGTCGTGCTGATCAGGGCCTCGATGGCGAGCTGGTACCGGGGCCGCGTCCGGCCGCCGGTCATGGCGTACGGCCGAACCAGCGGCTGGTCGCCCTCGTCCTCGTACGGCTCCGCGTACGGATCATGAGAGGCGGTGGGCGGGGTCATGAATCCTCCGGGCGGGACAGCAAGTCGGTCAGTCAAGCCGTCTGACGGGGCCGGTGGGGGGATTGTGGCGGCCGGACGGTGATTTGGTGAGACGGGTGGTGCCGGGGACGGTCAGTGAAGCAGACTTCCTTGGAGTTCGGCGCGCAGGTCCGGGGTGAGGACCGCGCCCGCACGGTCGACCAGCAGCGCCATCTCGTAGCCGACGAGGCCGATGTCGCACTCGGGGTGCGCGAGCACGGCCAGCGACGAGCCGTCCGAGACGGACATGAGGAAGAGGAACCCGCGTTCCATCTCCACGACCGTCTGGGCCACGGTGCCGCCCTCGAAGATCCGGGAGGCCCCGGCGGTCAGCGAGGTCAGGCCCGAGGCGACGGCCGCGAGCTGGTCGGCGCGGTCCCGCGGGAAGCCTTCGGACATCGCCAGAAGGAGTCCGTCGGCGGACACGACGACGGTGTGGGACACCCCTGGTGTGTTGTCCACGAAGTTCGTGATCAACCAGTTCAGGTTCTGTGCCGCCTGGCTCATCGGGCTCAACTAACGCTCCTGCTGGTGAGTGGGCCGCGGGAAGCTGCCGGTCTGGCCTGCTCCCGCCTGACGGCCCTGTGCGATACCCCGACGGAGATTGGTCAGCCGGCCGCGCACGTCGTCGGGCGCGCGCGAGACCTGCGGACCGCTCTGGCGCGTCTGCTGCTGAGCCGTGCCCGGGACGAGGTTGGCCCGGGGCACCCGGCGCGGCAGGCCGGAGGTGGTGACACCGCCCGCGGCCGGCTGCCGGACGCGTTCCGCCTGCCGGACGAGCTCGTCGTTGGGCGAGCTGCGCCAGGCGGTGGAGGGGGAGGCGGACCGCTGGGGCCCGGTGGGACCCTGCGGCTGCTGCTGTTGCTGCGGGGCCGGCGCCGGGGCGCCGTCCTGCTGCTCGTCCTGCCGCCCGCCGCCGCGGAACCAGTTGGTCTCCAGCGTGTCGTACAGCGGCGTGCGCCCGTCGCCGGGGCCGGGCGCCGGCGGCAGTGCCTCGGGCGCCTGGCGGGCGGGCCGGGCCGGCGGACGCGGGGCGCCGAAGTCGGCTCCGCCGCGGCCGCCGTTGTCCTGCGGGCGCTCCGCCGCGGGGTCCGGACGGCCCGGCAGGGCGTGCCGGCCCGTCGAGGAGCCGCTGTCCTGGCCCGGTGCCGGGAACCGGCCCGCGGCGCCGTTGTCGTATCCCTGCGGGGCGGGGAACTGGCCCGTGGCGCCGTTGTCGTACGCCTGCGGGGCGGGGAACTGGCCCGTGGCGGCGTTGTTCTGGGACGGTGCCGGGAACTGGCCCGCGGCGCCGTTGTCGTATCCCTGCGGGGCGGGGAACTGGCCCGTCGCGGACGGGTCGGCGCCCGCGGAGCCGTACAGGTCCGGGCGGGCGAACTGGCCCGTGCCCTGCGGGTTCGCGTCGGCACGGCCGCCGTTGTGCCGGCCGGCACCGCCGAGGTCGGCCGGGAAGCCGGACGACGTGCGGTCGTCGACGCGGGGCATCGGCGCCGTCTGCGAGACGTCCTGCTCCTCGTGGCCGCGCGGGGCGTCCAGCGAGGCGCGCGGGACCGGCGGCTGCGCGTTCTCGTCGCTCCAGCTGGGCGTGCGGGGCTGGGCGTTGCCGCCCGGCAGCTCGGCCCGCGCACCGCCGCGCGGCGGCAGCTGCGGCTGCTGCTCGGCGGTGTTGCCGGAGCGCTGCGGCGGAACCGGCCTGCGGCCCCCGCCGAAGGCGTCCTGGCCCTGCGGACCGCCCGGGTCGGTGGCCTGGAGGCCCTGCGGGCCACCCGGCGCCTGACCGAAGCCGGCGGGAGCCGGACGGCCCTGCGGGGGCGCGCCCTGCTCGAACGGAGCCGACGGGCCCTGCGGTCCGCGCGCGCCGCCCGGCGCACCCGGACGGCCGCCGTCCCGCCCGGGCAGCGCGGCCCGCGGACCCTGGCCGGCACCGAGCCGGCCGCCGGGCGCGCCGGCGCCGAGGCCACCGCCGCCCTGGCCGCCGGCGGCCTGCCGGCGGGCCGCGGCCGCGCCGGCGGCGGCCTGCGCGGCGGCCGGACCGCCGCCCGCGACCGGCTGGCCCGGCTTGGGCTGGGGCTTCTTGCCGCCCTGGGCGACGTCGACGGGCAGCATGACCAGCGCGGTCGTGCCACCGGAGTCGGACGGGCGGAGCTGGATGCGGATGCCGTGCCGCTGCGACAGACGGCCGACCACGAACAGACCCATGCGGCGGGAGACGGAGACGTCCACCGTGGGCGGCGCGGCGAGGCGCTCGTTGATCGCGGCCAGGTCCTCGGGGGAGAGGCCGATGCCGGTGTCGTGGATCTCGATCAGGACGCGGCCGTCGGGCAGCGCGTGACCGGTGACCTTGACCTTGGTCTGCGGCGAGGAGAACGACGTGGCGTTCTCCAGCAGCTCGGCGAGCAGGTGCACGAGGTCGTTGACGACCCGGCCGGCGACCTCGGTGGTCGGCACGGACGCCAGCTCGATGCGCTCGTACTGCTCCACCTCGGAGGCCGCGGCGCGCAGCACGTCGACCAGCGGGACCGGACGGGTCCACCGGCGGCCGGGCTCCTCGCCCGCGAGGACGAGGAGGTTCTCGCCGTTACGGCGCATGCGGGTGGCGAGGTGGTCGAGCTTGAACAGCGAGGACAGCTGGTCCGGGTCGGCCTCGCGGGACTCCAGCTCGGAGATCAGCGACAGCTGGCGCTGGATCAGACCCTGGGAGCGGCGCGAGAGGTTGGTGAACATCGCGTTGACGTTGCCCCGCAGCAGGGCCTGCTCGGCGGCGAGGCGGACCGCCTCGCGGTGCACGTCGTCGAAGGCCGCGGCCACCCGGCCGATCTCGTCCCGGGAGTGCACGCCGACCGACTCCACGGAGGTGTCGACGTCCTGCGGGTCGGACTCGGACAGCTGCTTGACCAGCTCGGGCAGGCGCTCGGCGGCGACCTTGGTCGCGGTCTCCTCCAGCCGGCGCAGCGAGCGGATCATGGAGCGGGCCACCACGAAGGCGCCGACCAGCGACACGCCGAGCACCAGCAGGATCAGCGCACCGGAGATGATCGCGTCGCGCTCGGTGGCGCTGCGCAGCTCGCGGGCCTGCTGCTCCATGTCCTCCAGCAGACCGAGCTCGATGTTCTTCATCTGCTGGATCTTGGTGGAGCTGTCGTCCAGCCAGTCCTGGTACGAGATCTTCTGCAGGTCGGCCAGGCCGTCCTTGCCGGTGAGGGCGCGCTTGGCGTAGGTGTCCGTCGCCTCGATGATCGCGTTGTTCTGCTCGATGGGCTCGAGCAGTTCCTCGGCGCCGTCGCCGTGGATGCTGGTGAACGCGCGGATCTCGGACTTCTGGCTCTCCAGCGCCGACTCGGCGTACAGCCGGTCGTTCTCCGAGAGGTCGCCGGCGGTCGTGTTGTTGGCGGGCAGGGCCGCCGCGAGGACCGCGCGCTGGATCGACGCGTACTCCTTGGCGGCGGAGAAGGCCGCCAGGGCACGCGTGCGCTGGATCATGTCCGGGTTGCTGGTGGCCTCGGCCATGTCCTGGGAGAGGTCCAGCAGGTTGGTGATCAGACGGTGGTAGGCCTCGACCGTCTGGGTCGAGTTGTCCTCGGACTGGTAGGCGGCGGAGCGGATCTCGTTGAGGCTGCTGAGGTCCCGGGCCAGGCCGACGATGCTGTCGCGGACGCCGCGGAGGTTGCCGTCCTTGGCCGCGTCGTCGATCTCCTCGGAGCTGGCGAGGAAGTTCTCCCGGGCCCGGTCGGTCTTCTCCCGGTAGCCCTTGACGGTGAAGTCGGTCGCCTTCGAGCCGTGCGCCAGCGGGCCGGCGGACTGGTCGCGCTCCTCCTGGAGCGCGGCGGCCAGTTCGGTGGCCTGCTTGGTCATGTCCGTCAGCAGCTTCATGTTGTCGAGCTGCTGGATGTCGTCCATCGACTGGTTGATGCGCAGCGCGCCGAGCGAGGTGGCCGCGACCACCGGGAGCGCGAGCAGCGACACCAGACGGGTGGAGATCCGCCAGTTGCGCAGCGCTATTCGCGAGCCGGGGCCGGTGGTGCCCTTCGGCGCCTTCACGGCCGGTGCCGGGCTCGCGGGACCCGAAGGGGTCGGCGCGCCGGGGCGCCCGGGGCGCTCACCGCCGTCGCCGGAGGCCGGCCGGCCCGGGTTCTGGGCGTGCTGGGGCGAGGAGCTGACGGCCATGGGGCCAGTCCCGCCGTGCGGCTCCGGCTCCGCCGAAGCGCTGCCATCCCTCTTGAAACGTCCCTGCACTAGCGTCGCAACCTCTGGACCAGGCACCCCTCCGCGTGAACGGCGAGGCACGGTGTCGGCGTCATAGGGGCGCCCTGAATACGCCCCGTGGTGGTCGTGAGTGACCGGCGCTGGTTCCCCCTTCTCGCCGCCACTCGGCGCTTGACTGCGCCCCCTGTGCGCCGGCTCGATCCTGCGGCGGTCCGTGGAATTCCAGCACAGCACAGGATCTCCAACAAGGCCCGTTGGCCAGGCCGTGACATACGTGACACCACGTGAGGGGTGGGTCACCGGTCGTAGAAAGTGATCTCCCGCAAAACGGTCATACGTTCACGTATCGCTCAGGAGGGGGAGGTGTCCCAGTCGCCATGATCAGGAGCGGAATGAGGGCTTCAGGTGACGAATGTCTGTTTCGTCGGGATGGGATATCAGTCCGCATTGACCGTTTTGTCCATGGATTCGTGAGCAAACTCACACGCTGATCCTGGTCTTCCTCTGGGATTCGCGGGGAATCCCATGTTTAGCCTGACGCTTTACAGAGATGGCAAAACCGACAACCCGCGCTCACGCGGGGGTCCACGGACCCTCCCGGCGCCCGGACACGACAGGGTCGCGTACAACCGTGAAGACGACGACGACGTTCCACAAGATCGCCAACCCGCGGCGCACGACGCTGGCGCACCTGAAGGACGCCGGCGAGCTGCAGGCGCCGGAGCGGCCGGAGCACGCCGTCGAGCTCCCCACGCAGACCGCCAATCCCCGGCGCACCATTCTCCAGGAGGTCCCCGTGCAGGCCTCCGCCGCGGAGTAACCACCACCGGGCAGTACGCGCGGCGGCCGCGGAACACTCACCCCGGCCGCCCGGGAATCACAGGGGCGCCTCCGGAGCGGCGGCGCCCCTCGCTGTGCGCGGGAGACGGACCCCCTGCCGCGTTAGCCTGGAGCGTCAGACTCCAGCCAGCTCAGTCAAGGGGCCAAGCAACCCGTGCGCATCGCCAGGTTCTCCATCGACGGGAACGTCGCCTTCGGCGCGGTCGAGGGCGACAAGCAGGACGAGCTCGTCCTGGACATCATCAAGGGCATCCCGTTCGCGGACTTCGAGCTCTCCGGCACCAAGGTCCCGGTCAGCAAGGTCAGGCTGCTGCCGCCGGTGCTCCCCAACAAGGTCGTCGCCTTCGGCCGCAACTACGCCGAGCACGCCAGGGAGCTGGGCAACGAGGTGCCCGACGCCCCGTTCGCCTTCTTCAAGCCCTCCACCTCGGTCATCGGCCCCGGCGACGCCATCCAGTACCCCTCCTTCTCCGAGGAGCTGCACCACGAGGCCGAGCTGGCCGTGGTCATCGGCCGGATGTGCCGCGAGGTCCCGCGCGAGCGCGTCAAGGACGTCATTTTCGGCTACACCTGCGCCAACGACGTCACCGCCCGCGACGTGCAGAAGCGCGAGAAGCAGTGGGCGCGCGCCAAGGGCTTCGACACCGCGTGCCCGCTCGGCCCCTGGGTGGAGACCGACCTGGACCCCTCGGACCTGACCCTCCAGCTCACGGTCAACGGACAGCAGCGCCAGCTCGGCCGCACCAGCGAGATGATCCATTCCGTCGAGGACCTGATCGTCAACATCTCCGAGGCCATGACGCTGCTCCCCGGCGACGTGATCCTCACCGGCACCCCGGCAGGGGTCGGCCCCCTCAACGTCGGCGACGAGGTCGCCGTCACCATCGAAGGCATCGGCACTCTCACCAACAAGGTTGTCAAGCGTGGCTAGCGCATCAGGCTCTCCCTCCCCCAAGTCCTCGGCTCCGCTCGGACAGGGGACACCCCCACGCGTCCGTTTCTGCCCCTCGCCGACCGGCAACCCCCACGTGGGCCTGGTCCGCACCGCCCTGTTCAACTGGGCGTTCGCCCGGCACCACGGCGGCACCCTGGTCTTCCGCATCGAGGACACCGACGCGGCCCGCGACTCGGAGGAGTCGTACCGGCAGCTGCTCGACTCGATGCGCTGGCTGGGCTTCGACTGGGACGAGGGCCCCGAGGTCGGCGGCCCCCACGCGCCCTACCGCCAGTCCCAGCGCATGGACCTCTACCGGGACGTCGCGCAGAAGCTGCTGGACGGCGGGTACGCCTACCACTGCTACTGCTCGCAGGAGGAGCTGGACACCCGCCGCGAGGCCGCCCGCGCCGCCGGCAGGCCGTCCGGCTACGACGGCCACTGCCGCGACCTGGGCGCCGACCGGGTCGAGGAGTACCGGGCCCAGGGCCGCGAGCCGATCGTCCGCTTCCGCATGCCCGACGAGACGATCACCTTCACCGACCTGGTCCGCGGCGAGCTGACCTTCACGCCGGAGAACGTCCCCGACTACGGCATCGTCCGCGCCAACGGCGCCCCGCTGTACACGCTGGTGAACCCGGTCGACGACGCCCTGATGGAGATCACCCACGTCCTGCGCGGCGAGGACCTGCTCTCCTCGACGCCCCGTCAGATCGCCCTCTACCGGGCACTGATCGAACTGGGCATCGCCAAGCGCATCCCCGAGTTCGGCCACCTGCCGTACGTGATGGGCGAGGGCAACAAGAAGCTCTCCAAGCGCGACCCGCAGTCCTCGCTCAACCTGTACCGCGAGCGCGGCTTCCTCCCCGAGGGCCTGCTGAACTACCTCTCCCTGCTCGGCTGGTCCCTCTCGGCCGACCAGGACATCTTCACGATGGACGAGATGGTCGCCGCCTTCGACGTCACGGACGTGAACCCCAACCCGGCCCGCTTCGACCTCAAGAAGTGCGAGGCGATCAACGGCGACCACATCCGCCTGCTGGACGTGAAGGACTTCACCGAGCGCTGCCGCCCGTGGCTCCGGCCGCCCTTCGCCCCCTGGGCCCCGGAGGCCTTCGACGAGGCGAAGTGGCAGGCCGTCGCGCCGCACGCCCAGACCCGTGTGAAGGTCCTCTCCGAGATCACCGACAACGTCGACTTCCTCTTCCTGCCGGAGCCGGTGGAGGACGAGGCGAGCTGGGCGAAGGCCATGAAGGAGGGCTCGGACGCCCTGCTGCGCACCGCCCGGGAGAAGCTGGAGGCCGCCGACTGGACCTCCGCCGAGTCCCTGAAGGAGGCCGTCCTGGCCGCCGGCGAGGCCCACGGCCTCAAGCTCGGCAAGGCCCAGGCGCCGGTCCGCGTCGCCGTCACCGGCCGCACGGTCGGCCTGCCGCTCTTCGAGTCGCTGGAGGTCCTGGGCAAGGAGAAGACCCTGGCCCGCATCGACGCCGCGCTGGCGAAGCTGGCGGCCTAGGCACGCCCGTGTGCGGGGCGGCGTCCGGACCGGGCGCCGCCCCGCACGTGTCTGCGGCGGCCGGTCCCGCGCCCGGCGGCCGCCACGGCGATGACCCTGGGCTGACGGCCCCTCGCGGTGGGTAAGGTCGGAGCATGAGCATCGCAGCCGTGGTCTGGGACGTGGACGACACCCTCTTCGACTACACGACCGCGGACCGCGTGGGCATGCGCGCGCACCTGGCCGCCGAGGACCTGCTCGCCGCGTACGGCACCGCCGAGCAGGCCCTCGCCCGCTGGAGGGAGGTGACCCACCTGCACTGGGCGCGGTTCGCGGCCGGCGAGACGACCTTCGAGGGCCAGCGCCGCGACCGGGTCCGCACCTTCCTGGACGCACGGCTGACCGACGCCGAGGCGGACGCCTGGTTCGACCGCTACATCACCCACTACGAGGCGGCCTGGGCCCTCTTCCCCGACGTCCTGCCCGTCCTCGACGCCCTGGCCGCCAGCCACCGCCACGCGGTGCTGTCCAACTCCAGCCTCCACGTCCAGGACCGCAAGCTGCGGGTGCTCGGCGTCCACGACCGCTTCGAGAGCATCCTGTGCGCCGCCGAGCTCGGCGTCTCCAAGCCCGAGGCGGGAGCCTTCCTGGCCGCCTGCGAGGCCCTGGACCTGCCGCCGCACCGGGTGGCGTACGTCGGGGACCACCCGGAGATCGACGGCCGCGGCGCCGCGGAGGCGGGGCTGCTGTCCGTCTGGATCGACCGCACCGGCGTGCACGTCACCGGCGTCCCCCCGGCCGGCGGACACCGCATCGCGTCCCTCGCCGAACTGCCCTCCCTGCTCGGCTCCGATACTCGTTTTGGAGCCCCGTCCACCATCGGGTAATGTTCTTCCTGCGCCGCGGGGAGCGGGCCGGAAGGCCGGAACCCCAGGCGCAGAAACTAGAACAAGATCCCCCCTGGGGCTTGCGTTCCAGTGGCCTATGGTGTAATTGGCAGCACGACTGATTCTGGTTCAGTTAGTCTTGGTTCGAGTCCAGGTAGGCCAGCTCGCAGAGCTCATCTGCAAAACGCGGATCACATCCGCAAGCCCCCGTTGTGTAGCGGCCTAGCACGCTGCCCTCTCAAGGCAGTAGCGCCGGTTCGAATCCGGTCGGGGGTACTGGTTCCGATCATCTCGGGACTGCTAGGGCCCCCGTTGTGTAGCGGCCTAGCACGCCGCCCTCTCAAGGCGGTAGCGCCGGTTCGAATCCGGTCGGGGGTACTGACTGGTCTAAACCATCATTGGTCTATGGTGTAATTGGCAGCACGACTGATTCTGGTTCAGTTAGTCTTGGTTCGAGTCCAGGTAGACCAGCTCGGACCTGCGGAAACGCAGGATCCACGCCCCCGTTGTGTAGCGGCCTAGCACGCCGCCCTCTCAAGGCGGTAGCGCCGGTTCGAATCCGGTCGGGGGTACAGCGAAGAAGGGCCCTCCCCTCGGGGAGGGCCCTTCGGCGTGCGGTGCGTCACTTCCCCGCGAACCGGCGGCGCGACTCCTCCGCCTCGGCCAGCCGCCGCAGGCTGAGCAGCACCGGCTCGTACAGCACGGTCAGCGCCACCGCCGCCTCCACCTGCTCGTCCGGTGAACCGCCGTAGCGCTCCACCAGGTCCAGGTCGGTGCCGGCGAGCCGGCCCATCGCGCGGGCGTAGGGCTCCAAATCGTCGACGGAACAGGGGTATCCGAGCCGGGCGAGGGCGGTGATCGCGGTCACCAGCATGCCGTAGGCGGGCGACGGGGCCTCGGCGTCGCCGCCGCAGCCCCAGCCCACCCTGCGCAGCAGTTCGTCGGCGCTGCGCCGGGCCGCCCCGGTCGCCGGGTCGTCCTCGGCGGGGGCCGGTCCGTGCGGCAGGGCCCACACGGCGGTGCCCAGGCGCGCGTTGTGGTCGAGGGTGTCGTCCTCCAGGGCCGCGAGCACCTCGCGGGCCGAGGCGACCGGGATCTTGCCGACCTGGATCAGCGCCCGCACCAGGCGCAGCCGCCGCAGGTGCTCCTCGCCGTACTCGGCCTGGGTCGCCGTGATCCGGCGCCCGGGCGGGAGCAGTCCCTCGCGCAGGTAGTACTTGATCGTGGCCGTGGAGACCCCGCTGCGCCCGCTCAGCTCCGCCAGTCGCATGTCCGTCCTCGTGTCCGTGTGCATCCCTTGCGCCCTCGCTTGGAGAGTGGCACTATCCAAACATGGATAGTGACGCTATCCAATCGGATCGTGAGCGAAGGGACGGGGGAGATCATGGACAAGCCGATCGAGGGGCGCGTGACCGCGGCGAGGGAGGACGGCGTCGTCGTCTTCCTCATCGGGATGCGGATCAACAGCTTCGCCGCGCTGCGCAGTTGGGTGCCCGTCGCCCGGGCGATGCGGCCGATGCTGCGGGAGCTCTCGCGGGACGAGGGCAGCGGCCTGCTCGGGTACCGGTTCCTGCTGGGCTTCCCGCGGTTGTTCTACGTCGTGCAGTACTGGGACTCGAAGGACAGGCTCCTCGCGTACGCCGCCGCGCCGGACCGGGCGCACCGCCCCGCCTGGAGCGCCTTCAACCGGCGGCTGCGCGAGGGACGGGGCAGGGTCGGCTTCTGGCACGAGACCTACGTCGTGCCGGCCGGGGCCCACGAGTCGGTGTACGTGAACATGCCCGAGTTCGGCCTGGGGCGGGCCACCGGGACCGTGCCGGTGGGGCGCCGCGGGGAGCGGGCGGCCGAGCGGCTCGGGGTGAAGTGACCGGTCCCTCCGGGGTGCGTCCCGGGGTCCCGCGCGGGCGGCGGCATGAGGAACCCCCGGGGGCGGGACCGCCGCGGCGTCGGGGCGGGTCCGTCCCCGGGGGCGGGGTGGTGCGGGGGTCAGCCGGTGCGGCGCAGGGCCTCGGAGAGCCGGGCGGCGGCGTCGATGACCGCCTGGGCGTGCATCCGGCCCGGGTGGCGGGTCAGGCGCTCGATGGGTCCGGAGACCGAGACGGCGGCCACCACGCGGTTGGAGGGGCCGCGCACGGGTGCGGAGACGGACGCGACGCCGGGCTCCCGCTCGCCGATGGACTGGGCCCAGCCGCGGCGCCGGACGCCCGACAGGGCCGTCGCCGTGAAGCGGGCGCCCTGCAGACCGCGGTGCAGCCGCTCCGGCTCCTCCCAGGCCAGCAGGATCTGCGCGGAGGAGCCGGCCTTCATCGTGAGCGTGGAGCCCACCGGGACCGTGTCCCGCAGGCCCGACAGGCGCTCCGCCGCGGCGACGCAGATGCGCATGTCGCCCTGGCGGCGGTAGAGCTGGGCGCTCTCGCCCGTGACGTCGCGCAGGTGGGTGAGCACCGGGCCGGCCGTCGCGAGCAGGCGGTCCTCGCCCGCGGCCGCGGCCAGCTCGGCCATGCGCGGGCCGAGAATGAAACGACCCTGCATGTCACGCGCCACCATGCGGTGGTGTTCCAGGGCCACGGCCAGGCGGTGGGCCGTGGGTCGTGCCAGTCCGGTGGCGCCGACCAGGCCCGCGAGGGTGGCCGGACCGGACTCCAGAGCGCTCAGGACGAGGGCCGCCTTGTCCAGAACGCCGACGCCGCTACTGTTGTCCATGCAACGATACTTGCGTCTCACTCTGTGAAACGCAAGTTCAATTTTCCGTGGAACGCGCCACTCTGGATGTCACGAAGTCACAGTGGCCCGTGACGTAAGGGCCTGGCGGCGGATGCCCGGATTCAGGGGCACGGGCGGCCGCTTCCTCAAGATCTCTAGTTGGGTCGGCGCGTTGCCGTCGGCCGGAGGGAAAGCGATGGGTAGGACACTCGCGGAGAAGGTCTGGGACGACCACGTCGTCCGGCGCGCCGAGGGCGAGCCCGACCTCCTCTACATCGATCTGCACCTGCTGCACGAGGTGACCAGCCCGCAGGCCTTCGACGGCCTGCGCAAGAGCGGCCGGAAGGTCCGCCGCCTCGACCTGACCATCGCCACCGAGGACCACAACACCCCGACCCTCGACATCGACAAGCCCATCGCCGACCCGGTCTCCCGGGCCCAGCTGGAGACGCTGCGCAAGAACTGCGCGGAGTTCGGTGTCCGGCTGCACCCGCTGGGCGACGTCGAGCAGGGCGTCGTGCACGTCGTGGGCCCGCAGCTGGGCCTGACCCAGCCCGGCACGACCGTCGTCTGCGGCGACTCGCACACCTCCACGCACGGCGCCTTCGGCGCGCTGGCGTTCGGCATCGGCACCTCGCAGGTCGAGCACGTGCTGGCCACCCAGACGCTGCCGATGGCCCGCCCGAGGACCATGGCGATCACGGTCAACGGCGAGCTGCCCGAGGGCGTCACCGCCAAGGACCTGATCCTGGCGATCATCGCCCGGATCGGCACCGGCGGCGGCCAGGGCTACGTCCTGGAGTACCGCGGCGAGGCCATCGAGAAGCTCTCGATGGAGGCCCGGATGACCATCTGCAACATGTCGATCGAGGCCGGTGCCCGCGCGGGCATGATCGCCCCCGACGAGACCACGTTCGCGTACCTCAAGGGCCGTCCGCACGCCCCCGAGGGCGCCGACTGGGACGCCGCCGTGGAGTACTGGCGGACGCTGCGCACCGACGACGACGCCGAGTTCGACGCCGAGGTGGTCATCGAGGCCGCCGAGCTGTCGCCCTTCGTCACCTGGGGCACCAACCCCGGCCAGGGCGCGCCACTTTCCTCCGAGGTCCCCGACCCGGCTTCGTACGAAGACGCTTCGGAGCGCCTCGCCGCCGAAAAGGCCCTGGAGTACATGGGGTTGGAGGCCGGGCAGCCGCTGCGCTCCATCAAGGTGGACACCGTCTTCGTAGGTTCCTGCACCAACGGGCGCATCGAGGACCTGCGCAACGCCGCCGAGATCCTGCGCGGCCGCAAAGTCGCCGACGGCGTACGGATGCTGGTCGTGCCCGGCTCCGCGCGGGTGGGGCTGCAGGCCGTCTCCGAGGGCCTGGACGTGGTCTTCAAGGAGGCCGGCGCCGAGTGGCGGCACGCGGGCTGCTCGATGTGCCTGGGCATGAACCCCGACCAGCTCGCCCCGGGGGAGCGCTCGGCCTCCACCTCCAACCGCAACTTCGAGGGCCGGCAGGGCAAGGGCGGCCGTACCCACCTGGTGTCCCCGCAGGTCGCGGCGGCCACCGCGGTCCTGGGCCACCTCGCCTCCCCGGCCGACCTGGCCGACGCCGACACCCGTACGCCCGCTGGAGTCTGAACAGTCATGGAAGCATTCACCGCGCACACCGGCCGGGCCGTCCCGCTGCGCCGCAGCAACGTCGACACCGACCAGATCATCCCCGCCCACTGGCTCAAGAAGGTCACGCGGGACGGGTTCGAGGACGGGCTGTTCGAGGCCTGGCGCAAGGACCCCGAGTTCGTGCTCAACCGGCCCGAGCGGCAGGGCGCGACCGTGCTGGTCGCCGGCCCCGACTTCGGCACCGGCTCCTCCCGTGAGCACGCCGTCTGGGCGCTGCAGAACTACGGCTTCAAGACCGTGATCTCCTCCCGCTTCGCGGACATCTTCCGCGGCAACTCGCTCAAGAACGGCCTGCTCACGGTCGTGCTGGAGCAGAAGATCGTCGACGCGCTCTGGGAGATCACCGAGCGGGACCCGCAGGCCGAGATCACCGTCGACCTGGTCGCCCGCGAGGTGCGCGCCGAGGGCGTCACGGCCTCCTTCGAGCTGGACGAGAACTCCCGCTGGCGGCTGCTGAACGGCCTCGACGACATCTCCATCACCCTGCAGAACGAGGGCGACATCGCCACCTACGAGGCCGGCCGCCCCTCGTTCAAGCCGCGGACCCTCCCGGTCTGACCCGGCACGGTCCGGAGCAGCCGGACGGGTCGACTTTCGGCCACCCAACACCCCCGCCGTACCCCCGATCAGCCCTGATCGGGGGTACGGCCGTGTCTGCACCCGATCGGCCCCGAGCGCCGCCCCGCCGGCCCTCAACTTCCCACGTTAAAGGGGTGATTGCGCGGGTAGGCGAGCCGTGGAGCCGAGGCTTCCGCCCGCGCCCGGACGGTTGCCGGGGGCGGCAGTTGCACCCTGCGCAGGCGACAACTCGCCTCAGATGGCACAATCTGTGCATGGAACACGACGGCCAACTCGAGCTCTATGCGGCGGTCGCGGTCCGGCTCAAGGAAGCGCACGCGAGAGTGCGCGCACTGCAAGTCCCGGAGGGCGTACGGATGGCGCTGACCCGGAAGCTGCTGGTCATTACGGCTGCGGCCAAGCACGATCCCGCCACTGCGGCAAGGCGTCTGGAGCGGTTCACCGCGGATCTCGACGCGGGGCGATTCCCCGACGGGGAACGCTGAACGGTCCGGGACAACCGAGTCTGCTGCGGCACAAGGGTGATAAGCCCGTTTCGTGTTTGATTTGCGGTATATATCTGCCTAACGTGCGAAAAGCTTGAACACTTTCGTTCTGGCGATGTCTCCGAAGGGGAAGACGTGAACAAGGCGCAGCTCGTAGAAGCGATTGCCGACAAGATGGGCGGCCGCCAGCAGGCCGCCGATGCCGTCGACCACGTACTGGACGCCATCGTCCGCGCGGTCGTCGCGGGGGAACGGGTCTCGGTCACCGGCTTCGGTTCCTTCGAGAAGGTCGACCGTCCGGCCCGCTACGCCCGCAACCCCCAGACGGGCGAGCGGGTTCGCGTCAAGAAGACCTCGGTGCCGCGCTTCCGCGCGGGCCAGGGCTTCAAGGACCTGGTCAGCGGCTCGAAGAAGCTCCCGAAGGGCGACATCGCCGTCAAGAAGGCCCCCAAGGGCAGCCTGTCCGGCCCGCCGCCCACCATCGCCAAGTCCGCGGGCAAGAAGGCCGCGGCGAAGAAGACGACGGGCGCCGCGAAGACCACGGCGGCGAAGAAGGCGACGGCCAAGAAGGCGACCACGAAGGCGGCCGCGGCGAAGAAGACCACCGCCGCGGCGAAGAAGGCGCCCGCCAAGAAGACCACGGCGACGACCGCCAAGACCGCCGCCGCGAAGACCACCGCCGCCAAGAAGACCCCGGCCAAGAAGGCCCCGGCCAAGAAGGCGACCGCGAAGAAGGCGCCCGCCAAGAAGTCGACGGCGCGCAGCACCGCGAAGAAGACCACCACCGCCCGCACCAAGTAAGGGCAGGCCGCAGGGTACTCACACGCCGGGCCGGACTCCGCTGCGGAGTCCGGCCCGCGGCGTGTGCGGCGGCAGTGACCGGGGTGACGGCGGCGGGGGAACGGCCGTGGTCAGAGTGTCTGGAGCGTCACGAGGGTGATCCGCGGGCCGTCCGCCGGGCCCTCCACCTCGATCCGCACCCGCTGCCCCGGCCTGAGCAGCCGCAGGCCTCCCGCGTCGAACGCCGCCGCGTCGAAGGGCACCGGGGTGCCGTCGTCCAGCAGCACCTGCCCGCTGCGGGTCTCGGGGTCGTACGTGTACGCGGTCGCCTGCATGGCGGCAGCCTACTGCTCCGGTATCAGCAACCGCGCGGCGGCCGCGGCCGTGTGGGGGCCCACGCCCAGGGCCAGGGCGGCCCGCAGGTCGTCGCCGGTGTCCACGTCCCGGCGTACGGAATCCACGGCGTCCAGGCGCAGTTCCGCGGCGCCGGAGGCGCGGTGACGGGCCCGGGAATGCGGACCGAAAGCGGGCATCAATTCCTGTCCCGGAGCGGCGGCCAGCAATGTCGTACCGATATCGGCGGCATCCGCGAGAAATGCCCGCGGGAATTCACCGGCCGCTTCCAGGACGCGTGACAATTCCGGCGGGCGCAGCGCCGGCAGATCGGCGTTCACCGCTGCCACGGGACGGCCGGGACGGCCGGTCCGCACGACGGCCGCGGCGTGCGCGAGAGCGGGGTTCAGGCCGCCGCCCGGCGCGTCCGGGACGATCCGCGCGCCCAGCGCGGCCAGCGCGCGGCCGGCCCGCGGGTCGTCCGTGACGACCGCCACATCCCGCACCGCCGGGCAGGCCAGCGCGGCCGCCACCGTGTCCTGCGCGAACGCGAGCGCCAGGCCCGGCCGCAGTCCGGCGTCCGCGGTGTCCGCGAGCCTGCTCTTCGCCTGCGCAAGCGGCTTCAGGGGTACGACCAAGGTCCACAGCACGAGCGTCCCGTCCCTCTCCTGTCGCGGCCATTGTCACCCGGGTCATCGGGGCGGCGGCGTGCCGGGGCGTACGGTGTCCTCGACAGACCGGCGGTCCGGGGCGACACTTGTGCGGCCCCCCGGCCCCGTTCCAGGCCCTAGAGGAAGGTGTCCGCGTGCCCCGCCGCAGAATCGGCTTCTGGTACCGCTTCGCCGCGGTGATCTGCAAACCGCCGCTGGTGGTTCTGCTCAAGCGGGACTGGCGTGGAATGGAGAACATTCCGGCCGAGGGCGGCTTCATCACCGTGGTGAACCACAATTCCCACATCGACCCCGTCGCGTACGCGCACTTCCAGTACAACACCGGCCGCGTGCCGCGCTTCCTCGCCAAGAGCGGGCTCTTCAAGTCGGGATTCGTCGGCGCCGCGATGCGCGGCACCGGGCAGATCCCCGTCTACCGCGAGAGCACGGACGCGCTCAGCGCCTTCCGCGCCGCGATCGACGCCGTGCAGCGCGGCGAGTGCGTCGCCTTCTACCCGGAGGGCACCCTCACCCGCGACCCCGACGGCTGGCCCATGACCGGCAAGACCGGTGCCGCGCGGGTCGCCCTGCAGACCAAGTGCCCGGTGATCCCCGTCGCCCAGTGGGGCGCCAACGAGGTGCTGCCGCCGTACGCCAGGAAGCCGCACCTGTTCCCGCGCAAGACGCACCGCGTGCTCGCGGGGCCGCCGGTGGACCTCTCGCGCTTCTACGGCCGCGAGATGACGCCGGAGCTCCTCAAGGAGGCGACCGAGGTCATCATGGCGGCGATCACCCGCCAGCTGGAACTGGTCCGCGGCGAGAAGGCGCCCGCGACGCCGTACGACCCGCGCCGGGAGCGGATCGAGCAGCGGCGCCGCACCCAGGCGCAGACGCAGGGCAGGCGCGTGCAGGAAGAGGAGCTGGGCAAGTGAGCAAGCCGGTCAAGGCGGCGGTCTTCGGCACCGGATCGTGGGGGACGGCCTTCGGCATGGTCCTCGCGGACGCGGGGTGCGAGGTCGTGCTGTGGGGGCGGCGCCCCGGACTCGCGGACGCGGTCAACTCCACGCGGACCAACCCCGACTACCTGCCCGGGGTGGAACTCCCGGAGAACGTGCGGGCCACCACCGACGCCGCCGAGGCCGCGGCCGGCGCCGACTTCACCGTCCTCGCGGTCCCCTCCCAGACGCTGCGCGGCAACCTCGCCGACTGGTCGCCGCTGCTGGCCCCCGACACGGTCCTGGTCTCCCTGATGAAGGGCATCGAACTCGGCTCCGCGATGCGGATGAGCGAGGTCGTCGACGACGTCGCCAAGGTCGGCCCGGACCGGATCGCCGTGGTCACCGGGCCCAACCTGGCCCGGGAGATCGCCGCCCGGATGCCGGCCGCGGCCGTGGTGGCCTGCACCGACGAGGCCGTCGCCCAGCGCCTCCAGGCCGCCTGCCACACCCCGTACTTCCGCCCGTACACCAACACGGACGTGGTGGGCTGCGAACTCGGCGGCGCGGTCAAGAACGTCATCGGCCTCGCCGTCGGCATCGCGGACGGCATGGGGCTCGGCGACAACGCCAAGGGCTCGCTCATCACGCGCGGGCTCGCCGAGACCACCCGGCTCGGGGTCGCCCTCGGCGCCGACCCGCTCACCTTCTCCGGACTCGCCGGCCTCGGCGACCTGGTGGCGACCTGTTCCTCGCCGCTGTCGCGCAACCACACCTTCGGCACCAACCTCGGCAAGGGCATGACCCTCCAGGAGACCATCGCGGTCACCAAGCAGACGGCCGAGGGCGTCAAGTCCTGCGAGTCGGTGCTGGACCTGGCCCGCCGGCACGGCGTCGACATGCCGATCACGGAGACGGTCGTCGGCATCGTGCACGAGGGCAAGCCCCCGGTGGTGGCGCTCAAGGAGCTCATGTCGCGCAGCGCGAAGCCCGAACGACGCTGAGCGACGCGGGGCCGCGGGCGCTGTCTCCGCGCCCTACCACCGGGTACTCTCATCGCGATATGAGCACCGAGAACCTCCCCCAGAGCCCCGAGCAGCCCGTCCGCAAGCCGCGTGTGGCCGTCGTGTTCGGCGGGCGCAGTTCCGAACACGGGATCTCCACGGTGACCGCCGGCGCGGTCCTCAAGGCCATCGACCGGACGAAGTACGACGTCCTCCCGATCGGCATCACCCGGGAAGGCCGCTGGGTGCTCACCGCGGACGCCCCGGAGCGCATGGCGATCACCGAGCGCCGCACGCCGGACGTCGAGCAGCTCGCCGAGTCGGCCGAGGGGGGCGTGGTGCTCCCGGTCGACCCCGCGAACCGCGAAGTCGTCTACAGCGAGCCCGGGTCGGTGCCCAAGGCGCTCGGCGAGGTCGACGTGGTCTTCCCGGTGCTGCACGGACCGTACGGGGAGGACGGCACCCTGCAGGGCCTGCTGGAGCTCTCCGGCGTGCCGTACGTGGGTTCCGGTGTGCTCGCCTCGGCCGTCGGCCAGGACAAGGAGTACATGAAGCGCGTGTTCACCTCCTTCGGGCTCAAGGTCGGCCCGTACGTGGTGATCCGGCCGCGCGAGTGGGAGCAGGACGAGCAGGGCGCCCGCAAGAAGATCGTCGACCTGGCCGGCGAGCACGGCTGGCCGCTGTTCGTGAAGCCCGCGCGCGCCGGCTCGTCGATCGGCATCACCAAGGTCGACGACCTCTCCGGACTGGACGAGGCGATCGCCGAGGCCCGTCGGCACGACCCGAAGATCCTGGTGGAGGCCGCGCTGCGGGGCCGCGAGATCGAGTGCGGCGTGCTGGAGTTCGAGGACGGCCCGCGGGCCTCGGTCCCGGCGGAGATCCCGCCGCCGCAGGCGCACGCGTACTACGACTTCGAGGCCAAGTACATCGACTCCACCCCCGGCATCGTGCCGGCGCCGCTGACCGGCGAGCAGACCGCCGAGGTGCAGCGGCTCGCCGTGGCGGCGTTCGAGGCGGCGTCCTGCGAGGGGCTGGTGCGCGCGGACTTCTTCCTCACCGAGGACGGCGAGTTCGTGATCAACGAGATCAACACGATGCCGGGCTTCACGCCGATCTCCATGTACCCGCAGATGTGGCAGGCGAGCGGGATCGGCTACCCGGAGCTGGTGGACCGTCTGGTGCAGGCGGCGCTGCGCAGGCCGACGGGCCTGCGCTGATCCGCGCGCGGACCGCGCAGGGCGCGCAGGCCGCGCAGGACCCGGAGGACGGCGAGCAGGCTCAGGAGGCGATCCCCTCGGGGATCGCCTTCTTGATGCCCGCCGCGAGGTCGACGAGGACGCCGGTGGTGTCCTGCCCCCGCGGCACGTACACCTCCACGTACGCCTCGCGGTTGGCGGTGGTGAAGCGGAACGCGCCGTCGTCCTGCTTCTCCATCAGCCAGTCGACGCCGTTGACGCCCCCGGGGAGCGCGTCCGGGTCGTGCCCGTCGGCCACCTCGGGGTCGGCCATCTTCGGCGGCCGGGCCACACCGCACCGCAGTATGATCGCCGGGCTGCCCCAGCCAGCGGTCAGCGCGGACGCGGGCTCGGGATCGCCGCGGGTCTCACCGTCCACCTTCGCCGGCAGTACCGTGTCCAGGTTCCGGCACAACTTCGTGACCTCGGCGTCCGGGCTGGGAACCGCCGTCGTCGTCCCGTCGTCTGCTGAGGAGCAGCCCGCGGCGGTGATCAGCAGGGCGAGCGCGGACAGGCCGGGGACGAAGCGGTGCCGGTGACGGAAGGAGTTCACCGGCACAGGGTAGACGGGGGCTACAGATGGACCACCGGGCAGGTCAGGGTACGGGTGATCCCGTCCACCTGCTGGACCTTGGCGACCACCATGCGACCGAGGTCGTCGACGGTGTCGGCCTGGGCGCGCACGATCACGTCGTACGGTCCCGTCACGTCCTCGGCCTGGATCACGCCGGGGATCTTGCTGATCGTCTCGGCGACGGTCGACGCCTTGCCGACCTCCGTCTGGATCAGGATGTACGCCTGTACCACGGAACCTCCAGGGCGGCCACGAGGATCATGTGGGGAAAAGGAACGCCACGGTATCGCGTCGCCGCTCGCCGCGGGGAGACCTGCGGGAACCGGCACTCGCGCGCCGGGGTGCGGACAGGACGGAAGTTGACGGTCATGACGACCGTAGCGAGGACTCAGGGGACTCGCGACCGGGCACGGACAGGGACGGAAGGGGAGAAAGGGCGATGAAGGGCACTGTTGGTGAGCTCGGGGAGTTCGGGCTCATCAGGGAGCTCACCTCCCGTCTGACCACCACCCCGGCGGTCCGGGTCGGCCCGGGCGACGACGCCGCGGTGGTGGCCGCGCCCGACCGCAGGGTCGTGGCCAGCACCGACATCCTGCTGGAGGGGCGGCACTTCCGCCGGGACTGGTCCACGGCGTACGACGTGGGCCGCAAGGCGGCGGCGCAGAACCTGGCCGACATCGCCGCGATGGGGGCCGTGCCGACCGCGCTGCTGCTGGGCCTGGTGGTCCCGGCGGAACTGCCGGTGACCTGGCCGTCCGAGCTGATGGACGGCCTGCGCGACGAGTGCCAGGTGGCGGGCGCGGCCGTGGTCGGCGGCGACGTGGTGCGCGGCGACACCATCACGGTGTCGATCACCGCCCTGGGCGACCTGCGCAACCAGGAACCGGTGACGCGGGCCGGCGCGCAGCCCGGCGACCTCGTCGCGGTGACCGGCTGGCTGGGCTGGTCGGCCGCCGGGTACGCGGTGCTGTCGCGCGGGTTCCGCTCGCCGCGCGCCTTCGTGGAGGCGCACCGCCGCCCCGAGCCGCCGTACCACGCGGGTCCGGCGGCCGCCGCGCTCGGCGCGACCGCGATGTGCGACGTGAGCGACGGGCTGATCGCGGACCTCGGGCACATCGCCGAGGCCAGCAAGGTGCGCATCGACATCCGGTCCGGGGCGGTCGACATCCCGTCCCAGATGAACGACATCGGGCAGGCCGTCGGCGTCGACCCCATGCAGTGGGTGCTGACCGGGGGAGAGGACCACGCGATCGTGGCGACCTTCCCGCCGGACGTGAAGCTGCCCGCCCGCTGGAAGGTCATCGGCGAGGTCCTCAACCCCTCGGCGCTGCCCCAGGTCACGGTCGACGGGGCGCCGTGGACCAGCCAGGGCGGCTGGGACCACTTCGGGGACATAGAGTCGTGAGCGCCGTACGGGACGCGGCCCGGGGCGCCGGGACGGCGCCGCCGCGAGTGCTGACGGTCGCCGGCTCCGACTCCGGCGGGGGCGCGGGCATCCAGGCCGACCTGAAGACCATGCTCGCCCTCGGCGTGCACGGCATGAGCGTGGTCACGGCGGTGACCGCGCAGAACTCCCTGGGCGTGCAGGGGGCCTGGGAGCTGCCGGTGGAGGCGGTGCGGGCCCAGTACCGCAGCGTCGTCGACGACATCGGCGTCCAGGCGGTCAAGACGGGGATGCTGGCCTCGGCGGAACTCGTCGAGGCGGTGGCCGAGTTGATCGCCGGCACGGACGCGCCGGCGGTGGTCGACCCGGTGGGCGTCTCCAAGCACGGGGACGCGCTGCTCGCGGCCTCCGCGCTGGACTCCGTCCGGACCCGGCTGCTGCCGGTGGCGACCGTCGCGACGCCCAACCTCGACGAGGTGGCGCAGCTGACGGGGATCCGGGTCGGGTCCGAGCAGGACCTGCGGCGGGCCGCGGCGGCCGTGCTGGCGTACGGGCCGCGGTGGGTGGTGATCAAGGGCGGGCACCTGTCCGGCGACGCCGTGGACCTGCTCACCGACGGGTCCGAGGAGCACTGGCTGCGGGCGCCGCGGCACGACAACCGGCACACCCACGGCACGGGCTGCACCCTCGCCTCGGCGATCGCCGCGCAGCTCGCCCGGGGGCGGTCCGTGCCGGAGGCGGTGACGGCGGCCAAGGAGTACGTCACCGGGGCGATCGCGGCCGGGTTCGCCCTCGGCGGCGGGATCGGGCCGGTGGACCACGGGTGGGCGCTCGGCGGGGACACCCGCTGAGCCGGTCCCGGCAGCACGGGGGCCGGTGCACGACAGGCGCCGGGGCACGGCAAAAAGCCGGCCCACCGTGAGGTGGACCGGCTCAGTGCAGCGAACCAGCGAAGGCCGCGCGCTAGCTGAGCGTCAGCGCGAGACCTTGCCGGCCTTGATGCACGAGGTGCAAGCGTTCACGCGCTTCGGCGTCCCGCCCACCACGGTACGCACACGCTGGATGTTCGGGTTCCAGCGACGGGACGTACGGCGGTGCGAGTGCGAGATGTTGTTGCCGAAGCCCGGCCCCTTGCCGCAGACGTCGCAGTTGGCAGCCACGGGTCACTCCAAAGACTTCAGATGCACTTACGGTTGATCCCGGCATGCCGGGATCGAGATCCTAAGGCTCGGGGAGCCGGGGCGGATCTGAGTGGCGCTGCCAGGGGAATGGCCCGATCAGGATCGGGCAACCGGAGCAGCATACATCGGCTGCGCCCGTAGAACGAAACTACCACGGTGGTCCGGAGGCCCGGCCCCGGCCCTCTTCCGCCGGGCACCGCCCCGGGGTCTACGCTGCGTGCCACGTCCAGCTCGAGGAGGCGCAGGTGGCGCGGGTACCGCAGACGTTCTTCGATGCTCTCGCGGTGCGTACATGGTGCGGTCTCGCGCTGGAGGCGCTGGGGCGGGCGCGGGAGGAGATCGACGCGATCAACGTCTATCCCGTGGCCGACGGGGACACCGGTACCAACCTGTACCTGACGGTGGAGTCGGCGGTCGGCGCGGTCGAGGCCGTGTTCGCGGGCCACCGGGCCGGCAGCGGGAGCGGCGGGGAGCCCACGCTCGCCGAGGCCGCGCGGGCGATGGCGCACGGCGCGCTGATCGGCGCGCGCGGGAACTCGGGCACGATCCTCGCGCAGCTGCTGCGGGGCATGGCGCAGGTGCTGGCCGCCGGGGAGGAGGGGACGGCCCGCGCGGACGCCGGGGGCCTGCGGCGCGCGCTGCGGCACGCCGCCGACTCCGCCCGCCGGGCCGTGGCCCACCCGGTCGAGGGCACCGTCCTCACGGTCGCCTCCGCCGCCGCCGACGCCGCCCACGGCACCGGGGGCGACTGCGGGGCGGTCGCGCGGGCGGCCTACGACGGGGCGCGCGCGGCCCTCGCCGCGACACCGGGCCAGCTGGCCGTCCTGGAACGCGCCGGGGTGGTCGACGCGGGCGGCCGGGGCCTGGTCGCGGTGCTCGGGGCCCTGGTGGAGACCTTCACGGGGGAGACGCCGAGAGCGGTCGCGGGCGCGGGCGCCGTGCCGCACGCGCGCGGGGGGACCGCGGCGGGGAACGGACACCGGGCCGTCCCCGAGGACCCCGGAGCCTCGGACCCCCGCGAGGGCGGAGGCGTCCCCTCGGGCACGGCGGCGCAGCGGACGGAGCCGGCCGACGGCCCCGGCCGGGGCGGGGCGGCGGGTGCCGCCGGAGACCCGCGGGGGGACACGGCCGGCGTGGGCGCCGGGGCCCGCGCGTGCGCCGCCGGGACCGCGCCGTCCGGCGGGCCCGGCGGGTCCGTGGTGTGTACCGACCCCCCGGCAGCCCCGGACGGGGGCGGTCCCGCCTTCGAGGTGATCTACCTGCTGGAGGCCGAGGACGCCGCCGTCGCCCGGCTGCGCGCGCGGCTCGACGCGCTCGGGGACTCGCTGGTCGTGGTGGGCGGCGACGGGCTGTGGAACGTCCACGTGCACGTCGACGACGCCGGTGCCGCCGTGGAGGCGGGCGTCGAGGCCGGGCGGCCGTACCGGATCAGGATCACGCACTTCGGCGCCGGCGACGTGCACACCACCGGCGCCGGGCGGCCGCCGCGGGAGCGCGCCCAGCGCGCCGTCGTGGCCGTGGTGACCGGGGAGGGGCTGGCCGGGCTCTGCACCGAGGCCGGCGCGACCACCGTCCTCGCGCGCCCCGGGGAGCCGCCCGCGAGCGGGGAGCTCGTGGAGGCCGTACGGCGGGCGCACGCGCGCGAGGTCGTGCTGCTGCCCAACGACGCCGAACTGCGCCACACCGCCGCCGCGGCCGCCGAGCAGGCCCGGGCGGAGGGCGTCCGGGTGGCCCTCATCCCGACCCGCTCGCCCGTCCAGGGCATCGCCGCGCTCGCCGTGCACGAGCCGGAGCGGCGCTTCGACGAGGACGTGGTGGCGATGACCTCGGCGGCGGGCGCCACCCGCTACGCCGAGATCACCGTCGCGGAACGGCAGTCCTGGACCAGTGCCGGCATCTGCCAGGCCGGTGACGTGCTCGGCCTGATCGACGGCGACGTGGCCGTCATCGGCTCGGACGTCGGCGCCACCGCCGAGACCGTCGTGGACCGCATGCTCGCGGCCGGCGGCGAGATGGTCACCCTGGTCCTCGGCGACGAGGCGCCCGACGGCATCGCCGGGTACCTGGAGGACCGGGTCCGCCGGCGGCACCTCGCCGTCGACACGGTGGTCTACCGGGGCGGCCGGCAGGGGGCGCTGCTGCTCATCGGGGTCGAGTAGGGCTCAGTCCGCCCCGTTCGCCCCGTCCGCCGCGAGCCGCAGCAACTGCTCGGCCTCCGCCCGCCGGGCCCGCACCACCTGTTCCTCCTCCTCACCGCCGCCGGAACCGCCGGACGTCCCGGAGACCCCGAAGGCCTCGTACGCCGCCAGCACCGCACGCGCGCGTGCCACCGCCTCGGCCGGGCGGCCCAGGCCAGCCTCCAGCCACCCCGCGGCGAGCTCCGCCCCGGAGCGGTCGTGCAGGGCGGCGTCCCCGAGGGAGGCGAACACCCCGGCCGCCCGCTCCAGGTGGCCCAGGGCCTCCCCGGGCTCCGCGCCGGTCGCGTCCTCCCCGGTGCCGGAGCGGGCGAGCAGGTCGCCGAACTGGCGGTGGGTGTGGCCGAGTTCGGCGACGATCCGCTGCCGGGCCGCCGCGTCGGACGCCGTCTCCAGCGCCGCCCCGCACTCCCGCACCGCCTCCGCCATCAGGGCGCGGGCCCGGTCGAGCCCGTCCCCGTCCGCGCGCAGCGCCAGCCACGCGCGGGCGCGCAGGGAACGGACCAGGCCGTGGACGTTGCCGAGTCCGCGCCACAGGCCGCCCGCGCGCGCGTACGCCTGCTCCGCCTCCTCGGACAAGCCCGCCTGCCCGAGGGACTCCCCGGCCAGGTGGGCGAGGGTCGCGTGGTCCTGCTGCTCGGGCCAGTGCCGGGCGATCCCGGCGGCCTGCAGACGCCGCTGCGCGGCCGCCCGGTGCTCGCCGAGCTCGCTCAGGCAGTCGCCGAGCCACCACTGGGCCTGGACGACCGCGCCGTCGCCGTGCGTCTCGGCCGACAGGTCGGGCAGCACCGACTCCAGCACCTCCGCGGCCTCGGCGAACCGCCCCTGCCGCAGCAGGAACCCGCCGAGCTGCTGCCGCGCCCAGGCGCCCAGCGTCGCCGCCTCCCCTGCCTCGTCGGCCCAGTGCGCCGCCTCCAGGGCGTGCCCGGCGGCCTCCGCGACCGCTTCGCGCCCGCCGAGCAGCTCGGCGAGCTGGAGGTGCAGCCGGGCCCGCCCGGCCGGTTCCACGTGCGGCCCGCCGTGCTCCAGGGCCGCCCGCACGGCCCGTTCCGCCCCGGCCGTGTCGCCGAGATGGTGGGCGAGGGACGCCAGCCGGGCCTCGTACTCCACCGCGAACCACGGCAGCCCCGCGGCGACGAACTCCGCCGCGGCGCGCGCGAACAGCTCCGCGGCCCGCTCCAGGTCCCCGGCGTGCCCCGCCAGCTCCGCGAGCATCGCCCGGGCCTCGGCGGCCCGCGCGGCGAGCCGGACGTCGTCCCCGGTGCGGCCCTCGACGAGCGCGAGCACCTCCCGGGCGGCGGCCTCCGCGGCGGTCTCGGCGGCGGTCCCGGCGGCGCCCGGTGTCCCGTCCGGCCCGTCGGTCCCGTGCACCCGCCGCATCAGGATCCGTGCCCGCGCCATCACCACGGACGCCGTCTGCGGGAGCTCCGTGCCGCCCCGCGCGTACAGCGCGAGGACCGCGTCGTAGGGCCCGGCCACCGCGGCCAGTGCCGCGTCCACGTCTCCGGCCAGCGCGCGGACGTAGGCCGCACGCGCGCGTGCCGCCAGCGCCTCGCCGGGGTCGCCCGCCTCCGCGTACAGCTCGGCGGCCCGCTCGAAGAGCGCGGCGCCCCCGGGGCCGCGGCCCATCGCCTGATGGTCGGCGAGCTCCGCGCGGTCGCGCGGCTCCAGCTCGGTGTCCTGCGCGGCCCGCGCGACCGCCTCCCACGCCTCCACGGCGTGCGGCCGGAGGGCGTCCGACAGCCGCCGCGCCTCGGCGAGCAGCGCCGGCAGGTCCGCCGGCGCGGCGGGCGCGGCCACCGGGGCGGCCGCCGCCGGTGCCACCGGCACCGCGCGTGCCGTGCGCACCCCCAGCGGCAGCCGCTCCACCAAGGGCTCCTGGTCCATGCGCGCGCGGGCCCGCTCGCCGACGTACGAGGTGCCGTTGCGCCGGTCGAAGCGCGCCGCGAGCGCCAGGGCCTCCGCGCGCGCATGCGCGGCGAGGTCCCGCGCGGTCCACGCCCGGCCGGCCGGACCGGGCACCGGCTGTTCGCCCAGCCCGAGCCCCGTCAGCCGGTCCATGAGCAGGGTCACCACGCACAGGTACTCCAGCTTGCTGCGCGGCTGCCCGTCGTCCGTGAGGTACGCGGGCCGCTCGGCGAGCAGCTCCAGGCCGCGCGCCTCGTTGCCGGTCAGCGCGCAGAACTCCACGTGGTCCGCGTAGGCGCCGCGCATGCTCTCCATGGACCGCACCAGCCGGAAGCCGCGCAGATGGTGGGCGCGCGCCTCGTCCGGGCGGCCCAGCCGCAGCAGCGGCACCAGGGAGGACGCCAGGACCGTGTGCGGCTCGTGGGCGCAGGTGAACTCGCCCTCCAGGACCGGCCGCCACAGCCGCAGCGCCTCGGCGTCCCGGCCGCGCCGCGCCTGCCACCAGCCCTGCCCGTGCAGCTCGCACGCGTGGCAGTCGGCCATGTCGTCCCGGTCGGCGGCCAGCCAGGCGGCATGGGCCCGCTCGGCCCGCTCGACGTCCCCGACGTGCGCGGCCACGCTGAACTCGGCGCTGCGCACCGCCCGTTCGGAGTGCCCCGCCAGCCGGTAGCGGCGCTCCATCTCGGCGAGCCACTTCTCGATCGAGGCGAGCGGGACGTGCGGCTGGTCGAGCATGCCGGCCGACACCCACTTGAAGACCCAGTGCAGCGAGTGGGTCTCGTAGGCGTCGAAGTCCTCGGGGCGCTCGTCCCACATGCGCAGCAGCCGCGCGAACGGGACGAACATCTTGTCCTTCTCGGAGCTGTAGTTGTAGACCTTCAGCTGGTGTCCGAGCGCCTCGATCACGGCGAGCGGGACGTTCAGCTTCTCGGCCTCGGCGAGCAGCTCCTCCGCGCGCGCGTTGCGGGCCGGTCCCTCGGGCTGTTCGGCGTTCTCGGCCATCGCCCGGCGCAGCGCGTCGAGGTCCGTGACGGCGCTCATCGGCGGCCCTCCCCGGAAGAGTTCCCCGACGGATCCGCTCCGCCGTGGGTGGCCCACTCCAGCAGGCCGACGAACGCCCGGTTGAGCAGCGCCGAGTCGGCGGGCCGCAGCGGCCGCTGCGCCCTCAGCAGCGCCTGCCCGTACAGCGACTCCACGGCGGTGCCGGTCAGCTCCGGGTCGCCCAGCGCGCTGATCCGGCGCACCAGCGGGCTGAGGTGGTTGAGCACCAGACGCGCGCGCGGGGCGCTGCCGCGCAGCGAGCCGAGGATGCCCGCCCACAGGTCGTCGGCCTGCGCCTCGGCCTCGGCCCGGGCCTGCTCGTGCCGGGCCTCCCGGTCGTCCAGGTGCAGCGCGGGCACGGACAGCGGGTGGAAGGCGCGCAGCACGACGTCGCAGCCCAGCACGTCCAGCCGGGCCCGCGCGGCCGCCAGGAAGCCCGACAGGGCCAGTTCCTCGGCCGGGTCCACGGCGTCCAGGTGCGCGGTCACCGTCTCCGCGTCCAGTTCGGCGACCGCGGTGCCCGGCCGCACCGACGGCAGCGCCTCGACCAGCTCGCTGTCGTAGGTGTAGCCGCCGTTGACCACGCCGATGCCCTGCGCGGACGCGATCGGCGCGACCTGCCGGTACTCCTCGACGGTCCGGGTGAAGTGCACCACCGGGTGCCGCTGCGCGAACTCCTCCAGCGACAGCCGTCCGTCGGTCGTCTCGAAGGGCAGCCACGGCAGCATCGTGCGCAGCATCTCCGCGTCGTGCCGGGCCAGCGACTTCACCCCCAGGTGGTGCACCGCCAGGAACGCCGCCAGCCGTTCCGGGTCCCCGGCCGCCAGCCCCGTCAGCCAGGCGCGGATCCTGCCGCCCAGCGCCTCCCGTACGGCGGCCAGCGTCTCGTCCTCGTACAGCGACTCGCGCGAGGCCGTGGGCCGCAGGCTGTCGGTGTCGATCACGCAGCGCACGAAGAACGCCCAGTCCGGCAGCAGCTGTTCGGCCCGCTCGGTCAGCAGCATGCCCTTCAGGTGCACCCGGTGCCCCGCCCGCTGCGCCGGGCTGACCGCCGACGGCAGCACGTACGCCACGCCCCGCACCCCGGCCAGCGGCACCGACAGGTCGATCGAGTCCAGCGGAGTGAACCCGAACAGGTCGTGGCAGTGGCGGGCGAGGGCCACGCGCCGCGCGGCGGGGCTCGCGTGGGCGCGGTCCCAGGGCGCGGGCAGGTCGGTGACCGCCTCCTCGCCCACCCGGACGTCGTACGGCAGCAGCGAGCCGAAGTCCCGCGCCAGCGCCAGCACGCGCCCGGCGTCGAGCCACTCGGCGGCCCCGGCCCGCGCCACCAGGTGGACGGTGGTGCCCGGTTCGGGCCGCTCGGCGTCCGGCAGCGTCCGCACGGTGTACGAGCCGTCGTCACGGGCCGTCCACTCCACGGGCGGCGCTTCGGGCGTCCGGGCGCTGCGGCTGACCACCCGGATGCGCTCGGCGACGACGAAGCAGGCCAGCAGGCCGATGCCGAACTGCCCGAGGAAGTCGGAACGGGCCTCCTGCAGCCCCTCGGCGCGCTTGGAGCTGCGCCCGATGGTGGCGAGCAGGTCGTGCACGTCCGCCTCGGTCAGCCCCACGCCGGTGTCCTCCACCCGCAGCGTGCCGTCGGCCGCGAGGAGCCGGACCCGGGCCGGGGCGCCGGGCTCCTCGGCCCGCCGGGCCGTGACGGCGTCCACGGCGTTCTGCAGCAGCTCCCGCAGGTACACCTTCGGGCTGGAGTAGAGGTGGTGGGAGAGCAGGTCCACCAGACCGCGCAGGTCGACCTGGAAGGCATGAGGGGACTCGGCCGGCTGCGGCGGCCGGGGAGGCTGGGGCGACTGGGGTGACTGTGAGGTCTGGGAGTCCATCGTCACGGCGCCGGTGGGGGGACTCGCGACGGCGCGGGGTCGGGCGGTCCCGGTGAGGCGGTGACCGCGAAGAGGGCCGGAGCGCGTCATCCTAGAGCCCGAACGAGCCGTCCGACCAGGGGGTTCCGCGAGGTCCGCGGCGAGGTCCGCCGAGGCCTTCGTGGCATTGTCAGTGCCGTGGTGTGCAATGGATCTCGTGCCCGCACTGAAAGAACCGCTGGAACAGCCCCTGAAGTCGGTGCTCGGCCCCGCCACCGCGAAGGTGATGGCCGAGCACCTCGGCCTGCGCACCGTCGGCGACCTCCTCCACCACTACCCGCGCAGATACGAGGAGCGCGGCCAGCTCACCCACCTCGCCGACCTCCCCATGGACGAGCACGTCACGGTGGTCGCCCAGGTCGCCGACGCCCGCCTGCACACCTTCGCCTCCGCCAAGGCCCCGCGCGGCAAGGGCCAGCGGCTGGAGGTGACCATCACCGACGGCAGCGGCCGGCTCCAGCTGGTCTTCTTCGGCGCCGGCGTGCACAAGCCCCACAAGGAGCTCCTGCCGGGCACCCGCGCGATGTTCGCGGGCAAGGTCTCCGTCTTCAACCGGCGGCTCCAACTCGCCCACCCGGCCTACGAACTGCTGCGCGGCGACTCCGAGGAGGCGGTGGAGACCTGGGCGGGCTCCCTGATCCCGATCTACCCCGCCACCGCCAAGCTGGAGTCCTGGAAGATCGGCAAGGCCGTCCAGACGGTGCTGCCCGCCGCCCAGGAGGCAGTCGACCCCCTCCCGCCCGCCCTGCGCGAGGGCCGGAGCCTGGTCACGCTCCCCGAGGCCCTGCTGAAGATCCACCACCCGCACACCAAGGCGGACATCGCCGACGCCCGCGCCCGCCTGAAGTGGGACGAGGCGTTCGTCCTCCAGGTCGCGCTGGCCCGCCGCCGCCACGCCGACGCCCAGCTCCCCGCCGTCCCGCGCGTCCCCCGTCCCGACGGACTCCTCACCGCCTTCGACGCCCGCCTGCCCTTCACCCTCACCGAGGGCCAGCAGAAGGTCTCCCGGGAGATCTTCGACGACCTGGCGACCGAGCACCCGATGCACCGGCTGCTCCAGGGCGAGGTGGGCTCGGGCAAGACCATGGTCGCCCTGCGCGCCATGCTCGCCGTCGTCGACGCGGGCGGGCAGGCCGCGATGCTCGCGCCCACCGAGGTGCTCGCCCAGCAGCACCACCGGTCGGTCGTGGAGATGATGGGGGAGCTCGCCGAGGGAGGCATGCTCGGCGGGGCCGAGCAGGCCACCAAGGTCGTCCTGCTCACCGGGTCGATGGGCGCCGCCGCCCGCCGCCGGGCGCTGCTCGACCTGACCACCGGCGAGGCCGGCATCGTCATCGGCACGCACGCGCTGATCGAGGACCGGGTGCAGTTCCACGACCTGGGCCTGGTCGTCGTGGACGAGCAGCACCGGTTCGGCGTGGAGCAGCGCGACGCCCTGCGCGGCAAGGGCAAGCAGCCCCCGCACCTGCTCGTCATGACCGCCACGCCCATTCCGCGCACGGTCGCCATGACCGTCTTCGGCGACCTGGAGACCTCCGTCCTGGACCAGCTCCCGGCCGGGCGGTCCCCGATCGCCACCCACGTCGTGCCGGCCGCCGACAAACCGCACTTCCTGGCCCGGGCCTGGGAGCGCGTGCGCGAGGAGGTCGCCAAGGGCCACCAGGCGTACGTGGTCTGCCCCCGCATCGGGGACGAGGAGGACGACCCCGGGAAGAACGGCGGGAAGAAGTCCGCCGGGGACGAGGCCGACAAGCGCCCGCCGCTCGCCGTCCTGGAGGTCGCCGACCGGCTCGCCGCGGGACCCCTGCACGGCCTCGGGATCGAGGTGCTGCACGGCCGGATGCAGCCCGACGACAAGGACGCCGTCATGCGCCGCTTCGCCGCCGGCGAGACCGACGTGCTGGTCGCCACGACCGTCATCGAGGTCGGCGTCAACGTCCCCAACGCCACCGCCATGGTGATCATGGACGCCGACCGCTTCGGCGTCTCCCAGCTGCACCAGCTGCGCGGCCGGGTCGGCCGCGGCTCGGCCCCCGGCCTGTGCCTGCTCGTCACCGAGATGCCCGAGGCGAGCCCGGCCCGCCAGCGGCTGGGCGCCGTCGCCTCCACGCTCGACGGCTTCGAGCTCTCCCGCATCGACCTCGAACAGCGCCGCGAGGGCGACGTCCTCGGCCAGGCCCAGTCCGGCACCCGCTCCTCGCTGCGGATGCTCGCCGTCATCGAGGACGAGGAGATCATCGCCGAGGCCCGCGAGGAGGCCGCCCGCCTGGTCGCCGCCGACCCCGGCCTGACCGGTCTGCCGGGCCTGCGCACGGCCCTGGACGCCCTTCTGGACGAGGAGAGGGAGCAGTACCTGGAGAAGGGCTGAGCGGCAACGCCCGCACGGGGCACGGGGACCGCGCGCGGGGCCACGACGGACCCGCGGCCGCCCGGCGCGCGGCACCCGCACCCCCGGCCTGCGAAACTGGACCGGTCACACCCCACGGACAAGGACCCGACATGACCCGCGTGATCGCCGGCGCAGCCGGCGGACGCCGCCTGGCCGTCCCGCCGGGGACCGGCACCCGCCCCACCTCCGACCGCGCGCGCGAGGGCCTGTTCTCCACCTGGCAGTCCCTGCTCGGCGGCCCCCTGGACGGCGAGCGCGTCCTCGACCTGTACGCCGGGTCGGGCGCCGTCGGCCTGGAGGCCCTGTCCCGGGGCGCGGGCCACACCCTGCTCGTCGAGGCCGACACCCGGGCGGCGCGCACGGTCCGGGAGAACGTGAAGGCGCTCGGCCTGCCCGGCGCCGAGGTCAGAGCGGGCAGAGCGGAGCAGATCGTCCGCGCCGCGCCGCCGGAGCAGCCGTACGACCTGGTCTTCCTCGATCCGCCGTACGCCGTCTCGGACGACGATCTTCGCGAGATCCTGCTCACACTCCGCTCGCAGGGGTGGCTCGCGGAGGAAGCCCTCGTCACCGTGGAGCGCAGCACCAGAGGCGGCGAATTCAGGTGGCCGGAGGGTTTCGAGGCGCTCCGGGCCCGTCGCTACGGCGAGGGAACGTTTTGGTACGGTCGCGCCGCCTCTACGTGCGAAGACGCACGATGACCGGACCGGAGAGCGAGGGATCACAAGTGCGCCGCGCCGTCTGTCCCGGGTCGTTCGACCCGATCACCAACGGACACCTCGACATCATCGCCCGCGCCTCCAGGCTGTACGACGAGGTCTACGTCGCGGTGATGATCAACCAGGCCAAGAAGGGCCTGTTCGAGATCGAGGAGCGGATCGACCTGATCCGCCGGGTCACCGCCGAGTACGCCAACGTCCGGGTCGAGGCCTTCCACGGCCTGCTCGTCGACTTCTGCAAGCAGCGCGACATCCCCGCCATCGTCAAGGGCCTGCGCGCGGTCAGCGACTTCGACTACGAGCTGCAGATGGCCCAGATGAACAACGGCCTCTCCGGCGTCGAGACCCTCTTCATCCCGACCAACCCCACCTACAGCTTCCTGTCGTCCTCCCTGGTCAAGGAGGTCGCCACCTGGGGCGGCGACGTCTCCCACCTGGTGCCGGCGGAGGTCCTGGAGGCCCTCGGCGAGCGGCTGCGCAAGGACTGACGCGCCGCCGCCGGACCCGGGCGGTCCGGGCGATCCGCCACCCGCTGTGCCACGGACGCCCCAGGGCCGTACAGTCGTCCCGTCCGTCTCCATCACAGCTGTAGAGAGTGGCGAGCACACGGTGGACGTGCAGAAGAAGCTCGACGAGATCGTCACCATGGTCTCCGGGGCCCGGTCGATGCCCATGTCGGCCTCGTGCGTGGTCAACCGCGCCGAACTGCTCGCGCAGCTGGAGGAGTTGCGGGCCGCGCTGCCCGACTCCCTCGCCCAGGCCCGGGAACTCATCGGCGACCGCGAGCAGATGGTCGAACAGGCCCGCCAGGAGGCCGAGCGGATCATCCGCAGCGCCCACGAGGAACGCGGCTCGCTGATCTCCGACACCGAGGTCGCCCGCCGCTCCCAGGCCGAGGCCGACCGCATCCTCGCCGAGGCCCGCCAGGAGGCCGAGGAGATCCGCGCCGAGGCCGACGACTACGTCGACTCCAAGCTCGCCAACTTCGAGGTCGTCCTCACCAAGACCCTCGGCTCGGTCGGCCGCGGCCGCGAGAAGCTGCTCGGCACCGGCCCCGGCCTCGACGAGCAGGGCTACGAGGACGAGGACGCCCCCGAGCGCAGCCACGACCCGGAGACCCTGCGCCGCACCGCCGACGAGTACGTCGACGCCAAGCTCGGCGCCTTCGAGGCGGTCCTCGCCAAGACCCTGGAGGCGGTCGGCCGCGGCCGGCAGAAGCTGCACGGCCGGATCGCCACCGACGACCTCGGCGCGCTGGCCGCCGACACCACCACGCTCCAGCACTCCAGCGACGCGGACTACCTCGCCGACCTGGCCGCCATGGCGGACACCCCGGCCGAGCGCCCCCGGCAGCCCGCCCAGGACCCCGCCCCGGCCTACGGCTACCAGCAACAGGACCAGGACCCCTACGGCGGCTACCCGCAGCAGCCCTACGGCCGGCAGGACCCCTACGGCTACCCGCAGGCCGACCCGTACGCCTCCGCCCCCGGCTACGCCCCGGCGGGAGGCGCCCCCTTCCAGGGGTACGACGCCCGGCAGCCCGCCTACGACCCCGCCCAGGGCGAGCAGGGGCACCAGGTCCCGGCACAGCAGGGCTACGCCCTGGACGAGACCAGCCTCTTCGACACCAGCATGATCAGCGCCGAGCAGCTGAGGGCGTACGAGCAGGGCCGCGGTCAGTAGCCGGGGACCGGATTGGGCCGAGAGCGAAAGGTCCAGTATCCTGGCTCTTCGGTCGCGCGTACGTCCGCGATCACCGCTGCCCCCGGACACCGACGGGCGGCGTCCCCCGAGAACTCGGAAGATCGAAAGCAGGAATGGCCCTGAACGCCCGCCTCGACCACCGCAACCCCCTCGTGTTCGACACGCACGAGCTGGGCCGGCGGCCTGGTGCGCTGCAGCGCCTGTCCCGCACGGTCGACGCCCCCCGGGACTTCGGTATCCAGGGCGTCATCGGAGTGCCGGAAGGCGCCCCGGTGGAGCTCGACCTCCGCCTCGAGTCGGTCATGGAAGGGGTGCTCGTCACAGGCACCGCCCGTGCACGGGCCGAGGGGGAGTGCGTAAGGTGTCTGGAGCCGCTGGAGCTGGAGCTCGAAGCGGACTTCCAGGAGATGTTCTCGTACCCTGACGCCGACGACCGGGGCCGCCCCAAGGCGGAACCGGCCGACGACGCCGAGGAAGACGAGGACAGGCTCTTCATCGAGGACGGCCTGTTCGACCTCGAACCCGTGCTGCGTGATGCGGTGGTGCTCGCACTGCCGATGCAGCCGGTGTGCCAGGAAGACTGCCCTGGCCTGTGCGCCGAGTGCGGAGCACGGCTGGCGGACGACCCGGACCACCACCATGACGCCGTCGACATCCGTTGGGCGGCTTTGCAGGGACTCGCCGGCACCATGTCGGACGGCGAGAAGGACGAGATGAGCGGCGCCGAAGCGGGCGTCGACGAGAAGCAGGAGAAGTAGCCGTGGCTGTTCCGAAGCGGAAGATGTCGCGCAGCAACACGCGCCACCGCCGGTCGCAGTGGAAGGCTGCGGTCCCCACCCTGGTTGCGTGCGAGCGCTGCCACGAGCCCAAGCAGCAGCACATCGCGTGCCCGTCGTGCGGCACCTACAACAAGCGCCAGGTCCTCGAGGTCTGAGCGGCTGGTGAGAGGCACTGTGTCCACGCCGAAGAAAAACTCTGCGGACAACCAGGCCTCGTCCCACACGCTTCTGGAAGGGCGGCTCGGCTACAAGGTCGAGTCCGCCCTTCTGGTGCGAGCACTGACCCACCGTTCGTACGCGTACGAGAACGGCGGTCTGCCCACCAACGAGCGGCTGGAGTTTCTCGGGGACTCCGTGCTCGGCCTGGTGGTCACGGACACGCTGTACCGCACCCACCCCGATCTGCCCGAAGGACAGCTGGCCAAGCTGCGGGCCGCGGTGGTGAACTCGCGTGCGCTCGCGGAGGTGGGCCGCGGCCTCGACCTGGGCTCCTTCATCCGGCTGGGCCGCGGTGAAGAGGGCACGGGCGGGCGGGACAAGGCGTCCATCCTCGCCGACACCCTGGAAGCGGTGATCGGCGCGGTCTATCTCGACCAGGGCCTGGACTCGGCGGCGGAGCTCGTGCACCGCCTGTTCGACCCCCTGATCGAGAAGTCCTCGAACCTCGGTGCCGGCCTGGACTGGAAGACATCCCTCCAGGAGCTCACCGCGACCGAAGGGCTCGGCGTCCCCGAGTACCTGGTCACGGAGACCGGCCCCGACCACGAGAAGACCTTCACTGCTGCCGCCCGCGTCGGGGGCGTCTCGTACGGCACCGGCACCGGCCGCAGCAAGAAGGAGGCGGAGCAGCAGGCCGCCGAGTCCGCGTGGCGGTCCATCCGGACCGCGGCGGACGAGCGAGCCGAGAAGGCGGCCGCGGAAGCCACCGCGTTCGTCGAAGCCGCCGACGGGGACGCCGACACCCCGCCGGCCTCCGTCTGACCTTCCCGTCCGCGCGCCGCCGCGGACGGACCTGACAGCGCACCCGAGCGCCCGCCCCTGCCCGGGGCGGGCGCTCGGCTCGTACGAGGAGCAGCACATGCCCGAGTTGCCCGAGGTCGAGGTCGTACGGCGCGGCCTTCAGCGGTGGGTCGCCCACCGGACCGTCGCCGAGGCCGAGGTGCTGCACCCGCGTGCGGTGCGCCGCCACCTCCCCGGCGCCGACGACTTCGCGCACCGCCTCAAGGGCCACCGCATCGGCACGCCCAGCCGCCGCGGAAAGTACCTGTGGCTGCCCCTGGAGGACTCCGGCCAGGCCGTCCTCGCGCACCTCGGGATGAGCGGCCAGCTGCTGGTCCAGCCGCACGACGCCCCGGACGAGAAGCACCTGCGGATCCGGGTCCGCTTCGCCGACGACCTCGGCACCGAACTGCGCTTCGTCGACCAGCGCACCTTCGGCGGCCTGTCGCTGCACGACACCGGTCCCGAGGGCCTGCCCGACGTCATCGCGCACATCGCCCGCGACCCGCTGGACGAGCTCTTCGACGACGAGGCCTTCCACCAGGCCCTGCGCCGCCGGCGCAGCACCATCAAGCGGGCCCTGCTCGACCAGTCGCTGATCAGCGGCGTCGGCAACATCTACGCGGACGAGGCGCTGTGGCGCTCCCGGCTGCACTACGAGCGCCCGACGGCCACCTTCACGCGCCCGCGCACCTTCCAGCTGCTCGGCCACGTCCGGGACGTGATGAACGCGGCCCTCGCGGTCGGCGGCACCAGCTTCGACAGCCTGTACGTCAACGTCAACGGCGAGTCCGGTTACTTCGACCGCTCGCTCGACGCCTACGGCCGCGAGGGGCTGCCCTGCCGGCGCTGCGGCACGCCGATGCGCCGGCGGCCCTGGATGAACCGCTCCAGCTACTTCTGCCCGGCGTGCCAGCGGCCGCCGCGCCTCACGCCCTGAGCTCCGCGTCCCGGCGGGTGTCGTAGCGCTCCCGCGCGGCCAGGACGTCGTCCATGCTGCCCTCCACGAAGTGGATGAGGGACAGCAGCCGTTCGGCGATCTCACGGCCCAGCGGGGTCAGTTCGTAGTCCACGCGCGGCGGGTTGGTCGGCTGCGCCTCGCGGTGCACCAGGCCGTCGCGCTCCAGTGCGTGCAGCGTCTGGGACAGCATCTTCTCGCTCACGCCGTCCACCCGGCGGCGCAGCGCGTTGAACCGGAGGGAGCCCTCGTACAGCGCGCCGAGCGTGAGCGCGCCCCAGCGGCCGGTGACGTGCTCCAGCGTGCCGCGCGACGGGCAGGCCTTGGCGAACACGTTGTACGGGAGGTCCTGCGCCTCCGTGCGCTCCTGCGTGACGTCCATGCCCCCAGCGTACGGGAGCACCGCGCTAACCGGCAGGTTGCACTTACCAAAAGTTAGTGCTTTCCTTTGGGTCGTGCCGGTGACGTGCTCGCTCACCGCGCCGCCGTCCGTGCGTTCCGCCCTTCTGCCGAGGAGCCTCATCGTGACCACGCCCGTCGTCTCCCTCGCCTACCACTCCGGCTTCGGCCACACCGCCGTCCTCGCCGAGGCCGTCCGCGCCGGCGCCGCCGGCGCCGGAGCCGAGGTGCACGTGATCAAGGTCGACGAGATCACCGAGGAGCAGTGGGAGATCCTCGACCGCTCCGACGCCATCGTGTTCGGGTCGCCGACCTACATGGGCACGGCGTCCGGCGCGTTCCACGTCTTCGCGGAGGCGACCTCCAAGCGCTGGGCCGCGCAGGCCTGGCAGGACAAGCTGGCCGCCGGCTTCACCAACTCGGGCTCCAAGAGCGGCGACAAGCTGCACACGCTGCAGTTCTTCCAGATCCTCGCCGCCCAGCTCGGCATGCACTGGGTGAACCTCGGCCTGATGCCCGGCTGGAACAGCACCACCGGCTCCGAGCACGACCTCAACCGCCTCGGGTTCTTCGCCGGCGCCGCCGCCCAGAGCAACGCCGACGAGGGCCCGGAGGCGGTCCACAAGGCCGACATCGCGACGGCCGAGCACCTGGGACGCCGGGTCGCGCAGACGGCCCGGACCTTCCTCCGGGGACGCGCCGCGGCCTGACCGGCCGCCGCGAGGGGGGGAGGGGCCGTCAGCCGCGCGCCACGCGCCGGAGGGTGAAGGGCGCCGCGGAGTCGAGGTCGATGGTGTCGCCCTCCTCCTCGGCGCCCGCCGGGCAGGGGTGGCCGAGCGGCAGCACCACCAGCATGGTGTGGGGCCGCGGAAGCCAGCCCACGTCGGCGGGCGGGTCGAAGCGGCCGATGTCGACCACCCGCACGAGCACGTCGGGAACGCCCACCCGGCAGGAGTCGCCGGCCTTCAGGAACCGCGGGTCCGGGTCGGTGCGGAAGAGCCCGCCCCAAGGGCCGGCGCCCCCGGTGACGGGGATCGACCGCCGGCCGTTCCACCGGACCGCCGACTCGGGATCGATCTCTCCCCAGGGCCACTCGACCGAGACCTCGAAGGGGGTCGCCTCGACGACCCGGGTCCGGACGAACGGGCAGCCGACCAGCAGGATGTCGCCCACCGCGAACCGGTGCGACGGACCGCCGCCCTCGCTCATGCGTCGCCCTCTTCCCGCGGCCGTCGCCTCTTCCCGCGGCCGTCGCCTCTTCCCGTGGCCCGGGCGGGCGCCCGGGCCACGGGGAGGGTGTCTCAGTAGCCGAAGAAGTGCCGGGCCGGGTCTCTGACCTTAGACCATGTAATCGATCAACGCTGCGACCTGCGACTTAGCTGTCGGTGGTTGTCAGCGTTGGTCGTCTTTGAGTGCCCTCAGACGGCCCAGACACGGCCCGGCGGCTAGCGTCGTCCGTAGTCCGACGGAGACTTGCCCAGACGCCAGCCGCTTGGCTTCTGCGCTCGCATCGCTTCCCTTGCTGCTTCGTCTGCACGCGCCACGCGCTCAGCTCGTTCTTCCTCGCGCTGTGGTTGATTGTTGGTGTCCTTGGCCCGCGACTTGTGTAGGCAAGCCAGGTGGTAGACGCGTTCCTTACCCACCTTGGAGGTTGCCTGGCCGGGCTTTATGTACATGTTGCAGTAGGCACAGCGTCGCATTTGCCCCCCGGGAACGCCCAGCTTCTTGCAGCCATCATGTTCCGCAGGCGGACAGGACGTACGTGGTTCTGCGAAACGACCGGCGAAATGCTGAAGATCGCGCAGGCCCGTGAGCGGAGCGTACGACCACGCGGGCGGCGGAGCGGCTTTGGGCTGGAGCTGCTTTGGGGCGAGTGATCATGGCCCCGTAAGCTTGCGGCGCGTCGGGCAGTCTGTGGACCTGCCCGGTAAAGCACGACGTTGGGGCCATGATCTTCGAGGCTCGCCCCAAAGTGGCTGCCTAAAGCCGTGGAGCCGACCGCCCCAGCCACGACGTGTTCTGACCTCATGCCGCCGGCCAACCCTTACCAGGGCGCGCGTCGGCGCAGCGCGCCCGGAGCGGGCCGGAGGCAGGAGCGCAGGGCGGAGCGGAGCCGGGAAGCGCGCCCGGCGGAGCGGAGCGCAGCCGGGGCTTGATGAGGTAGAGAAACCTGTAACTAGGGCCGCCCGGACTTCGTGCTCATGGCTGTGGCGCTGCGTCCTCTTCCAGTGCTTTCAGCACCGACTCAGGGTCGCCGCTGTAGATCAGGTGAGGCTCGTCCGACTCGGGTGGCACGAAGCGGGCTCGGTAGCGGAGCAGGTCGCTCTCAGAGAAGTAGATCGAGTTCGGATCGGCTTGGTGGCGAGCGTTTCGCTGGCTCACACGCGACCAGAGCTCTTCGTGACTCGCCTCCAGGTAGACCAGCACCGTGGTCGCCCCGGAGGCGTCCGCGATCGACCGCCACCGAGTGCGCTCGTCCGGCGTCCAGAAGCCGTGATCGACCACTACGTCGTGCCCGGCCTGGAGCTGCTCGCGTAGCTCTACTGCGGTCTCTTCGAGGATCGGGCGCTCAAGGGTGGGGAAGGTTCCCCGTGGGAAGTCGACGCCGTAAACACCGTGACGCCGATACATCTCCTCGTCGGGGCACAGCCTGACAAAGCCACGGGCTGTAAGGGCCCGTGCCAGCGTCGTCTTGCCTGAGCCGGGAAGTCCCACCATGAGGACGCAGTACGGCTGGCGGGCGCGGTCGGCGTCTGTCACTGAGCCACTTCCGATTCGGTTCGCCACGTGCGGCCGGGGCCTCCAAGGTCGACGCCGTACTCCACGACGTTGCCCTCGCTGTCGACGAACTTCGCCGTCATCACGACCACTGGCTCCACGGGTGGGTTCGAGGAGTCCAGCTCCAGCAGTTCGGCGTCCCCCGGTGTCAGCAGTCGCGCGGATGCGGTGTCGATGCGCTGGGTGATCGGGCGGCCGGTGGCCTTGGCGATGAGCTGCAGTGAAGTGCCCCCCGTCAGGCGCTCGCTCTTGGCCAGTTGCGGAATCAGCCTGCCGTACTGAGCAGGAATCCATGAAGTCGAGTGGGCCACGATGCCGTGCCGGTCGCGGTACACGCGACGGCGCCTGATCACATCCGCGCCAGGCTTGAGATCCAGGGCTTGCGCCACGTCGGCGGGCGCCGGCACCACTGCGGCCTGGTGGGAGTCGGATCGTTCACCGGATCCCCAGCTGGAGCCGGTCCGGCGTCCTCGGTCCTGGCGCTGAGCCCCGGAGGACATGGGAGCGGGGCGGTCCAGCACCTCTGTACCAATCCCGTGAATGCCTCGGACCAGGCCCTCGTTCCGCAGCGTCCTCAACGCCTTCTCAGCGGTCGCGGTGCTGACGTTCCACTCCTGAGAGAGGTTCTTGATGCTCGGCAGGAGCGCGCCCGGCTGCAACTCGCCGGACGCGATCAATCTCGCGTAATGGGCGGCAATCTGCGCGTACGGCGCCCGGCTGTCGGCCTGGTCCGACATCTCGTCAACTCCCTTGATGTACAAGTCGGTTCCCTAGCATACCGCTTGACACCCTAGGGTGCCCTAGGGAACCTTAGGGATGTGCTCACCGGCTGGTTCGGTTGGTGGGCGTGCCCTGGCACCACTACGCCTATCCAGGGGCGGCGCTCAACCGCCAAGAAGAACCACCGCCCCTGGACCCCTCAAAGGGAGCTCCAATGATGCCCTCCTCTCCTCGTCGAGTGCACATCTCGTTACAGCGCGCCTGCCCGGCCTGCATGAACATCAGGTGCGTTGACCCGGCTGAGTGCCTGTACTTCCTGACCTCACGCCCGTGGGGCGACTGCATCAACTGCGACGGCACTGGTTGGGCCGGTGAAGAGACACCGCTGGGGATCTTCTGCGACTACTGCGTCGGTTCCGGCCTCAACGAGTACGCGCCCGGCGCAATCGTCCCGGAGCAGATCAGCGACCGAGCTAAGGAGCGGCACGCGGTTTACGTCGCTCGCCTGATCGAGCTCGTCTCCTCCGAGTCCTCGGCCCCGGCGGTGGTGGCCGCGTGACGACGTTTCCTGTCGCCCCTGAGGCCGTGGCTGACGCTGCGGCCTCTTTGGGGACCGACCCGATCACCCTGGCTGACTTACTGCGGGTGGCGAACTCGCCCGGCTTCGACCGGTGGCAGGAACAGGTACGCCGTACCGGTGGTTGCGCCAATCCGATCCGCCTCATGGGCCAGACGGTCACCCGAGACGCCAAAACAGGGGACGTGCTGTACTCCTACAGCACTGCAGATGAGCCGGGCGGCACGCTTCGGGTCGCCTGCGGCAACCGCCGTGCCTCCCGCTGTCCGGCCTGTGCCTGGACCTACGCCGGGGACACCTATCACCTGATCCGGGCTGGGATCACCGGCGACGAACGCAAGGACGTGCCCGCCACCGTGCGGGATCACCCCCGCGTCTTCACCACCCTCACCGCGCCCTCGTTCGGTCCGGTCCACAACCGCCCCGACTCCGGTCGCTGCCGCTGCGGGAGCTCCCACGCCGAGAACGACCCCGCGCTCGGTACCGCCCTCGATCCGGAGCGGTACGACTACGCCGGGGCGGTGCTGTGGAACAACCACTCCGGGGACCTGTGGCGGCGCTTCACCATCTACCTGCGCCGGGAGATCGCCGCCCGCGCAGGCATCACGCAGACGGCCCTGCGTGAGGTATGCCGGGTCTCCTTCGGCAAGGTCGCCGAGTTCCAGAAACGCGGCTCGGTGCACTTCCACGCCGTGGTGCGCCTCGACGGCCCCGAAGGTCCCGACACGGCCCCGCCGGCCTGGGCCACCGTTGCTCTCCTGGATGCGGCGATCAGGGCGGCTGCCGCTCGGGTCGCCGTGCCGGTGCCCGCCTCCGGTGACTTCCCCGCGCGCACCTTGCGGTGGGGCTCCCAAGTCGACGTGCAGCCCATCGGGGCGCTCGGTCATGAGGAACTGACCGAACAGGCGGTGGCCTCCTACGTGGCTAAGTACGCCACCAAGGCGGCCGAGACGACCGGCACCGTGGACCGCCGGATTGGAGAGCTCTCCGAACTTGACCGCCTGGCGCTGCCCGCGCACACGCGGCGGCTCATCGAGGCGTGCCGGGACCTGGACGACGCCTATCCGGACCGGCTGCTGTGGCGCTGGGCCCACATGCTCGGCTTCCGCGGCCACTTCTCCACCAAGTCCCGCCGCTACTCCACCACCCTCGGCACGCTGCGCCAGGCCCGCGCCGACTACCGCGCCCGCCAGGAACGCCGCGAACGCGGGCTCTCCGAGGACCTGGACGACACGGAGGGCTCCACGCTCGTGCTCGCCCACTGGACCTACGCCGGACAGGGCCATACCCCCGGTGAGTCCTGGCTCGCCGCCTCGATCGCCCGGGACATTCGGCTGAACCGCGAGACAGCACGCGAAGCACTGGCCGACCTGGACGACTGGGAGGTGTGCGCATGAAACGCCCGCTGCCTTCCCGCTACCTGACCCCGGTCGACGTCGCCGACCTGCTCGGTGTCCCGGTCGAGACCGTCTACCAGTGGCGGCGCAAGGGCACCGGTCCCCGCGGCTTCCGCGTCGGCCGGCACCTCCGCTTCGACCCCGAAGACGTACGTGCCTGGGTCGAGTCTCTGATGGAAGGGGCCGCCTGATGGCCGGGCACATCCAGGACCGCTGGTACAAGACCGAGCCGGGACCGGACGGCAAGCCCGTCAAGGTCAAGACGGACCGCTTCGGTGTCGGCCTGCGCTACCGCGCCCGGTACATCGGGCCGGACGGCTCCGAGAAGTCCAAGAGCTTCCCGGACAAGCAGAAGCGCAAGGCGGAACAGTGGCTCGCCAACATCGAGGCGGACATGTCGCGCGGCGACTACGTCAGTCCGGACGCTGGCAAGGTCACGTTCGAGCAGTACGCCACGGAGTGGATGACCACGCAGATCACGGACCCTCTGACGCGGGAGTCCGTCGAGAGCCGGTTGCGGCTCCACGCGATCCCTCACCTCGGCACGCGGCCGATGGGCTCCTTCACGCCGTCCCATCTCCGGCTGTGGCTGCGCGCCCTGGAGGACCGTGGACTGTCGGCCGGATACCGGCGCGGGATCTTCGCGCACGTCTCTACGGTCTTCACGGCTGCGGTGGAGGACCGGATCATCCGCACGAATCCGTGCAGTGCCCGGTCCGTGCGGGCTCCTCGCCTCGAACCTCGCAAGGTCAAGCCCTGGCCTGCCGAACGGGTCATGGCGGTTCGCGCGGCCTTACCGGAGAACTACCGGGCTCTCGTGAACGTCGCTGCCGGGTGCGGCCTGCGACAGGGTGAGGTCTTCGGCCTGGCCGTGGAAGACGTGGACTTCCTCGGGGGAGTGGTGCACGTGGTCCGGCAGGTCAAGCTCCTGCAACGTCACCGGCCGGTGTTCGCTCCGCCCAAGGGCGGCAAGGAGCGTGACGTGCCTCTGCCCGAGTCGGTGGCCTTCGCTCTGGCCGCGCACCTGAAGCGTCACCCGGCCGTGGAGGTCACCTTGCCGTGGAAGACGCTCGACGGTCCTCCGGTCACGGCGGCGCTGCTCTTCACCGGTTCCATGGGCCTGGCCCTCGACCGGAACCGCTTCAACGATCGTGTGTGGCGGCCGGCGCTTCGGGCCGCGGGCGTGGAGAACAGGCGGGACAACGGCATGCACGCACTGAGGCACTTCTACGCCTCGGTGCTCCTGGACGCGGGGGAGAGCATCAAGGCTCTCAGCGAGTACCTGGGTCACCATGACCCCGGCTTCACGTTGCGGACGTACACGCACCTGATGCCGTCCAGCGAGACCCGGACCCGGGCCGCCGTCGATCGCGTCTTCCAGGAAGACGAGTCTGCCGACGACGGCCCCGAGACGGCCCAGGAAGGTAGCTAGGTCTCTGGCCTGCGGTTATCTCAGTAGCCGAAGTTCTGCGTCCACCACGGACCCGTGGGCCCGAAGTGGACGCCGACGCCCAGCGTGGTGAAGTCGCAGTTCAGGATGTTGGCCCGGTGGCCCGGGCTGTTCATCCAGGCCTCCATCACGGCCTCGGCGTCGGCCTGGCCGCGGGCTATGTTCTCGCCGCCGAGGCCGCTTATCCCGGCCTTCTCCGCCCGGTCCCAGGGCGTCGCGCCGTCGGGGTCGGTGTGGTCGAAGAAGCCGCGCGCGGCCATGTCCTCGCTGAAGGCCTGGGCCAGCCGCGTCAGCGCGCTGTCCGCGGCCACCGGGCTGCACCCGACCTTGGCCCGCTCCTCGTTCACCAGCCGAAGCACCTCGGCGCCGGCGACGGCCTCCGCGGAGGTGAGGGCGGGTGTGGTCGGCGCCTGCGGCTTCTTCGAGGCCTCGCGCGTGGGCGTCTGCCCGGGCGCCTGCCGCTGGGTCGGCGTCGCCTTCGGCTTCTTGCTCGGGGTGGCCGCCGGCTGCTGCTTCCGCTTCTCCGGCGTCTTCGTCGGCGCGGCCGCCGAGGCCGAGGCGGAGGGCGACGGCGAGGAGGAGCGCTCGCTCTGCCGGGCGCCGGGCGTGCCGGCCGGGCTGTCGGCGCTGCCGGACGTGCCGCCCTGCTCGCTCGGCGTGTTGGTCGGCGCGTCGGCCGCCTGCACCTCGTCGGCGCCGCTCGTGCCGCCGCCGAGCCTGTAGTTCTCCAGGCCGGGCACCGCGCCGGTGGCGACCGCGACCGTCCCGAGGGCCACGGCCGCGGACATGCCGAGCAGCCCGGTCCGCACCGGCGTCGCGGGCTTCTTCCTGCGCCGGTGCCCCGTCCGGCGGCCCCCGTCGTCGGGCCGGAACCCGTCATCGGGCAGGACGGCGGTCCCGGTGTCCGGGGCGTACCAGGCCGGCGCCGGGTGGTCGTCGTGGTCCTCGCGCACCGGGTGGCCGGCCAGGAACCGGTCGTCGGCGGACCCGTCCGTCGCGTACAGGTACGCCTCGCTCCTCGCGTACGTCTCGGCGTACGCCTCCGGGTTCAGATAGGGCGCGATGCCCATGACGGGGCGGTCACCGGCGTACGAGCCCAGCGGGTCGTGACCCCCCTGGAGGGAACTGTCGGCTTGCGCGGCCCCCGTGGCGCGGCCCGTGGCGGCGCGGCCGGCGGCGGAGCGTCGGTGGCGTCCCATGTCCTGGCCTTCCTCGTCCTCGCGGTCGACTCGTCCTCGCGATCAACACAGAACTCACACGAACGAGTGAGTTTCATATGAGATTCATTGGGTCCGGACGGTACCGCATGGCGCACGGGGACGAAGTGTCCGAAGGGACATTGGCCGGTTAGGTTGCAGCCATGAGCGACGATGTGCGATTGGTCGCCTGGGTGCGGGGACGCGTCCAGGGTGTGGGTTTCCGCTGGTTCACACGGGCCAAGGCCCTGGAGATCGGCGGCCTGAGTGGTTTTGCTCTCAATCTGGGTGACGGGCGGGTCCAAGTGGTCGCGGAGGGTTCGCGCGAGCGCTGCGAGGGCCTCCTGGAGTGGCTCCAGGAGGGCGACACGCCCGGCCGCGTGGACGGGGTCACCGAGATCTGGGACACACCGCGCGGCGGCTACGAGGGCTTCGCCGTGCGCTGACCCGGAACCCCGGGTGGCCCCCGCACCCGCCCCCGGACCGCCGGCGGGCCGCCGCCCGGAGCGGAAACGGCCTGGTGATTGCCGACAAGGGCTTGCCCTGGCAGGCGTCAGGCGCAAGGATGATCGCCACGCCCTCAGGGCCCCGCAGAAGCCGCAGCGCCGCCGTTCCCGGCCGCGCGCCACCGGGTTGCCCGCCGATACGGGGCGTGATCGTGTTGACCGTCAAACTTTTTGGTGAGACGCTGAAAGCCCCGCGCACCTTAGCTGTTTGGCATGGCTGAACGGCAGCACAACTCCAGGCCTGCCAAGCAAGTGCGGGTGCGAATCCCTCACGACCCACACCGCTTCGGTCGGTCACTCAGTGTGGAGGACCATCCATCATGGCAAAGGCGCTTCTCGGTTACGTCGGCGGCTCCGACCCGCGACTCCTCGCCGAGATGCGACGGCTCCAGCAGCGCGTCCAGGACCTGGAATCCGAGCTCGTACGGATTCAGGCGGAGAAGGACGCGCTGACGGCTGCCGCTTCTCACGACAGGATCATGGAGAGCGTTGACGCACACGAGGCGGAGCCTGCGCTCACCTGATCACTGCACCGCTCCACAACAGCACGGCAGTGGTCGGGTTGCACTCACAACCGCCACGTTGTCAGAAGTGCAAGGGACGCCTCGGCGTCCCTTCTTTCTTTCCCCCGCGCATCCTTTCACTGTCTTCAACGTCTGGTCTGCCCTGCGCGTTCACCGGCGAAACCGCGCGTTCATGGAGTGAGATATCCCCGGAAGGTAGAGTCCAGCGGCGTGCACCTCAAGGCCCTGACCCTGCGCGGCTTCAAGTCGTTCGCCTCGGCCACCACGCTCCGGTTCGAGCCGGGGATCACCTGCGTCGTCGGGCCGAACGGCTCGGGCAAGTCCAACGTGGTGGACGCGCTCAGCTGGGTCATGGGGGAGCAGGGCGCCAAGTCGCTGCGCGGCGGCAAGATGGAGGACGTCATCTTCGCCGGCACCACCGGCCGCCCGCCGCTGGGCCGCGCCGAGGTGTCGCTGACCATCGACAACTCCGACGGGGCGCTGCCCATCGAGTACGCCGAGGTCACCATCACGCGGATCATGTTCCGCAACGGCGGCAGCGAATACCAGATCAACGGCGACACCTGCCGCCTCCTCGACATCCAGGAACTGCTCTCCGACTCCGGCATCGGCCGCGAGATGCACGTCATCGTCGGGCAGGGCCAGCTCGACTCCGTCCTGCACGCCGACCCCATGGGCCGCCGCGCCTTCATCGAGGAGGCGGCCGGTGTCCTGAAGCACCGCAAGCGCAAGGAGAAGGCGCTGCGGAAGCTGGACGCGATGCAGGCCAACCTCGCGCGCGTGCAGGACCTCACCGACGAGCTGCGCCGGCAGCTCAAGCCGCTCGGCCGGCAGGCCGCCGTCGCGCGCCGGGCCGCCGTCATCCAGGCCGACCTGCGCGACGCCCGGCTGCGGCTGCTCGCCGACGACCTCGTCCGGCTGCGCGAGGCGCTCCAGGCCGAGATCGCCGACGAAGCCGCCCTCAAGGCCCGCAAGGAGGGCGCCGAGCAGGAGCTGAGGAAGGCGCTCCAGCGCGAGGCCCTCCTGGAGGACGAGGTCCGGCAGCTCACGCCCCGCCTGCAGCTCGCCCAGCACACCTGGTACGAGCTCTCCCGGCTCGCCGAGCGGGTGCGCGGCACGGTCTCGCTGGCCGACGCGCGCGTGAAGAGCGCCACCTCCGCGCCCGTGGAGGAGCGGCGCGGCCGCGACCCCGAGGACCTGGAGCGCGAGGCCGCCCGCGTCCGCGAACAGGAGGCCGAGCTGGAGGCCGCGCTGGAGGCGGCCCGGCACGCCCTGGACGACACCGTCGCCCACCGCGCCGAACTCGAGCGCGAGCTCGCCCACGAGGAGCGGCGCCTGAAGGACGCGGCCCGCGCCATCGCCGACCGCCGCGAGCACCTGGCCCGGCTGACCGGGCAGGTGGGCGCGGCCAGGTCGCGGGCCGCCGCCGCCCAGGCCGAGATCGACCGGCTGGCCGCCGCCCGGGACGAGGCCCGGGAGCGCGCCGTCGCCGCCCAGGAGGAGTACGAGGAGCTGAAGGCCGAGGTCGACGGCCTCGACGCGGGCGACGAGGAACTCGCCGGGCGGCACGAGACGGCCAGGCGGCAGCTCGCCGAGGCCGAGGCCGCCCTCACCGCCGCCCGCGAGGCGCTCACCGCGGCCGAGCGGAACCGGGCCGCCACCCAGGCCCGCCACGAAGCCCTGGCCATGGGGCTGCGCCGCAAGGACGGCACCGGCGCCCTGCTCGCGGCACGGGACCGCCTCACCGGCCTGCTCGGCCCGGCCGCCGAGCTGCTCACCGTCGCCCCTGGCCACGAGGCCGCCCTGGCCGCCGCCTTCGGGGCCGCCGCCGACGCCCTCGCCGTCGGCACCCCGTCCGCCGCCGCCGAGGCGCTCCGCCTGCTGCGCAAGCAGGACGCGGGCCGCGCCGCGCTGCTGGTCGCCGGCGCCCCCGACGACGTACCGCACGAGCCGCCCGCCGGCGGGCCGCCGTACGCCGCCGACCTGGTGAGCGGTCCCGCCGGGCTGATGCCCGCCGTGCGGCGGCTGCTGCGCGGGATCGTGGTCGTCGGCACCCTGGAGGACGCCGAGGACCTGGTGTGCGCGCGGCCCGACCTGACCGCCGTCACCGCCGAGGGCGACCTCCTCGGCGCGCACTACGCGCACGGCGGGTCCGCCGGCGCGCCCAGCCTCATCGAGGTGCAGGCCTCCGTCGACGAGGCCGCCGCCGAGCTGGAGGAGCTGGCGGTGCGGTGCGAGGAACTGGGCGAGGCGCAGCGCGCGGCCGCCGAGCGGCGCGCGCGGTGCGCCGTGCTCGTCGAGGAGCTGGGGGAGCGGCGGCGGGCCGCCGACCGGGAGAAGTCGGCCGTCGCCCAGCAGCTCGGCCGGCTCGCCGGGCAGGCGCGCGGCGCGGCGGGCGAGGCCGAGCGGTCCGCGGCCGCCGCGGCCCGGGCGCAGGAGGCCCTGGACAAGGCGCTGGCGGAGGCGGAGGAGTTCGCCGAGCGGCTCGCCGTCGCCGAGGAGACGCCGGTCGAGGAGGAGCCCGACACCGCGGCGCGCGACCGGCTCGCCGCCGACGGCGCCAACGCCCGCCAGACCGAGATGGAGGCCCGCCTCCAGGTCCGTACGCACGAGGAACGGGTCAAGGGGCTGGCCGGACGGGCCGACGCGCTGGACCGGGCGGCCCGCGCGGAACGGGAGGCACGCGCGCGGGCCGAGCAGCGGCGCGCCCGGCTGCGGCACGAGGCGGCCGTCGCCGGTGCCGTCGCCTCCGGAGCCCGGCAGCTGCTCGCCCACGTCGAGGTCTCCCTCGCCCGCGCCGAGCAGGAGCGCACCGCGGCCGAGGCCGCCCGGGCCCGCCGGGAGCAGGAGCTCGCCCGGGCCCGGGCCGCGGGACGCGACCTGAAGGCCGAGCTCGACAAGTTGACGGATTCGGTCCACCGCGGAGAGGTACTCGGCGCCGAGAAGCGGCTGCGCATCGAGCAGCTGGAGACCAAGGCGCTGGAGGAGCTGGGTGTCGAACCGGCGGGGCTGGTGGCGGAGTACGGTCCGCACCGGCTCGTGCCGCCCTCGCCCCCCGCCGAGGGCGAGCCGCTGCCGGAGGACCCGGAGCACCCGCGCAACCGGCCCAGGCCCTTCGTCCGGGCCGAGCAGGAGAAACGGCTGAAGGCCGCCGAACGCGCCTACCAGCAGCTCGGCAAGGTCAATCCGCTGGCGCTGGAGGAGTTCGCGGCGCTGGAGGAGCGCCACCAGTTCCTCAGCGAGCAGCTGGAGGACCTGAAGAAGACCCGCGCCGACCTGCTCCAGGTCGTCAGGGAGGTCGACGAGCGCGTCGAGCAGGTCTTCACCGAGGCCTACCGGGACACCGCCCGGGAGTTCGAGGGCGTCTTCGGCCGGCTCTTCCCCGGCGGTGAGGGACGGCTGGTGCTGACCGACCCCGACCACATGCTCACCACGGGCGTGGACGTCGAGGCCCGTCCGCCGGGCAAGAAGGTCAAGCGGCTGTCGCTGCTGTCCGGTGGCGAGCGGTCGCTGACGGCCGTCGCGCTGCTCGTGTCGATCTTCAAGGCGCGACCCAGTCCGTTCTACGTGATGGACGAGGTCGAGGCCGCCCTCGACGACACCAACCTCCAGCGGCTCATCCGGATCATGCAGGAGCTCCAGGAGACCTCGCAGCTCATTGTGATCACGCACCAGAAGCGCACGATGGAGGTCGCCGACGCGCTGTACGGCGTCTCGATGCAGGGCGACGGTGTGTCGAAGGTCATCGGCCAGCGCCTGCGCTGACCGGCCCGCCAACAGGTATAGACCATCCGGGTGTTGACCTGCTTGGCCCTAGATCAATTCACTTCTTGAACACAACCCCGCTACGCCTTGCTCGAAAATCACAGCCGACCCGCTATTGACTTCGAAACTTGAAGGCATAGTCTCTGCAACGTTGCTTTTACCTTCAGGCACCTTCAGGTGGAACCTCGAAGGGCTGACCCCCATCCGGCAGCGTTGCCGGTGGCCCGAGGAGTACACGTGACCAGCACAGCGCAGGCACCCAAGTCCGGAGCCGGTACGGCTCATCCCGATCATCTCGGGCACGTCATCTTCATCGCGGCGGCAGCCGCGATGGGCGGTTTCCTCTTCGGCTACGACAGCTCCGTGATCAACGGCGCCGTCGAGGCCATCCGGGACCGCTACGACATCGGCTCGGCGGCCCTCGCGCAGGTCATCGCCATCGCCCTGATCGGCTGCGCCGTCGGCGCCGCGACCGCCGGCCGCATAGCCGACCGCATCGGCCGCATCCGGTGCATGCAGATCGCCGCGGTCCTCTTCACCGTCAGCGCCGTCGGCTCCGCGCTGCCCTTCTCGCTGTGGGACCTCGCCTTCTGGCGCGTCGTCGGCGGCTTCGCCATCGGCATGGCCTCCGTGATCGGCCCGGCCTACATCGCCGAGGTCGCCCCGCCCGCCTACCGCGGCCGGCTCGGCTCCTTCCAGCAGGCCGCGATCGTCGTCGGCATCGCGGTGTCGCAGCTGGTCAACTGGGGTCTGCTCAACGCCGCCGACGGTGACCAGCGCGGTGAGCTGATGGGCCTGGAGGCCTGGCAGGTCATGCTCGGCGTCATGGTCGTCCCGGCCGTCCTGTACGGTCTGCTCTCCTTCGTGATCCCCGAGTCCCCGCGCTTCCTGATCTCCGTCGGCAAGCACGAGCGGGCCCGCGCGATCCTCGCCGAGGTCGAGGGCTCGGACATCGACCTGGACGCCCGCGTCAACGAGATCGAGCTCGGCATGAAGAGCGAGCACAAGTCCAGCTTCAAGGACCTGCTCGGCGGCTCCTTCTTCTTCAAGCCGATCGTCTGGATCGGCATCGGCCTGTCGGTCTTCCAGCAGTTCGTCGGCATCAACGTCGCGTTCTACTACTCCTCGACGCTGTGGCAGTCCGTCGGCGTCGACCCGGCCGACTCGTTCTTCTACTCGTTCACGACGTCGATCATCAACATCGTCGGCACCGTCATCGCGATGATCTTCGTGGACCGCATCGGCCGCCGGCCGCTCGCCGTCATCGGCTCGGTCGGCATGGTGATCGGCCTGGCGCTGGAGGCCTGGGCCTTCTCCTTCGACCTGGTCGACGGCAGGCTCCCGGAGACCCAGGGCTGGATCGCCCTGATCGCCGCCCACGTGTTCGTCCTGTTCTTCGCCCTGTCGTGGGGCGTGGTCGTCTGGGTCATGCTCGGCGAGATGTTCCCGAACCGGATCCGTGCCGCCGCCCTCGGCGTGGCCGCCGCCGCGCAGTGGATCGCCAACTGGGCGATCACCGCGAGCTTCCCGTCGCTGGCCGACTGGAACCTCTCCGTCACCTACGTGATCTACACGGCCTTCGCCGCGCTCTCGATCCCCTTCGTCCTGAAGTTCGTGAAGGAGACCAAGGGCAAGGCCCTGGAGGAGATGGGCTGAGCCCGTCCCGCACGCTCGGGGGGAAGGGCCAAGTCCCGCTGCCCCTCTCCCCGTAACCCCGCCGCCGCCCCGGCTCGGACACCGTCCGAGCCGGGGCGGCGGCGTCCGTGCGTCCCGGTCCCGGGCGGCGGCCCGGGGGCGACACGCCGGGGCGGGCCGGGGCCGGTCCGGCCGGAGGCGGGCGGCGGCGGCCGGTTGCGCCGGACCCGGGCCCGTCGCTGACGGCGTGTCAGAAAAGCAGAGGGCTCCCGCCGGACCCCATGGCCGATACTGGACGGGTTATGGACATCGTCATCCTTGCTGTAGTCATCGCCGTGGTCGTGATCGGCGCGCTCGGCGGGCTCCTGGTCGGCACCCGGCGCAGGAAGCACCTGCCCCCGCCGCCCCCCGCCGCGCCCGACATCACCGCCCCTCCGGCCGAGCCGCACGTCGGCGACGAGGCCGAGACGCCGCGGGACGAACCCCGGCGCACCATCGAGGAGGTGGATCTCCCGGGCGGGGGCACCGCCCCCGTCGTGGTGGAGGAGCCGCCCACCGTCGAGGCCCCCGGGATCGAGATCCCGGAGCCCACCGCGGGGCGCCTGGTACGCCTGCGCGCCCGTCTGTCCCGTTCGCAGAACGCCCTCGGCAAGGGTCTGCTGATCCTGCTGTCGCGCGAGCACCTCGACGAGGAGACCTGGGAGGAGGTCGAGGACACCCTGCTCACCGCCGACGTCGGCGTCCAGCCCACCCAGGAACTGGTCGAGCGGCTGCGCGAGCGCGTGAAGGTGCTCGGCACCCGCACCTCCGAGGACCTGCGCGGCCTGCTGCGCGAGGAGCTGGTCACGCTGGTCGACCCCGCCATGGACCGCACCGTCCGGACCGAGCCGGAGGGCCGCAAGCCGGGCATCGTCATGGTCGTCGGGGTCAACGGCACCGGCAAGACCACCACCACCGGCAAGCTCGCCCGCGTCCTGGTGGCCGACGGCAACACCGTCGTCCTCGGCGCCGCCGACACCTTCCGGGCCGCCGCCGCCGACCAGCTCCAGACCTGGGGCGAGCGGGTGGGCGCCCACACCGTGCGCGGCCCCGAGGCCGGCGACCCGGCCTCCGTCGCCTTCGACGCGGTCAAGGAGGGCAAGGAGATGGGCGCGGACGTCGTGCTCATCGACACCGCGGGCCGGCTGCACACCAAGACCGGTCTCATGGACGAGCTCGGCAAGGTCAAGCGCGTCGTGGAGAAGCACGCCCCGCTGGACGAGGTGCTGCTCGTGCTGGACGCCACCACCGGCCAGAACGGCCTGGTGCAGGCCCGGGTCTTCGCCGAGGTCGTCGACATCACCGGCATCGTGCTGACCAAGCTGGACGGCACGGCCAAGGGCGGCATCGTGATCGCCGTGCAGCGCGAGCTGGGCGTGCCGGTCAAGCTGATCGGGCTCGGCGAGGGGCCGGACGACCTGGCGCCGTTCGAGCCGGAGGCGTTCGTGGATGCGCTCATCGGAGACTGACCGGTCACGGCAGTCCGCCGGCACGGCGAAGCGCCCGCCCCCCGAGGTGCAGTCGGGGGACGGGCGCTTCGCCGTGCCGGCGCCGGACTCAGGTCCGCGACCGGTGGGCCACGTACGCCAGCGTGCCGAGCACCAGCCGGGCCTGCGGCGGCCGGGAGGCGGAGTCCAGGGCGGGGGAGCGCAGCCAGCGCACCGGCCCCCGTCCGCCCCGGTCGGAGGGCGGCGCCGTGATGGCGGACCCCGGGCCCAGGCCGCGCAGGTCGAGGGAGGCCGGGTCGTCCCAGCCCATCCGGTAGAGCAGGCGGGGCAGCTCGGCGGCGGCGCCGGGGGCGACGAAGAAGTGGGCGCGGCCGTCCGGGGTCGCGGCGACCGGGCCGAGGGGCAGGCCCATGCGCTCCAGGCGGGCCAGGGCCAGGCGTCCGGCCGGCTCCGCCACCTCGATGACGTCGAACGCCCGGCCCACCGGCAGCATCACGGCGGCGCCCGGGAACTCGCCCCACGCCTCGCTGACCTCGTCCAGGGTGGCCCCGGCGGGGATCACCGGCGCGAAGTCCAGGGGGTGCGCTCCCGGGGCCCGGCAGTCGCGGCGGCCGCAGGAACAGGTGCCGGCCGCGGCCCGCGCGCCGGGCACCACGTCCCAGCCCCACAGTCCGGTGTACTCCGCCACCGTGGTGCCGTCCGAGGAGCGGCCGCGGCGGCGCGAGCCGGACCGGATGTCGCGGATGCCCCGACTGATGCCGATCGTGAAGCCCATGCCCCCTCCAACGGGTCCGACGTTCCGGTGGTTACGCAGCGGACGCGGAACGTGACGCTCTGTTCCTGTCTTCCAGATCCCGGCTTCCCCGTGCCACCCGGCCCAGGCGGCGGCTGGAAGCACTCGGGGTGGTGCAGTCTCCGGTGCGCGCCCCCGGGCGCACTGCTGCACCCGTTCCGAAGTGTCTGTGTCAAGTGAATCGTGGGACGGCGACCGTGAGTTCATTCGAAGGGGTGGCGAATGGTGGCGTTTCTTCGATCGTCGTGGCTGGACGGGTGATCGTAGGATTACTCTGTGTGCACGAGTCCTGGGGGCGCGTGCACTCGCGGGTATGCCGGAGGCAAGTCGGCTTTCCGTTCGAGGGGTGACAAGCGCCGGACGAGCGGTCGTACGAACCGGCATTCTGATAGGGCTTGGCGCACTCGGCGACACAGTGGTCTCAGGGATGGGGGCGTTCAGTGAGCGGCAACGGCGGAAGCGGATCGAGCGCTGGACACGCTGCGCACGCTGACAAGCGCCCCAACGAGCTCCTCACCTCGTGGTTCGTGCGCAGCGGCTGGTCCAAGGGCGAGCTCGCCCGCCAGGTCAACCGCAGGGCGCGCCAGCTGGGCGCCCACCACATCTCGACGGACACCTCGCGCGTGCGCCGCTGGCTGGACGGCGAGAACCCGCGCGAGCCGATCCCGCGGATCCTGTCCGAGCTGTTCTCGGAGCGCTTCGGCGTCGTCGTCTCCGTCGAGGACCTGGGTCTGCGCACCGCCCGCCAGTCACCGTCCGCGACCGGGGTCGACCTGCCCTGGACGGGCCCGCAGACCGTGGCCCAGCTCAGCGAGTTCTCGCGCAGCGACCTCATGCTGGCGCGGCGCGGCTTCCTCGGGAGCTCGCTGGCCCTGTCCGCCGGCCCGGCCCTCATCGAGCCCATGCAGCGCTGGCTCGTGCCCTCCCCCGCGGCACCCCGCTCCGCGCCCGACCCCGCGCCGGCGGCCTCCGGGCGGATCCGCGGCCGGCTCTCCCAGCCGGAGCTGGAGCTGCTGGAGTCCACCACCGAGATGTTCCGCCGGTGGGACGCCCAGTGCGGCGGAGGGCTGCGCCGCAAGGCGGTCGTCGGCCAGCTGCACGAGGTGACGGACCTCCTGCAGGAACCGCAGCCCGAGACGACCACCCGCCGCCTGTTCAAGGTCGCCGCCGAGCTCGCCGAACTGGCCGGCTGGATGTCGTACGACGTCGGGTTGCAGCCCACCGCGCAGAAGTACTTCGTGCTCGCGCTGCACGCCGCCAAGGAGGCGGGCGACCGGCCGCTCGGGTCCTACGTCCTGTCCAGCATGAGCCGGCAGATGATCCACCTCGGGCGGCCCGACGACGCCCTGGAGCTGATCCACCTCGCGCAGTACGGCAGCCGGGACTGCGCGAGCCCGCGCACCCAGTCGATGCTGTATGCGATGGAGGCCCGCGCCTACGCCAACATGGGCCAGCCCGGCAAGTGCAAGCGGGCGGTGCGGATGGCCGAGGACACCTTCGCCGACGCCGGCGAGTGGGACGAGCCGGACCCCGACTGGATCCGCTTCTTCTCCGAGGCCGAGCTGTACGCGGAGAACTCCCACGCCTTCCGCGACCTCGCCTACGTCGCCGGCCGCAGCCCCACCTACGCGGCCCTGGCCGAGCCCATGATGCAGCGGGCGGTGGAGCTGTTCGCGCAGGACGGCGAGCACCAGCGCTCCTACGCGCTCAACCTGATCGGCATGGCCACCGTGCACCTGCTCCAGCGCGAGCCGGAGCGGAGCGCGGCCTTCGCCACCCGGGCCATGCAGGTCGCCAAGAAGGTCCGCTCCGAACGGGTCAACACGCGTATCCGAAAGACGGTCGACACTGCCGTCCGCGACTTCGGCGACCTCGACGCGATCGTCGACCTCACCGAGCGGCTCGCCGCCGAGCTGCCCGAGACCGCCGAGGCGGTCTGACCCCCGCGGAAAACCCCTGGACCCCGGCCGCGGCCGGCCCTCCCGAACTGCCCGACTCGGCTCCCCCAGCCAGGTCATCGGAGGGCCCGCCGCGGCCGGTCTCGTGTCCCGTCCCGGAAGGTTGCGCCACGATAACGATCGCGCAGCCGGACATCCCGGAGTTCATCGACGCGTAACACGCCACGCGCCTTCGTCACGGCCGCGAAACAACGAGGGGCTTCCACCGAAACGGCGCTGCGCCAATCTCATGGCGCATAACCGGCCCACCCCTCAATCCGCTCAGGCTTCGCCCGCACGGGGCCGTACCAACGACGAGGAGACGCCGATGGCTCCAGCCATCACGCTTGCCGCAGAGACGGAGCTCTCTGCCGCCAACACAGGCTTCATGCTCATCTGTTCCGCCCTGGTGATGCTCATGACCCCGGGTCTGGCCTTCTTCTACGGAGGCATGGTCCGCGTCAAGAGCACCCTGAACATGCTGATGATGAGCTTCATCAGCCTCGGGATCGTCACCGTCCTGTGGGTGCTGTACGGCTTCTCCCTCGCCTTCGGAACGGACTCCGGCAGCATCATCGGCTGGAACTCCGACTGGGTGGGCCTCAGCGACATCGGGCTCACCGAACTCTGGGACGGCTACACGATCCCGGTCTTCGTGTTCCTGGTCTTCCAGCTGATGTTCGCCGTCATCACGCCCGCCCTGATCAGCGGCGCGCTCGCGGACCGCGTGAAGTTCAGCGCCTGGGCGCTGTTCGTCGCGCTGTGGGCCACGGTCGTGTACTTCCCGGTCGCGCACTGGGTCTGGGGCGCCGGCGGCTGGGCCTTCGAGCTGGGCGTCATCGACTTCGCCGGCGGTACGGCGGTCCACATCAACGCGGGTGCCGCGGCGCTCGGCGTGATCCTCGTCATCGGCAAGCGCGTCGGCTTCAAGAAGGACCCGATGCGCCCGCACAGCCTGCCGCTGGTCATGCTCGGCGCGGGGCTCCTGTGGTTCGGCTGGTTCGGCTTCAACGCCGGCTCCTGGCTCGGCAACGACGACGGCGTCGGCGCGCTGATGTTCGTCAACACGCAGGTCGCCACCGCCGCCGCCGTCCTCGGCTGGCTCGCCTACGAGAAGATCCGCCACGGCGCGTTCACCACGCTGGGCGCCGCCTCCGGCGCGGTCGCGGGCCTGGTCGCCATCACCCCGGCCGGCGGCGCGGTCTCCCCGCTCGGCGCGATCGCCATCGGCGTCATCGCCGGTGTCCTGTGCGCCATGGCCGTCGGCCTGAAGTACAAGCTCGGCTACGACGACTCCCTCGACGTGGTCGGCGTCCACCTCGTCGGCGGCATCCTCGGCTCCCTGCTCATCGGCTTCTTCGCCACCGGCAAGGGCCAGTCCGACGTGGCGGGCCTGTTCTACGGCGGCGGCCTGGACCAGTTCTGGAAGCAGTGCGCCGGTGTCTTCGGCGTCCTCGCCTACTCCCTGGTCGTCTCCGCGGTCCTCGCCCTCCTCCTCGACAAGACCCTCGGCATGCGGGTCTCCGAGGACGAGGAGGTCACCGGCATCGACCAGGCCGAGCACGCCGAGACCGCATACGACTTCAGCGGCGCCGGCGGCGGTGCCGCCCGCACGACCGCCGTGCCCGCCCCCGTCGTCGACGCCGAGAGCAAGAAGGTGGACGCATGAAGCTCATCACCGCCGTCGTCAAGCCGCACCGGCTCGACGAGATCAAGGAGGCCCTCCAGGCCTTCGGAGTCCACGGCCTGACGGTCACCGAGGCCAGCGGCTACGGTCGTCAGAGGGGCCACACCGAGGTCTACCGCGGTGCCGAGTACACCGTCGACCTGGTCCCCAAGATCCGCATCGAGGTGCTGGTCGAGGACGACGACGCCGAGCAGCTCATCGACGTCGTCGTCAAGGCGGCCCGTACCGGCAAGATCGGTGACGGCAAGGTCTGGTCCATCCCGGTCGAGACGGCCGTACGGGTGCGGACCGGCGAGCGCGGGCCGGACGCGCTCTGACCGCGGAACGAGACGGGAGTCGCTGGGTGACGCGTACGGACGTGCACGACGAAGCAGAGAACTCGGGACCCAGCGGCTACGCGGCGGCCCGGCTGCGCCTCCTCGGTGAGGGGGCGCGGTCCGGGCCGCCGCGCCGTTCGGCCCTGGCGGAGCTGACCGACGACTGGCTCACCGGGCTGTTCACCGCGGGCGCCGAAGGGCTGCGCGGCGTCTCCCTGGTGGCCGTCGGCGGCTACGGCCGCGGCGAGCTGTCCCCGCGCAGCGACCTGGACCTGCTCCTGCTGCACGACGGCGGCGACAGCAAGGCCGTCGCCGCCCTCGCGGACCGCCTCTGGTACCCGGTGTGGGACCTCGGGCTCGCCCTCGACCACTCCGTGCGGACCCCGGCGGAGGCCCGCAGGACGTCCGCCGAGGACCTCAAGGTCCAGCTCGGCCTGCTGGACGCCCGGCACCTCGCCGGCGACCGCGGCCTCACCGCGGACCTGCGCACGGCCGTCCTCGCCGACTGGCGCAACCAGGCGCCCAAGCGCCTCCCCGAACTGCAGGAACTGTGCGCCGAACGCGCCGAACGGCAGGGCGAGCTCCAGTACCTGCTGGAGCCCGACCTGAAGGAGGCCCGGGGCGGACTGCGCGACGCCACCGCCCTGCGCGCCGTCGCCGCCTCCTGGCTGGCCGACGCGCCGCGCGAGGGCCTCGCCGACGCCCGGCGCCGGCTCCTCGACGTGCGCGACGCGCTGCACCTGGCGACCGGGCGGGCCACCGACCGGCTCGCGCTCCAGGAGCAGGACCAGGTCGCCGCCGAGCTCGGCCTGCTGGACGCCGACACCCTGCTGCGGCAGGTCTACGAGGCCGCGCGCGTCATCTCGTACGCCAGCGACGTCACCTGGCGCGAGGTGGGGCGGGTGCTGCGGTCGCGCGCCGTGCGGCCGCGCCTGCGCAAACTGGTGGGGGAGCGGAGCGACTTCCTCAGGAGGGCGGTGGCGGGCGACGGGAAACCGGTCGCCGAGCGCTCCCCGCTGGCCGAGGGGGTCGTGGAGCAGGACGGCGAGGTGGTGCTCGCCCGCGCCGCGCGCCCCGAACGTGATCCCGTGCTGCCGTTGCGCGCCGCGGCCGCCGCCGCGCAGGCCGGCCTCCCGCTCTCCCTGCACGCCGTCCGGCGCATGGCGGCCGGCGTCCGCCCCCTGCCCGCGCCCTGGCCCGCCGAGGCGCGCGAGCAACTGGTGACCCTGCTCGGCTCCGGCCGCCCCACCGTCGAGGTCTGGGAGGCCCTGGAGGCCGAAGGGCTCATCACCCGGCTGCTGCCCGACTGGGAGCGGGTCCGCTGTCGTCCGCAGCGCAACGCCGTGCACGTCTGGACGGTGGACCGGCACCTGATCGAGACGGCGGTCCGGGCCTCCGAGTTCACCCGCCGCGTCAGCCGTCCCGACCTGCTGCTGGTCGCCGCGCTGCTGCACGACATCGGCAAGGGCTGGCCCGGCGACCACTCGGTCGCGGGCGAGATCATCGCCAAGGACGTGGCCGCCCGCATCGGCTTCGACCGCCACGACGTGACGGTCGTCGCCACCCTCGTCCGCCACCACCTGCTGCTCATCGAGACCGCCACCCGGCGCGACCTGGAGGACCCGGCCACCGTGCGCCTGGTCGCCGAGGCCGTCGGCTCCCAGGGCACCCTGGAGCTGCTGCACGCCCTGACCGAGGCGGACGCCCTGGCCACCGGCCCGGCCGCCTGGTCGTCCTGGCGCGGTTCGCTCGTCGCCGACCTGGTCAAGAAGGTCTCGGCCGTCCTGGCCGGCGACCCGCTGGAGGAACCCGAGGCCGCCGCGCCGACGGCCGAGCAGGAGCGGCTCGCCCTGGAGGCCGCCGCCACGGGCGGCCCCGTCCTCGCCCTGCGCGCCCAGACCGGACCCGCCCAGGAGCCCGACGCGGCGCCCGGCGAGCCCGAGCCGCTCGGCGTGGAGCTGCTGATCGCCGTCCCCGACCAGCCGGGCGTGCTGCCCGCGGTGGCCGGCGTCCTCGCCCTGCACCGGCTGACCGTGCGGACCGCCGAGCTGCGCTCCCTGGACCTCCCCGACGGCGTCGACGGCTCGGTCCTGCTGCTGGACTGGCGGGTCGCCGCCGAGTACGGCTCCCTGCCGCAGGCCGCCCGGCTGCGCGCGGACCTCGTACGGGCGCTGGACGGCTCCCTGGACATCGCGGGGCGGCTGGCCGAGCGCGACGCGGCCTACCCGCGCCGCCGGGGCGTGGTCGCGCCCCCGCCGCGCGTGACGGTCGCCCCGGCCGCCTCCCGGCTGGCCACCGTGATCGAGGTGCGCGCCCAGGACGCGCCGGGCCTGCTGTTCCGCATCGGCCGGGCCCTGGAGGACGCGGGCCTGCGGGTGCGCAGCGCGCACGCGTCGACCCTCGGCGCCAACGCCGTGGACGCCTTCTACGTGACCGGACAGGAGGGCGCCCCGCTGCCCGGCGAGGAGGCCGTGTCGGTGGCGCGGAAGCTGGAGGAGACCCTGCGGGGGTGAGGGCGCCCCGGCGACTTGTGCCGCCGGGATACCCTGGAGGGCGATTCCCCAGCCACCACCGACCCCGAGGACCGCGAGCGCCGTGTTCGACACTCTCTCCGATCGCCTGTCAGCGACCTTCAAGAACCTGCGCGGCAAGGGACGGCTCTCCGAGGCGGACATCGACGCCACCGCGCGCGAGATCCGCATCGCGCTCCTCGAGGCGGACGTGGCGCTGCCCGTGGTCCGCGCGTTCGTCAAGAACCTCAAGGAGCGGGCCCTCGGCGCCGAGGTCTCCCGCGCGCTGAACCCGGCCCAGCAGGTCCTCAAGATCGTCAACGAGGAACTGGTCACCATCCTCGGCGGCGAGACGCGGCGGCTGCGCTTCGCCAAGCAGCCGCCGACCGTGATCATGCTCGCGGGTCTGCAGGGCGCCGGCAAGACCACCCTGGCGGGCAAGCTCGGCAAGTGGCTCAAGGAGCAGGGCCACTCGCCGCTGCTGGTCGCCTGCGACCTCCAGCGGCCCAACGCCGTCAACCAGCTCAGCGTGGTCGCCGAGCGCGCCGGCGTCGGCGTGTACGCGCCCGAGCCGGGCAACGGCGTCGGCGACCCGGTCAAGGTCGCCAAGGACTCCATCGAGTACGCGAAGTCCAAGGTCCACGACATCGTCATCGTCGACACCGCCGGCCGCCTCGGCATCGACCAGGAGATGATGCAGCAGGCCGCGGACATCCGCGACGCCGTCTCCCCGGACGAGATCCTGTTCGTCGTCGACGCGATGATCGGCCAGGACGCCGTCAACACCGCCGAGGCGTTCCGCGACGGCGTGGGCTTCGACGGCGTGGTGCTCTCCAAGCTCGACGGCGACGCGCGCGGCGGTGCCGCCCTGTCGATCCGGCAGATCACCGGCAAGCCGATCATGTTCGCGTCGAACGGCGAGAAGCTCGAGGACTTCGACGCCTTCCACCCGGACCGGATGGCCTCCCGCATCCTCGACATGGGTGACCTGCTCACCCTGATCGAGCAGGCGGAGAAGACGTTCAGCCAGGAAGAGGCCGAGCGGATGGCCTCCAAGCTGGCGTCGAAGAAGGGCCAGGACTTCACCCTGGACGACTTCCTCGCCCAGATGGAGCAGGTCCGCAAGATGGGCTCCATCTCCAAGCTGCTCGGCATGCTCCCGGGCATGGGCCAGATCAAGGACCAGATCCAGAACCTCGACGAGCGGGACGTCGACCGCACGGCCGCCATCATCAAGTCGATGACCCCGGCCGAGCGCCAGGACCCGACGATCATCAACGGCTCGCGCCGCGCCCGTATCGCCAAGGGCTCCGGCGTCGAGGTCAGCGCGGTGAAGAACCTGGTGGAGCGGTTCTTCGAGGCCCGCAAGATGATGTCCCGGATGGCCCAGGGCGGCGGGATGCCCGGCATGCCGGGGATGCCGGGCATGGGCGGCGGCCCCGGCCGGGCGAAGAAGAAGCAGAAGCAGGCCAAGGGCAAGCAGCGCTCCGGCAACCCGATGAAGCGCAAGCAGCAGGAGGAGGAGGCCGCGGCCCGCCGCGCCGCCGCCGGGCAGGCGGGCAGCGCGTTCGGGCTGCCGCAGCAGGGCGGCCAGGACTTCGAACTCCCCGACGAGTTCAAGAAGTTCATGGGCTGACACGCCGTCCGCACGGCACCGAGGGCGCTCCCGCAGGGGGGCGCCCTCGGTCGTCCGGCAGGGCGGCGGGCCGCCGGGCCGTCACGGGATCCGGGCGATGAGGTACCGGAACACGTTCGGCATCCAGACCGTACCGTCCTGCCGCTGGTACGGGTGCAGCGCCTCGGTCAGCTCCTTGTCGACCTGCACCTGGTCCGTCGCCGCGATCGCCGGGTCGAACACGCCGGTGGACCTCAGGCCCCGGACCGCGCTGTCCACGTCCGCGTACCCGAAGGGGCACGCCACCCGCCCGGAGCCGTCCGGCTTCAGGCCCGCCCGGTGGGCGACCTCCTCCAGGTCGTCCCGCAGGGCCGGGCGCCAGGCGCCCGCGGTGCGCGGCGGCTCGGACAGCTTGGCGGCCACCCGCAGCACGGACACCGTGGCGCAACGTTCCGGCGGGCCCCAGCCCGCCAGCACCACCGGCGCCCCGCGCGCGGCGAGCGGCGTCGCCTCGGCCAGCAGCTCGCCGAGCCCCTCGGCGTCGCCCGCCAGGCACCCGATCGGCTCGAAGGCGGTCACCAGCGTGTACGCCGCCGTGCCCGTGCCGTCCGCGTCCCGGGGCGAGCCGTCCACCAGCCGGGTCCGCGCACGCCGGGCCGCGTCGTCCGGCTGCCGGGTGTCCGCACGCGCGCGCGTGTCCCGCCCCTCGGGCTGCAGCCGCTGCCGCGCGAGGGCCAGCCGTTCGGGAGAGGTGTCGACGCCCGTCACGGCGGCGCCCCGGGAGGCGGCCATCAGCAGGGCGAGTCCGGAACCGCAGCCGAGGCCGAGCAGCCGAGTCGCGGGACCCACTTCCAGTCGCTCGTAGACGGCCTCGTAGAGCGGTACGAGCATCCGCTCCTGGATCTCGGACCAGTCACGCGCGCGTGCACGCAAGTCCACGCGGGGTGCCGCCCCCGCGTGAGGCAGGTGCTGCCGCACGAGCGTAGGTGTCATAGGTAAGCGCCCCAATCCAGACGAGAGTTTGCTGCTGTGCCCGATGTCCCAGGCCCCCGTGCAGTGCGCCCGCACTCCCCGTATGCCAGGAAACTCCGCACGCGACGCGGCGTCCAGTGGGCAGCGGTCCCCGCTTGTGAGTTGCATGTGCCAGTGGCGAAATTTCACATTCCGGCAACCCGGCGCGAACACGCGCGCCACGAAGGCGCAAGGGCGCAAGGGCGCACGGCGGGCGGCACGACGGCCCGGGCGGGCCTCCTTCCGTGCGCGGCGGATGGCCTGTTCCCGCCCCGCGGCGATGACAGCGGGTGGCGGGTGCCGCGGCGCGGCGGCGGCGCCCCAGGTGATCAAGGGCGGCGACGCGGTTCCGGCCAAGGTCGCGGAGGTGCGGGAGACGGCCGCCGTCCGCGTCGCCGAGCACGTCCGGAGCGCCGCCGGCCGACGAGGCCGCCGGTCGCCGGCGGCCGGTCCGGCGCCCCGCCCGCGGCGCCGGACGGGGCGCACGGGGCCGGGCCGCCCGAGGAGGCACCGGTCTTCCGGCGCGCGGGCGCGGAGGGCGGGTCGGCGCCGGACACCGGAGACGCGACCGGTAACGTCGCAGTGGCCGCGCGCGCCGGCCGGGAAGGCGCCGGGCGCGGGCAAGCGACCGAAACGCCCCTTGTGCAACCGCGCGCCACTGTCGCACCGGCGTACGAACGCCGCCTACCCGCCGGTGCGTACGTCGGACTACGCACCGGCTTGGTACGAGCTGTGCGGCTTCTCCGCAGATCAGCGCACCCGCCCTCGTCAGGTCGCATCAACACCGACTGACGGGTACGTGCAAATTATTTGGGATGCCCCGGAATAGGAACACAGCGGTACCCAGGCTCGTTGTCATTACGTGAGCACGACACCACCTGTTCTCGCCGCAGAGCTGGCGCAGGCGTGGGCCGACATTCAGCGGTACCACCCCGAGCTGCCCGATCTTGCCGCGCCCGAGTCACTGATCGGAGAATCGTCGTCCGCCTGCGGACACGAGCTCTCCTTCGAGCGACTGCTTCACGAAGCAGTCCACGGCATCGCCGCAGCGCGCGGAGTACGCGACACCTCCCGCGCCGGCCGGTACCACAACCGCAGATTCCTCGCGATCGCCGAGGAGCTGGGCCTGGACCACCCGGAGGAACCGCACCCCAGCAGCGGCTTCTCCCTGGTCTCGCTCACGCCCGAGGCGAAGCGCCGCTACCGCCCCACGACGGAGCGGCTGCAGCGCGCCCTGAAGGCCCACTCCGCCGCGACCTCGGCGGACACCGCCCGCACCTTCCGCGGCCCGGCCGCCCGGCACGGCTCCTCCGGCGGAGGGGTGCGCGTCAAGGCGGTCTGCGACTGCGGCCGCAACGTCCGGGTCGTCCCGTCCGTCCTGGCCCAGGCCCCGATCGTGTGCGGCGGCTGCGGCAAGCCGTTCCGCATCCCCGAGGCGGTGGGCGCGGGAGCGGTGGCCGGCTGACGTCCCTCCCGCGGCGCGCACCGGCATCTCGTGGCTGCCGGTCCAGCGCGGTGGGGACGCCGGGTCCTGCGCGATCCGTGCGCGGTCGTGCCGCCGGGGCGGCGGGGAGCCCCGGCCCGCGCACGGGGAGAGCGGGCGGGACGGCCCTCGGCGCCCGGCGCGGCCGCTGCCGCGCCGGGCGCCGCTCCCGCACGGCCGCACGCACGTCACCGCACCCTCGGCTCAGGGCGGCCCCCAGGGTGTGGCACAATGGCTAGCTGTACTCGACAGCCGCACAGGACCCCTCTCTCCTCCGGCTGACGCGTCCATCGGGCACTCGGGTACCGCAACCCCACGCGGCCGTCCCGCCGTGCCCAACCACGTCAAATCCAGGAGATTCCACTCCCGTGGCAGTCAAGATCAAGCTGAAGCGTCTGGGCAAGATCCGTTCGCCTCACTACCGCATCGTCGTCGCCGACTCCCGTACCCGCCGTGACGGCCGGGCCATCGAGGAGATCGGCAAGTACCACCCGACGTACAACCCGTCCGTCATGGAGGTCGACAGCGAGCGCGTGGCGTACTGGCTCTCCGTCGGCGCCCAGCCGACCGAGCCCGTGCTCGCCATCCTGAAGAAGACCGGCGACTGGCAGAAGTTCAAGGGCGAGCCCGCCCCGGCTCCGCTGCTGACGCCGGCCGACAAGCCCGCGCGCCCGTCGTTCGAGGCCCTCGGTGGCGACGACGAGGGCAAGGGTGAGGCGATCACCCAGAAGAAGAAGGCTGAGAAGAAGGACGAGGCCTCCGCCGAGTCCGAGTCGACCGAGGCCTGAGCATGCTCGAGGAGGCTCTCGAGCACCTCGTGAAGGGCATCGTCGACAACCCTGACGATGTGCAGGTCGCCTCGCGCGACCTGCGCCGCGGACGGGTGCTCGAGGTCCGGGTCCACCCCGACGATCTCGGCAAGGTGATCGGTCGCAACGGCCGTACCGCACGCGCTCTGCGCACCGTCGTGGGCGCCATCGGCGGCCGCGGCGTCCGTGTCGACCTCGTCGACGTGGACAACGTCCGCTGACGCTTCGCAGCACCGGCTCGGGCCGGGGAGGGCCACTGGGCCGTCCCCGGCCCGCAGTCGTACGAGCCGCTTCGGCTCGCAGTCGTCCGATCAGGAGAACCAAGCACCGTGCAGCTGGTAGTCGCTCGCATCGGCCGCGCCCACGGCATCAAGGGCGAGGTCACCGTCGAGGTACGCACCGACGAACCGGAGGTCAGGCTCGCCCCCGGCGCCGTCCTGGCCACCGACCCGGCCTCGACCGGGCCGCTGACCATCGAGTCGGGCCGTGTCCACAGCGGCCGCCTCCTGCTGCGCTTCGAGGGCGTGCGCGACCGCACCGCCGCCGAGGCGCTGCGCAACACCCTCCTGATCGCCGACGTCGACCCCGACGAACTGCCCGAGGGCGAGGACGAGTACTACGACCACCAGCTGATCGACCTCGACGTCGTCACCCGGGACGGCGCGGAGGTCGGCCGGATCACCGAGGTCTCGCACCTGCCCTACCAGGACCTCTTCGTGGTCGAGCGCCCCGACGGCACCGAGGTGCTCGTCCCGTTCGTCCAGGAGATCGTCACCGAGATCGACCTGGAGGAGCAGCGGGCCGTCATCGACCCGCCGCCGGGCCTGATCGACGACCGCGCGGAGATCGCCTCGTCGAGGGACGACAGCGCATGAGGCTCGACGTCGTCACGATCTTCCCCGAGTACCTGGAACCGCTGAACGTCTCCCTCGTCGGCAAGGCACGCGCGCGTGGACAGCTGAACGTGCACGTGCACGACCTGCGCTCCTGGACCCACGACCGCCACCACACCGTCGACGACACCCCCTACGGCGGCGGCCCCGGCATGGTCATGAAGACCGAGCCCTGGGGGGACGCCCTCGACTCCGTCCTCGCCGACGGCTACGAGACCGGCTCCCACGCGCCGGCCCTGATCGTGCCCACCCCCAGCGGCCGTCCCTTCACCCAGGAACTCGCCGTCCACCTCTCCGAGCGGCCGTGGCTGATCTTCACGCCCGCCCGCTACGAGGGCATCGACCGGCGCGTCATCGACGAGTACGCCACCCGCGTGCCGGTGTACGAGGTCTCCATCGGCGACTACGTCCTCGCCGGCGGCGAGGCGGCCGTCCTCGTCGTCACCGAGGCCGTGGCACGGCTGCTGCCCGGTGTCCTCGGCAACGCCGAGTCCCACCGCGACGACTCCTTCGCCCCCGGTGCCATGGCGAACCTCCTGGAGGGCCCCGTCTACACCAAGCCGCCCGTGTGGCGCGGCCGGGACATCCCCGACGTGCTGCTCAGCGGCCACCACGGGAAGATCGCCCGCTGGCGCCGCGACGAGGCCCTGCGGCGCACCACCGCGCACCGGCCCGACCTCGTCGAGCGCTGCGACCCGAAGGCCTTCGACAAGAAGGACCGCGAGATGCTCTCCATCCTGGGCTGGGAACCGGACCCCGAGGGCGAGCCGTACGGCCGGTTTTGGCGCAGGGCGGAAGGCGTGGAAGAATAGGCCGCTGCTGTGCGCCGTCCGGCGTGCGCCCCTGCCGCAGGGGGACACGACGCCCGCCCCGATGCGCACCCCAGTGATCCGAACCTCTAGTTGCCGTTGATGACCTGCGGCATCAACGAAGAAAGCAGACGAAATGTCTCACCTGCTCGACACCGTCGACGCCGCGTCGCTGCGCAGCGACGTCCCGGCCTTCCGCCCCGGCGACACCGTGAACGTCCACGTCCGCGTCATCGAGGGCAACCGCTCCCGCGTGCAGCAGTTCAAGGGCGTCGTCATCCGCCGCCAGGGCTCCGGCGTGCGCGAGACCTTCACGGTCCGCAAGGTCTCCTTCTCCGTCGGCGTCGAGCGCACCTTCCCGGTGCACACCCCGATCGTGGAGAAGATCGAGCTCGTCACCCGCGGTGACGTGCGTCGCGCCAAGCTGTACTACCTGCGCGAGCTGCGCGGCAAGGCGGCGAAGATCAAGGAGAAGCGCGAGAACTGAGCGCTTCCCGGGGAGCACGCTCCCCGGGTGCACAGCGCGGCCGGATAGCATCTGGCCTCGATGGACACCGAACAGCCGACGGAGCGCGACCGCTCCTCCCGCCCTTCCGACTCCGAGCAGCCCTCGGAGCCGCGGGGCGTGGGGGAACGGTCGCGTTTCGCGTTGGTGTCGCGGACCGCGGACTGGCTCCCGGGCGGGCGGACCACCCTGGCCGTGCTCGTCTTCCTCGTGTTCCTGCTGCTGCTCAACACCTTCGTGCTGCGGCCCTTCCAGATTCCCAGCGGATCCATGGAGCAGGGATTGAGGATCGGGGACCGGGTTCTCGTAAATAAGTTGGCGTACCGTTTCGGGGCCGAGCCGCGGCGCGGTGACGTCGTCGTCTTCGACGGCACCGGCTCCTTCGGGGACGCCGACTACATCAAACGCGTTGTCGGTGTGGGGGGAGACCACGTGGTCTGCTGCGACAAGGAGGGGAGTGTCCAGGTGAACGGCCGGTCGGTCGACGAGTCGACCTTCCTCTACCCCGGCGACCGTCCGTCCGCGGTGCCCTTCGACGTCGTCGTCCCCGACGGCAGGCTCTTCGTCCTCGGCGACCACCGCAGCGACTCCAGCGACTCCCGGGACCACCTCGGCTCGCCGGGCGGCGGCATGGTCCCGGTGCGCGCGGTGATCGGCCGTGCCGACTGGATCGTCTGGCCCTTCTCCCACGCCACCCGCCTGCACCGCCCGGACGCCTACGCGCGCGTGCCCGCCCGCGAGGTGGGCGGACCGACCACCGGGACGGGTGCCCATGGGTAGCCGCGGCAAGCCCCGCGGGGCGCCCGCGAGCCCCGCCGAGAACCTGCTGCCCACCGGTGCCCGGCGCGCCGGCGGACCGGCCGCCGGCCGCACCCGCGCCGAGCGGCGCCGGCTCCAGCGCAAGGTCAAGCGCAAGCGCAGGCGCAGCGCCGTCAAGGAGATACCGCTCCTGATCGGCGTGGCCGTCCTCATAGCGCTCGTGCTGAAGACGTTCCTCGTCCAGGCCTTCGTCATCCCGTCCGGCTCCATGGAGCAGACGATCCAGATCGGCGACCGGGTCCTGGTCGACAAGCTCACCCCCTGGTTCGGCTCCAAGCCGCAGCGCGGGGACGTCGTCGTCTTCAAGGACCCCGGCGGCTGGCTCAACGACGAGCAGACCACGGTCAAGAAGGAGGACCCCGTCGTCGTCAAGCAGGTCAAGGAAGGGCTCACCTTCATCGGCCTGCTGCCGTCCGACGACGAGAAGGACCTGATCAAGCGGGTCGTCGGCGTCGGCGGGGACCAGGTCAAGTGCTGTGACGCGCAGGGACGCGTCACCGTCAACGGCGTGCCCCTGCAGGAGGACTACCTGTATCCCGGCAACGCCCCGTCCACCACGCCGTTCGAGGTCACCGTCCCCCGGGGCCGGCTGTGGGTGATGGGCGATCACCGGTCCAACTCCGCCGACTCCCGGGTCCACCAGAACACCGAGTACGGCGGCACGGTCTCCGAGGACGAGGTGGTGGGGCGGGCCATGTTCATCGCCTGGCCGCTGAACCACTGGACCACCCTGGAGGAGCCGAAAACCTACGCTTCGGTGTCCGACGCGGCCGCCGGGTCGACCGCTGCCCCACGGCTGTCGCATAGGGTTGCCCCCGAAGAATCGAACGGAACGATCCAGCTCCCGAGCCCTGCGGAACTCCCGCTCGTTATGGGAGTGGTGGGCCTGCGCCGTGTGTGGGGCAGGCGGCAGCACAGAGTGAGGAGTTGGCGTGGGGGATGTGGCGGTTGGCGCACGGTCCGGGCACGACGGCGAGGAGCACCGCGGGCGCCCCGCGGAGTCGGCCGGCCCGGTCGCGGACAGCGCCGTGACCTCCGGGAGTGACTCCGAGACGGCCGAGGACGGCAGGGTGACGGGCGAGCAGTACAGGACCGAGGACGACGGGCCGGGCGACACGCCCCCGGTCAGGAAGCAGCGCTCCTTCTGGAAGGAGCTGCCCATCCTGATCGTCATCGCGCTGGTGCTCGCGTTGCTGATCAAGACCTTCCTGGTGCAGGCGTTCTCCATCCCCTCCGACTCGATGCAGAACACGCTCCAGCAGGGCGACCGGGTCCTGGTCGACAAGCTGACCCCGTGGTTCGGCTCCGAGCCCGAGCGCGGCGAGGTCGTCGTCTTCCACGACCCGGACAACTGGCTGGCGGGCGAGCCGGTGGCCGACCCGAACGCCTTCCAGACGTTCCTCAGCTGGATCGGCCTCATGCCGTCCGCGGAGGAGAAGGACCTCATCAAGCGGGTCGTCGGCGTCGGCGGCGACACCGTCGAGTGCACCAAGACCGGCCCGCTGAAGGTGAACGGCAAGGCGCTCAACGAGCCGTACGTCTACCCCGGCAACACGCCGTGCAGCATGGACGACCAGGGCGGCCAGTTCAAGGTCAAGGTCCCCGAGGGCTACCTCTGGGTCATGGGCGACCACCGCCAGAACTCGCGGGACTCGCGCTACAACCGCGCGGACAAGCACAACGGCATGGTCCCGGTGGACGAGGTCGTCGGGCGGGCCATCGTCGTCGCCTGGCCGGTCAACCGCTGGGCCACCCTGCCGGTGCCGGACACCTTCGACCAGCCGGGCCTGGACGACCGGGCGGCGGCCGCGGCCCCGGTGGTGGTGCCGAACGCCCTCGCGCTGGCCGGAGTGCTGCCGGTGGTGCTGTGGCGCCGCAGGCGGCCGGCGGTCGCCGGGACGCGCTGAACCCCGCCGCGCGCCGTGCCCGGCCCCGCGACGCGGGAGCGGCCGGTGCCGTCGACCGGCCCGGCCGCCGGCCGGACTCCGCCGGGGGAGCGGCCGGAACCGCCGCCTCCCCGGCCGGGACGGAAGGGCTGACCGGGCCGGGTACCGCCGGGTAGGGTGCGGACCCATGGGTGGTGAGAGCACGTCGCGTACGGCGCCGCGCAGCGGCGGCACGAACAGCGGCCCGGTCGGCGGACGGACCGGGCAGCGGCTGTCCGGGCTGGCCGTGGCGCTGGGCCTGGTGCTGTTCCTCGGGGGATTCGCCTGGGGAGCGGTGGTCTACCGGCCGTACACCGTGCCCACCGACTCCATGACCCCGACGATCGGCGCGGGCGCCCGCGTGCTGGCGCAGCGCGTCGACGGCGATGCCGTGCGCCGTGGTGACGTCGTCGTCTTCCGGGACGCGACCTGGGCCGACGCGCCCATCGTCAAGCGGGTGGTCGCCGTCGGCGGCGACACCGTCTCCTGCTGCCAGGACGGCAGGCTGAAGGTCAACGGCAAGGAGATCGACGAACCGTATCTCCCCGCGGACACGGCGGGCGGGGCCGCGAAGTTCCCGGCCGTGACCGTCCCCGAGGGCCGTCTGTTCCTGCTCGGCGACGAGCGCCGCACCTCCCTGGACTCCACCGCCCACCTCACCGACGCGGCCGGCGGCACGGTGGCGCGCGACGCCGTGGACGCCCGGGTCGACGCCGTCGTGTGGCCCGTGGACGGCATGCTGGAGCGCCCCGCCGGCTTCGAGACCCTCGGCCCCCTCTCCACGCCCGGTCCGCTGCGCACGATCGTCGCGGCGGTGACCGCCGGAGCCGTGCTCGTGCTCGGCGGAGCCGCCTACGGTCCGATCGCCCAGCGCGCGGGAGCGGCCCGGGCCCGGAGCCGGGCGAACGCGGAGCCCGCCGGTGTCCGCTGAGGCCGGGCGGACGGAGCAGGACACCTACGCGGGCGGGCTGCGCAAGGTCGCCCGGGTGGTGCTGCTCGACCCGCGGGACCGGATCCTGCTGCTGCACGGGCACGAGCCGGACGATCCGGCCGACGACTGGTGGTTCACGCCCGGCGGCGGCGTGGAGGGCGACGAGACCCGTGAACAGGCCGCCCTGCGGGAACTCGCCGAGGAGACCGGCATCACCGAGGTCGAGCTCGGCCCGGTGCTGTGGCGGCGCCGGTGCTCCTTCCCGTTCGCCGGCCGCCGCTGGGACCAGGACGAGTGGTACTACCTGGCCCGTACCGAGCGGACGGCGACCGGGGCCACGGCGCTGACCGAGCTGGAACGGCGCAGTGTCGCCGGAGCGCGCTGGTGGACGTGCCGGGAACTGACCCGGGCACATGAGACGGTGTATCCGACCAGACTCGCCGAGCTGCTGCGCACGCTGCTCGACGAAGGTCCCCCGGCCAGGCCCGTGACCCTAGACCCGGAAATCGTCTAGCGGCCCAGGGGACTGGCGCACAATGGTGGGATCGCACGGCTGAAGGGGAACATGCCATGAGCGCCGAGGACCTCGAGAAGTACGAGACCGAGATGGAGCTGAAGCTCTACCGGGAGTACCGCGATGTCGTCGGTCTGTTCAAATACGTGATCGAGACCGAGCGGCGCTTCTACCTCACCAACGACTACGAGATGCAGGTGCACTCGGTCCAGGGCGAGGTGTTCTTCGAGGTGTCCATGGCGGACGCCTGGGTGTGGGACATGTACCGGCCGGCCCGCTTCGTGAAGCAGGTCCGGGTCCTCACGTTCAAGGACGTGAACATCGAGGAGCTCAACAAGAGCGATCTGGAGCTGCCGGGCGGCTGAGCGGAGGCCGGAGGCCGGCGGCCGGGCCGGGGCCGGCGGCCGAGCGGCGGCCGGGTCCGGCCCGGCGCCGGACCCGGCCCGGTTCCGTCCCCCCGTGCGGGTGACGGAGTTGTCCACAACCGGTGAGTAACGCACCAAGATCCACTCCGGTGGGCCGGGTGCGTGACCGTGGGCACCGGAGGTGGTGCCGACATGAACACCCATCGGGCACGCAGCGCACTGGGCAGGTACGGCGAGAACCTGGCCGCGCGGCGGCTGGCCGCGGCAGGACTGACGGTCCTCGAGCGTAACTGGCGCTGCGGCAGGACCGGAGAGATCGACATCGTGGCGCGGGACGGGGACGTCCTGGTCGTCTGCGAGGTGAAGACCCGCAGGGCGGGCGCGTTCCAGCATCCGATGGCCGCCGTGACCCCGCGGAAGGCCGGCCGGCTGCGCGACCTGGCCGAGCGGTGGATCCAGACCCACGGGGGAGCGCCGCCCGGCGGCGTCCGCATCGACGTGGTGGGCGTGCTGCTGCCCGCCCGGGGAGCGCCCCTGGTGGAGCACGTGCGGGGGGTGGCCTGAGATGGGATTCGCCCGTACGTGCTCGGTGGCGCTGGTGGGGGTCGAGGGCGTGGTGGTCGAGGTGCAGGCCGACCTCGAACCGGGCGTCGCGGCGTTCACCCTGGTGGGGCTGCCCGACAAGAGCCTGACGGAGAGCCGGGACCGGGTGCGGGCCGCGGTGGTCAACTCCGGCACCGCCTGGCCCCAGAAGAAGCTGACGGTCGGCCTGAGCCCGGCGTCCGTGCCCAAGAGCGGCAGCGGCTTCGACCTGGCCGTCGCCGCGGCCGTCCTCGGGGCCGCCGAGCGGATCGACCCCCGGGTCCTCGCCGACATCGTGATGATCGGGGAGCTCGGGCTGGACGGCCGGGTCCGGCCGGTCCGGGGGGTGCTGCCCGCGGTGCTGGCCGCGGCGGACGCGGGGTACGAGCAGGTGGTCGTGCCGGAGGGCGCGGCCGCCGAGGCGTCCCTCGTGCCCGGGGTGTCCGTGCTCGGGGTCCGCAGCCTGCGCCAGCTGATCGCCGTCCTCGCCGACGAACCCGTGCCCGACGAGGAACCGGACCAGCAGGGCCGCCCGGACCCGCTGCTGGCCGGCCTGCGCGTGCCGGGCACCGGCGCCGCCACGGGCATGCACGGCGCCGGGGCGGCCCAGCACGACCACGGCCACGACCTCGCGGACGTGGTGGGCCAGCTCTCGGCCCGCACCGCGGTCGAGGTCGCCGCGGCGGGCGGGCACCACCTGTTCCTGGAGGGGCCGCCCGGTGCCGGCAAGACCATGCTCGCGGAGCGGCTGCCCACCCTCCTGCCCCGGCTCGACCGGCAGGAGGCCCTGGAGGTCACCGCCGTGCACTCGGTGGCGGGCCTGCTGCCCCCGGGCAAACCCATGATCGACGTCGCCCCCTACTGCGCCCCGCACCACTCGGCCACGATGCAGGCCCTCGTCGGGGGCGGCCCCGGCATCGCCCGGCCCGGAGCCGTGTCGCTGTCCCACCGCGGGGTCCTCTTCCTGGACGAGACGCCCGAGTTCAGCGGCCGGGCGCTGGACGCGCTGCGCCAGCCGCTGGAGGCCGGGCACGTCGTGATCGCGCGCAGCGCGGGGGTGGTGCGCTTCCCGGCGAAGTTCCTGATGGTGCTGGCGGCCAACCCGTGCCCGTGCGGACGCTTCTCGCTGAAGGACGCCCTGTGCGAGTGCCCGCCCTCGGCGATCCGCCGCTACCAGGCGAGGCTGTCCGGCCCGCTGCTCGACCGCGTCGACCTGCGCGTCGAGGTGGACCGCGTGACCCGCACCGAGCTCGCCGCGCGCGGCACGCCCGGCGAGTCCACCGCGGTCGTCGCCGGCCGGGTGCGGGCGGCCCGCGCCCGGGCGGCGGCACGCCTGGCCGGTACGCCGTGGCGCACCAACAGCGAGATCCCCGGCCGGGAACTGCGCAGCCGCTGGTACGCCGCCCCCGGCGCCCTGGAGGAGGCCGAGCGCAGCCTGGAACGGGGCGTCCTCACCGCCCGCGGGCTCGACCGGGTGCTGCGCGTCGCCTGGACCGTCGCCGACCTCGTCGGACACGACCGCCCCGACGCGACGGACGTCGCCCTGGCCCTGCAACTGCGCACCGGGGTGCCGCGGGGCGTGCCCATGGCCCTCGGGGCACCGGCGTGAGCGCCACGGGCGCCCCGGACGACGAGCTCCTCGCCCGGGTCTTCCTCACCCGTGTCGTCGAGCCCGGTGACGAGGCCGGCGGGCGGTGGGTGCGGGAGTTCGGGGCGCGGGAGGTGGTCCGGCGGCTGCGGGACGGCGGACGGCCGCTGCCGGGGGTCAGCGCCAGGCGGTGGACGGGGCTGCGGGCCCGGGCCGAGCAGGCCGAGCCGCACCGGGACCTCGCCGCCGCACGGGAGGCCGGGGTGCGGTTCGTGTGCCCCGGGGACGGCGAGTGGCCGGGGCAGCTCGACGACCTGGGGGATGCCCGCCCCCTGGGCCTGTGGGTGCGCGGGCGGCCCAGTCTGCGGATGTGGGCCCTGCGGTCGGTGGCGGTCGTGGGCGCGCGGGCCTGCACCGAGTACGGGGCCCACATGGCGGCCACCATCGCCGCCGGGCTCGCCGAGCAGGGCTGGGTCGTCGTCTCCGGCGGCGCGTACGGCGTCGACGGCGCCGCCCACCGCGGGGCGCTGGGCGCCGGCGGGGCCACCGTCGCCGTCCTGGCCTGCGGCGTCGACCGGCCCTACCCGCAGGGCCACACCGAACTGATCACCAGGATCGCCGACCAGGGACTGGTCGTCGGAGAGCTGCCGCCCGGGGATCATCCGACGCCGAGCCGGTTCGTCCTGCGCAACCGGGTGATCGCCGCACTGACCAGGGGCACCGTGGTCGTCGAGGCCGCCCACCGCAGCGGCTCGCTGGCCACGGCGCGGGCGGCGCGGCGGCTGGGCCGTCACACGATGGGGGTGCCCGGCCCGGCCACCAGCGGCCTGTCCGCGGGCGTGCACGAGCTGCTGCGCACCGACGCGGTCCTGGTCACCGACGCCGCGGACGTCGTCGAGCTCGTCGGCGCCATGGGGGAGCTGGCCCCGGAGCGGCGCGGACCGGTGCTGCCGCGGGACCTGCTCGGGCCGGCCACCCGGGAGGTGCTCGCCGCGCTGCCGGCCCGCCGGGCGGCCCCGGCGACGGAGATCGCGCGCTCCGCGCAGACCTCGGCGGACGACGCGGTCGCCAGGCTGTACGAACTGCGGGCACTCGGTTACGTCGAACGACACGGCGACGGCTGGAAGTTGACACGCCAGGCGACGACCTCGCTCCGGGGCGGTCGCGGGCCGTGCTGACCGTGCCGGTTCCGCCGTACGGGGGAAACCCCGACGGGCCTTGCAAATTAACCCAGTTGGGGGTGGCCGGGCGATCACGCCGAGCGACCGCCGTGCCCCGGCGGGACGTCCTGCGGAACGTATCTGCGCATGGTCCCGCCTCCGCCCTTCGCACACCGCGACACCTCAGTCACGCTACGCTCACGAGGATTCCGACACGGACAGGCATCCCGACATCAGACAGACACCCCGCTCAGGTACCACCACTCCACGGCAGAACGGCACAAGGCGACGAATGCCCCAGCACACCTCCGGGCCCGACCGGGCGGCGATCCCCCCTGCCGCCCGCGACGGTGGCAGCGTGCGGCCGCCCGCCCCCTCGACCCTCGACGAGCTGTGGCGGTCGTACAAGGCGACGGGGGACGAGCGGCTGCGGGAGCAGTTGATCCTGCACTACTCGCCGCTCGTGAAGTACGTCGCGGGCCGGGTCAGCGTAGGGCTGCCGCCCAACGTGGAGCAGGCGGACTTCGTCTCCTCCGGGGTGTTCGGGCTGATCGACGCGATCGAGAAGTTCGACATCGACCGGGAGATCAAGTTCGAGACGTACGCGATCACGCGGATCCGCGGCGCGATGATCGACGAGCTGCGGGCGCTGGACTGGATCCCGCGGTCGGTGCGGCAGAAGGCGCGCAACGTGGAGCGGGCCTACGCCACCCTGGAGGCGCGGCTGCGGCGGACGCCCACGGAGGGCGAGGTCGCCGCCGAGATGGGCATCGCGGTGGACGAACTGCACGCCGTCTTCAGCCAGTTGTCGCTGGCCAACGTCGTGGCGCTGGAGGAGCTGCTGCACGTCGGCGGCGAGGGCGACCGGCTGAGCCTCATGGACACGCTGGAGGACACCGCCGCCGACAACCCGGTCGAGGTGGCCGAGGACCGGGAGCTGAGACGGTTCCTGGCGCGGGCGATCAACACCCTCCCCGAACGGGAGAAGACCGTCGTCACCCTGTACTACTACGAGGGGCTGACGCTGGCCGAGATCGGCAACGTGCTCGGTGTGACCGAGAGCCGGGTGAGCCAGATCCACACCAAGTCGGTGCTGCAACTGCGCGCCAAGCTGGCGAGCTTCGGGCGCTGAACCCGGGCGGGCCGCGGCTGTCGGGCGGAGCCGGGCGCGGGCGCCGGGCGGGAGGGAGTCGCGGAGTGACTCCCGCCGGAGGGGGCGCGTCCGTAGAGTGGTCGACGTGCCAAGGATTCGAGCGGCCTCCGTGGCCGAGCACCGGTCGATGCAGCGTGCCGCCCTGCTGGACGCGGCTCGTTCCCTGCTGTCCGAGGGCGGGACGGAAGCCCTGACCTTCCCGGCCCTCGCCGAGCGGACGGGACTCGCGCGATCGTCCGTGTACGAGTACTTCCGGTCGCGGGCGGCCGTGGTCGAGGAGCTGTGCGAGGTCGACTTCCCGGTCTGGGCCGCGGAGGTGTCGGCGGCGATGGACGCGGCGGACGGGCCCGAGGCCCGGGTCGAGGCGTATGTGCGCAAGCAGCTGGAGCTGGTCGGCGACCGGCGGCACCGGGCCGTGGTCGCCATCTCCGCGAGCGAGCTGGACGCGGGGGCCCGGGAGAAGATCCGGGCGGCCCACGGCGGACTCGTCGCGATGATCGTCGAGGCGCTCGCGGAACTGGGGCACGGCGAGCCCCGGCTGGCGGCGATGCTGCTCCAGGGCGTCGTGGACGCGGCCGTGCGGCGGATCGAGCTGGGGGCCGCGGAGGAGCCCGGAGTGATCGCGGAGGCGGCGGTCGGCATGGCCCTGCGGGGCGTCGGGGGCTGAGGCCGGCCGGGCCGGGACGAGGTGCACCGGCGGCACCGGGCCGGCCGCGTACCCGTCGCCTCCCTCCCCGGCGACGGAGCTGCACCGGCTGCGGAGATCAGGAGCCCGGCTGCACTCCCGGCACCGGAGGCCGGCTGCACCGGCCGCGGAAGTCAGGAGCCCGGTGGCACCCCCAGCACCGGCAGCAGGCGTGGCCGGCTCGCGTTCAGCAGCCAGGGCGGGAGGAGGGAGAGCGGGTCGAGGTACGTCCTCCCCGTGCGCAGGCCCCAGTGGACGCAGGGGGCCGCGCAGTGCGAGCCCGTGGGCTCCACCGCGCCGATCACCTGCCCCGCCAGGACGGCGTCGCCCTTCTCCACCGACGCCCGCACCGGCTCGTACGTCGTCCGCAGCGGCGGGTCACCCGTCCCGGGCAGCTCCACCGAGACCACGCCCCGCCCCGCCACGCGGCCCGCGAAGGACACCCGGCCCGCCGCCACCGCCCGTACCGGCGCGCCGGGTGGCGCCGCCAGGTCCACGCCCCGGTGGCCCGGGCCGTACGGCGTCGCCGGGGGTTCCCAGCCGCGCAGGACCCGGGGACGCGTCCCCACGGGCCACGTCCGCCCGACGGCCGGGACACGCCCCTCCGCGCCGCCCGAGACGTGATCTTCCGGGTCGGCGGGGACACGCTCCGCCGCTCCGGCCGGGGCGCGGTCCGCCGAGCCTGCTGGGACACGGCCCTCCGGGTCGGCCGGGACACGGCCTTCCGCTCCGGCCGGAGCGCGGTCCTGCGAGCCGCCCGGGACAGGGCCGCCCGGGACAGGGCCGTCCGGGCCGGCGGGGAGACGGGCCTCCGCATCGACCGGAGGACGGCCCTCCGTGCCGGCCGGGACACGACCCCCCGCCCCGGCCGGAGCATGACCCCCCGAGCCGGTCGGAGCATGATCCTCCGAGTCGGCCGGCCGGGGCGTGTCCGGGCCGGCGGCCGTCAGTTCCGGTGGTGGGGACAGCAGGGCGGTCACCGTCAGGACCAGCAGCAGGACCAGGCGTGCGCACACCCTCACGCATCGTTTCGTTCGCATGGGGACAGCGTCCCGGGGACCCGCCGATCATGGCTGGTAGCTGTGGACCACCGGCCGGTTGTGGACAACGGCGTCACCCGGGGCCTCGCGGGTCCCGTACACTTCTGGTGGCGATCCGGGCCACCGGGTCGACTTCGCACGCCCACGACACGGCACCCTTCCAGGTTCGTGTCAGCGCCCCTCGGTCCCTCGTGGCACGGCGCGCAGCGGGCGTCAGGCGCGGAAGCCGTCCGGCATCCGCGGCACAACCGGGAAATACGAGGAGAGTACGGCCATGGCCGTCGTCACGATGCGGGAGCTGCTGGAGAGCGGCGTCCACTTCGGTCACCAGACCCGCCGTTGGAACCCGAAGATGAAGCGCTTCATCTTCACCGAGCGCAACGGCATCTACATCATCGACCTGCTCCAGTCGCTGTCGTACATCGACCGCGCCTACGAGTTCGTCAAGGAGACCGTCGCCCACGGCGGCACGGTCATGTTCGTCGGCACGAAGAAGCAGGCGCAGGAGGCCATCGCCGAGCAGGCCACCCGCGTCGGCATGCCCTACGTCAACCAGCGCTGGCTGGGCGGCATGCTCACCAACTTCTCGACCGTCTACAAGCGTCTGCAGCGCCTCAAGGAGCTGGAGCAGATCGACTTCGAGGACGTCGCGTCCTCCGGTCTGACCAAGAAGGAGCTCCTGGTCCTCTCGCGTGAGAAGGCCAAGCTGGAGAAGACCCTCGGCGGTATCCGCGAGATGCAGAAGGTGCCCAGCGCCGTCTGGATCGTGGACACCAAGAAGGAGCACATCGCGGTCGGCGAGGCCCGGAAGCTCAACATCCCGGTCGTCGCCATCCTCGACACCAACTGCGACCCCGACGAGGTCGACTACAAGATCCCGGGCAACGACGACGCGATCCGCTCCGTCACCCTGCTCACCCGCGTGATCGCCGACGCCGTCGCCGAGGGCCTGATGGCCCGTTCCGGTGTCGCCGAGGCCGGCAAGGGTGACAAGGCCGCGGGCGAGCCGCTCGCCGAGTGGGAGCGCGACCTGCTCGAGGGCGAGAAGAAGGCGGACTCCGAGGAGGCCGCTCCGGCCGCGGAGGCTCCGGCTGCCGAGGCTCCGGCTGCCGAGGCCGCCCCCGCCGAGGACGAGAAGGCCGCCGAGGGCGAGCAGGCCTGACCTGCCGGCGCAAGCCGTTGACGGCGGGAACGGTGACATGAGATCCGTTCCCGCCGTTCACCCGTAGGTCGGCGGCAGGACAGCGGCCTCCGTCCCCATGGAGGCCGCACCCCGCAGATCTTCGATCTTCCAGACTTCGAGAAAGATTCACAGACTCATGGCGAACTACACCGCCGCCGACGTCAAGAAGCTCCGCGAGCTCACGGGCGCCGGCATGATGGACTGCAAGAAGGCGCTGGACGAGGCCGAGGGCAACGTCGAGAAGGCCGTCGAGGCGCTCCGCATCAAGGGCCAGAAGGGCGTCGCCAAGCGCGAGGGCCGCTCCGCCGAGAACGGTGCCGTCGTCTCGATCATCGCCGACGACAACTCCTCCGGTGTCCTCGTCGAGCTCAAGTGCGAGACGGACTTCGTCGCCAAGGGCGACAAGTTCCAGGCCGTCGCCAGGACCATCGCCGAGCACGTCGCCAAGACCGCCCCGGCCGACATCGAGGCCCTGCTCGCCTCCGAGATCGAGCCCGGCAAGACCGTCCAGGCGTTCGTGGACGAGGCCAACGCCAACCTCGGCGAGAAGATCGTCCTGGACCGCTTCGCGCAGTTCGCCGACGGCTTCGTCACGGCGTACATGCACCGCACGATGCCCGACCTGCCCCCGCAGATCGGTGTCCTCGTCGAGCTGGACAAGCCGAACGCCGACGTCGCCAAGGGCATCGCCCAGCACATCGCCGCCTTCGCGCCGAAGTACCTCTCCAAGGAGGACGTGCCGGCCGACGTCGTCGAGGCCGAGCGCCGCATCGCCGAGGAGACCACCCGCGCCGAGGGCAAGCCCGAGGCCGCCCTGCCGAAGATCGTCGAGGGTCGCCTCAACGGCTTCTTCAAGGACGCCACGCTGCTCGGCCAGCCCTACGCGCTCGACAACAAGAAGTCGGTCCAGAAGATCCTGGACGAGGCCGGTGTCACCCTGAAGCGCTTCGCGCGCATCAAGGTCGGCATCTGAGTCCGTACCCGACGGGCGCGCGACCCCGATAGGGTCGAAAGCAGTCGTCCGGGTACCCGGTCACGCACGCGCGCGTGCCCGACGACAGCAGATCTGACGAGGAGGCCATTGCCGTATGGGATGCGAAACACGCCCCGTCGGCAATGGCCTTCCTCGTATGTGCAACACGTGAAAGAGGCGGGATCCCCCATGACCACCAAGGGCCAGAAGAGCGACGACGGCAAAGTACCCGGCCGGTTTCTGCTGAAGCTGTCCGGAGAGGCCTTCTCCGGCGGCGGGGGTCTGGGTGTCGACCCGGACGTGGTGCACGCCATCGCGCGCGAGATCGCGGCCGTGGTCCGCGACGGCGCGCAGATCGCCATCGTCATCGGCGGCGGCAACTTCTTCCGTGGTGCGGAGCTCCAGCTGCGCGGCATGGACCGGGCCCGCTCCGACTACATGGGCATGCTCGGCACCGTGATGAACTGCCTCGCCCTCCAGGACTTCCTGGAGAAGGAGGGCGTGGACTGCCGCGTGCAGACCGCCATCACCATGGGGCAGGTCGCCGAGCCGTACATCCCGCTGCGCGCCGTGCGGCACTTGGAGAAGGGCCGCGTGGTCATCTTCGGCGCCGGTATGGGCATGCCGTACTTCTCCACCGACACCACCGCCGCCCAGCGCGCCCTGGAGATCGACGCCGAGGCGCTGCTGATGGGGAAGAACGGTGTCGACGGGGTCTACGACTCCGACCCGAAGACCAACCCCGACGCGGTGAAGTTCGACCACCTCGGCTACGGCGAGGTCATCACGCGCGACCTGCGGGTCGCCGACGCCACGGCGATCACGCTGTGCCGCGACAACAGGCTCCCGATCGTCGTCTTCGAGCTTCTGGCCGAGGGCAATATCGCGCGTGCCGTCAAGGGTGAGAAGATCGGCACGCTGGTGGGTGACCAGGGCAGCCGGGACTGACCGGCCGGCCCAGGGTCCGCACGACGCCGGTCCGCCGCACGCCACCTGTCCGGGGGACGGACGGGACGGAGCCGGGCCGGGGGATGGACAATGACCTGCCGGTCGTGAACCGTGCAGGAAGAAGACGCGACGCAGCCGGCCGCCGCCCCGACGAGGAACCGCAGCCGGGCCTACTCAAGACACGCAGGAGCAAGTGGTGATCGAAGAGACCCTCCTCGAGGCCGAGGAGAAGATGGAGAAGGCCGTCGTGGTCGCCAAGGAGGACTTCGCCGCGATCCGCACCGGCCGTGCGCACCCGGCGATGTTCAACAAGATCGTGGCCGACTACTACGGCGCGCCGACCCCGATCAACCAGCTGGCCTCGTTCTCGGTGCCCGAGCCGCGCATGGCCGTGGTGACCCCGTTCGACAAGAGCGCGCTGCGCAACATCGAGCAGGCCATCCGCGACTCCGACCTGGGCGTCAACCCGAGCAACGACGGCAACATCATCCGGGTGGTGTTCCCCGAGCTGACCGAGGAGCGCCGCCGCGAGTACATCAAGGTCGCCAAGGGCAAGGGTGAGGACGCCAAGGTCTCCATCCGCTCCGTGCGCCGCAAGGCCAAGGACGCCATCGACAAGCTGATCAAGGACGGCGAGGTCGGCGAGGACGAGGGCCGCCGTGCGGAGAAGGAGCTCGACGACACCACCGCGAAGTACGTCGCCCAGGTGGACGAGCTCCTGAAGCACAAGGAAGCGGAGCTGCTCGAGGTCTGATGAACGACTCTTCCTGGGGCGCGCCGCCACACACCGGGTACTGGGGGCCCACCGATCAGGGACCTGCCCCGGCGGGTCCCGCGTACGATGCGCGTGACGCGCAGCACACTCGCCCCATGCCCGTCGTACCCGACGTACCCGATCACGGCGGAGACCAGGATGACGACCGGGGGGCCGCTCGGCTGAGCGGCCCGCTGTTCCGGGACGAGACGTTCCGCGACCAGACGGCACAGGCCCACCCCTACGGGGAGGTGCCGCAGAAGCAGGATCCGGAGCCCATGGCCGACGCCCCGCAGCCGGCACCGCAGCCGCAGAAGAAGAGCGCGGGGCGCGACCTGAGTGCCGCGATAGGGGTCGGCGTCGGACTCGGCGCCGTCATCGTCGCGTCGCTGTTCGTCATCAAGGCCGTGTTCGTCGGCGTGGTCGCGGTCGCGGTCGTCGTCGGCCTGTGGGAGCTGACCAAGCGGCTGGAGGAGCGCAAGGGCATCCGCGCGCCCCTGGTGCCGCTGGCGCTCGGCGGTGCCGCGATGGTCGTCGCCGGGTACGTGCGGGGCGCCGAGGGGGCGTGGGTCGCCATGGCGCTCACCGCGCTGGCCGTGCTGGTCTGGCGGATGACCGAACCGCCCGCCGACTACCTCAGGGACGTCACCGCGGGCGTCTTCGCGGCGTTCTACGTGCCGTTCCTGGCGACCTTCGTCACGATGATGCTGGCGGCCGACGACGGGCCGTGGCGGGTGCTGACGTTCCTGCTGCTGACCGTGGTCAGCGACACGGGCGCGTACGCCGTCGGCTGGCGCTTCGGCCGGCGCAAGCTCGCCCCGCGCATCAGCCCCGGCAAGACCCGTGAGGGGCTGCTCGGCGCGGTGGCGTTCGCGATGGCGGCCGGCGCGCTGTGCATGCAGTTCCTGATCGAGGGCGGCGCCTGGTGGCAGGGCCTGCTGCTGGGTCTCGCGGTCGCGGCCAGCGCCACGCTGGGCGACCTCGGCGAGTCCATGATCAAGCGGGACCTGGGCATCAAGGACATGGGCACGCTGCTGCCGGGGCACGGCGGGATCATGGACCGGCTGGACTCCCTGCTGCCGACCGCTCCGGTGGTGTGGCTGCTGCTCGTGCTCTTCGTGGGCTCCGGCTGAACCGCGCCGTACTTCCCGCGGGCGCCGGCCGAGCCGGACCCGTCGCGACGAGCCCCCGCCCCTCACCGGGCGGGGGCTCGTCGCCGTCGTGGACGGGGACCGGGGCACCGGGAACGATCTGCGACACTGGAAGAACCATGCCCAAGCCCGGAGAACTGGCAGCGAGCGGGCAGCAACAAGCCCCCCACCAGCGCGTTTGGTGCAGATAGGGGGCCTGGTTCAGGTCACTGGGCCGTCTCTGGGCCGTCTGACCTTGTAGACCGCTGACGTTCGCGATCTCGGTTAACTGGTCGGCTACCGCAGACTTCGGCGAACTACGTGCTGAGACGAGTCGCTGACCACTGCGCATGGTCCCGCAAAGTTTGGGTGGTACCACCTTGAAAAGTTTCCGTCGACTTAGATCTCGGAACTTTGATGAGACACGAGATTTGCGAACCAGTCACGAACTTTCGTGGGTGTCGCTAGGGTAGTACCACCAACACATCTTGAGATGCGTAGGGGTGGGGCCAAAGTTGCGTCCTGCACAGCGGCCTCGAACGTGAGTGGGGTCCCCTCCGCTGGCCATGCCTCGGGGACCCCGGTGAGCTACCGGCCGTGTAGAAGCCCGGTCAGGTGTGCCGTGGTGATGGCGGCAACCATCGCCACGAGCACGTCCCAGGCCATCCGCTTCGCACGGCCGTAGCTTTTGCTGGCACGTACGGGCGCGAGCCTTCTCCTGACCTGGTCGACACCCGTTGACCACAGTGCCGCAACTCGGCGCCGTAGGTTCATCACGTCGTTCTTCCTCCATCCAGCGGGCACTACGTATCACCCGCTGGACACAGGGAGTGTCGAAACCAGTGCCCGCGCTTAGTAAATCGGATCAGTGGAGGGGCCGGGGCGAGAATCCCTAAGTTCGGTGACCACGATGGCAGGAGAAGGCCTGGCCGTCGTCGATGTATAGGACGCCATCGACGGCTTTTCGAGTCCGTTCCTGACTCGACGGCATCAGGTGCGCGTACACCCGCAGTGTTAGCCCAGGGTCGGAGTGCCCCAGGTACTCGCTCACGGCCTTGATGCTCTCGCCGGCGTCCAGCAGGACCGAGGCGTAGAAGTGCCGCAGCGCGTGCATGCCGTGCTCGCGAGCGGACTGGTGCTTACCGTCCTCCCCGGCTTCCGCGATCAATCCGGCCGACGCGAGGGCGGGCTTCCACTCCTGGATGTTGAAGTTGCTGCGCCAGACGAGTCCGCTCGCGGTGTTCGTGAACAGGAGGCGGGCCGACACCTTCGGGCCGTCCGGCTTGCGCCAGGGCAAGGTGATCTCGACCGGCTTGAAGGTGTCCATGTGGGCTCGCAGGGACTCGGCCACCGAGGGCGGCAAGGGTACGTCCCGCTCCTTGTTGCACTTCGGAGGAGCGAACACGGCCTTCCCCCGGATCAGCTTCACCTGCCGGACGACCCGGATGATGCCGCCGTCGAAGTCGAGCGCATCCTCAGCCAGCCCTACGATCTCCCCTTGACGAAGTCCGCACCCGGCACCCACGTCCACCATGGGCCGGTAGCGCTGGGGGAGAGCCGCGCGGACCGCCCGGACCTGAGCAGGCAGCCACGGCACAACCCGGCGTTGCTCGGCGGCCGGCGGACGAACGGACTTCGCGGAGCACGGGTTACGGGGCAACAGCCCGTCGTCGACCGCCGCACTGAGGACGGCCCGTACGTCGCCGTAGATGTTCCGCGCATAGCCGCTGCTCACGGCCGGGTCATTCTCCAGCGCGCTCACCAGCGCACGAATGTGCTCCGGGCGGAACGAGTCCAGCGGCCGGGAGCCGATCAGGCGAAACGCGTGCAGGCGTAACCGCTGCTCGACGACGACCTGACTGGCCGGGTCGATGCCGTGCGTCTTGAGCCACTTCTCGGCGTAGCTCTTGAAGGTGATCCGAGCGGCACGCGGGTCGATGTACCGACCGCGCGACATGTCCGACGCGATGTCCGTGAGCCACTGCTCGGCGAGGCGCTTCTGTCGGTCCGGGAAGCTCTTGGACTTCTCGGTGCCGTCAGGGCCGATGTACCGAGCGCGGTAACGCATGCCAGCGCCGTATCGGTCAGTCTTGACCTTGACGGGCTTGCCGTCCGGGCCAGTCTCTGTCTTGTACCAGCGGTCTTGGATGTGCCCCGCCATCAGGCAGCCTCACCGATCTGTGAGTCCACCCAGGCACGCACGTCGGTCGGGTCGAAGCGGAGGTGCCGGCCGACGCGGAAGCCGCGGGGACCGGTGCGCTTGCGGCGCCACTGATAGACGGTTTCGACGCTGGGCAGCTCGAACATCTCGACCAGGTCCTCAGGGGTCAGAAACCGGTTCGGCAGGTCTGAGGCCATGGTCAGCACTCCCTTTCGTCGGCGAGTTGGTCGCGCAGGGCTTCGCGAGCGGTTTCGCGGTTGAGCTGGAGGTCGCGGGCGATGGTGGCGGCGAGGACGGATTCACCGGGGGTGTGGCCGTGTCCGGCGTACTGCCAGTCAGCGAGGACCAGGACGGTGTCCGGCTCGGCGTCCTCGAGGCCGAGGGCGGCGCGCTCCTGGGCGGCCCGGTACTCGGCGCGTGTCTGGCGGAGTTCGCTGAGCGTGGTCGAGTAGCGGCGGGACTTCGAGGAGAAGTGGCCGCGGAAGCCGAGCATGTGAGCCCAGGCCCACAGCCGTCGGTCCGGGTAGAGCGGGTCGAGGGTCTTGCAGGCTTCGATCAGGCGGCGGGTGTGCTCGGGGACCTGGTGGCGGTCGAGCTCGGCCGGCTCGCCGATGCGGCGGTCCAGGGTGCCGGTGCTCTCGGCCGCTTTGGTCGCGTACTTGGCGACGTAGGAGGCGACAGCCTGCTCGGTGATGTCGGAACCGTCTCCGAACGCCTTCACGGGGCGGATGTCGAGCTGGGGGCCCCAGCGGAAGGTGCGGGCCGGTTGGTCCTCGGCGGCCGGGACGGAGACCGAGGTGTAGGAGTGCGCCGCAGTTGCACGGATCGCGTCGGCGAGCATGTCGACGGTCGCCCAGGCCGGGGGAGGAGTGTCCGGGCCGTCCGGTCCGTCGAGTCGGATTACGGCATGGAAGTGCAAGGCCCCACGCTTCTGGAACTCGGCGACTTTGCCGTACGACAACCGGGCACGCTCTTTCAGCTCGCGCTGGGTGAGGCCGGCGCGAGCGGCGATCTCGCGGCGGAGCCGGTTGGTGAAGCGCTGCCAGAGCTGTCCGGCGTGGTTGTTGAACAGCACCGCGCCCGCGTAGTCGTAGGTGTCCGGGTTGAGGGCGGTGCCCAGCTCCGGGGCGTCGGGAGCGTGGCGAGTGCCGCAGCGGCAGACGCCGCGATCGGGGCGGTTGTGGACCGGGCCGAACGAGGGTGCGGTGAGGGTGACGAAGACCCGGGGGTGATCCCGGACGGCGGCGGGGATGTCGCGGCGGTCGTCACCGGCGAGGCCCGCGCGGATGAGGTGGTAGGTGTCGCCCGCGTAGGTCCAGGCACAGGAGGGGCAGCGGGAGGCACGCCGGTTGCCGCAGGCGAGGCGGAGACGGCCGCCCGGCTCGCCCTCGGTGGAGTAGTGGTGCAGGGTCTCGCCTGTGGTCTTGTCCTTGTGCACGACCCAGCCGGTCAGGTGGATGGGGTCGGCGCAGCCACCGGTGCGGCGTATCTGTTCTTCCCAACGGTGGTAGTCGACGGCCGAAGCCACCCTCAGCAGGTCGCTGAGGGTGGTCGGGTCGAGCAGCGTCTCAGGCACCAGCGCCCTCCCGGACGCGGCGGGCGGTGACGGTACCGGTGCCATGGCAGACCGGGCAGTGAGCGGTGATGGTGCGCAGGTGCCCGCGCAGGTCACGGCCGCCGATGGTGACGGCGACGGAGGCGAAGCCGTCGCAGGCCGGGCAGATACGCGACGCGGGCGGGGTGTGCTGGGTCATGATGGTGGTTCCTTTCGATTGCGGTTGGAAGGAACGGCCCCGGGTGGCGGCGTGCTTGGCGGCTTGTGCGCCACCCGGCGGCCGGTCAGCGAGAGAGGCGTGAGCCCCGGCGACCACGGCCCTTGGCCGCGTACATGGCCGCGTCGGCGGCGGCGAGGGCATCGGTCAGCAGCGGCACCGGCAGCTCAGCGAGGCGGCAGACGCCGACCGACGCGGCCAGCGGCAGCGAAACGCCGTTGTAGGGCAGCGGCCGGTGGAGTGCGGCGGTGAGCGCGTCGAGGTCGACGGCGGCCAGGTCCTGGACGACGGCGACGAACTCGTCCCCGCCCAGGCGTCCGGCGGTGCCGTGACGGCCGCACCAGGTGCGCAGGCGGTCGGCGGTGGCGATGAGCGCGGCGTCCCCGACGGCGTGGCCGTGGGTGTCGTTGAGGGCCTTGAAGTGGTCGAGGTCGACCAGGAGGACGGCGGTGGCCGGGTGCCGGCGGATGCAGTGTTCGGCGCGGGCGGTCCATCCGGCGCGGGTGTGCAGACCGGTCAGCGGGTCACGGCGGGCGGCGGCGAGCCGGTGGGTGAGGAAGCCCCCGTGCACGGCCCAGCCCAGTAACGGCACCAGGGCGGCGGCTATCTGCAGGTCCATGAGCGTTCCCTTCGGTGAAGGCGGTTGGCGAGGTATGGGTCCCGGAAGGCGGCGGCGTGCTTGGTGGCTTGTGCGTCGCCACCGGGACCGGTCAGCGGCGGTGCTGGGAGGCCAGCAGCGAGCGCAGGACGACGGCGCAGACGGCGACCGAGGCGGCGGTGATGGCGACGGCCAGGAGCATGGAGACCAGGACGGCGCCGACGACCAGGACCACGGCGCTGCCGCCGCCGGCCAGGGCGAGCGCGGTGCCGGGGGTGAGCTGGACCGTGGGCCGAGCGGGGCCAGCGACCGGGGCCGGGGTGGGCGGCGAAACCGAGGTGCCCGGGGTGATGGTGGTCGGCTCCACCACGGTGGGAGGGGTGACCGTGCCGGTGGGCTGGGGCATGATCGGGAGCTTGGGCCGGAACATGAGCGGGTCTCCTTACTTGACGGCGGTGTCGATGACCGGGGACAGGAGGCTGTCGGCGAGGAGGTAGCCGCCGAGCAGCAGCACCAGGACCAGCCAGAGCGGCGGGCGGATGAGCTTGACGCCGAGCCAGCCGACGACGACCAGGGCGAACCAGAGGGGGACATCCATGGGGTGGCCTCCTAGCGGACCTTGCAGCGGTGGGTGCGGGCGGCGAGCTGGGCGGCGGACTGGCTGGAGTAGTCGGCGGACCAGCCGCAGCCGTCAGAGCTGCACACGGCGGCGTGCTTGGTGGTGCCGTTGCGGTCGCGGTGGGTGCCGATCTGCACCGGGCCGATCCGCATCACGGAGTGGAAGAAGTCGCGGGCGGGCATGACGGGGTCTCCTCTCGGGTCAGGTGAGCTGGGCGGCGATGGCGTCCGCGAGCTGGGGCGGGACGCCGAGGCGGGCGCGGAGGGTGTCGGTGTCGATCCGGGAGCCGGTGCGCTGCTGGTGGTCGGCGGCGACCTTGCGGGCGTGGTCGACCAGCGCGGCCGGGACCGGCACCACCGGACGGGGCTTCGCGGTGGGCAGCGCCGGGGTTTCCTCGGCCGCCGGGACCGCTACGGCTTGAGGTTCCGGGTCCGGCTCAGCAGCGGTGACCGGTTCGGGCTCATGCTCCGGGTCCGGGGCGGAGGGTGCTGGCGCTTCCGGCTCCTGCCGATTGGGTGAGTGGGCGAGGAGGGTGCCGCCCATGAAGGCCAGGGCGGGCCAGGCGGCGACGAGGATGCGCAGCCAGGCCGGAACGTCGTCCAGGTCGAGGAGTCCGGCGGTGGCGACGTTCGCGCCGAGCGAGGCGACCAGGGAGATGAGGAACCAGCACCAGGCGAGCCGGGACGGCCCGTCCGTACGCAGCCGTCGCCAGGCGGCGACCAGGAGCAGGTCGACCGAGACCGGGTAGGCCCAGGCCTTCCAGCCGTCCTGTCCGGCAGCGGCGGCGAGGTCGTGCAGGTGCGCGAAGGACAGCGCCCCGGCGATGACGGCCTGGACCAGGACGGCGTCGACGCGGAGGCGGGCCATCACGGCCGCCCTCCCGGGTACTGGGGGCCGTCGATGGGGTCGTAGCCGGGCGGGAAGACGCCGGGCGGGGGTTCGGGGAGGGAGACAGCCAGGGACGGACCGATGGCCTCGATGAAGGCGCGGTCAGCGCCGAAGGTATGGGCGTACAGGGCCAGGGCGCTGAGCAGCTGCACCGTGCGGTTGAAGTCCTCGCGGGTGTCCACGGGTTCACCTCCGGTTTCTGGCATGGCAGGGGTAGGGACTTGGCGCGAAGATCGGTCGCGCCGACCGATCAGGTCGTGTGGCTCAGGCAGCGGCCGGGGCGAACTCGACAGCCGGGGCCGGAACCGGTGTGAGGGTGCCGAGCGCGGGCCTGAACGGGGCCAGGGCGGGAAGGTCCGGGGTCAGGTCGGCGTGCCGGTTGCAGATGTTCACGGCCTGCCGTAGCGAGGTGTGAGGGGCGCGGATGCGGGCCCAGCCGCCGGTCGAGTCGCCGGTGATGGCGACGCCGGGGGTGTCGGTGGGGATCTGAATCGCGGCGAGGACGGCGTCCGGGGCGATGTCGCCGAGGGCCATATTCGCGGAGGATTCGTCGTTGACGCGGTGGGCGGTGCGGCCGGTGAGCTGGGCGCGGAGCATGGTGATGCCCTTGCCGAGTTCGGAGCCGAAGCGCTGTCCGCAGATCTCCAGGTAGATGCCGGCCGCGCGGCCGAGCTGAGCGAGGCGGACCAGGGCGGTGATGATCCGGTCCCGGCGCTTCTCCTCCTCCTTGGACGCGTAGAGGGCGAGTTCGGCGACCTCATCGATCAGGACCACCACCGGCACCGGCCGCAGGTCTTCGGGCAGGTCCCAGATGTCGGCGGCGATCTCCGCATCCGGCACGTCGGCGGTGATCCGCTGCTCGGCCCGGATGAGTTGATACACGTCCTGCATGTGGGCCACCAGCGCATCGAGGAGGTCGGCGGCGGCGTCCGGGTTATCGGCGAGCGCGGAGAACCGACGTGCCAGCGGAAACAGTTCGACGCCTTGCTTGCAGTCGATGCCGACCAGCGCGACCCGTTGCGGCGTGAGCGCGGCGACGAGGTTGCGCTGGTAGACGGACTTGCCGGACTCTGTGGCGCCGAGAGTCAGGGCGTGTGGCACGGCCCGGTAGTCGCGGTAGTGCACGGCGCCGTCCTCACGCAAGGCGACCGGGACCCGCATCGGACGGGTGTCGACGTGCGCGGGCATCTGCACCCGCTTGAGCACGTCGTAGCCGGTCATCCGCAGTTCCACCACGCCCGAGCGCAGCTCACGGGAGGTGACGCCGTACATGGCGAACGAGTGCCGCAACCGGTCGCACGAGGCCGCAACGTCGAAGGCGTCCTGACCGGGACGGAGCTTGAGCCGCAGCACCATTCCGGTCCGGGTTATCCGCACCCGCAGGATGCGCGGGGCTCGCGGGCCGGGTACGGGCCGGTTGGTCATCCGGGCCAGGGTCAGGCGCCAGCGGGAGGCCGGGACTGTCAGGCCGCAGGCGTCCATGACCGAGCCGTAGCGGACCAGGACCCGCAGGACTGCGAAGGTGGCCCCGAAGGTCAGCCAGTACCAGGCGGGGCGCCGCCACCGCAGGAGACCCGCAGCGGCGACGACCAGCACCAGAGCGACAGCCAGCCACGTCACGGCTCAGGCCGCCTTCGAGGCCGAACCCGCAGCGGCCAGCGAGGTGACCGCGACCGCGCGGAAGGCGATGCCGTGCCGCTTCTGGCCGTTGAACTCGTTCTCCCACGCCGAGGCGACCAAGCCGGTCAGAACCACGGGAGTCCCCATGGCCAGGTCCTCGGAGACGCCGGGCTGCGGGACGGTGAGCTTGAGGATCTCGACCTCGTCGGGCGTGGAGAACATGACTTCCACGACCATCAGGGTGACGCCGTCCTTGTCGGTGGCGATCTCACCGGTGCGGCGGTCCTTGACCTTGGGCTGCGGGGCCTTGGCGACCATCACGGTGGCGTTGGAGGTGTCTACGGGGATCTGACGCATCGTCTTGTCTCCTGCTGATCTCAGGCGTTGGCCGACTCTCCGTCGGTGAGATCAGGAGACCGTGGAAGGGGTTGGACGCATCACCGTCCGTATGGACGTTTAGGGACGTCTGAGCTACCGTCAAAACGTCCCCAGTGGTCCTGGTGAAGGGCACGTCATGACGAACGAGCGTCTGCGCGCGGCGATTTCAGGGAAGGGCGAGACGATCCAGTCCGTTGCCGAGCACGTCGGAGTGGATCCCAAGAGCGTCGAGCGGTGGATCACGACCAGCCGCACCCCGCACCGCGGGCACCGCTGGAAGGCGGCGAGCTTCCTCGGCGTCGACGAGGTCTATCTCTGGCCGTCAGTGGAGAAGCAGGCGGAGAAGGCCAGCACGTCCGAGCTGATCACGTACTACCCGCACCGTGGCGCGGTGCCGGCGCCGCTCTGGTCATCCCTCATCGAGAAGGCGACGGACCAGGTCGACATCCTCGTGTACGCCGGGCTCTTCCTCTTCGACAACCACCCGGACCTGCCCGACCAGCTGGCCGAGAAGGCGAAGGCCGGCGCCCAGGTCCGCATCCTGCTCGGTGACCCCGACTCCGAAGCGGTTCGCCAGCGTGGCGAGGAGGAGGGCATCGGCGGTGACCTGGCCGCACGCGCCCGGATCACTCGCCGCTACCTTGAGCCCGCCATGTCGACGGCAGGCGTCGAGATCCGGCTGCACGATACGATCCTCTACAACTCGATCTACCGGTTCGACGAGGACGTTCTCGTGAACCCACACGTCCTCGGAGCTCCCGCCGGCCAGAACCCGGTGATGCACTTCCGGTACCTCCCCGGAGCGCGGACCTTCCGGCACTACATGCGGAGCTTCGACTACGCCTGGGAGCGGGGCCGGAGGGCGTGACAGGCCCCGAACGTGCAACGCTGAACGCATGGCCCGTATCGACTACTTCAACGATCCCAACGCCCCGAAGGCGAACAGCCTCGTCCCCTCCGTGACCGCCGTCGCTCGCAACGAGGCCGGGGAAGTCCTGCTGATCCACAAGACCGACAACGACCTCTGGGCCCTGCCCGGCGGCGGCATCGACCTGGGCGAGTCGGCCCCGGACGCAGCGGTACGTGAGACGAAGGAAGAGACCGGCTTCGACGTGGAGGTGACGGGCCTCGTCGGCATCTACACCAACCCCGGCCACGTCATGGCGTACGACGACGGCGAAGTCCGCCAGCAGTTCTCCATCTGCTTCCATGCCCGCATCACCGGCGGCGAGTTGCGGACGAGCAGCGAGAGCAAGGAAGTGGCCTTCGTCGACCCGAGCAAGCTGGACGAGCTGAACATCCACCCGTCGATGCGCATGCGGATCGAGCATGGCTTGGCCGACCGGGCAGAGCCCTACATCGGCTGATGCCCTCGGTAGGGTCCAGCCATGAATGAGACCGACCCGTCGATGGAGGCCGCCAAGGGCAGAGTGCCCCTGTGGCTAGACCCGGACGACCTGCGATGGCTGGCTCGCCACTGCTGCTGCCCCACGGACGCATCCGATGAGGAGAAGGAGCGCTGTGGACGCCTGCGGTTCCGCGCCAGTGCAGCGCTGCACAAGCACGGCCACTCCCACTGACCAAGCGATCAGGAGCCGAGGCCGAGGCGGGTACGTGTCCGCTCGACAGCCGCACCGAGGTATGGCCGCGCCTTGCTGATCGCGTTGTGGACCTCGGAGCCCGGCTTATAGCGGACCAAGATCTCGTCGATCCGGGTATCGAAGTCGAAGGCCTGTCCGGCGGGGCCGGTCGTCATGTCAGCGAAGATCAGAGCGTCCAGGACTGGCGAATCCTCCCGCTGGTAGACGGCCAGCTCGGCCGAGAGTCCGCGCTGCTCGGCCTCGTACACGGCGCCGGAGTGATGAGCGACCAGCTGCACCAGGCGCGCCGGCGCACCCAGTGATTCCAGATGCCGAGCCCCGTCGAGGGGATGGAACCCGGTGTCACGCAGCTCGGGCGCGTAACCGATGTCATGCAGCCAGGCAGCAGAGATGAGGAGATCCCGGTCCACCTCGGACACAGCCGCGGAAGCTTCGCGAGCCCGAGCAGCCACGGCCTGAGTGTGCAGCCAGCGGTTCCCGAGTGGAGGAAGCAGGGACTCAGCGAGTTTGGCCGCTCCCTGGGGCGTGTCCAGTGCAGAAGGCATGGATGGAACGGTAGCCGAGCCGAGCAGCGAGCCGACAGGCCACGATCGAGGCGCATTGATCAGGCGCGGTAAGACTTTCCCTACTTCATCAAGGCCCGCGCACGGCGCGGGCGCGCGCCGCCTCTACGGCGCGGCCCGCCTCCTGTCTTCGCCCCGGCTGGCCGCGCCAGGCGGCGCGCTCGGCGGCTGCGGGCATGAAGCGGGGCGACACCCTCTGTGGCTGGGGCGGTCGGCTCCACGGCTTTAGGCAGCCACTTTGGGGCGAGCCTCTAAGATCTTGGCCCCAACGTCGTGCTTTAACGGGCAGGTCCACAGACTGCCCGACTCGCCATCAGCTTACGGGGCCAAGATCACTCGCCCCAAAGCAGCTCCAGCCCAAAGCCGCTCCGCCGACCTTCTACTCACGCACCGCGACGAGGTTGGAAAAGCGTGGAATAGCTCGGTAAACAGCAAATGGAATCAAGGAGAATCCAGGATACTGAGGGAGGTCGATGAATCCCATCCCTCCCAAGTTTTTCATGAGGCCATTAATATTGTCTGCAAACCGAACTCTGTTCACGGCTCCATTCGAGCCAAAGAAATCAAAGTCGGGCACTGTCGTATCTTCGGGGCCGTAGCTTCCCACGCTGCCCACGAGTGTCCACTCCTGCGGCTCTGTCCCGTATCGCGCGAAGAGGATATCGGCTTCCGTGTCCAGATACTGTCGCCCTTCCTGCAGGCGGGAGCCGATTAGTACGTCCCCCGAGTCGACAGGTGAGAGATTGATGTGCAGACCCGGGGCGAAGATTCCTCGCGACATGCGGATAATAGAACGAAGTGAATCACCATCAATCCCCCCAACTCCCTTGAAGTCGGGGATCAGGTCCTCTAGCTGTCGATCTGTCTGCGCCTGACCAGACCTCGGTGGCTTTGGACCCTGCTGCCCGCCTCTGCCTTTCCCCTTGCCGGGGGCTGCCTGGCCAGCATTGGTAGACAAGCCCACGCCCATGCCTTGAAGGCCGAGTGCAACGGAGGCAAAGGCTGAAAAAACGCTGGCGGCGTATCGGGTATCGAAGAGAGATCCCATAGCGGTGATGCGAATAAGGGAACCGGGTGGGGCAATCGTTTTGATGGTCCCTGAGCTCCACTGAAGCGGATCGGCTGCCTCCTCGGAAATGTCCTTGAGTACGCCTTCGGACTCCAATGCATCTTCCAGCATCGGGAAAAGAGCATCGCCGAGAGATTTCTGGGTGTACCTCTCGCTACCGGTTACTTGGAGATGCTGGGCGAAGCTTCGCGGTCCGACCGTCGATCTCTTCTCTTGCGTACTCGTTTCTCGCTCTTCTTCTGCAACGCCCCCCTCAAGCTGAGCCAGCATTGCCCGCACCTTGTCGGTGTCTACGTACAAAAACTCGCGCAGAATCAAGTGGCACCCCTCACTGAGTTTGAAGGGTGATGTTATAGCTGGGATTGGCGGCGTGCTGGGCGATTGGAAATATTGGCACTGAGTGCCGAACCTCCTGGTAGCGAAAGAAGACCGAACTGCTGTGCCGGTACGTACGTGCGAACACCTTCCCGGGCCGTCCTGGTTCCTGGAAGGGCGCTCAGTGATGATCAACGCTGGCGTTCGGCCGCGTCCTGGCCAGATCGCCCCCTTGTGTGCCCTTCGTGCACCTGTCACACAGGTCAGAGGCGGGACCTGGGGAGGGGAGCACTGTATGTCGGTGTTGGGTGGCTATCCGGTAGGACCGTCGGCCTGGGCCGTCGAGAGGTTTGGGCGGCATGCCGGCGCGCTTGCTGCTGCGGTTCCGGTGCAGCTGGCCAAGGCGCACGCGAAGGCTCATGCTGCGCACCTTGCTGCGGGGCTTAAGAAGCGGAGTCCGTATGGGGTTGCCCTGGCGGGCCTTGTGCGCGAGCACCTGGCGGAGACGGCTCGTGAGCTGGGGGAAGCCGTACGAGACGTGCGCGGATACGAGTACGCCGTGATCAACGATCACGCGCTCTTCCCCTTCCGCTACGCGGACAGGCCCAGGTCACCGGATCGGGCCCGGTTGCCGGCCAATGCGTCTCCTACACGGCAGCGGCTGTTTCGGGCGCACGGGCCGCAGCCTCCGGAGGGTCTCTTCGACGTCGATGAGGATCTGGTGACCGAGGAGTACCTGGGGCTGCACGAAGCGTTCGAGGAGCTGGGAGCTTCCATCAGGCTCGTCTGTGTGTTCTTCACGGCTGACGCCGAGAACGGCATCCATGCCATTCACTGGGGTGACGCCCATCTCGAACCCGACCGCACCTTCACATGGCCGTACAGGGAACAGCTCCCGGTCGCTCCTGCCCAGGTGGAATGACGGGCCGTGGGCGCCGGCACCTGGGCACCTACGGCGTCGGCTGATTGAGTCCTGGGCCGTCCCTGGGCCGTCCGAGGCCGACCAACGCTGACAGTCGGCACCCACGGGTGACCACCCCCACCCCGCTCTGGCCTGGGCTACCAGAGTCGATCTGCGACACTGGTAGCACCATGCCCAAGCCCGGAGAACTCACTTTCGTCGCCCCGCGCGGAGCCAAGAAGCCGCCGCGGCACCTCGCCGACCTCACGCCCGCCGAGCGCAAGGAGGCGGTGGCCGCGGTCGGGGAGAAGCCGTTCCGTGCCAAGCAGCTCTCGCAGCACTACTTCGCGCGGTACGCGCACGACCCGGAGCAGTGGACGGACATCCCCGCCGGCTCCCGCGGCAGGCTCCAGGAGGCGCTGCTGCCGGAGCTGATGACCGTCGTGCGGCACCTGTCGACCGACCAGGGCACCACGCGCAAGACGCTGTGGCGGCTGTTCGACGGGACGCTCGTCGAGTCGGTGCTGATGCGCTACCCGGACCGGGTGACCATGTGCATCAGCTCGCAGGCCGGGTGCGGGATGAACTGCCCGTTCTGCGCCACCGGGCAGGCGGGCCTGGACCGCAACCTGTCCACCGCCGAGATCGTGCACCAGATCGTGGACGGCATGCGGGCGCTGAGGGACGGCGAGGTCCCCGGCGGGCCCGCGCGGCTGAGCAACATCGTCTTCATGGGCATGGGCGAGCCGCTCGCCAACTACAACCGGGTGGTGGGCGCCATCCGGCGGCTGACCGACCCGGAGCCCGACGGGCTGGGCCTGTCGCAGCGCGGGATCACCGTGTCGACCGTCGGTCTCGTCCCGGCGATCCACCGGTTCGCCGACGAGGGCTTCAAGTGCCGCCTCGCCATCTCCCTGCACGCGCCCGACGACGAGCTGCGCGACACCCTCGTCCCCGTGAACACCCGCTGGAAGGTGCGCGAGGTCCTCGACGCCGGGTTCGAGTACACGGCGAAGTCGGGCCGGCGGCTGTCCATCGAGTACGCGCTGATCCGGGACATCAACGACCAGGCGTGGCGCGGTGACCGGCTCGGCCGGCTGCTCAAGGGCAGGCCGGTGCACGTCAACCTCATCCCGCTGAACCCGACGCCCGGGTCGAAGTGGACCGCGTCCCGGCCCGAGGACGAGAAGGCGTTCGTGGAGGCCGTCGCCGCCCACGGTGTGCCGGTGACCGTTCGGGACACCCGTGGACAGGAGATCGACGGGGCCTGTGGTCAGCTCGCCGCGACCGAGAGGTAATCTGACCACCGTAAAATCCGCGTAAGAACATCTGCATATTCCGACAGGGGAGCGCCACAGCGCTGAGAGTGCGGCACCGGCCGCAGACCCTCCGAACCTGGCCCAGGTCATTCTGGGTAGGGAGATCGGTCATCACTCGAGCTGTTGCGCCCTGCCCGGGGCCCCTCCGAGGGGTCCCGGGCAGGGCCGCGTCTCTTCCTGGTCACCCCAGGAGGAATTCAGTGGGCATCACCAAGAAGCGGTTCACGGCCGTGGTCGTCGGTCTGGGCCTGGTCGGCGGCCTGGCCGCCTGCGGGTCGTCCGACGGCGACGGACAGCCGTCCGGCGGTTCCAGGACGGTCACCCTGGTCAGCCACGACTCGTGGGCCGTGTCGAAGGACGTCGTCGCCGCCTTCGAGAAGCAGTCCGGCTACCGGGTCCGGGTCCTCAAGGACGGCGACGCCGGGACGGCCGTCAACAAGGCGATCCTGACCAAGGACAACCCGCAGGGCGACGTCTTCTTCGGCGTCGACAACACCCTGCTCTCCCGCGCCCTCGACAACGGGCTGTTCCAGTCCTACGAGGCGAAGGGCGCGGACCGGATCAGGGCCGAGTACCGGGCCGACGGGGAGCGGCACCGGGTCACGCCCGTCGACACCGGCGACATCTGCGTCAACTACGACAAGAAGTACTTCGCCGACCGCGAGCTCGACCCGCCGAAGAGCTTCGACGACCTGGTCCGGCCGGAGTACAAGGACCTCCTCGTCACCGAGAACGCCTCGACCTCCTCGCCCGGCCTCGGCTTCCTGCTGGGCACGGCCGCGCGGTACGGCGACGACGGCTGGCAGGACTACTGGAATAAGCTCAAGGCCAACGGCGTGAAGGTCGTCGACGGCTGGGAGCAGGCCTACAACGAGGAGTTCTCCGGCTCGGCCGGTGGCAAGCAGGCCAAGGGCGACCGGCCGCTGGTCGTGTCGTACGCCTCCTCGCCGCCCGCCGAGGTCGTCTTCGCCGACCCGAGGCCCGGCACGGCCCCGACCGGCGTCGCCGAGGGCACCTGCTTCCGGCAGGTCGAGTACGCGGGGCTGCTGAGCAACGCGAAGAACGCCGAGGGCGGCAAGGCGCTCCTCGACTTCCTGGTCGGCAAGCGGTTCCAGGAGGACATGCCGCTCAACATGTTCGTCTACCCGGTCACCGAGGACGCCGAGGTGCCCGAGGAGTTCACGCAGTACGGACCGCAGGCCGCCGACCCCGAGACCCTGGCCCCGGAGAAGATCGCCGACAAGCGGGACGAGTGGGTCAAGTCGTGGACGTCGCTCGTACTGAAGTAGCCGTCCGCCGGGACCGGCGCGGGAGCGCGGCGCGGTTCGGCCTGATGGCCGTGCCCGTCGCGTTCTTCGCGGTCTTCTTCGCCTATCCCGTCGCCGCGATCGTCGCGCGCGGTCTGCAGGCGGACGGGGCCTGGCAGCCCGGCCGGATCGCCGAGGTGCTGGGGGAGTCCGGCGTCCGGCACGTGCTGTGGTTCACCACCTGGCAGGCGCTGGCCTCCACCGCGCTCACCCTGCTGGTCGCGCTCCCCGGCGCGTACGTCTTCGCGCGCTTGGACTTCCCGGGCAAGCAGGTGCTGCGGGCCGTGGTGACCGTGCCGTTCGTGCTGCCGACGGTCGTGGTGGGGACGGCGTTCCTCGCGCTCGTCGGGCGCGGCGGACTCCTGGACGAGTTGTGGGGCGTCCGGCTGGACACCACCGTGTGGGCGATCCTGCTCGCGCACGTCTTCTTCAACTACGCGGTCGTCGTCCGCACGGTCGGCGGCCTGTGGGCGCAGCTCGACCCGCGGCAGGAGGAGGCCGCGCGGATGCTCGGCGCCTCGCCGCTCGCGGCCTGGCGCGGGGTCACCCTGCCGGCCCTGGCGCCCGCCGTGGCCGCCGCCGCGCTCATGGTCTTCCTGTTCACCTTCACCTCCTTCGGCGTGGTGCAGATCCTGGGCGGGCCGACGTTCTCGACGCTGGAGGTGGAGATCTACCGGCAGACGTCCGAGATCTTCGACCTGTCCACGGCGGCCGTGCTGACGATGGTCCAGTTCGCCGCGGTGGGCGTGATCCTGGCCGTGCACGCCTGGACCGTGCGGCGCCGGGAGACCGCGCTGCGGCTGGTGGACGCCGCCGTCACCGCGCGCCGGCCGCGCGGGGCCGGACAGTGGGCGCTGCTGGCCGGGGTGCTCGCCACGGTCGCCGTCCTGCTCGTGCTGCCGCTCGCGGTGCTGGTGCAGCGGTCGCTGGACGCGCCCGGCCTCGGCTACTACCGGGCGCTGACCCGGGAGGACGGCGGCACCTTCCTCGTCCCGCCGATCGACGCCGTCGGCACCTCCCTGCGGTACGCCGTCGCCGCCACCGCCGTCGCCGTGCTGATCGGCTCGCTCGCCGCCGTCGCGCTCACCCGGCGGGGCGCGGGGCGGTTCGTGCGCGGTTTCGACGCGCTGCTGATGCTGCCGCTCGGGGTGTCGGCGGTGACCGTCGGCTTCGGGTTCCTGATCGCGCTGGACGAACCGCCGCTGGACCTGCGCGGTTCGTGGATGCTGGTGCCGCTCGCGCAGGCGCTGGTCGGCGTCCCCTTCGTGGTGCGGACCATGCTGCCGGTGCTGCGGGCGGTGGACCACCGGCTGCGGGAGGCGGCGGCCGTGCTCGGGGCGTCGCCGTGGCGGGTGTGGCGCGAGGTCGACCTGCCGCTGGTGCGGCGGGCGCTGCTGATCGCGGCCGGGTTCGCCTTCGCGGTGTCGCTCGGGGAGTTCGGGGCGACGGTGTTCATCGCGCGGCCCGACAACCCGACGCTGCCGGTGGCGGTGGCGCGGCTGCTCGGGCGGCCGGGCGAGCTCAACTACGGGCAGGCGATGGCCCTGTCCACGCTTCTGATGATCGTGTGCGCGGTGGCGCTGCTGGTGCTGGAGCGGCTGCGGACCGACCGGACCGGGGAGTTCTGATGCTGCTGAGCCTGCGGGACGCCACCGTCCGCTTCGGCGGGCGGGCCGTGCTCGACGCCGTCGGCCTGGAGGTCGCCGAGCACGAGGTGGTGTGCGTGCTCGGGCCCAGCGGCAGCGGCAAGTCGACGCTGCTGCGGGTGGTGGCGGGGCTGCAGCCGCTGGACGCCGGGCGGGTGCTGCTGGACGGACGGGACCAGGCGGGGGTGCCCGCGCACCGGCGCGGGGTGGGGCTGATGTTCCAGGACCACCAGCTGTTCCCGCAGCGGGACGTGCGCGGGAACGTCGCCTTCGGGCTGCGGATGCACGGTGCCGCGCGGCGCGCACAGGACGAGCGGGTACGGGAGCTGCTGGATCTCGTCGGGCTGCCGGGGGCCGCCGGGAGGGCTGTCGCCGCCCTGTCGGGCGGGGAGCAGCAGCGGGTGGCGCTGGCCCGGGCGCTGGCGCCCAGCCCCCGGCTGCTGATGCTCGACGAGCCGCTCGGCCAGCTCGACCGGTCGCTGCGGGAACGCCTGGTCGTCGAGTTGCGGGAGCTGTTCGGCCGGCTCGGCACGACCGTGCTGGCCGTGACGCACGACCAGGGCGAGGCCTTCGCGCTCGCCGACCGGGTCGTGGTGATGCGGGACGGGCGGATCGCCCAGTCCGGTACGCCGCTGGAGGTCTGGCAGCGGCCGGCCGACGCGTTCGTGGCCCGGTTCCTGGGGTTCGACAACGTGGTCGAGGCCGCGGTCGGCGACGGGGTCGCGCTGACACCGTGGGGCAAGGTGCCGGTGCCGCAGGACGCCCTGCGGGGCGCGCGGACGCTGCTGGTCCGGCCCGCCGGTGTCCGCCTGGTGGCCGCCGACGCGGGGCTGCGCTGCACGGTGACGGCCCGGACCTTCAAGGGCACCCACGTGGCCGTCCACCTCCAGCCCGAGGACGCCCCGCGCCTGGAGGCCGCCTGCGCGCTGCGGGCGGCGCCCGAGGTGGGGGACGAGGTCGGGGTGGAGTTCGACGCGGACGACGTGGTCGTGCTGGACTGACCCGCCGGGCGTCGTGCCCGCCCGCCGGCCCGTCCGGCGAAAACCGGGAAGCGCGGGCGGGCCCGTACTCCTAGGGTGACCGCATGACGCTGCTCCCGCACGACCGCTACTGCGACGAGACCGCCCACCAGATACGGCAGTTGAGGGCTCTGGTCACCTCCGGTGCCGACCTGGCCGCCACGGTGCCGACCTGCCCCGACTGGTCCCTGGAGGACCTCGTCCGGCACGTCGGCGGTGCCCTGCGCTGGGCGGAGTTGCTGGTGCGCACCCGGGCCGTCGCGGAGATCCCCGAGGAACGGGTGCCGGGGTACGCCGGCCCGCGGGCCCGGGGCGACGCCGCGGCGCTGGACGCGTGGCTGGCGGAGTCCGCCGCGGCGGCCGACAGGGCGTTGCGGGAGGCCGGGCCCGACGCGGCGGTGTGGAGCTGGGCCGGGACCCGCACGGCCGGGTTCTGGGCGCGCCGGATGACGCACGAGGTCACCGTGCACCGCGCGGACGCCACGCTCGCTGCCGGGCTGCCGTACGAGGTCGCGCCCGAGGTGGCCGCCGACGCGGTCGACGAGTGGCTGGAGATCGTGCGGTTCGTGCAGCGGACGGTGCCCGGCGACGCGGTGCGCGAGCTGCGCGGCCCCGGCCGCAGCATCCACCTGCACGCCACCGGCACCCCGCCCGGGCTGGACGCCGAGTGGATCGTGGACCTCACCGAGGAGGGGATCGACTGGCGCCGCGGCCACGAGCGGGCGACGGTCGTGCTGAGCGGCCCGCTCACCTCCGTCCTGCTCGCCTTCTACCGGCGGCTGCCGCTGGACGCGCCGGGGCTGGAGGTGCGGGGCGAGCGGGCGCTGCTGGAGTTCTGGCTGGAGCGGGCGACGTTCGGGTGAACGGCGCCGTGGGGCCCCCCCCCCCCCGGGGGGGGGCCGGGCGGGGGGGGGGGGGGGGGGGGGGGGGGGGGGGGCCCCGGGGGCGGGGGGGGGCGGCGCCGCGGCCCCCCCCCGCCCCCG
>NZ_JBITSF010000007.1:0-124141 GCF_044540485.1 Streptomyces sp. NPDC085946 | reverse complement strand
GGCGCCGCCCCGGCGGGGGGGGGGGGGGGGGGGGGGGGGGGCGCGGGGGGGGGGGGGGGGGCGGGGGGGGGGGGGGGGGGGGGGGGGGGCGGGGGGCGGGGGGGGGGGGGGGCGCGCCGCCCCCCCCGCGCGCCGGCCCCCCCCCCACGGCTGGTGGTGCGGGGGTCAGCGGTCGCTGCTCGCGCCGCGGCGGCGCATGCCGAAGAAGACGGCACCGCCGCCGGCCAGCACCAGGGCGGCCGCGACACCGACGATGACGCCGGTGTTGGAGTTGGCGCCGGTCTCGGCGAGGTTGGACTCACCGGCGGGCGACGGGGCGTTGCTCGCGGTGCCGGCGGGGGCGGTGCTCCCGCTCTCGGCGGGCTCGGACGGCTCCGAGGGCTCCGAGGGCTCCGAGGGCTCGGACGCCGACGGGGTCGGGGCGCCGGTCTCCTCGGCCGGGGTGGAGGCGGGGGCCGACGGGACCGGCGTGGCCGGAGGCTTCTCGTCCTCCGTCTTGCAGGCGGTGGCCGGGGTCACCAGGTTGGGCTTGATGTCCTCGTCGACGTAGCCCGCGGCCTTGACGTGGATGCGGTACTCGGCGTTCGGCTTCCAGTCCTCCTCGAAGGTGATGGTGGTGCCTTCGCGCGAGCCCTTGACCACCTGCTCGCCGACCTTCTTCTCGTCGGCGCCGTTGCTCTCCAGGAACACGGAGATGGTGGCCGGGATGCCGGAGGGGTCGACGTCGGTGACGGTGATGACGCCCTTGGTGCCGTCGCACTTGGCTTCGGCGGAGAACTCGCTGATGTCGCAGGCGAGCGCGTTGCCGGCCATGCCCAGTGCGAGCGCGGCCGACGCGGAGGCGACACCGAGGACACGCACGGAACGGGCGACGGTACGGCGGGGAGCCGTACGGCGGAATATGGACAGAACTGCCACGTTTGTCCTTTACGGAGTGCGCAAATGCGGGGGGTGAAGGGGGTGTTGACGTGACATCAGCACCCCCGTGAGACTCACAGGTCTATAAGTGCTGCATAAGCAGTGTCAACGTGAGGGTCCCCGGCGGGCGTTGGCTTTGCCAGCTTATTAACCGCCCATGCGTTTCAACGCCTCCGGAGCCTCTTCGATCCGGTCGACCAGCGCGATGCGCGCCTCCATCGACCGGCCCCGCGCGAGCGACCGGAGCAGCGGCCAGGCGGGCAGCGTCTCCGTCCAGTGCTCCCGGTCCACGAGCACCATGGGGGTGGGCTCGCCCCGGGACTCGTAGTAGTTCGGCGTCGCGTTGTCGAAGACCTCCTGCACGGTGCCGGCGGCGCCCGGCAGGAACACCACGCCCGCGGTGCAGCGGGCCAGCAGGCCGTCCTCACGGGTGGCGTTGGCGAAGTACTTGGCGATGTGCGAGGCGAACGGGTTCGGCGGCTCGTGGCCGTAGAACCAGGTCGGGATGCCGACGGACCGGCCGCCCTTCGGCCAGCGGGCGCGCACCTCGAAGGCGGCCGCCGCCCAGTCGGTGACCGACGGCACGAACGAGGGGGCCTTGGCGAGGAGCAGCAGGGCCTCCTCCAGCATCCCGTCGGCGAACGGGGCGGCGTACGCCCCGAGGTTCGCCGCCTCCATCGCGCCTGGGCCGCCGCCGGTGGCCACGGTGAACCCGGCGCGGGCCAGCTCCCGGCCGAGCCGCGCGGCACCGGCGTACGCCTGCGTGCCGCGCGCCATCGCGTGGCCGCCCATCACGCCCACCACCCGCGCGCCGGCGAGGAGTTCGTCGAGGGCGTCGGAGACGGAGTCGTCGTGGACCGCGCGCAGCATGGAGGCGTGGACGTCCCGGTCCGCCCCGGTCCGCCGGAACCAGGCGTAGGTCCGGGCGTCGGGCGTGGCCTCGTAACCGCCGGGCAGGCCGGCGAAGAGTTCGTCGGGGGAGTAGAGCAGTCCCCGGTACGGGTCGAAGGGCAGGCCCGGGACCGGTGGGAAGACCAGGGCGCCGTCCGCGCGGACCTTCGCGGCGGCGTCCTCGCGCATCGGGCAGCCGAGGAAGACGGCCCCGGCCGTGTCCGTGGTGAGCAGTTCGCGCGTACGGTCCGTCAGGTCGACGGCCTGCACGCGGTATCCGGCCAGCGTGCCGCGCGCCGAGACGGTCGCGTCGAACTCCTCCAGGGTCTCGATCTCACGGTCGTCGTGGTGGGCCGCATGGGCGGGCATCGTCTGCACCCGCCCATGCTAGGCACGGCGGGCTCAGCCCTCGACGGCCGCCGGGTCCATCCACACGACCTCCCAGGTGTGGCCGTCGAGGTCGTCGAAGGAGCGGCCGTACATGAAGTCCATGTCCTGGACCTTCTCCGACGCGGTGCCGCCGGCGGCGACGGCCTTCTCGACCAGGTCGTCGACCTTCTCGCGGCTCTCGGCGCTCAGCGCGATGAGCACCTCGCTGGTCTTCGTGGCGTCCGCGATCTCCTTCTGCGTGAAGGTCGCGTAGAACGGCTTGGTCAGCAGCATGGCGACGATCGTGTCGCTGATGACGACCGACGCCGCGTTCTCGTCGCTGAACCGGGGGTTGATCGAGTAGCCGAGCGCCGTGAAGAACCTCTTCGACGCGTCGAGGTCGTTCACGGGCAGGTTCAGGAACACCATCTGCTGGTAGGTCGGGGCCATCGGAGTCTCTCCCATCGGGTTCACGTCGTTCGCAGGGGTGGACCGGGCACCGCGCCGGAACTCATCGGCCGCCGGGCACTTTTCTCGCTGTTTCCTCCGGACGCCCCCCGTGTACGGGGCCGCGCGCGCCCCGTACGCCGCTCAGCGGGCCAGCGGCAGGGCCGTCAGCTCGGCGACGATCAGCGTGAGCGGGCCGAACAGGGCCAGGAGCGCGCCCGCGCGCAGGGCGGCGGCGGCGCGCAGCACCGACGCGGGTGCCCCGAGGCGCAGCAGGGCGGCCGTGGTGTCGGCGCGGGCCTGCCGGGCCTCCACCGCGGAGGTGCACAGCGTGGCCAGGGCGCAGCCGGCGACGAGGCACGCGCCGAGGACGGTGAGCGGGTCGAACGGCAGGCCCTCGGGGTCGTCCAGCAGGGCCATGGCGTACGCGGCCGACGCCACGGCGCCGACGATCCCCAGCGGGCGGCCGATCCGGGTGGCCTCCGCCATGAGGACCCGGCCGGCGAGCAGGCGCAGCGCGCCGGGGCGGACGACCTGGAGCAGGCGGCCGCACAGGTGGGTGAGCCCGGGGCCGGCCAGGGCGAGGCCGAGGGCGGTGAGGGCCCAGCCGAGGAGCACCCCCGGCTGGTCGACGGGAGCGGGCGGCGCGGGGTGGGCGCGGCTCGCGTAGGTCTCCACGGCCAGGCCCGCGGCCAGGAGCGTGATGCCCCACGGAAGGGCGCCGGGGGCGTCGGTAGGGGAGCCGGCGGGCCGGGCCGCCGCCGGGCGGTCCGGCGCCGCGGGGGCGGGGGCCGTCGCGACCGCGGACGGCGCGGCCGAGGGCTGCGCCGCCGTTTCCGTCGCGGCGGCGTACGCCACGGCCGTGCGGGCGGCGGAGGAGGCCGGTGCGGTCGTGGCGTGTGCCCGGCCCGCCTCCGCCGGGCCGGTGCCGCCTGCCGGGCCGGTGCCGCCTGCCGGGGCGTGGGGTGCCGGCGGGGCGGCGGGCCGGGCGGTCTGGCGGCCGAAGCGGCCGTACGCGCCGAAGGTCTCGCGCGCCCTGCTCAGGCCGTACGCGCCGAAGCCGCCGAGCCTCCGGGCCGGGCCGCGGGCCGCCGCGGGCCCCGCCTCCCGGGGCCGCAGGACGGCGGCCACCGTCACCGACGCGGTCACCGGCACCACCGTCAGCAGGGTCAGCGCCGCCGGGAAGGGCAGCGGCAGCCCGGTGGCGAGGAACTCGGCGGCGGCGCCGTCGAAGGGCGTGCCCGTGAGGTCACCGCGCAGGTGGAGGAAGGCGAGCAGGGCCAGCAGCGAGCCGAGCGAGCAGGCCAGGGCCGTCGTCGCCGCCGAGACGGCCATCAGGCGGGCCGGGCCCAGGCCGATGGCGGACAGGCCGGGGCGCGGTGCGGTGCCCGGGTCGGTGCGGGCCACCGCCACCGCGAGGTGCACCGTGGCGGCCAGCGGGGCCGCGCACCAGGCCAGCCGGAGGAGGGAGGTGCCGGAGGAGCCGGGGTGGCCCAGCGCGTAGCCGAGGGTGCCGAGCAGCAGGAAGCCGGTGCCCGCCGAGGCCGCCGCGACCAGCAGCCGGCGCAGCTGGACGGCGGGGTGGGCGCCGCGGGTCAGACGGAGAGCGACCACGCGGCCCGGCCTTCCGTCTCGGTGGTGTCGGAGACCGGCGGCAGGTGCACGGTGTTGACGCGCCGCCCGTCCAGCAGCGCCACCGTGCGGTCGGCCAGCGCGGCCGTCTGCGGGTCGTGGGTGGCCAGCACGACGGTGATGCCGTGCGAGCGGGCCGCCGTCGTCAGGGTGCGCAGGACGTGGGCGCGGTCCGCGCGGTGCAGGGGCGCGGTGGGCTCGTCGGCGAACAGCACCGAGGGCGCGGGGGCCAGCGCCCGGGCGATGCAGACGCGCTGCCGCTCGGCCTGGGTGAGGACGTGCGGGCGCTTGCGGGCCCCGTCGCCGACGTCGAGGCGCTCCAGCCACTCCAGGGCGGCGGTCTTGGAGCGGCGCCGGCTGGTGCCGCGCAGCATCAGGGGCAGCGCGGTGTTCTCCCACACGGAGAGCTCCGGGACGAGCGCGGGGGCCGGGTCGATCCAGCCGAAGCGGTCGCGGCGCAGCCGTTCGCGGCCGAGGGCGCCCATGGTGTGGACGGGCACGCTGTTGAACCAGACCTCGCCGCGCCGGACGGGCAGCAGGCCGGACAGGCAGCGCAGGAGGGTGGTCTTGCCGCTGCCGCGCGGTCCGCTGACGGCGAGGATCTCGCCTTCCCGGACGCCGAGCGACACGCCGCTGAGCGCGGGCGAGCCGTCGTCGTGCTGGAAGTGCAGGGCGCGTGCCCAGAGCACGTCGTTGTCCGGCGGGGCCTCCATGGGCGTACACCTCGGTTCAGATCCGTAGTTCCCGTGCCATCCCCCGTGCGGGGGAACGAAGGCGGGGCCGATCGGTCACTGGGCACGCTAGGCAGAAGGCGGCGGGAGGCCGGACAGCACGCGGCCCCGGGCCGCCGTTTCTCACTCGAACGGGCGGCGCCGGGGCCGGTGTTGATCATCCAGACCGACGATCAGAGCTTCGTCCACGCCTCCGACAGCGTCGCGCGCAGGATCTGCTCGATCTCGTCGAAGGTCTTCTGGTCGGAGATCAGCGGCGGGGCGAGCTGGACGACCGGGTCGCCGCGGTCGTCGGCACGGCAGTACAGGCCGTTGTCGAAGAGGGCCTTGGAGAGGAAGCCGTACAGGACGCGCTCGGTCTCCTCCTCGTCGAAGGACTCCTTCGTCGTCTTGTCCTTGACGAGCTCGATGCCGTAGAAGAAGCCGTTGCCGCGGACGTCGCCGACGATCGGCAGGTCGTGCAGCTTCTCCAGGGTGGCGCGGAAGGCGCCCTCGTTGTCGAGGACGTGCTGGTTGAGGCCCTCGCGCTCGAACAGGTCGAGGTTGGCCAGGCCCACCGCGGCGGAGACCGGGTGGCCGCCGAAGGTGTAGCCGTGCAGGAAGGTGTTGTCGCCCTTGTAGAACGGCTCGGCGATGCGGTCGGAGATGATGCACGCGCCGATCGGGGAGTAGCCCGAGGTCATGCCCTTGGCGCAGGTGATCATGTCCGGGACGTAGCCGAACTTGTCGCAGGCGAACGTGGTGCCCAGGCGGCCGAAGGCGCAGATGACCTCGTCGGAGACGAGCAGCACGTCGTGCCGGTCGCAGATCTCGCGCACGCGCTGGAAGTAGCCGGGCGGCGGCGGGAAGCAGCCGCCGGCGTTCTGCACCGGCTCCAGGAAGACGGCCGCGACGGTGTCCGGGCCCTCGAAGAGGATCTGCTGCTCGATCTGGTCGGCGGCCCAGCGGCCGAAGGCCTCCGGGTCGTCGCCGAAGATCGGCGCGCGGTAGATGTTGGTGTTGGGGACCTTGTGCGCGCCCGGGACGAGCGGCTCGAAGGGGGCCTTCAGGGCGGGCAGGCCGGTGATGGACAGGGCGCCCTGCGGGGTGCCGTGGTAGGCGACCGCGCGCGAGATGACCTTGTGCTTGGTGGGCTTGCCGACCAGCTTGAAGTACTGCTTGGCGAGCTTCCACGCGGTCTCGACGGCCTCGCCGCCGCCGGTGGTGAAGAAGACCTTGTTCAGGTCGCCCGGCGCGTGGTGCGCCAGCCGCTCGGCCAGCTCCACGGCCTTGGGGTGGGCGTAGGACCACACCGGGAAGAACGCCAGCTCCTGCGCCTGCTTGGAGGCGGTCTCGGCGAGCTCGACGCGGCCGTGCCCGGCCTGCACCACGAACAGGCCGGCGAGACCGTCGAGGTAGCGCTTGCCCTTGTCGTCGTAGATGTAGGTGCCCTCGCCCCGGACGATGGTGGGGACGGGGGAGTGCTCGTACGAGGACATGCGGGTGAAGTGCATCCACAGGTGGTCGTACGCGGCCTTGCTGAGGTCGTTGGGGCTGTCGGTGCTCACGGTTATCGGGTTCCCCACATGTAGGTCTGCTTCTTGAGCTTGAGGTAGACGAAGCTCTCGGTGGAGCGCACGCCGGGGACGGCGCGGATGCGCCGGTTGATGACGTCCAGGAGGTGGTCGTCGTCCTCGCAGACGATCTCCACCATCAGGTCGAAGGAGCCCGCGGTCATCACCACGTACTCGCACTCGGACATGGCGGTCAGCGCGTCGGCGACGGCCTCGACGTCCCCCTCGACGTGGACGCCCACCATCGCCTGCCGCCGGAAGCCCACGGTGAGCGGGTCCGTGACGGCGACGATCTGCATGACGCCCTGGTCGAGCAGCTTCTGGACGCGCTGGCGCACGGCCGCCTCGGACAGGCCGACGGCCTTGCCGATGGCGGCGTACGGCCGGCGGCCGTCCTCCTGGAGCTGCTCGACGATGGCGAGGGAGACGGCATCCAGCTGGGGAGTGCCGCCGTTCCTGGACTCGCGGGAGTCCCTTGGGTCTGCGCTTCGACTGGCCACGAGCTCACTGTGCACGAGGTATCGACAGTTTCGCAAGCCTGGATCAATGAAATTCGTTGTTTACGGGGTTGTAGCTTGCGGATTTCGCAGAACCGGCCGGTCCAGGGGTGTTGAAAACGTGGGGGCACCGTCTAGGGTGGGTGTCTCAGAGGTTGGACACCTTCGACACCCCACCAGGAACACCAGGAGGGCCTGCAGTGAGCACCGAGCTGCGTCGTCTGCGCAACTACATCGGCGGTGAGTTCCGTGACGCCGCCGACGGACGGACCACCGAGGTGGTCAATCCCGCGACGGGCGAGGCGTACGCGACCGCTCCGCTGTCCGGGCAGGCGGACGTGGACGCCGCCATGGCGGCCGCCGCCGAGGCCTTCCCCGGCTGGCGCGACACCACCCCGTCCGAGCGCCAGAAGGCCCTGCTGAAGATCGCCGACGCGTTCGAGGAGCGCGCCGAGGAGCTGATCGCGGCGGAGGTGGAGAACACGGGCAAGCCCGTCGGGCTGACCCGCTCCGAGGAGATCCCGCCGATGGTCGACCAGATCCGCTTCTTCGCGGGCGCGGCGCGGATGCTGGAGGGCCGGTCGGCCGGCGAGTACATGGAGGGGATGACCTCCATCGTCCGCCGCGAGCCGGTCGGCGTCTGCGCGCAGGTCGCGCCGTGGAACTACCCGATGATGATGGCCGTGTGGAAGTTCGCCCCGGCGATCGCCGCGGGCAACACCGTCGTGCTGAAGCCGTCGGACACCACCCCGGCCTCCACGGTCCTGATCGCCGAGATCCTCGGCTCGATCCTGCCCAAGGGCGTCTTCAACGTCATCTGCGGCGACCGCGAGACCGGCCGTATGATGGTCGAGCACCCCGTCCCGGCGATGGCCTCCATCACCGGCTCGGTGCGCGCCGGCATCCAGGTCGCCCAGTCCGCCTCCAAGGACGTCAAGCGCGTCCACCTGGAGCTGGGCGGCAAGGCGCCGGTCGTCGTCTTCGAGGACACCGACATCGCCAAGGCCGTCGAGGACATCTCGGTCGCGGGCTTCTTCAACGCCGGCCAGGACTGTACGGCCGCCACCCGCGTGCTCGTCCAGGAGTCCATCCACGACGAGTTCGTCGCCGCCCTGGCCAAGGCCGCCGCCGACACCAAGACCGGCATGCCGGACGACGAGGACGTGCTCTTCGGCCCGCTGAACAACCCCAACCAGCTCCGGCAGGTCGAGGGCTTCATCGAGCGGCTGCCCGCGCACGCGCGCGTGGAGGCCGGCGGCAAGCGCGTCGGCGACAAGGGCTACTTCTACGCCCCGACCGTCGTCTCCGGCCTGAAGCAGGACGACGAGATCATCCAGAACGAGGTCTTCGGCCCGGTCATCACCGTCCAGTCCTTCTCGGACGAGGACCAGGCCGTCCAGTGGGCCAACGGCGTCGAGTACGCGCTCGCCTCCTCGGTGTGGACCAAGGACCACGGCCGCGCCATGCGGCTGTCCAAGAAGCTCGACTTCGGCTGCGTGTGGATCAACACCCACATCCCGCTGGTCGCCGAGATGCCGCACGGCGGCTTCAAGAAGTCCGGCTACGGCAAGGACCTGTCGGCGTACGGCTTCGACGACTACACGCGGATCAAGCACGTGATGACGTCGCTGGACGCGTAGGCCTCCGGCGATCCGGCCGCCCCCTGCGGCCCGGCCCCGCGCACGCGGCGTCCCGCGCACACGGCCCCGGACGGGAACTCCCCGTCCGGGGCCGCGTCGTGCGCGGCACACCGGCGCCGCGGACGACTCACCCGCCGGCGCGCCCGTGTCCGCCGCCGTCCCCCGGCCCGCTCGCGGCCCGGGCGGCGCACGGCGCCGAGGAACCGGCCAAGGCGCTGACCGCGCCGGTGGCCGTCCCCCTCCTCAGCCGCTGAGCGCCGCCCGGACGATCCGCTCGGCCACCGGGTTCGTGTCCGTGCCCTTCGCGTCGGTCGCGTTGACCGAGTAGACGAAGGTGCGGGACAGGTTCTCGGTGGCGGCGACGGCGGTGGCGTAGCCGGGACGGGCGCCGCTCTTCACCCAGAGGACCTGGCCGCCGGCCGGGAACGGCTTGAGGCCTCCCGCGCTCACGGTCGCCCCGCCCGGCACGTCGGGCAGGGTGAACATCGTCTCCTCGAGCAGCGGCCGCGGCACCACCTCGCCGCCGAACAGCGCGACGACGAGCCTCTCCAGGTCGGCGGTGGTCGAGATCATGTCGCCGGCCGCCCAGCGGTCGGACACGTTCCACTCGGTGGCGTCCACCAGCCTGCCGTCCGCGAGGAGCTGGTAGCCCCGGTTGTGCGGGCCGTGGACGCGGGGGTCGGGGCCGACGGGGAAGGAGGTGTGCCGCATGCCGGCCGGCTCGAACACCCGGACGTGCGCCTGGTGCGCGTACGAGTCGCCCGTCACCTTCTCGACCAGCAGGCCCAGCACGGTGTAGTCGATGTTGCCGTAGGTCTGCCGGTCACCGGCCGGGTGGGCGGGCCCCTTGGCCACGGACGTGGCCACCACCTGCCGCGGGGTGAGCGTCTCGTAGCGGCGGTCGTAGCCCTCCCCGTCGACGTCGCCGAGGGACGCGCCCGGCTGCAGGCCGCTGGTGAAGGTCAGCAGGTGCCGCACGGTGACGGGCGTGCGGAAGGTGTCCGGGAGCAGCCGCGGCAGGTACCTCCGGACGTCCGCGTCGAGGTCCAGCCGTCCCTCGGCGGCCAGTTGGAGCACGAGCGCGGCGGTCACCAGCTTGGTCGTGGAACCGGCCCGGAAGCGGCCGTTCTCCAGTGCGGGGCGGTGGGTGCGCAGGTCGCGGACGCCCGCGGTGCCGCGCCAGGAGCCGTCGGTGCCGCCGACCCGGACGAGCGCGGCCGTCGCGTCGGCGTCCGGCAGTCCGGCGAGCGCCTCGCACAGCGCCGTGCGCGACGGCCCGTCCGTGCAGCGCGCGGCGCCCGGCGGGGCGGGGGAGGCGACGGCGGGCGCGGCCGTCGCGCCGGTGGCCAGGGCGAGGGTGAGGGACGCGGCGAGCAGGGTGGTGCGGCGGCGAGCGCGCATCGGAGGACTCCCGGGGTGATCGGCGAAGCGGTGGTGATCATCCTCGGGCCGCGGACGGGCCGTCCGGATCGTCGCCGGGGAGGGGACGCGACCCCGGTTCGTCTCCGGGCACGTCCCTTCCCCGGCAGGGGAGTCGTCAGGGTGATCCCCTACGGTGCCCGGCCGGCGGCGCCCCCGTCGCGCAGCGCGCACAGCGCGTCGATGCGGTTCGTGGTGATCGAGTCCACGCCCAGGGCCAGCAGCCGGCGCATGGCGCGGCGGGTGTCCGGGGTCCAGACGGACAGCAGGTAGCCGTCGCCGTGGACCCGGTCGGCCAGCGCCCGGCTCACCAGGCCGAAGCGGTAGTTGAGCCAGCGCGGGCGGACCGCCTCCAGCAGCGCGGGCCGCGGCGGTGCCAGCGTCGTCCGGGTCAGGGCGATCTCGGCGGCCGGGTCGGCGGCGCGCACGGCCAGCATGGCGGCGGCGCCCGCGCAGTAGTACACCCGGTCCTCGGCCCCGCACTCCCGTACGACGCCGACGATCCGGCGGGCCGCCCGGACGTCGGGCGTGCCCGGCAGGTCGAGCATCACCCGGTGGCCGTCGGTGGCGGTCAGCGCGTCCGCCAGGGCCGGCACCCCGCCGCCGGTCAGCCCGCGCACCTCGTCCCAGGACAGCGCGAGCAGCGGCCGGTCGTGCTCCCACAGCCGCTTGAGCGTCTCGTCGTGCAGCAGCACCGGCACCCCGTCCCGGGTGAGCCGTACGTCGACCTCGACGGCGTCCGCGCCCCGGGCGAGCGCGGACCGCAGCGAGGCGAGGGTGTTCTCCCGGGCGCGGTACGGGTCGCCGCGGTGGGCGACGGCGGTCACGCGCGGGTGCGTCCCGGACGTCACCGCGCGAGCCACGCCGAGGTGTACGTGTCGATCTCGGCGGCCAGCCGCGCCTTGCCGGCCGGGTCGAGGAAGGACGCCTCGACGGCGTTCTTCGCCAGGCCGGCCAGGCCCCGCTCGTCGAGGCCGAGCAGGCGGGCGGCGACCGCGTACTCGCTGTTCAGGTCGGTGCCGAACATCGGCGGGTCGTCGGAGTTGACCGTCACCGGCACCCCGGCCCGCACGAACTCCCCGATCGGGTGCTCGTCGAGGGTGCGCACCGCGCGCGTGGCGATGTTGGAGGTCGGGCACACCTCCAGCGCGATGCGGTGCTCGGCGAGGTGCGCGAGCAGCTCCGGGTCCTGCGCGGCACTGGTGCCGTGGCCGATGCGCTCGGCGCGCAGGTCGACGAGGGCGTCCCACACCGTCTGCGGGCCGGTCGTCTCGCCGGCGTGCGGGACCGAGTGCAGGCCGGCGGCGATGGCCCGGTCGAAGTACGGCTTGAACTGCGGGCGCGGCACACCGATCTCGGGCCCGCCGAGGCCGAAGGAGACCAGGCCCTCCGGGCGCAGCCGGTCGTCGGTGGCGAGCCGGGTGGTCTCCTCGGCGGCCTCGGTACCGGCCTCGCCGGGGATGTCGAAGCACCAGCGCAGCACGGTCCCGAACTCGGCCTCGGCCGTCTTGCGGGCGTCCTCGATCGCGTCCATGAAGGCCCGCGCGTCGATGCCCCGGCGGGTCGAGGAGTACGGGGTGATGGTCAGCTCGGCGTAGCGCACCTGCTGACGGGCCAGCTCGCGGGCCACCTCGTACGTCAGCAGCCGGACGTCCTCCGGCGTGCGGATCAGGTCGACGACCGACAGGTAGACCTCGATGAAGTGGGCGAAGTCCGTGAAGCTGAAGTAGTCGGCCAGCGCCTCGGGGTCGGTGGGCACCTTGGAGTCGGGGTGCCGGGCGGCCAGTTCGGAGACGATCCGGGGGGAGGCGGAGCCGACGTGGTGGACGTGCAGTTCCGCCTTGGGCAGCCCGGCGATGAAGGTCTTCAGGTCGCGGGTCTCGCCAGGGGCGGGCGCGGCGGGACGGTCGGTCAAGGTTCCTCCCCGGGAACGGCGTCCCGGACCGGGTGCGGCGGGACGCGGGTGATCGGCTGATCGGTGACTCGGGGATCATCGTAGGCCGGGGCCGCCCGGAGGGGGACGGGGCCGTAGCATGGCGGGACGCTCGACGAAGGGGGGACCGCGCATGTCCGACGACGCGCGGCGGCCGGATGCGCCGGAGAACTCCGATCCGTGGTCCGCGCCGGGGCCCTCCTCCGGATCCGGTGCCTCCGAGGGGGCCGGTGCACCGCATGCGGCGGGTGCGCCCGGTGCGCCCGGTGCCCCGTGGGCGCCGCCGGTGCAGGACCCGCCGGGCCCCGGCCACACGGTGGTGTCGCAGGAGCCGCTCGCCTGGCCGCCGCCGGCCTCCGGGCCCTCGGTGCACGACCAGCAGACGGTCACCTCGATGCCCGCGCTGGGGGACACCGGCACCCCTGCCCCGCCCCCGCAGACGGCCGCTCCCGCGCCGCACCAGCCGTGGGCCGGCCCGTTCGCCCCGCCCGCCGCCGCGGCCCCCGCGCCCGGCCCGGCCAACCCCTTCGCGGCTCCGGCCGCTCCCGCGCCGCACGGCGAGCCGGTCCCCCCGCCGCCCATCGCCCCCGACGGCCCCGGCCAGGTCCCCTACGGCTACCCCGGCGGCTACGGCTACCCGTCCGCCGCGCACTCCGGCTACGGCGGCGCGGCGACCGCACCGGGCTCCTACGGCTGGCCCGGCACCGCGCCGCCGAGCAACGGGATCGGCACGGCCGGGCTCGTGCTCGGCATCATCGCGGCCGCCGGCTTCTGCCTGTGGCCGCTGGCGATCCTGCTGGGCGTGCTGGGCGTGGTCTTCGGCGTGATCGGCCGGAACAAGGCCGCCCGCGGCGAGGCCACCAACCCCGGTCAGGCCCTGGCCGGGATCATCTGCGGTGCCGTGGGCCTGGTCCTCGCCGTCGTCCTGGGCGCGGTCGTGCTCGCCACGGCCTGAACGCTCGGCCGGGAAGAGGGCCGCCGCCCCACCCGGGCCGGTCGTTCCGGACCGCCGCACCCGGTACTGGCAGGTCCCGCCTCACGGTTGCTGTCCCCGGTACCGGCAGGCCCCGCCTCACGGTTGCTGTCCCCGGTACCGGCAGGCCCCGCCTCACGGCTGCCGTCCCCGGTACCGGCAGACCCCGCCTCACGCCTGCCGCAGCCGTGCCCGTGCCTCCATCAGGGCGAAGCCCAGCAGGTTCGGGCCCCGCCAGCGCTCCGGGTCCAGTGCCGCCTCGTCGTCGGCGGCCAGGCCGATGCCCCACACGCGGTCCACCGGGCTGGCTTCCACCAGGACGCGCTCGCCCGTGCCGAGCAGGAACCCGCCCAGCCGCGGGTCGGCGGAGAACTTGTGGACGCTGCCCTCCACGACGATCCGGAACCGCTCCCGCTCCCAGGCCGCCTCGTCGAACCCGCGCACCAGCCGCCCGGCCTTCTTCGCCAGGGAGGGGTGGTCCGCCGCCAGCACCCGGCGCTCCGCCTCCGCGTCGCCGAACAGCCGTGCCTTCTCCGCCATCATCCAGTGCTCGGCGGTCGCGTAGGCCAGGCCGTCCACCGTGAACGGCGACGGCCACCACTGGCTCAGGCAGCTCGGCCCGATCCGGCCGTCCGGGTGCGGCCGGTGGCCCCAGAAGAGCAGGTACTTGACCTTCGCCCCCGAGCGGACCCGGTCCCTCAGCTCCTCGCGCGACCTGATCGTCCCGGCCGCCGCCCCCGTCGTTCGTTCCATGCACGCGAGTCTGACAGGCACCACGGACACTCCGTCCCGCCTTTTCCGGGGCCGCTCGACACCTGGTCGACAGATTCCGTCGCGTAACCAAAAGGCAACAACGGAATCACTTGTTGAGGGTCCCTTGCTCTGTCAGGATCGGCACTCAAATCGAGCTTGAGCTACGCCGGCCCTCGTCACGGGGACACGGAGGAGAGCGACATGCACAACCCGGGCAATGCCACCCCGGAACGATTTCCCGCCCAGGACCGCCTCGCGGGCCGGGCGCAGTACATCGCCGGCCGTCCGGCCGAGGGCACGTCCGGCCGTACGCACACGGTCGTGGACCCGGCGACCGGCGAGGGCGTCTTCACCTACGAGCTGGCCGGCACCGCGGACGTGGACGCGGCGGTCGCCGCCGCGCGGGAGGCCTTCCCGGCCTGGGCGGCGGCCACCCCCGGCGAGCGGTCCGACGCGCTGCACCGCCTCGCCGCCGTGCTCGCCGAGCGGGCCGAGGACTTCGCCGCCGCCGAGTCCCTCCAGTGCGGCAAGCCGCTGAAGCTGACCCGCGAGTTCGACGTGCCCGGGACGATCGACAACACGGCGTTCTTCGCGGGCGCCGCCCGCCACCTGCAGGGGCAGTCCGCCGGCGAGTACTCCGGCGACCACACCTCGTACGTGCGCCGCGAGCCCATCGGCGTCGTCGGCTCCGTCGCGCCCTGGAACTACCCCCTCCAGATGGCCGCCTGGAAGATCCTCCCGGCGATCGCCGCGGGCAACACCATCGTGCTCAAGCCCGCCGAGCTCACTCCGCTGACCTCGCTGCTGTTCGCCCGGGCCGTCACGGAGGCCGGCATCCCGGACGGCGTGGTCAACGTCGTCACCGGCACCGGCCGGGAGGCCGGCGAGCACCTCGTCGGCCACCCCGACGTGGCCATGACGTCCTTCACCGGCTCCACCGCCGTCGGCCGGCGCGTCGCCGAACTCGCCACCGCCACCGTCAAGCGGCTCCACCTGGAGCTCGGCGGCAAGGCGCCCTTCGTGGTGTTCGACGACGCCGACCTGGAGGCGGCCGTGCACGGCGCGGTCGCGGGCGCGCTCATCAACACCGGCCAGGACTGCACGGCGGCCACGCGCGCGTACGTGCAGCGCCCCCTGTACGAGGCGTTCGTCGAGCGGACGGCCGCCCTCATGGAGACCGTCCGGCTCGGCGACCCCTTCGCGCCCGGCACCGACCTCGGCCCGCTGGTCTCCCACGCCCAGCGCGACCGGGTGGCCGGCTTCGTGGACCGGGCGCGGGCGTACGCCCGCGTGGTGACCGGCGGCGAGGCCCCGCGGGGCGAGCTCGCCAAGGGCGCCTACTACCGGCCCACCCTCATCGCCGACGCCCCGCAGGACAGCGAGGTCGTACAGGCCGAGATCTTCGGACCCGTCCTGGTCGTGCTCCCCTTCGACACCGACGAGGATGGGATCCGGCTGGCCAACGACACCCCGTACGGGCTCGCGGCCTCCGCCTGGAGCCGGGACGTGTACCGGGCCAACCGGGCCACCCGCGAGATCAAGGCGGGGTGCGTCTGGGTCAACGACCACATTCCGATCATCAGCGAGATGCCGCACGGCGGCTACAAGGCGTCCGGCTACGGCAAGGACATGTCCGCCTACTCCTTCGAGGAGTACACGCAGGTCAAGCACGTCATGTTCGACAATACGGCGGTCGCCGCGAAGGACTGGCACCGCACGATCTTCGGGGACCGATAGTCAGCCAGGAGGACGGCCGCCCGACCTGCGGCCGATCACTCTCCGGAACCTCCCGAAAGGGCACCACGCGCATGGAGCAGTACGAGCCCGACCGCCTCTCCCCGGCCCAGGTGGCCGCCATGCGGCGCAGTCTGCGCAACGGCCGGGCCGCTCTCACCCGCCGTTCGCTGCTGCGGGCCTCCACCGGCGGCGCGCTCGCGGCCGGCGGACTCGGCGCGCTGAGCGCCTGCGGCATCCCCCCGGCGGGCAGGACGCAGGGCGGCGGGACGAGCGAGGACCACTCGGCCGAGGAGAAGACCGTCAGCTTCTCCAACTGGACCGAGTACATGGACGTCGACGACAGCGGCAAGAAGCACCCGACGCTGGAGGCGTTCACCGCGCGGACCGGCATCAAGGTCAAGTACACCGAGGACATCAACGACAACAACGAGTTCTTCGGCAAGATCAAGCCGCAGCTCGCCGCGGGCCAGGACACCGGCCGCGACCTGATCGTCCTCACCGACTGGCTGGCCGCGCGGCTCATCCGGCTCGGCTGGGTGCAGAAGCTGGACCCCTCGAACCTGCCGCACGCCTTCACCAACCTGTCGCCGCAGTTCCGCAACCCCGACTGGGACCCGGGCCGCGCCTACTCCTACCCCTGGCAGGGCATCTCCACGGTCATCGCCTACAACAAGAAGGCGCTGGACGGCGTCGAGGTGACGTCGGTCTCCGACCTGCTCGACAACCCCAGGCTCAAGGGCCGGGTCGGCTTCCTCACCGAGATGCGCGACACGGTCGGCATGACCCTGCTCGACATGGGCAAGGACCCGGCGGACTTCACCGACGACGACTACGACGCGGCGATCGCCCGGCTGCAGAAGGCCGTCGACAAGGGCCAGATCCGCCGCTTCACCGGCAACGACTACACCTCCGACCTCACCAAGGGCGACTTCGCGGCCTGCCTGGCCTGGGCCGGTGACGTCGTGCAGCTCAAGGCGGACAGCCCGGACGTCGACTTCCTCATCCCGGACAGCGGCTACATGACGTCCAGCGACAACCTGCTGGTCCCCAACAAGGCACGCCACAAGACCAACGCCGAGCGGCTCATCGACTACTACTTCGAGCCGGAGGCGGCCGCCGAGCTCGCCGCGTACATCAACTACGTGTGTCCCGTCGACGGCGTCAAGGAGGAGCTCGCGAAGATCGACGAGGACGCGGCGGACAACCCGCTGATCCTCCCCGACAAGGCCATGCAGGCCAAGTCCCGCGCCTTCCGCTCCCTGAGCTCGAAGGAAGAGACGGCCTACGAAGTCAAGTTCGCGAAGCTCACTGGGGCGTGACGACGATGAAGACCACCGACAACCGCGGCGACGTCCGCCTCTCCGGGATCAGCAAGACCTACGGCTCCTTCACCGCCGTGCACCCGCTGGACCTGACCGTGCCCGAGGGCACCTTCTTCGCCCTGCTCGGCGCCTCCGGCTGCGGCAAGACCACCACCCTGCGCATGATCGCCGGCCTGGAGGAACCCACGACCGGCACCGTGGCGCTCGGCGACCAGGACGTGACCGCCCTGCCGCCGTACAAGCGGCCGGTGAACACCGTCTTCCAGTCCTACGCCCTCTTCCCGCACCTCGACATCTTCGAGAACGTCGCGTTCGGCCTGCGCCGGCGCGGCATCAAGAGCGTGAAGAAGCAGGTCGAGGAGATGCTGGAGCTGGTCCAGCTCGGCGAGCAGGCCCGCAAGAAGCCGCACCAGCTCTCCGGCGGCCAGCAGCAGCGCGTCGCGGTCGCCCGCGCGCTGATCAACCACCCCAAGGTGCTGCTGCTCGACGAGCCGCTCGGCGCCCTGGACCTGAAGCTGCGCCGCCAGATGCAGCTGGAGCTCAAGCGCATCCAGACCGAGGTCGGCATCACCTTCGTGCACGTCACGCACGACCAGGAGGAGGCCATGACCATGGCCGACACGGTCGCCGTGATGAACGCGGGCCGCGTCGAGCAGCTCGGCGCCCCCAGCGACCTGTACGAGAACCCGCGCACCACCTTCGTCGCGAACTTCCTCGGCACCTCCAACTTCGTCGAGGCCGAGGTCGACAGCAGCGGCGGCGGCGAGATCGTGCTGAAGGCGGGCGGCGGCAAGCTGGTCCTGCCCGAGGCGCGGTGCTCCGCGCCCACGGCGACCGGCGGCAGGGTCCTGGTCGGCGTCCGCCCGGAGAAGGTCTCCCTCACCCACGCCGACGACGCCGGCGAGATCCCGGCCGGCCGCAACCGCATCACCGGCCGGATCGCCGCCTCCAGCTTCATCGGCGTCTCCACGCAGTACGTCGTCGACAGCCCGGTCTGCTCCGACTTCGAGGTCTACGCCCAGAACATCGACCGCGACCCGCGGCTGGTGCCCGGCACCGAGGTCGTCCTGCACTGGAACCCGGCGCACACCTTCGGGCTCGACGCGGCGCAGGACGCCGACGCGGGCATCGAGGAAGAGGTCGCCTGATGGCCACGCTCACCGAGGCGCCCCCGCCCCTGACACCCGCCGCGCCGAAGACCGGCACGCCGCGCAGGCGGGGCCGCTGGACCCCGTACTGGCTGCTGCTGCCCGGCATCCTGTGGCTGCTGGTCTTCTTCGCGCTGCCGATGGTCTACCAGGCCTCCACGTCCGTGCAGACGGGCTCCCTGGAGGAGGGGTACGAGGTCACCTGGCACGTCGCCACGTACTGGGACGCCCTGTCCGAGTACTGGCCGCAGTTCGTCCGCTCGGTGCTCTACGCCGGCACCGCGACGGTCCTGTGCCTGCTGCTCGGCTACCCCCTGGCCTACCTGATCGCCTTCCGCGCGGGCCGCTGGCGCAACCTGATCATGATCCTGGTGATCGCGCCGTTCTTCACCAGCTTCCTGATCCGCACCCTGGCCTGGAAGACGATCCTCGCCGACGGCGGCCCGGTCGTCGGCGCCCTCAACACGCTGCACGTCCTGGACGTCACCAGCTGGCTGGGCCTGACCGCCGGCGACCGCGTGCTGGCCACCCCGCTGGCGGTCATCTGCGGTCTGACGTACAACTTCCTGCCGTTCATGATCCTGCCGCTGTACACCTCGCTGGAGCGGATCGACCCCCGGCTGCACGAGGCGGCGGGCGACCTGTACGCCCGCCCCTGGACCACCTTCCGCAAGGTCACCTTCCCGCTGTCGATGCCCGGCGTCGTCTCCGGCACCCTGCTGACCTTCATCCCGGCCGCGGGCGACTACGTCAACGCCGACCTGCTCGGCTCCACCGACACCCGCATGGTCGGCAACGTCATCCAGTCGCAGTTCCTGCGGATCCTGGACTACCCGACGGCCGCGGCCCTCTCCTTCATCCTGATGGCGGCGATCCTCCTCATGGTCACCCTCTACATCCGCAGGTCCGGGACGGAGGATCTGGTCTAAATGCGCCTGGTCACCTGGCTCAAGCGCCGTCTCGTCGTCATCGCGGGACTGCTGACGCTCGCCTACCTGCTGCTGCCCAACGTCATCGTGACGGTGTTCTCCTTCAACCAGCCCAAGGGGCGCTTCAACTACGAGTGGCAGCGGTTCTCCCTGGACGCCTGGAAGGACCCCTGCGGGGTCTCCGGGCTGTGCGGATCGCTGTCGCTCAGCCTCCAGATCGCCCTCTGGGCGACGCTCGGCGCCACCGCCCTCGGCACGATGATCGCGTTCGCGCTGGCCCGCTACCGTTTCCGCGCCCGCGGCGCCGTCAACTCGCTGATCTTCCTGCCGATGGCGATGCCCGAGGTCGTCATGGCCGCCTCGCTGCTCACCCTGTTCCTCAACATGGGCGCCCAGCTCGGCTTCTGGACGGTGCTGATCGCGCACGTCATGTTCTGCCTCAGTTTCGTGGTGACGGCGGTCAAGGCGCGCGTGATGTCGATGGACCCGAGGCTGGAGCAGGCCGCGCAGGACCTGTACGCCGGCCCGTTCCAGACGTTCGTCCGGGTCACGCTGCCGATCGCCGCGCCCGGCATCGCGGCGGGCGCGCTGCTCGCCTTCGCGCTCTCCTTCGACGACTTCATCATCACGAACTTCACCGCGGGCTCGACCGTCACCTTCCCCATGTTCGTCTGGGGCTCGGCGCAGCGCGGCACGCCCGTGCAGATCAACGTCGTCGGCACGGCCATGTTCGTCATCGCCGTGCTGCTCGTCCTGACCTCCATGGTCATCGGCAACCGCAGAAGCAAGCAGAAGGCATAAGCCCCTGTAGGGAGTTGAAATCATGGCCCCGAGCGCCATGAGCAGTGCGAAGAACTGGACGAAATCCCTCTCCGACGCCCAGCCGGTCCCGTACTGGCTGGACGACCCCGGCAGGCCCCGCCCCGAACCCGCCCTCACCACCTCCGAGACCTGCGACCTGCTGGTCGTCGGCGGCGGCTACAGCGGACTGTGGACCGCGCTCGTCGCCAAGGAACGCGACCCGCGGCGGGACGTGGTGCTGGTGGAGGGCCGCGAGGCGGGCTGGGCCGCCTCGGGCCGCAACGGAGGCTTCTGCGCCGCCTCCCTCACCCACGGGCTGCCCAACGGGCTGGCCCGCTGGCCGGACGAGATCCACACCCTCCAGGAGCTGGGCGAGCGCAACCTCGACGCCATCGAGGAGGCGGTCGCCCGGCACTGCCTGGACTGCGACTTCGAACGCACCGGCGAGATCGACGTCGCCACCGAGCCCTACCAGGCGGAGGAACTGCGCCACTGGTACGAGGAGATGGAGCGGCGGGGCCTGGCCGGCGGCGTCGAGTTCCTGGACGCCGACGCGGTCCGGGAGCAGGTGAACTCCCCGACCTTCCGGGCGGGCCTGCACGACCGCCGGGGTGTGGCCATGCTCAACCCCGCCAAACTGGTCTGGGGCCTGAAGCGGGCCTGCCTGCGCCTCGGGGTGCGGGTGTACGAGCACACCCCCGCGCTGACCCTGAAGCCGTACGGCGCCGGCATGGCCGTCCGCACCCCCTACGGCCGCGTGCGCGCCCGCCGGGTCGCGCTCGGCACGAACGTCTTCCCCAACCTCCTCAAGCGGGTCCGCTCCTACACCGTCCCGGTCTACGACTACGCCCTGATGACCGAGCCGCTCACCGCCGGCCAGCTCGCGTCGGTCGGCTGGAGGAACCGGCAGGGACTCGGGGACAGCGCCAACCAGTTCCACTACTTCCGGCTCTCCGCCGACAACCGGATCCTGTGGGGCGGCTACGACGCGATCTACCCGTACGGCGGCCGGGTGCGCGCCGAGTACGACGACCGCCCGGAGACCTACGCCAAGCTCGCCGGGCACTTCTTCACCTGCTTCCCGCAACTGGAGGGCATCCGCTTCACGCACGCCTGGGGCGGCGCGATCGACACCTGCTCCCGCTTCTCCGCGTTCTTCGGCACGGCCCACCAGGGCAAGGTGGCGTACGCGGCCGGCTACACGGGCCTCGGCGTGGGCGCCACGCGCTTCGGCGCCGAGGTGATGCTCGACCTGCTGGCGGGGGAGCGCACCGAGCGCACGGAGCTCGCCATGGTCCGCAGGAAGCCGCTGCCGTTCCCGCCGGAGCCGTTCGCCTGGACCGGCATCGCGCTGACCAAGTGGTCGCTGGCCCGCGCCGACGCGCACGGCGGCCGGCGCAACCTGTGGCTGCGCACGATGGACCGGCTCGGCCTGGGCTTCGACAGCTGACGCGGCGGGCGCGCGGGCGCGGGCCGGTTCACCCCGACGAGGTGCCGGAACCCGCGTAATGGACACCGGGGGCCTCCCTCTTCCCCGTGACGCGACCGCGTCCACGAGAGAGGGAGGTCTCCCTGATGACTGCGGCCAAGACGGCGGTCCAGTGGCTGGCATCCGTCGCACCCGACCCCGGGGCCTGCCGCCGGGAGTGGGAGCGCAACCCGCACGGAGTCGCGCTGCTGCCCGCGGGCAGGGCCTGGGACGTGCTGATCCTGCCGGGTGCGCTCGGTCGTCCCACGCTCGACGTGCTGACCCGCGTCCTGGACCGGCCGGGCCCGGTGCTGGCCGGCTCCGGGGACGCGCGCACGGGCTTCTTCGTGCCGCCGGGCACCGCGTCCCGCTGGCTCGGCACCGGCATCCGCGCCGCGGGGCGCGGCACGTGGATCGTCGTGCCGTACCCGGGCCGCGCGGCGACGGGCGGCGTCCGCTGGCTGGTCTCCCCCGACGGCTCGGGCACCCTCACCGACCCGGTGCTCCTCGAACTCGCGATGCACGAGGCGGCGGCGGGCCCGGCGAGGACGGACGGCGGCTAGCGGCGCGAGGCCCGGACGGCCGAACCGGTCCGGACCGGCCGGGCGGGCTCCACCCTCCGGTGCCCCGCCCCCAGGGGCAGCCGTGGACCGCGCCGGCCCCTTCGCCGCCGTGCTCGCGGCCGCCGTCCGGCCGCCCCCGGCCTCACCGCCCCGTCGTCGGCCGCCCGCGCGGCCGGTGCGGGCCCGGGTCCTGCCGCCGGCCGAGCAGCAGCGCGAGGCCGGTCAGCAGGACCGCGCACAGGCACCAGCTCGCCACGACGTCCAGGAGCCAGTGGTAGCCGTGCCGGACGAGTCCGAAGCCGGTGCCGAGCGTGAGGGCGGCGCCGGAGAGGACCACGGTCCGGCGGGCGGCGGCGCGCAGCCAGGGGAGCAGGAGCAGGGCGGCGGCACCGTAGGCGACGGCGGCCGTGGCGGCGTGCCCGGAGGGGTAGAAGCCGGTGCCCGGCGTCACCGGGGTCCCCGGGCGGTCGGTCAGCTCCTTGAGCGGGACCACGACCGCCGGGACGAGCGCCATGAGCAGGGCCCCCGCGGCGGACGGCAGCCACCACCGCCCGGTCCCCGCGGCACGCGCGCGGAAGGCGGCGTACGCCAGGGCGGCGGCCAGCACCGGCACCGCGACGGGGACGTTGCCCAGGTCGGCGAGGAAGCCGGAGAGGCCGTCCGGGCGGAGCAGGGCACGGCTGACGCGCTCGTCGGCGCGCAGCAGCGGCCCCTCGGCCACGACCTGCCAGGTGATCAGCGCGAAGAGGACGGCCGGGACGCCGAGGAGGAGGGCGGGGAGGGCCGCTCGCGGACCGGGAGCGGGAGAGGACGACACGGCGTCCAGCTTGTCAGCACCGCCCGGCGCACCGGCGCACGGGTCCCGCCGGCTCCCGGGCCGCGGGCCCCGTCGCGCAGGGACGCGCCCGACGGGGCGGGAGAGGGAGGAGAGGGGAGGTCGGCCGCCCCGGAACAGGGGGGGTGGTTCCGGGGCGGCCGACCGGACCGGAACGTCGCGCGCCCCGGGGGGTTTGGGGCGGGCGACCGTCCGATCGGTGAGGAGATTCCGGAGCGGGGCTCCGGGTTGTGTGCGCGAGGGCACGACCAGGTCGAAGCTGGGGAGGCCCCGGCCTGATGCCACCCACAGTCCCCTGTGGGCGGGGTGTATCTCTCATCTGGGTAAGAACGTACGACAGGGGGTGGCCCCGCGACAGGGCGGAAGGGCTCCTGTCATCCACCCCGCACACGTTCTTCACACCCTCTGCCGGTCGCCGCCCCGGCCGCACATCCGGGGCGGCTCACCTGCGAGGACGGCGACTCAGATGCGCGCGAACGCCTGCTCGATGATGTCGAGGCCCTCGGTCAGCAGGTCCTCGCCGATCACCAGCGGGGGCAGGAAGCGCAGCACGTTGCCGTAGGTGCCACAGGTCAGGACCAGCAGGCCCTCCTGGTGGCAGGCCTTGGCCAGCGCGGCGGTCGCCTCCGGGTTCGGCTCCTTGGTCGCCCGGTCCTTGACCAGCTCGATGGCGATCATCGCGCCGCGGCCGCGGACGTCACCGATGATGTCGAACTTCTCGGCCATGGCGGTGAGGCGGCCCTTCATGATCGCCTCGATGTTCTTCGCCCGGGCGTTGAGGTCCAGCTCCTTCATCGTCTCGATGGCGCCGAGCGCTCCGGCGCAGGCCACCGGGTTGCCGCCGTACGTGCCGCCCAGGCCGCCCGCGTGCGCGGCGTCCATGATCTCGGCACGGCCCGTCACGGCGGCGAGCGGCAGACCGCCCGCGATGCCCTTCGCCGTGGTGATCAGGTCCGGCACGATGCCCTCGTCCTCACAGGCGAACCACTGGCCGGTGCGGCAGAAGCCGGACTGGATCTCGTCGGCGACGAAGACGATGCCGTGGTCGTTGGCGAACTCCACGATCGCCGGCAGGAAGCCCTTGGCCGGCTCGATGAAGCCGCCCTCGCCGAGCACCGGCTCGATGATGATCGCGGCCACGTTCTCCGCGCCGACCTGCTTGGTGATCTGGTCGATGGCCTGCTTCGCGGCCTCGGGGCCGGCGTTCTGCGGACCGGTCGGCCAGCGGTAGCCGTAGGCGACCGGCACGCGGTACACCTCGGGCGCGAACGGGCCGAAGCCGTGCTTGTACGGCATGTTCTTCGCCGTCAGGGCCATCGTCAGGTTGGTCCGGCCGTGGTAGCCGTGGTCGAAGACGACGACCGCCTGGCGCTTGGTGTGGGCGCGGGCGATCTTCACCGCGTTCTCGACGGCCTCGGCGCCGCTGTTGAACAGGGCGCTCTTCTTGGCGTGGTCGCCCGGGGTCAGCTCGGCCAGGGCCTCGGCGACCTCGACGTACCCCTCGTACGGCGTGACCATGAAACAGGTGTGGGTGAAGTCGGCGAGCTGCGCGGACGCCCGGCGCACCACGGCCTCGGCGGAGGCGCCGACGCTCGTCACCGCGATGCCGGAGCCGAAGTCGATCAGGCGGTTGCCGTCGACGTCCTCGATGATCCCGCCGCCCGCGCGCGCGGTGAACACCGGCAGCACGGAGCCGACGCCCGCGGCGACCGCGGCGGTGCGGCGGGCCTGAAGCTCCTGCGACTTCGGGCCGGGAATGGCGGTGACGACGCGGCGCTCCTGCGGAAGTGCGGTCATGCGGGGCTCCTGGGGGGTGTTGCGGTTCCTTGCCTTCTCTTCCCGCAGGCTAGGACCGGTGGGGAGGAGTGGGCATGCTCCATGTGGGCGGTGTCGGCGGTGCCCGTTGTCCGCCGTGGACATAGCTGCGCGGGACCGAGTCTCCCCGGTACCGGCCGCGTAAGCGGTGAACTCGCCCTGCCCGGGCGTTAGATTGGCTCGGCGATGGTGGACGGAGCGGCTGGTCAGGGGGCAGGGGCGATGGACAGCGACGGGACGCGGGACGCGCGGGGTACGCATGCGAATCCTGTGCCGCGCCCGGCGGAACCGCCGGAGTACGCGCCGCCGCCGCGGCCCGTGCTGCCGCCGGGGGTGCCGGCTCCCCCGGGGGCGCCGCCCCGCCCGGACGGCTCGGCGTTCCTGGCCTGGCTGCGGACGCCCCGGCCGGAGGCCCGGCCCGGCGTGTGGCGGTTCGCGCACCGGCCCCGGCCGGCGGAGGAGCCCGAGCAGATCCCGGGCCGGCAGCTGCTGAGCGGGGCGCTCATCGCGTTCCTGGTGGGCTGGCTGATCTGGTCGCTGCTGTGGAACGGCTACCTCGGCGGCTGGTGGGTGCTGCCCCTGGAGCTGTTCACCCCGGACTCCTGGCGCGAGGGCAACGACGCCGTCGGCAACGCCGTCCTCTGGTACGGCTACTACGCGCTGATCGCGCTCGCCCTCATGGTCTTCGTGGGCCGGCTGGGCCGCTGGGGCGAGGTCTGGCGCCGCTACGGACCGCCCGCCTGGTACCGGACCGCCCCGGGCGCCGAGCCGCCGCCCGCGCCCGGCGAGGACCCCGCCCAGTGGCCGCAGCTGCGCGCCGCCGGCGCCCCCGACGCGGCCGACCGGCTCGCCGCCGACGCCCGGGCCGGGCTGATGCGGGACGTCGACTACGCCCGGATCAGCCGCGCCTGGCAGGGCGTGCGCAGCGGCCGGCACGGCCTCGCCGCCTTCACCGGCGCCGTGCTCCGGGACGGCGCCGCCGCCTGCCCCCACCCCTCCGGCGCCCGCGACCTGCCCGCCCGGCAGGCCCGGCACGACCTGTTCACCGGCCAGGTCCGGCTCGGCACGACCGCCGACGACCCCCGCAACCCGTACGCCTACCGGGGCACCGGCCTCGCCCTCGGCCCCGACCTGCTCGGCACCTCCCTGCTCGCCGTCGGGCCGGCCGGCTCCGGCAAGACCGGCAGCATCGTGCGGCCGCTCGCCGAGTCGCTGTGCCTGCACGCGCTGGCCGGGCGGGCCGCCGTCGTCGTGGTCGGCGCGGCGGGCGCGGGGCTGGGCCCGGCCGACGCGTACGACGTCGTCGTACGGATCGGCAACCCGGACTCCGTCCACGACCTCGACCTGTACGGCGGGACGACCGACCCGGACGAGGCCGCCGCTGTGCTCGCCGAGGCGCTGGTCGGAGACCTCGCCGACCCGCACCCCGGCAGCGACAGCCGGCGGTCCACCACCGTCCTCGCCCAGCTGCTCGGGCCCTTCCGGGCCGTCCACGGGCGCTTCCCGTCGGTGCCCGAGCTGCGGCAGCTGCTGGACGGGGCGCCCGGGCCGCTGGCCGCGCTGCGGCAGGGGCTCCAGGAGTCCGGGCAGGAGTCGCTGCTGCGCGAACTCGACGCCCGGGAGCGGCAGATGGGGCACCCCGGCGACGTCGGCGGAGTGCTCGCCGACCGCGTCGCGCTGCTGGACCGGCCCGCCTTCGCCGGCTTCTTCGACACCTCCGGGGCCTCGCGGCCGTTCTCCCTCAAGGCCCTCGACCACCCGGTGCGGGTGCGCGTCGACCTGCCCGAGCGCGGGCACGCCGACGCCTCGCGGATCCTGGCGCGGCTGGTGCTCGCCCAGTTCACCGCGAGCGTCGGCGTCCGCGAGGACCGCTCGCTGTTCGCCTGCCTGCTCCTGGACGACGCCACCGGCGTGGTGACGCCCGAGGCCGTGCGCGGCATCCAGCGGCTGCGGTCCGCGAACGCCGGGGTCGCCCTGACCCTGCGCACCCTCGACGACGTGCCCCGCCCGCTGCGCGGGCCGCTGCTCGGCTCCACCGGGTGCCGGGTGGCGCTGTCCGGGCTCACCCCGTGGGACGGGCAGGACTTCGCCGAGGTGTGGGGCAAGGAGTGGACCGAGGCCCGGGACGTCACCGACCGGCAGATCATCGCCGAGACCCCGGCCGGCAAGGCCGTGCACATGCTGCGCCGGGTGATCACCGGCAAGGCGCCGACCGCGCGGGCGGTCACCGTCCGCCAGGTCGAGCGGGAGCGGTGGTCCGCCTCCGAGCTCGCGCACGCGGTGCCGCCGGGGCACGCGGTGCTGTCGCTGACCACCGTGCAGGGCGAGCACGCGCCGCCGCTGCTGGTGGACCTGCGCGGCTGACCCCTGCCGCCCGGAGCGCGGCGCGAGGACCGTACAGTGAGGCAGAATCGACACAGGCCGTTCATACGTCCCGGCCAAAAGATCCACGCCGATCTCCCTGTCCTGACGACCTGAAGGCCTCATGCCCCCGACGCTCGCCTCGCTCGTGCAGCACTCCGCGCTCAGACTGACCGTGCGCGCGGGCGAGGACCGCCTCGACGTGCCCGTCCGCTGGGCGCACGTCAGCGAGCTCGCCGACCCCGTGCCCTACATGGAGGGCGGGGAGCTGCTGCTGATCACCGCGCTCAAGCTGGACGCGGAGGACCCCGAGGCCATGCGCCGGTACGTGCGGCGGCTGGCCGGCGCCGGGGTCGTCGGGATCGGCTTCGCCGTCGGCGTCACCTACGAGGAGATCCCCGCGGCCCTGGTCGACGCGGCCGAGGAGGAGGGGCTGCCGCTGCTGGAGGTGCCGCGCCGCACCCCGTTCCTTGCCATCAGCAAGGCGGTGTCCGCGGCGATCGCCGCCGACCAGTACCGGGCCGTGACGGCGGGTTTCGCGGCGCAGCGCGAACTGACCAGGCAGGCGCTGACCGACGGACCGGAAGGGCTGCTCGCCGCACTGGCCGCGCAGGTCGACGGGTGGGCGGCGCTGTACGACGCCTCCGGCGCCGTCGTCGCCGCGGCCCCGGAGTGGGCGGGCCGCCGCGCCGCGCGGCTCACGGCGGACGTGCGCCGGCTGCGGGAGGGGCCCGCGCCCGCCTCGGCCGTGGTGGGCGGGCCGGAGAACGAGGACCGGGTCGAGCTGCACTCCCTCGGCACCGGCCGGCGCCCGCGCGCCGCCCTCGCCGTCGGCACGGCCGCGGCCCTCGGCACCGCCGAGCGGTACGCCGTGCACTCGGCCGTCGCCCTGCTCACCCTGACCACGGAACGCTCCCGCTCCCTCCAGGCGGCCGAGCAGCGGGTCGGCGCGGCGGTGCTGCGCATGCTGCTGGCCGGGGAGCCGGACCACGCCCGCGCGGTCGCCGGGGGCCTGTACGGCGACCTGCTGGACGCCCCGTTCCGGGTGCTGGTCGCCGAGTCCGCGTCGGCGTCGGCCGCCCGGGCCCAGATCGACGCCGAGGTCCGGGTGCCCGCGCCGAAGCCGGCCTCGGCGGCCGCGCTGGCCGCCGCCGACGCCCGGGGGGACCTGCTCGGGGCGCTCGCCGACGTGGTGGAGTCCGCGGCGGCCCGGGCGGGCGAGGCGGTGCTGGTGGTGCCGGAGGGGGAGCGGCTGGTGGTGCTGGCCGCGGACGAGGGCGCGGCCGTCGCGGCCTGCGGCGACTACGCGGCGGCGCTGGAGGCGGCCCGCACCGGCACGGTGGCCGAGCAGGGCGCGGGCGAGGACGAACTGGTCGTCGGGCTGTCCGCCCCGGCCGGGCCGATCACCGCGGCCGCCGCCTACAAGCAGGCCGAGCAGGCGCTGTCGGTGGCGCGGCGGCGGGGCCGGGTCCTGGTGGAGCACGAGCAGCTGGCGGCCGGGTCGGTGCTGCCGCTGCTGGCCGACGACGCGGTGCGGGCGTTCGCCGACGGGCTGCTGCGGGCGCTGCACGACCACGACGCGACCGGGCGCGGCGACCTGGTCGCCTCGCTGCGGGCCTGGCTGTCGCGGCACGGCCAGTGGGACGCGGCGGCGGCCGACCTCGGCGTGCACCGGCACACCCTGCGCTACCGCATGCGGCGGGTCGAGGAGATCCTCGGACGGTCGCTGGACGACCCGGACGTGCGGATGGAGCTGTGGCTGGCGCTCAAGGCCACCTCCACCGAGTAGACCTGTGCCAAAGCGGAGTGTCCGCACCCCGCTCCACTCCACGCCGGACAAGCGCCCCGGGCCCGGCCCCGCCCTACCGTGGACCCCGTAAAGCAAGCCACCCACCCCCAACGCGGAAGGGCCGGGACCCGTACATGACTTCCCTCCACGCCTTCTGGCTCGCCGGCCGCCAGGTCACCGGCGAGGACAGCTTCGACGTCACCTCCCCGTGGGACGGCCGGGTCGTCGGCACCGTCAGCGTGCCGACGGACGCGCAGGTCGAGGAGGCCGTGGCCGCCGCGTACGCCGTGCGGGACGAGTTCGCCGCCACCCCGGCCCACGTGCGCGCCGCCGCCCTCGACCACGTCAGCAAGCGCCTCGCGGAGCGCACCGAGGAGATCGCCCGGCTGATCTCCGCCGAGAACGGCAAGCCGGTCAAGTGGGCGCGCGGCGAGGTCGGCCGCGCCGTGTCCGTGTTCCGGTTCGCGGCCGAGGAGGCCCGCCGCTTCAACGGCGGCGAGGCCCAGCGCCTCGACACCGACCTCGGCGGCCAGGGCCGGCTCGCCCTCACCCGCCGCTTCCCCAAGGGTGTCGTGCTCGGCATCGCGCCGTTCAACTTCCCGCTCAACCTGTGCGCCCACAAGGTCGCCCCGGCCATCGCCGCCGGCGCGCCGATCATCCTCAAGCCCGCCCCGGCGACCCCGCTGTCCGGCCTGGTCATCGGCGAGCTGCTCGCCGAGACCGAGCTCCCGGCCGGCTCCTGGAGCATCCTGCCGGTCACCAACGACCGCATGCCCGCCCTCGTCCAGGACGAGCGCCTGCCGGTCATCTCCTTCACCGGTTCCGAGAAGGTCGGCTACGCGATCATGGACTCGGTGCCGCGCAAGCACTGCACCCTGGAGCTCGGCGGCAACGGCGCGGCCGTCGTCCTCGCCGACTGGGCGAGCGACGAGGACCTCGACTGGGCCGCGACCCGCATCGCCACCTTCTCCAACTACCAGGGCGGCCAGTCCTGCATCTCGGTGCAGCGCGTGATCGCCGACGCCGCCGTGTACGACCGGCTGCTGCCGCGCATCGTCGCAGCCGTCGAGGCCCAGGTCACCGGCGACCCGAACGACGACGCCACCGACGTCGGCCCGCTGATCAGCGAGGACGCCGCCCAGCGCGTCGAGTCGTGGGTCGACGAGGCCGTCGCGGCCGGTGCCGCCCTGCTCACCGGCGGCAAGCGCGACGGCGCCTCCTACGCGCCGACCGTGCTCGCCGACGTGCCGGCCGGCGTCACGCTCGCCTGCGAGGAGGTCTTCGGGCCGGTCCTCACCGTGCAGAAGGTGGACGGCGAGGCCGCGGCCTTCGCCGCCGTCAACGACTCCAAGTACGGCCTCCAGGCGGGCGTGTTCACCCACGACGTCCGGACCGCCTTCCGCGCGCACCGCGCCCTGGAGGTCGGCGGCGTGGTCATCGGCGACGTGCCGTCCTACCGCGCCGACCAGATGCCGTACGGCGGCGCCAAGCAGTCCGGCGTGGGCCGCGAGGGCGTGCGGTTCGCGATGGAGGACTACACGTACGAGCGGGTGCTGGTCCTGACGGGCCTCGCCCTCTAGCCGACGCGGCCCCCGGGACGCCCGAAGGGGCCCGGCACCGATCCCCTCGGTGCCGGGCCCCTTCCCTGTGCCGGCTTCCCCGGACCCTCAGCCGGAGAAGCCGACGCGCGCGAGCCGCAGCGGGCCGCGCAGCCTCAGGCGCAGGTCGTGCACGCCCGCGGCGGCGACCGGCGCGTGCAGCGAGGTGTAGGCGTACGGGCCGTCCGTCGGCGGGTCCAGGGTCAGGACGGCCAGGACCGGGCCGCCGTCGAGGGACACCTCGACCGTGCCCCCGCCCGCCGCGTCCACCGTCACCCCGGTGACTCCGGCGCCGAAGTCGCAGGCGCGGTAGAGCAGTTCGCCCGAGCCGCCCGCCACCGGCGTCACCGCGTCCCCCGACACCTTCGCGCGGTCCACGATCTCCGTGCCGCTCTGCTCGTCGAAGCCGGCCGCGTCCAGGCCGCGTGCGGCCACCGGGCGCGGCGCGCCGGGCTCCCCGTCGAGCACGACGGTCGCGCGCAGGCGGACGTCCTCGCTGGACGCGCCCGCCAGCAGCTCGTACGGGCCGGGCTCCACGCGCGGGCGGTCCTGCGCGACGTCCCAGAACGCGAAGCCGGACAGCGGCAGCGCGAAGGACAGCTCGGCCCGCTCGCCGGGCGCGAGCGTGACCCGGCGGTGCGCGGCCAGTTCGCGGCGCGGGCGGGGGACCGACGGGTCGGCGGCCCGCGTGTACAGCTGGGCCACCTCGTCCGCGGTGACGTCCCCGGTGTTGGTCACCGTGAAGGAGACCGCCACGCTCCCGTCCGCGACCCGGGCCGTCAGGTCGCCGTACGCGAAGGACGTGTAGGACAGGCCGTGCCCGAAGGGGAACAGCGGGGTGCCCTCGAAGTACAGGTAGGTCTGGCGGCCGCCGATCACGTCGTAGTCGAGCAGGCCGGGCAGGTCCGCGTCGTCGGCGTACCAGGTCTGCGGCAGGCGGCCGGCGGGGGAGACGTCGCCGGCCAGCACCCGGGCCAGGGCGGTGCCCGCCGCCTGCCCGCCGTGCGCGGTCCACAGCACGGCCGGCAGGCGCGCCGCGTCGACCGCGTACGGGTAGGAGGAGACCAGCGCCAGCACGGTGTCCGGGTTGGCCGCGCGGGCCGCGTCCAGCAGCCGCTGCTGGTGGCCGGGCAGCCGCAGCGTCGTACGGTCCTCGGTCTCGCGCCCGTTGATGTGCGGGTCGTTGCCCGCGACCACCACGACCAGGTCGGCCGCGGCGGCGGCGCGCGTCACCGCGTCCTCGCCGCGCTCGGTCACCACCAGCTCGAAGACCTCGGGGTCGGTGTCGGCAACCTTCACGCCGTCGGCGGCGACGGTGACGTGGCGACCCGTCCCCGTGTGCCTGAGGAGGTGACCGTTCCCGTGGGGTTCCAGGCGGAAGGTCTCCTGCACCACCCAGCCGCCGGGCTGGTCCGCGGCGGCGCGCAGGTACCCGTCCTGCGCGACCGACAGGTAGCGGCCGTCCGGCGCGCGCAGGGTCAGGACGCCCTCGCCCCAGTCGGCGAGCGCGAGTTCGGTGCCGGTGGCGTCGGTGGTCAGCGGGGGCAGGTCGGTGCGGCCGGCGAGCAGGGCGGGGTCGAGGGCGCCCTCGGCGCCGCGCGCCTCGCCGGGGGCGTCCTCGGCCGGCGGGACGTGCAGGAACGTGCCCGCGCGGGTCCGCAGCAGCACCCGGTCCACGCCCTCCGCGAACTCCACCCGCTCGGCGCCGAACCGCTCGGACAGGCCCTCCAGCGGGGTGGAGCGGCGCAGCAGCGTGCCGCTGTACCAGTCGAGCTTGCACTCGTCGGCGAGCAGCCCGACGACGGCGATCCGGGTGCCGGGGGCCACCGGCAGCACCCCGTCGTTCTTCAGCAGGACGATCGCCTGCTCGGCGGCCTCCCGGGCGAGCGCGCGGTGCTCGGCGGTGTCGAAGGCGCCCGCCTCCTCGTGGCCGTCGAACTCGCCGAGGCGGAAGCGGACCGAGAGCTGGCGGCGCACGGCCGCGTCGACGTCGGCCTCCGTCAGCAGGCCCCGCTCCAGGGCGCCCCGCACCCGCGCGACGATCACCGAGCTGTCCGTGCCGTGGTCGGTGAAGCTGTCGACGCCCGCCCGCAGGGCCGCCGCGGTCGCCTCCTCGTGCGTGTCGAAGTAGTGCTCGGAGTCGACCAGGTTGGAGGGCGCGCCCGCGTCCGAGCAGACCAGCAGCTCCTCCTCCGTCCAGGCGCGCAGGTGCTCGCGCAGGTACGGCGAGAGGTGGTTGGGGCGGCCGTTGACCAGGTTGTAGGCCGGCATCACCCCGGCCACCGCGCCCGCCTCGACGGTCGCGCGGAAGGCGGCCAGGTCGTACTCGTGCAGCACGCGCGGGCGCACCGAGCTCGACGTGGTGTCCCGGCCGGTCTCGTTGTTGTGCGCGAGCCAGTGCTTCAGGACGGGCGCGGTGCGCCAGTACGCGGGGTGACCGCCGCGCAGGCCGCGGGTGTAGGCGGTGGCGATCGCCGAGGTCAGGCGGGGGTCCTCGGAGTAGCCCTCCTCGTTGCGGCCCCACAGGGGGTGGCGCAGCAGGTTCACCACCGGCGCCCAGACGTTCAGGCCGACGCGCTCGTCGCGGGCCCGCATCGCGCGGACCTCCCGCGACACCGCCTCGCCGACCCGCCGCACCAGTTCGGGGTTCCAGGTCGCGCCCAGTCCCACGGCCTGCGGGAACACCGTCGCCGGGCCCATCCAGGCCACCCCGTGCAGGGCCTCCTGGCCGGTGCGGAAGGCGGCGACGCCGAGGCGTTCGACGGCGGGTGCGAACTGGTGCAGGAACGCTGTCTTCTCGTCGAGCGTGAGCCGCGACAACAGGTCGTCGATGCGCTTCGCGAACGGCAGGTGCGGATCGCGGAAAGGTGGCGTGGGCGGCGTCGGTGCGGTCACGTCGGGTTCCCCTTGGGATGGAGCGGCGAGCTCTTTCGAAGCGCTTCGATGCTCAGTGGACCCACGGTCGGGTGTCAAGACGTTCCGTCGCACCGACTCCGGCTGTCCGGCGCCATTCCAAGCGGCACAAGAGCCGGGAGCCGATCCCGCACACCTCGGAGGAATCTTGGATACGCCCCTTGTGCGCCCCCGACCGTTCACTTAACCTCGCAGCAACATCGAAGCGCTTCGACTACGGGGTCGGCCGCCGGGAGGGCGTGCGGGCCCCGGCACCCGTCGGAGGGCCGCTTCAGCTCAGCCAGTTCCACTCGAGACACCGCAGCCGACGGCCCACCGCCGGGTGTCCTGGTGCGCCATGAAGGGTTGACGCAATGACGCCGAACGCCGCCTCCGCCGCCTCCGGACCCAGCCGGAGGAGCTTCCTCGCCTCCACGGCGGTCGCCACCGCAGCGGTGGCCGGGGGGATGCCGCTGCTCGCCGCCTGCGGCGGTTCGGAGGGCGGCTCGCGGGAGGGCACCACGTCGGGCAAGGACGCCGAGAAGCTGCTGCCGGCGTTCGTCGCCAGCAGCGTGGTGACGCCGGACATCCCGTCCAGGAACGGCTCCGCCGCCGGCTTCGTCCGCCCGGTGGAGCTCGCCGGGCTGAAGACCTCGGTGCCGAAGAAGCTGGGCAAGGGCGGGCAGGTCACCGTCATGTCGCCGTTCTGGGGCTCGCCGCCCAAGAGCGACAACGCCTACTACCGGGCGATGAACGACCTCGCCGGCGTCGACGTCCGCTGGCAGAACCAGGACGGCAACACCTACGACCAGAAGCTCGGCGCGGTCCTCGCCTCCAGCGACGTCCCCGACGTGGTGGTCGTCCCCGGCTGGAACATGGGCGGGAAGATACCCAGCGCCATCATCAGCAAGTTCGCCGACCTCGGCCCCTACCTCTCCGGCGACAAGGTCAAGGAGTACCCGAACCTCGCGGCGATCCCGACCGACGCCTGGCGGCGCTCCCTCTTCGGCGGCAAGCTGCGCGGCCTGCCGATGCCGTCGTCGTACGTCCCCAACATCGTGCCCTTCTACCGCAAGGACGTCTTCGACAAGGAGGGGTACGACGTCCCGCGGTCGGCCGACGATTTCATGGCGCTGGCCAAGGAGATCACCAACGCCAAGGCCAAGCGGTGGGCGTGCGGCGACATGAAGTGGACCGCCTTCAACGCCTTCGGCGTGATGTCCGGCAGCGAGAAGGCGCTCGGCTGGAACCTCGTCGACGGCAAGCTGGTCCACCGCGCGGAGACCGAGGAGTACCTCGAGGCGCTGGAGTGGACCCGCAAGCTGTTCGCCGCCGGGGTCGTGCACCCCGACGCGCGGCTCGGCAAGAGCCAGGCCACCGACCCGAGCACCAAGTTCGCGGCCGGCGAGTTCCTCATCTACAACAACGACATCTCCAGCTGGTGGGGCCAGCAGGCCGCCCAGGCCGCGCAGAACCCGGACTTCCGGATCTGGGGCATGGACATCTTCGGCCACGACGGCGGCGACCCGACGCTCTACGCCACCAACCCGGCGAACATCTTCGCCTTCGTCAACAAGAGCGCCTCCGAGGCGGTGATCCGCGACGTGCTCGCCCTGGCCAACGTCACCGCGGCCCCGTACGGCACCAAGGAGTACATGCTCACCAACTACGGCGTGGAGGGCACCCACTACACGGTGAAGGACGGCGTGCCCACCAAGAACGACAAGGGCAACATCGAGGTCGTCAACGCCTACGTGATGATCGCCAGCCCCGCCCCGACCATCGCCCGCCCCGACCTGCCGGACGTCGGCAGGGGCGCGGTCGAGTGGCAGCAGCGGATGGGCGCCTTCACCAAGAAGACCACCTTCTACGGCATGCAGGTCACCGAGCCGGCCCGCTACACCAACCTCTCCAACAACTTCGAGCAGCTGGAGGACGACATCATCCGCGGCCGCAAGAAGGTGAGCGACATGCAGCAGGCCGTGTCCGACTGGCGGAGCAAGGGCGGCGACAGGCTGCGCGACTGGTACAAGAAGCTGCTCGACGAGAACGGCTCCGCGGCCAACTGACCGCCCACCGAGGCAAGGAGACGGCCGTGTCCCACAGCACGGTGCCTCGGAGCAGCGCCGAGGCGACAACGAAGACGCCGGTGCCCGGCCCGCGGACGCCGGGCGCCGGCCCCGGGCCCGCGGGGCCGGCGGGGAAGCAGGGCCTGCGCGCCAGGTTCCGCCGCGACCGCGTCCTGCTGCTGATGACGCTCCCGGCACTCGCCCTGGTCCTGCTCTTCAACTACGTGCCGATCCTGGGCAACGTGGTCGCGTTCCAGGAGTACGACCCCTACATCAGCTCCAACGGCGTCGTCTCCATGCTGCGCAGCCCCTGGGTGGGCGCGGAGAACTTCCGGCGGCTCTTCGAGGACCCGGACTTCTGGAACGCCGTGAAGAACACGCTGGTGCTGTTCTTCCTCCAGCTGGTGCTGTACTTCCCGATCCCGATCCTGCTCGCGCTGCTCATCAACAGCGTGGTCCGGCCCCGGGTGCGGGCGGTGGCGCAGGCGGTGCTGTACCTGCCGCACTTCTTCTCCTGGGTGCTGGTCATCGCCGTCTTCCAGCAGCTGTTCGGCGGCGCCGGGATCCTCTCGCAGCTGCTGCGGGAGAACGGGTACGACGGGCTGGACGTGATGACCAGCCCGGACACCTTCGCGTTCCTGGTCACCGCGCAGTCGGTGTGGAAGGACGCCGGGTGGGGGATCATCGTCTTCCTCGCCGCGCTCGCCTCGGTCAGCCCCGACCTGTACGAGGCCGCCGCGATGGACGGCGCCGGCCGCTGGCGCCGCATGTGGCACGTCACCCTGCCCGCGCTGCGGCCGGTGATCGCCCTGCTGCTGGTGCTGCGCGTCGGCGACGCCCTCACCGTCGGCTTCGAGCAGATCCTGCTGCAACGCGACGCCGTGGGGCCGGGCGCCTCGGAGGTCCTGGACACCTTCGTGTGGTGGAACGGCGTGCGCAACCAGGACTTCGGCTACGCGGCCGCCGCCGGACTGGTCAAGGGCGTGGTCAGCCTCGGGCTGGTCCTCGCCGCGAACAAGGTGGCCCATCTCATGGGCGAGCAGGGGGTGTACAAGAAGTGACCGCCGTGACCGACGAACCGGCGCGCGCGCCCCGCTGGTGGCAGGGCCCGCCCCGCGCCGCGTGGGAGGAGCCGCCCACCCGGGCCGGACTGGCCGGCAAGGGCATCGCGCTCGCCGCGGCCTGCCTCGCGATCCTCTTCCCGCTGTGGATCGTGGTGGTCACCAGCCTGTCCAGCCGCAAGACGATCGACGAGGCCGGCGGGCTGGTGATGATCCCGCAGGAGATCACCTTCGTCGCCTACCGGGAACTGCTGAGCGGCGGCCAGGTCACCCGCGCCACCGTCATCAGCGTCCTCGTCACCCTGGTCGGCACGCTCTTCTCGATGACCGTGTCCGTGCTGTGCGCCTACGGCCTGTCGCGCACCGGCTCGCTCGGCCACCGCTGGATCCTGATGACCCTGCTGGCGACCATGTTCTTCAGCGCCGGTCTCATCCCGACCTACCTGCTGGTGCAGACCCTCGGCCTGACGGACACCTACCTGGCGCTGATCCTGCCCAGCGCGGTCAGCGTCTTCAACATCCTGGTGCTGCGCGGGTTCTTCATGGGCATCTCGCCGGAGCTCATCGACAGCGCCCGCATCGACGGCGCCGGCGACCTGCGCATCCTCTGGCAGATCGTCATGCCGCTGTCCCGCGCGGTCATCGCGGTGATCACGCTGTTCTACGCCGTCGGGTACTGGAGCGCCTGGTTCAACGCCTCCCTCTACCTGAACGACCAGGACATGATGCCGCTGCAGAACGTCATGATCCAGCTGGTGCAGAAGCAGGAGGCGCCGGTGGGGCTCGGCCAGGCCATCAAGACGGGGCAGCTGTCCGGGCTGGCCGTGCAGATGGCGGTGATGGTGCTGGCCCTGCTGCCGGTGGCCGTGCTGTCGCCCTTCGTCCAGAAGCACTTCAAGAAGGGGATGCTGACGGGCGCGGTCAAGGGCTGACGCCCTGACCGCGTGCGCGCCGCCGGGCTGCCGGCCGTCCGTTCCGCGCGGCCGGGCCGTGGCCGGCCGCGCGATCGCCCGCGCCCCGGCCGGTGTCCCCCTTCCCCCCTCCTCACGGAACGAGGTATGTCATGCTCACGTCCCGCATCGGCCGGCGAGCCGTCCTGGCCGGGACCGCGGCCGCCGCCGCGCTCACCGCCGTGCCCCTGCCCGGGCGCGCGCAGGCCGCCGAGGGCGCGGCACGGGCCGCCGCCCGGCCGTACCGCTGGCGCAACGCCGTCATCGGCGGCACCGGCTTCGTCACCGGCGTCCTCTTCCACCCCGCCGTCCGCGGCCTCGCCTACGCCCGCACCGACATCGGCGGCGCCTACCGCTGGGACGACCGCGCCGCGCGCTGGACCCCGCTGACCGACCACCTCGGCTGGGACGACTGGAACCTCCTCGGCGTCGAGGCCATGGCCGTCGACCCCGCCCACCCGGACCGGGTGTACCTCGCCCTCGGCACCTACGCCCAGCCCTGGGCGGGCGACGGCGCCGTGCTGCGGTCCGAGGACCGGGGCGCCACCTGGCGGCGCACCGACCTCACCGTCAAGCTCGGCGCCAACGAGGACGGCCGCGGCTGCGGCGAGCGCCTGCTGGTCGACCCGCGCGACAGCGACACCCTGTGGCTGGGCACCCGGCACGACGGGCTGCTGAGGTCGGCCGACCGGGGCGCCACCTGGCAGCCGGCGCCCTTCCCGGCCGCCCCCTCCGCCACCGGCCAGGGCATCACCCTGCTCGTCGCCGCCGGACGGGCGGTGTACGCCGGCTGGGGCGACTCCGACGGCAGCGCCCCGAACCTGTACCGCACGACCGACGGCACCACCTGGCGGGCCGTCCCCGGACAGCCCGCCGGACCCGCCGCCAAGGTGCCGGTCCGCGCCGCGTACGACCGCCACACCCGCGAGCTGTACGTGACCTACGCGAACGCGCCCGGCCCCAACGGCCAGTCCGACGGCAGCGTGCACAGGCTGCACACCGTCACCGGCCGGTGGACGGAGGTCACGCCCGTCGAGCCGGGCGGCACGACCCCCGACGGCTCCGCCGACACCTTCGGCTACGGCGGGGTCGCCGTCGACGCCCGCCGCCCCGGCACGGTCGTCGTCTCCACCAACAACCGCTGGGCGGCCGTCGACACGGTGTTCCGCTCCACGGACGGCGGCCGCACCTGGACCTCCCTGAAGGACACCGCCGTCCTCGACGTCTCCGAGACGCCCTACCTGAAGTGGGGCGGGGAGCGGCCCAAGTTCGGCTGGTGGATCCAGGCCCTCGCGCTCGACCCGTTCGACTCCCGGCACCTCGTCTTCGGCACCGGCGCCACCCTCTACGGCACCCGGGACCTGAAGCACTGGGCCCCGCAGATCCGCGGCCTGGAGGAGACCTCCGTGCGCCAGCTGATCTCGCCGCCCACCGGCGAGGCGCACCTGATCAGCGGGTCCGGGGACATCGGCGTGCTGTACCACGAGTCCCTCACGGCGTCCCCGTCGCGCGGCATGGCGACGAACCCGGTGACCGGCACGGCGACCGGGCTGGCGCAGGCCGCGCTCAGGCCGTCGTACGTGGTGCGCGCCGGCTGGGGCGACCACGGCAACGGCGCGTCCTCCCGCGACGGCGGCCGGACCTGGGAGCCCTTCGCGAGCCAGCCGGAGACCGCCCGCGACGCGCCGGGCCCGATCGCGGTGAACGCCGACGGCAGCGTGCTGCTGTGGTCCTTCGTGCACTGGGACGGCACCGGGTACGCCGCCCACCGCTCGGCGGACGGCGGGACGACCTGGACGGAGGTGCCCTCCTTCCCGAAGGGCGCCGCACCGGTCGCCGACCCGCTCGACCCCGCGCGCCTCTACGCCTACGACACCGGCACGGGCACGCTGTTCGCCAGCACCGACGGCGGCCGCACCTTCACCGCGCGGGCCACCGGACTGCCCTTCGGGGACAGCCAGTTCAAGCTGGCCGCCGCCCCGGGCCGGACCGGCGACCTGTGGCTGAGCCTGAAGGAGAACGGCCTGTACCGCTCCACCGACGGCGGCACGGCCTTCTCCCGGGTCGGCAGCTGCCGGGCCTCCTACTGCCTCGGCTTCGGCAAGGCCGCCGACGGCGCCTCCTACCCGGCGCTCTACCAGGTCGGCTCCACGCAGGACGTCACCGCCGTCCACCGCTCCGACGACGAGGCGCGCACCTGGGTGCGGATCAACGACGACCGCCACCAGTGGGGCTGGACCGGCGAGGCGATCACCGGCGACCCGCGCGTGTACGGCCGCGTCTACCTCGCCACCAACGGGCGCGGCATCCAGTACGGGGAGCCCGTCTGATGCCGGGCCTCGCCGACGCCGCCCGCGGCCGGATCCTCTTCGGCGGCGACTACAACCCCGAGCAGTGGCCCGAGGAGACCTGGCACGAGGACGTCCGGCTGATGAAGGACGCCCGGGTCAACTCCGTCACCGTCGGCGTCTTCTCCTGGTCGAAGCTCGAACCGGAGCCCGGCGCCCGCGAGTTCGGCTGGCTGGACCGGCTGATGGACCTGCTGCACGACCACGGCATCGGCGTGGTCCTGGCCACCCCCACCTCCGCCCCGCCCCCCTGGCTGGGCCGGCTGCACCCCGACACCCTGCCCCGCACCGAGGACGGCCGCACCGAGTGGTGGGGCGGCCGCCAGCACTTCTCGCACTCCAGCGCCACCTACCGCCGCTGCGCCGCCGCCATCACCGAGGACCTCGCCGCCCGGTACGGCGGCCACCCGGCCCTGACGATGTGGCACATCAACAACGAGTACTGCACCGCCGACTACGGCGACGAGGCCGCGGCCGCCTTCCGCCGCTGGCTGCGGCGCCGCTACGGCACCCTCGACGCCCTCAACACCGCCTGGGGCACCGCCTTCTGGAGCCAGGGCTACGACACCTGGGACGGCATCCTGCCGCCGCGGCTGGCCCACTACCTGCGCAACCCCGCCCAGGTCCTGGACTTCCGGCGCTTCACCTCCGACATGCTCCTGGAGTGCTACACCGCCGAACGCGACATCGTGCGCCGGCACACCCCGCACATCCCGGTCACCACCAACTTCATGCCGCTGTGGTTCGGCCAGGACGCCTGGCGCTGGGCCGGGGAGGAGGACGTCGTCTCCGTCGACCTCTACCCCGACCCGCGCGACCCGCTCGGCGCCCAGAGCGGCGCCCTCGTCCAGGACATGACCCGCTCCCAGGCGCGCGGGCCCTGGATGCTGATGGAACAGGCCGCCGGACCGGTCAACTGGCGGGGCGTGAACCACCCCAAACCGCGCGGTCTGAACCGCCTGTGGTCCCTGCAGGCCGTGGCCCGCGGCGCGGACGCCGTCTGCTACTTCCAGTGGCGCCAGTCCCGCCAGGGCGCGGAGAAGTTCCACTCCGGCATGGTCGGCCACGCGGGGGAGCGGGGCCGCACCTTCCAGGAGGTCAAGGAGCTCGGCGCCGACCTGGCGCGGATCGCCCCGCACGTCACCGGACGGCACAGCCGGGCCGGCATCGCCGTCCTGCACGACTGGCACGCCTGGTGGGCCGCCGCCCAGGAGGCCCGCCCGTCCCGCGAGGTCGACCACGCGGACGTCCTGCGCGCCTGGCACCGCGCCCTGTGGCAGGCCCACCTCACCACCGACTTCGCCCACCCCGAGCACGACCTGTCCGCGTACCGGCTGGTCGTCGTGCCGCAGCTGTACCTGCTCACCGACGCGGCGATCGAGAACCTCCTCGGCTGGGTCCGGCGGGGCGGCACGCTCGTCTGCGGCTTCCTCACCGGCGTCGCCGACGAGGACGACCGGGTGCGGCCCGGCGGCATGGACGCCCGCCTGCGGGAGCTGTTCGGCATCCGCACCCTGCACGAGTGGTGGCCGCTGGAGCCGGGGCAGACCGTCGACTGCGAGGGCTTCGCCGGCACCCTGTGGTCGGAGGAGCTGGAGGCCGACGGCGCCGCCGACGAGACGGTCCCGTACCGCGGCGGAGAGCTCGACGGGCTGCCCGCCGTCCTGCGCAGGGGCCGGGCCTGGTACCTGTCGACGCTCCCGGAGCCGGAGGCGCTGCGCGACCTGCTGGCCCGGATCGCGGCCGGCGCCGGGGTCCGCCCGGAGCTCGACGGCCTCCCGGCGCAGGTCGAGGCCGTCCGACGCGGTGACCTGCTGTTCCTGCTCAACCACGGCCGCGAGCCGGTGACCGTCGCCGTCCCCGGGACGCACCGCGACCTGCTGACGGAGACGGCCGTCACCGACCGGATCACCCTCGGCCGCTACGGCGTGGCGGTGCTGCGGCCATGACCGGCACACCGACCGCCCCGCCGGCCGGCGGACCCGTGCACGGCACCTGGGAGCCGGAGCCGGCCGCCCGCTGGGAGGACGCCTTCCTGAGCGGCAACGGCCACCACGGCACCCTCGTGTCCGGCGACCCGAACGACGACCGCGTGATCGTCACCCATCACACCCTCGTCCGCCCCAACGGCGGCGAGCACGCCCGGCCCCCGCAGCTGGCCGCCGCACTCCCCGGACTGCAACGGCGGTTGCTGGCCGGCGACACCGCCGCCGCCGAGGAGTTCACCGACGGCCGCCCGCTGCAGTGGGTGCAACCGTTCCACCCGGCCTTCCGGATCCGGCTGCGCCGGCCCCCCGGCGACCCGCACCCCTACCGGCGCTCCGTCGACTTCGCCACCGGGGTCGTCGCGGCGCGCTGCGGACAGTGGCGCAGCCACGTCTTCGTCTCCCGCGCCGACGACGTGATCGTCCAGCACGTCACCGCGCCCGGCCCGGCCCTCGACGTCCGCCTGGACCACCGGCTGCCCGGCGCGCCCGCCGCCCTGGGCGTCGGCCACACCGCCGTCCTCACCCCCGAAGGCGCCCTGCTGAGCCTGCGGGCCCGCTACCCGGGCAGCGACCGCGCGTACACCGGCGTCACCCTGGTCGCCGTCACGGGCGGCACGACCACGCTGGCGCCCCCCGGCGCGCGCATCGAGGACGCCCGCTCCGTGCTGCTCCTGACCCGGGTGCGGCGGCACACCGGCGAGCTGGACGTGATCGCGGAGGGCCGCGCCCTGCGCGACCTGCTCGCCGCGGGACGGACCGCGGACGACCCCGCGGAGGGACAGACGTCGTACGACGGCCTCCTCGAGCGCCACCTGGCCCTGCACCGCACGGCCTACCGGCGCGTCACCCTGGACCTCGCCGCCGACCCGGCCGACCGCGCCCTGCCCGGCTCCGAGCTGCTGCGGCGGCCGGACAGCGCCGCCCTGGCCGAGCGGCTGTTCGCCGCCGGCCGCTACCACCTGCTGTCCGCGAGCGGCCTCAACCCGCCCCGCCTCACCGGCCTGTGGACCGGCGACTGGGACACGGCCTGGTCGGGCGCCTTCACCAACGACGCCAACCTCAACCTCCAGACCGCCTCCGCCGCGGCCGCCGCCCTCCCCGAGGTCACCGAGGCGCACGCCGCCCTGATCCACCGCCAGCTGCCGCACTGGAGGGACAACGCCCGCGCGGTCTTCGGCGTCCGGGGCGCCGTCGCCCCCGCCCACACCGACGGCGAGTCGGGCCACGCGTACCACTTCAGCCGCGCCTACCCCCTGCACCTGTGGACCGCCGGCGCCGACTGGCTGCTCAAGCCGCTCGTCGACCACGACGAGACCCGCGGCGCCCGCGACCCGCGCACCGCCGCCGCCCTGGCCGAGACCGCCCGCTTCTACGAGGACTTCCTCACGCACCGGGACGAGGACGGCCACTGGGTCCTCGTCCCCTCCTACTCGCCCGAGAACCGGCCCGCGAACGCGAGCTGGGGCACCCTCAACGCGGCCATGGACCTCTCCGCGGCCCGCCACGCCCTGCGCACGGCCGCCGACTACCACCCGGACACCCCGGACGCCGCCCGCTGGCGCGCCCTCGCCGACGGGCTGCCGCCGCACCGCGTCAACCAGGACGGCGCCCTCGCCGAGTGGGCCTGGCCGGGCCTGGAGGACTCCTACGACCACCGCCACCTCAGCCACCTCTACGGCGTCTGGCCGCTGGAGGAGATCACCCCCTACGACACCCCGGAGCTCGCGGCCGCCGCCCACCGCGCCCTCGCCCTGCGCGGCGCCGAGAACGACTCCGCCCACGGCCACCTGCACCACGCCCTGATCGCGGCCCGGCTCCGGGACGCCGGCCGCGTCGCCCACGCCCTCGGCCAGGTCCTCGGCGGCGACTTCTTCCACGCCTCGCTGATGAGCGCGCACTACCCGCGCCGCGACGTCTACAACGCCGACGCCGCGCACACCCTGCCCGCCGTCCTGATCGAGATGCTGGTGCAGTCCACCCCCGACCGGCTGGTCCTGCTGCCCGCGCTGCCGCCGGCGTACCCGAGCGGCGCGCTGCGCGGGGTGCGCACCCGGTTCGGGGCCGGACTGGACCTCACCTGGGGCCCGGACGGCGTCACCGCGGTCCTGCGCCCCACCCGCAGCCACCGCGTCGAACTCCGGACTTCCTCCGGCGCCCGGCCGCTCGACCTGGTCGCCGGAGAAGACCACGTCCTCCGCCTGGAGGCGTGGTGACCCCCCGCAATCCCCCCACCCATGGAAGGGACACCATGGCAGCACGCACACGGACCACGATCGTCAAGGCCCTGCTGGCCCCGGCCCTCGCGCTGGGCGCCACCGTCGGCCTCGCCGCCGCCCCCGCCCAGGCCGCCGTCTGGAACTCCTGCGACCAGTGGGGCAACACGTCCCTGAACGGCTACACCCTCTACAACAACATCTGGGGCTCCGGCGCCGGCAGCCAGTGCGTCTGGGCCAACTCCGGCACCAACTGGGGCGTGTGGGCCGACCACCCCGACACCGGCGGCATCAAGTCCTACCCCAACGCCAAGAAGGTGATCAACAAGCCGATCACCTCCCTCACCTCGCTCACCAGCAGCTACAACGTCACCGTCCCGTCGTCCGGCGCGTACAACACGTCCTACGACATCTGGGACACCGACTACGACTACGAGATCATGCTCTGGGTCAACCACAACGGCGCCGTCGGGCCGCTCGGCACCTCCCAGGGCTCCGTCACCCTCGGCGGCCACACCTGGAACGTCTACAAGGGGAACAACGGCGCCAACGAGGTCTTCTCGTTCCTGCGCACCTCGGACTCGAACTCCGGCACCGTGAACATCCTGCCGATCCTGAAGTGGATCAAGGACACCAAGGGCTGGATGGGCAACGAGACCATCGGCGACGTGCAGTTCGGCTACGAGATCACCTCCTCGTCCGGCGGCCTGAACTTCACCACCAACAACCTGACCGTCAGCGGCGGCTGACCCGGGCAGGGCAGGAGACCAGGGCAGGAAAGGGGGGCCGGTCCCGTGCGGGACCGGCCCCCCTCGCGCGTCCTCACTCCGCGATCGGCAGCCGCGCCCCGTCCCGCAGGAACAGCGGAAGGCGGTCCAGCGGCGCGTCGACCGTCACGCACCGCCCGCCCTCGTACGTCTCGCCCGTCCACGCGTCCGTCCAGCGCGTCCCCGCCGGGAGGTAGGCCGTGCGGGCGGTGGCGCCCGCCGTCAGCACCGGCGCGACCAGCAGGTCGGGACCGAACAGGTAGGCGTCGTCGATCGACCAGGCCGCGGGGTCGCCCGGGAACTCCAGGAACAGCGGCCGCATGACGGGCAGCCCCTCCTCGTGGGCCGCGCGCATCGCGTCCAGCACGTACGGCCGCAGCCGCTCGCGCAGCCGCAGGTACTTCTCCAGGATCGCGCCGGCCTCCTCGCCGTACGACCACACCTCGTTGGGGCCGCCGGTCATCTCCGGGCCCAGCGGCATCCCCGGGTCGCGGAAGCCGTGCAGGCGCATCAGCGGGGACAGCGCGCCGAACTGGAACCAGCGGACCATCACCTCCCGGTACGCCGGGTCGTCCGGGTCGCCGCCGTGGAAGCCGCCGATGTCGGTGTTCCACCAGGGGATGCCCGACAGGGCCGTGTTGAGGCCGGCCGCGATCTGGCGGCGCAGGGTCGCGAAGTCGGTGCCGATGTCACCCGACCACAGGGCGGCGCCGTGGCGCTGGCTGCCCGCCCACGCCGAGCGGTTCAGCGTGATCACCTCGTCCTGCCCGCAGGCGCGCAGGCCCTCGGCGAAGGTGCGGGCGTTCTCGGCCGGGTAGAGGTTGCCGACCTCCAGGCCCGGGCCCGCCCAGTACCGCAGGTTCTCCGAGAAGCCGGGCTTCAGCTCCGGCTCGCAGGCGTCCAGCCAGAAGGCCGTGATGCCGTACGGCAGCAGGTAGTTGTCCCGCACGCGCGACCACACGAACTCCCGGGCCTCGGGGTTGGTGGCGTCGTAGAAGGCGACCTGGACCGTCGAGGCGACCTCCTTGTCGGGCCAGTCGGCGTGCGCCATCGGGCCGTACTGGGTGCCGATGAAGTAGCCGCGCTGCTCCATCACCGGGTGGTTCTCCGACAGGGGGGACACCGACGGCCACACCGAGACGACCAGCTTGACGCCGAGCTCGTCCAGCTCGCGCACCATGGCCGCCGGGTCCGGCCACTCCTTCGGGTCGAACTTCCACTCGCCCAGGTGCGTCCAGTGGAAGAAGTCGCAGACGATCGCCGCGAGGGGCAGGCCGCGCCGCTTGTACTCCCGTGCCACGGCGAGGAGTTCGTCCTGGGTGCGGTAGCGCAGCTTGCACTGCCAGAAGCCCGCCGCCCACTCCGGCAGCATCGGGCTGCGGCCGGTCACCGCGCTGTAGCGGCGCTGCCCGGCGGCCGGGTCGCCCGCGGTGATCCAGTAGTCGATCTGCCGGGCCGAGTCCGCCACCCACCGGGTGCCGTTGTGGGCCAGCTCCACCCGGCCGATCGCCGGGTTGTTCCACAGCAGGGTGTAGCCCCGGCTGGAGGTGAGCACCGGGATGGCGACCTCGGCGTTGCGCTGCACCAGGTCGACGACCAGGCCCTTCTGGTCCAGCCGTCCGTGCTGGTGCTGCCCGAGGCCGTACAGCTTCTCGTCGTCGTAGGCGGCGAAGCGCTGCTCCAGCCGGTGGTGGCCGTTGCCGACGGCGGTGTACAGGCGCGGGCCGGGCCACCAGAAGTGGGCGCGCTCCTCGGCCAGCAGCTCGGCGCCGTCGTCGGTGCGCGTGAAGCGGACCACGCCCTCGGCGTCGACCTCGGCGGTCAGCGCGCCGACGGTCAGCCGCCCCCGCCCGTCCTCGATCTTCACGGTGGACGGCGCCGGGGGAGCCTCGTCGAGCAGCGCGCCCGGCAGCCCCTCCAGCACCGGGCCGCCGAGCCGGGCCCGCACCCGGACCGCGTCCGGTCCCCACGGTTCTATGCGGACGGTCTCCTGGCGGCCGCTCCACTCCAGCGCCCCGTCGCGCTCACGGAAGGTGCCGACGGTGGGCGAGGACTGGGCGAGGCTGACCTTGGGCTGGATCTCGGCAGGCTGGTTCACGAGGCGTGCTCCTGGAGGAGGGCAGACAGGGGGGTGCCCTGGCGGGGGCCGGGCGGTGGTGCGCGAACGGGACCTGAGCGGGGCGTGCCTACGGCCGGGCGGGCGCCGGCCCGGAGCTGGCCCGCACCGTCAGCTCGGGCGCGATCAGCACGACCTCGTCGCTGCCGCGCCCGTCGAACTTGGCGACCAGGTGTTCCACGGCGTGCCGGCCCATCTCCTGCGCGGGGATGGCGACCGACGTCAGCCGCACCGAGGCCTGCGTGGCGACCTGGTCCGGGCAGACCGCGACCACCGACACGTCCTCGGGCACGGCCCTGCCCTGCTGCCGCAGCAGGGCGAGCAGCGGCTCCACGGCCGACTCGTTCTGCACGACGAACCCGGTGGTGCCCGGCCGTTCGTCGAGGATCCGGGCGAGCGTCACGGCCATCGCGTCGTACCCGCCCTCGCAGGGCCGGTGCAGCAGCCGCACGCCCAGCTCCCGCGCGCGGGTGCGCAGCCCGTCCAGGGTGCGCACGGCGAAACCGGTGTGCCGCTCGTAGACCGCGGGGGCCTCGCCGATGACGGCGACGTCACGGTGGCCCAGCGTCGCCAGGTGCTCCACGCACAGCGCGCCCGTCGCCCGGAAGTCGAGGTCGACGCAGGTCAGACCGGTGGTGTCGGCCGGCAGTCCGATCAGGACCGACGGCTCGTCCGTCGCCCGCAGCAGCGGCAGCCGCTCGTCGTCGAGCTCGACGTCCATCAGGATCATGCCGTCGGCGAGCCCGCTGCCGGTGACGCGGCGCACCGCGTCGGGGCCCTCCTCGCCGGTGAGCAGCAGCACGTCGTACCCGTGCCCGCGGGCCGTGGTGGCCACCGCGATGGCGATCTCCATCATCACCGGCACGTACATGTCGGTGCGCAGCGGGACCATCAGCGCGATGATGTTGGACCTGCTGCTGGCCAGGGCGCGGGCCCCGGCGTTCGGGTGGTACCCGAGCTCGCGGATGCTCCGCTCGACCCGCTGCCGGGTGGTCGCGGAGATGGACCGCTTGCCGCTGAGGACATAGCTCACCGTGCTCGCCGAGACTCCGGCGTGCTGGGCGACCTCGGCGAGGGTGACCATCCAGCTCTCCAAGCTTTGTGAAGCGCTTCGACAGTGCGCGTGAGCGATAACCGTGGGGGAGGGTGATTCCGACAGTAGCTCCAGCGGGAGTGGGTGTCCATAGGCTGTCGAAGCGCTTCGATACCGAATTCCCGCAACGGTCCCCTGCCGTGTCCCGCGCGGCCGCCGCGCCCACCTTGTCGCACCCCCGGCCACCCCCACCAGGCCCCCGTCCGGCGCAGCCGGCCCCCGCCCGGCCCGCCGTGGGCCGGATGGCCGCACGCAGGGTGGCCGGACCACCCGGGATCGGGTACACACGATCGAGTAGCCCCGGTCAGCAGCGTACGTCCGTCCGATCACCTTGCGTGAGCGGACGAGGCGTCCGTCCCCACCCGTACCGATTCGCGGCGAGGTGAGCCTCATGTCCGCAGTACCCGAGTCTCCGTCCCGACCCACCGTCACCGAACGTGAGGCCCGCCAGGTCGCCGAGGCCGCCCGGGAACAGGCCTGGCGCAAGCCCAGCTTCGCCAAGGAACTGTTCCTCGGGCGCCTCCGGCTCGACCTCATCCACCCCCACCCGCTGCCCGCCGACGAGACCGCCCAGCGCGGCGAGGAGTTCCTCGCCAAGCTCCGCGACTTCTGCGAGACGAAGGTCGACGGTGCCCTCATCGAGCGCGAGGGCCGCATCCCCGACGCGGTGATCACCGGGCTCAAGGAGCTCGGCGCGCTCGGCATGAAGATCGACACCAAGTACGGCGGCCTCGGCCTCGGGCAGGTCTACTACAACAAGGCGCTCACCCTGGCCGGCTCGGCCAGCCCCGCCATCGGCGTGCTGCTGTCCGCGCACCAGTCGATCGGCGTGCCCCAGCCGCTGAAGCTGTTCGGCACCCCGGAGCAGAAGGAGCGGTTCCTGCCGCGCTGCGCCCGCACCGACATCAGCGCCTTCCTGCTGACCGAGCCCGACGTCGGCTCCGACCCCGCCCGCCTCGCCATGACGGCCGTGCCGGACGGCGACGAGTACGTCCTCGACGGGGTGAAGCTGTGGACCACCAACGGCGTGGTCGCCGACCTCCTCGTGGTCATGGCCCGGGTCCCCGAGGGCGAGGGCCACCCGGGCGGCATCACCGCCTTCGTCGTCGAGACCAACTCGCCCGGCATCACCGTCGAGAACCGCAACGCCTTCATGGGCCTGCGCGGCATCGAGAACGGCGTCACCCGCTTCCACCGGGTCCGGGTGCCCGCCGCCCACCGCATCGGCGCCGAGGGCCAGGGCCTGAAGATCGCCCTGACCACGCTCAACACCGGGCGGCTGTCCCTGCCCGCGTCCTGCGTCGCGGCCGGCAAGTGGTGCCTGAAGATCGCCCGGGAGTGGTCGGCGGCCCGCGAGCAGTGGGGCAAGCCCATCGCCCACCACGAGGCCGTCGGCTCCAAGATCTCCTTCATCGCGGCCACCACCTTCGCCCTGGAGGCCGTCTCCACCCTGTCCTCCCAGATGGCCGACGAGGACCGCAACGACATCCGCATCGAGGGCGCGCTCGCCAAGCTGTACGCCTCCGAGATGGGCTGGAGGATCGCCGACGAGCTGGTCCAGATCCGCGGCGGCCGCGGCTTCGAGACCGCCGAGTCGCTGCGGGCCCGCGGCGAGCGCGCGGTGCCCGCCGAGCAGATCCTGCGCGACCTGCGCATCAACCGGATCTTCGAGGGCTCCACCGAGATCATGCACCTGCTGATCGCGCGCGAGGCCGTCGACGCCCACCTCTCGGTCGCCGGCGACCTCATCGACCCGGAGAAGTCCCTGCCGGACAAGGCCCGGGCCGGCGCGAACGCGGGCCTGTTCTACGCCAAGTGGCTGCCCAGGCTCGTCGCGGGACCGGGGCAGCTGCCGGGCTCGTACGGCGAGTTCAAGCGCGAGGTGGACCTCTCGGTGCACCTGCGGTACGTCGAGCGCACCGCCCGCAAGCTGGCCCGCTCCACCTTCTACGGAATGTCCCGCTGGCAGGGCCGGATGGAGACCAAGCAGGGCTTCCTCGGCCGGATCGTCGACATCGGCGCCGAGCTGTTCGCGATGAGCGCGGCCTGCGTGCGCGCCGAGCTGCTGCGCGGCCAGGGCGACCACGGCCGCGAGGCCTACCAGCTCGCCGACGTCTTCTGCCGCCAGGCCCGCATCCGGATCGAGGAGCTCTTCACCCGCCTGTGGAACAACACCGACGACCTCGACCGCACCGTGGTCAAGGGCGTGCTGTCCGGCACGTACGCGTGGCTGGAGGAGGGCGTCGTCGACCCGTCGGGGGACGGGCCGTGGATCGCGGACGCCCGCCCGGGCGCGTCCCAGCGGGAGAACGTGCACCGGCCGATCGGGTGACCGGCCCCCACAGGGGCGCGCGCCGGTGCGGCGCGCGCCCCCGCGGGGAGGGACGCGCTGTCCTCGCGGCACCGCGGTGCGGCCACAATGGGGGGATGAGCGACTCTCCAGCCCCCCTCGCCGACCCGCACCTCGTGTACGACCCCCTGGCGGGAGACGGCCCCAAGGACGTGGTGATCCTCGGCTCCACCGGATCGATCGGCACCCAGGCCATCGACCTCGTGCTGCGCCACCCGGACCGCTTCCGCGTCACCGGCCTGTCCGCCAACGGCGGCCGGGTCGCCCTCCTCGCCGAGCAGGCCCACCGGCTGCGGGTGCGGACCGTGGCGGTGGCCCGCGAGGACGTCGTACCGGCCCTGCGCGAGGCGCTCGGCGCCTGGTACGGGCCGGGGGAGCCGCTCCCCGAGATCCTCGCCGGACCTCAGGCGGCCACGCAGCTGGCCGCCTCCGACTGCCACACGGTGCTGAACGGCATCACCGGCTCCATCGGCCTCGCCCCGACCCTGGCCGCCCTGGAGGCGGGCCGCACCCTCGCGCTCGCCAACAAGGAGTCGCTCATCGTGGGCGGCCCGCTGGTCAAGGCCCTCGCCAAGCCCGGGCAGATCATCCCGGTCGACTCCGAGCACGCCGCCCTCTTCCAGGCGCTGGCCGCCGGCACCCGCGCCGACGTGCGCAAACTGGTCGTCACCGCCTCGGGAGGCCCCTTCCGCGGCCGCACCCGGGAGGAGCTGGCGCGGGTCACCGTCGAGGACGCCCTCGCCCACCCCACCTGGGCGATGGGCCCGGTCATCACGATCAACTCCGCGACCCTCGTCAACAAGGGCCTGGAGGTGATCGAGGCCCACCTGCTCTACGACATTCCCTTCGACCGCATTGAGGTGGTCGTGCACCCGCAGTCGTATGTCCACTCGATGGTTGAGTTCACGGATGGATCGACACTGGCCCAGGCGACCCCGCCCGACATGCGCGGGCCCATCGCCATCGGCCTCGGCTGGCCCGAACGCGTCCCGGACGCCGCTCCCGCCTTCGACTGGAGCCGGGCGTCGACCTGGGAGTTCTTCCCGCTCGACGACGAGGCGTTCCCCTCGGTGAACCTCGCCCGGCACGTCGGCGAGCTCGCGGGCACCGCCCCGGCGGTGTTCAACGCGGCCAACGAGGAGTGCGTCGAGGCGTTCCGCGCGGGCGCGCTGCCGTACCTCAGGATCATCGAGACCGTCACGCGGGTGGTCGAGGAGCACGGCACCCCGCGCACGGGAACCTCGCTGACCGTGTCGGACGTCCTCGAAGCGGAGACCTGGGCGCGGACGCGGGCCCGGGAACTGGCGGCACAGACGGCGGAGGCCCGTGCATGACGACCCTGATGTTCATCCTCGGCATAGTCGTCTTCGCCGTCGGCCTGCTCTTCTCGATCGCCTGGCACGAGCTGGGGCACCTGTCCACCGCCAAGATGTTCGGCATCCGCGTGCCGCAGTACATGGTCGGCTTCGGCCCGACGATCTGGTCGCGCAGGAGGGGCGAGACCGAGTACGGCCTCAAGGCGATCCCGTTCGGCGGCTACATCCGCATGATCGGCATGTTCCCGCCCGGCCCGGACGGCCGCCTGGAGGCCCGCTCCACCTCGCCGTGGCGCGGCATGATCGAGGACGCCCGCTCCGCCGCGTTTGAGGAGCTCAGGCCGGGCGACGAGACCCGGCTGTTCTACACGCGCGCGCCGTGGAAGCGGGTCGTCGTGATGTTCGCGGGCCCCTTCATGAACCTGATCCTGGCGGTGGTGCTGTTCCTCACCGTGCTGATGGGCTTCGGCATCACCCAGCAGACCACCACCGTCGCCTCCGTCTCCCGGTGCGTCATCGCGCAGAGCGAGAACCGCGACGACTGCCAGGCGTCCGACCCGGCCTCCCCGGCCGCCGCGGCGGGCCTGAAGGCACGTGACGAGATCGTCTCCTTCAACGGCGTGCGCACCGAGAACTGGGACGAGCTGTCCGACCTCATCCGCGCCAACCCCGGCAAGGAGGTGCCGATCGTCGTCGAGCGCGGCGGCGAGCAGGTGACCCTGCACGCGAAGATCGCCACCAACCAGGTCGCCAAGAAGGACGGCAACGGCCAGGTCGTCGAGGGCGAGTACGTCACCGCCGGCTTCCTCGGCTTCAGCGCGGCCACCGGCGTGGTCAAGCAGGACTTCGACGAGTCCGTCGCCTGGATGGGCGACCGGATCGGCGAGGCCGTCGACTCCCTCGCCGCCCTGCCCGGCAAGGTCCCGGCCCTGTGGGACGCGGCCTTCGGCGACGGCCCGCGCGAACCCGACTCCCCGATGGGCGTGGTCGGCGCGGCCCGGGTCGGCGGCGAGATCGCCACCCTGGACATCCCGGCGACGCAGCAGCTGGCGATGTTCGTCATGCTCGTGGCCGGATTCAACCTCTCCCTGTTCCTGTTCAACATGCTCCCGCTGCTGCCGCTCGACGGCGGCCACATCGCGGGCGCCCTGTGGGAGTCGCTGCGCCGCACCACCGCGAAGGTGCTGCGCCGGCCCGACCCCGGCCCGTTCGACGTGGCGAAGCTCATGCCCGTCGCCTACGTGGTGGCGGGGATCTTCGTCTGCTTCACCCTGCTCGTGCTGGTCGCGGACGTGGTCAATCCGGTGCGCATCTCCTGACGGCCCTCCGGCCGCTCACCGCGGCGGACGGGGAGCGGGCCCGGCTCCGGCCGGCCCGCTCCCGCGGTATTCGGCCGCCTTCCACCGGCGGGCTCGCGTTCACGCCTCGGGCGCGGAGCATCCTCTTCATGATCGACATCCTGGTCGTGGAAGACATGCAGGTGGTCCGGGCGGGTCTGGTCGCCCTGCTCGACGGTGAGTTCGGCATGCGGGTCGTGGCGCAGGCGGCCGACGCGGCCGAGGCCCTGGCCGTCGTCGACCGCGCGGCCCCGGACGTCGCCCTGCTCGACATCGACCTGCCGGGCATGGACGGTCTGGCGCTGGCCCGTGAACTGGCCGAGCGGGCACCGGCCTGCCGGACCGTCATGCTCACGGCGCTGGACCGGCCCGGCCACGTGCGGCGCGCCGTGGACGCGGGCGTGTCGGGCTACGTGCTGAAGACCGTCTCGCCCAGGGAACTCGCGGCCGCCGTCCGCACGGCCGCCGACGGCGGCCGGGTGATCGAGCCCCCCGGACTCGTCGACTCGGCGGGCTCCGCGACCCCCCTGACCCCGCGCGAGGCCGAGGTGCTCAGGCTCGCCGCGAGCGGCGCCGACCCGCGGACCATCGCCGGCGACCTCTTCCTCAGCGTCGGCACCGTGCGCAACCGCCTGTCCTCCGCCGTGGGCAAGCTACACGCGCGCACGCTGGTGGACGCCGTCCGTATCGCCGAACGGCACGGATGGATCTAACGGAAGCCGGGCCGCCAGGAGGAAACGTCCCTGCGCTGCCCGCACCTCCAGCGTCCCGCCCAGGGCCAGGGCGCGCAGCCGCAGGCCCGCCAGCCCGCTGCCGTGCCGGGCGGACACGGGCGAGGACGGCACACCGTCGTTGGCGATGGCCAGCCGGACCTGGGACCGGTACACCGTCACCTCGATGCTGCACCACGTCGCACGGCTGTGCTGCAGGACGTTGCCGAGGCCCTCCCGCAGCACGGCCACCAGGCAGTGGCTCACCGGACCCGGGACCTCGGGCAGCGGCGTGGTGGTGAGGCGCGTGATGATCCCCGCCTGCACCAGCACCCGCCGGGCGTGGCCGAGCTCCGTGCGCAGGTGCGCGACGACCCGGTCCGCGGCGATGCCCCGCACCTCCGCGTGAGCGCGCCGGGCGAGCGCCGCGATCTCGCTCAGCACCTGGTGCCCCGGGGCGGTGGACGGCATGCCGCGCAGGGCGCTCTCGCTCTGCACGGCGATGGAGACGAGCGAGGATCCGAGCAGGTCGTGCAGCTCCTGGGCCATGCGCGCCCGCTCCCGGTACTCCGCCAGGCGCGCCGCCTGTGCCTGCGACGCCTGGAGACGGGCGACGAGCAGGGCCAGGTGGACGACCGCGTACACCGCGCTCCCGGTGATCAGGGCGGACACCAGCACGCTCATGCCGCTGCGGTGCGTGCTGACCAGACTGCTGTGCACCAGGGCCGGGCCGCTGGCCGTGACCGCCAGCGCGATCACCACGGACGCGGGCCGGGGCACGGTGAGCAGCACGGCTCCGGCCAGGAACCCCAGCAGGCTCAGCCACGAGCGTTCGAAGGCCAGGACCGGCAGGTAGGTCATCAGCGCCTGCAGACCGAGCAGGACCCAGCGCCACCGGTACGGGAGGCGGTAGGGCGGCGGCGCGTACTGCCCGAGCAGGACCGCCGGGAGCAGGAGCAGCAGCACGATTCCGGTGACGAGCGTCCCCCTGCTCAGGGGCTGGGCGAGGACCTCCACGGCCAGCAGCACGAGCGAGCCGCTGACCAGGAGGGCGAGCGAGGTCAGCGCGACCCCGTTCGCCTGGGACAGACGTGCCCTGCGCATCACGACGTTGCTCCCCCCACTTCGGTGCTCCGGCCACGCTCCCGGTGCCAGGTGTCCCGTCAGGCAGCCCCTATCCCCGCACTCCCGTGCGAAAGCGTACGGCGGTGCGGGACATGAGAGGAGGTGCGGGGGAACTCGTGAAGATCTCACTTCCTTGGTGATCGGGAAAATGATCCGATCGGGCGGCTCTTTCCTTCGAATCACCAAGGGGTACCTGCCCGATGAGACATCCCGCGCCCCCACCGCCGGAGTGGGAAGGCTCCGTCCTCGCCTTCCACCGCCGCGGACCGCTGCTGCCGCGCCTCGCGCTCGGCGCCGCCATGCTGCTGGCCGCCGAGGCCGCCCTGCTCGTCGCCGACACGGGCGACGCGGTGGCCCTGGGCCTGTCAGGCCAACGTGAACAAGTCGAGGCCGCGGAGCCGGAGAAGAAACGTGTGCGCGAGGCCGCGGACCTTCCCTCGGCCCGGGTCGCCGCCCGCCTGCAGGGCCACCGTGTGGAGGCCCTGAGCGAGCGCACCGAGACGTCGGCCACCTGGGTCAACAAGGACGGCAGTCTCACCACCGAGATGGCCGCCGGCCCCGTCCGCTTCCAGCGTGAGGACGGCCGGTGGACCCCCGTCGACGTGGAACTGCGGAAGGTGGACGGCGGAGTCGAGCCCAAGGCGCACCCGGAAGGGCTGCGGCTGGCCGGTGCATCGGGCAGGCCGGCGACGTCCTGGCGGGCCGTGAAGGACGCGAAGGCCACCGACCTGGTCACCCTCGGCGAGGGTGACCGGCGGATCACCCTGCAGTGGAAGGGCGGGCTGCCGCAGCCGGAACTGCACGGCACGCGGGCGGAGTACGTCGACGCGGTCCCCGGCGCGGACGTGGTCGTGGAGGCCACCCGGACCGGTTTCGAGCAGTTCGTCGAACTCAAGCGCCGCCCCGACACCGACGGCTACTCCTACACGCTGCCGCTGAAGGCGAAGGGCCTGACGGCGAAGCAACTGAAGGACGGCAGCGTCCTGTTCACCGACAGGAAGAACAGGAAGCGGGCCGTGATGCCCGCGCCGGTGATGTGGGACGCCACCGTCGACAAGCGCTCCGGGGAGCACACCCGCAAGGCCCGGGTCGGCCTGAAGGTGGTGCAGAAGGGCTCCTCCGTCGACCTGGTGGTCACCCCGGACGCGAAGTTCCTCGCCGACCCGGAGACGAAGTACCCGGTCACCGTCGACCCGTCGACCTCCTCGCTGTCCAACGTCTTCGACACCTACGTGCAGCAGGGCGAGACCGTCGACTGGTCCACCGACGTCGAACTGGACTTCGGCAACCCGGGCACGAAGAACGCCGACGGCACGCCGCGCACCGCGCAGTCGTTCATCTCCTGGAACACCACGCCCGTCCAGGACGCGCTGGTCTCCAGCGCCAAGCTGAGCCTGTGGAACTTCCACTCGGGCAACAACACCGACTGCAAGCCCTACCCGTGGGAGGTGTGGTCCTCCGGCGCGGCGTCCACCTCCAGCCGGTGGGCCAGCCGTCCGACGATGACGGCGAAGAAGGCCACCTCCACCGAGACCCGCGGCAACGCCTCGTGCACCACCCAGCCCGACGGCTGGATCAACGCCGACGTGACCACGCTGGTGCAGGAGTGGGCCTCGGCCAAGGCCACCCGCGGCCACATGGGCATCCGGGCGAGCGACGAGAACGTGGTGGCGCAGTGGAAGCGGGTCAACTCCGCCAACGCGGCCGCCAACCCGCCCAAGCTGGTCGTCACCTACAACTACCGGCCCCGCACCGGCACCAAGCAGGAGGCCGGCCCGCCGTACTTCTCCTACGGCGGCGCCTACACGGTGAACACGACGACCCCGACCCTGCGGGACACCTTCGTCGACGCCGACGGCGACAAGGTCAACGGCACCTTCCAGATCTACGACAACGCCACCAACACCCAGGTCGGCGACGTCATCGTCTCCAAGTACGTGCCCTCCGGGCAGGTCGCCTCGGTCACCGTGCCCTCGGGCGTGCTGACCAACGGCAAGACATACAAGTTCCGCACCTCGCCCTACGACGGCAGCCACTACAACACCGGCTGGTCGGCGTGGAAGACCTTCACCGTCGACACCGGCGCCCCGTCCGCCCCCGCGAAGATCACGTCCTCGGACTACCCCTCGACCGCCTGGGTCAAGGGCGCGGGCCAGTCCGGCACCTTCACCGTCACCCCGCCCGCCTCCGACCACAACTGGCTGGAGTGGTCGCTGGACGGCGTCACCTGGACCAAGGCGGCCACCGGCGGCTCCTCCGCCGACAAGGCCCTCTCGGTGGCCCCGCCGAAGAACGGCACCCACACCCTGCAGGTGCGGGCCGTGGACAAGGCGGACAACAAGTCCGAGGCGGTCGAGTACACCTTCCACGCCGGACCCGGAGGGTTCGTCCAGCCCTCCGACGGCGAGCGCACCGCGCGCCGCCTGCCGCTGGTGGCCGAGGCCGACCCCGGCACCTACGACAAGGTCTCCTTCTCCTGGCGCCGCTCCGAGGCCGACCCCTGGGCGAAGATCCCCGTCGGTGACGTCACCTCCGGCAGCACCGCGCTCACCGCGTGGCCGGTCGCCCTCACGGGCGGCAGGAACGCCGCGCTGGTCTGGAACGCCGCCGGCACCGTCGACCCCGACGGCACCGTCCAGATCAAGGCCGACTTCACCGGTCCGAACAGCGCCTCCGGCAGCACCGAGCCGCTGACCGTCGTCGTCGACCGCAACGCCGACGGCGCCGCCTCGGAGGAGATCGGACCCGGCCGGCTGAACCTCCTCACCGGTGACTTCTCCCTCACCGAGGAGGACGCCTCCTTCTACGACATGGCCGTCAGCCGCACCGCCTCCTCGCGCCTCCCGGACAAGGGCGCCCGGCAGGAGGGCCAGGTGGCGATCTTCGGCAAGGAGTGGGTCGCCGGGACGACCGCGGAGCAGACCGAGTCCGACTACGGCCACCTCCGCAGGATCTCGGACACCGCCGTCGACGTGGTGACGGCCGAGGGCGACGCCATCCACTTCACCGCCAACGCGGCGAAGACCGGCTGGGTGCCCGAGCCCGGCGCCGAGGACCTCACCCTCAAGGGCGCCGTCAGCGGCGGCTTCACGCTGACCGACACCGACGGCACGGTCACGGAGTTCGCCAAGGCCGACGCGGCCGCCACGACCTGGCAGGTCTCCAGCACGCTGCTGGAGGGCCTGTCCGACTCCACGACCACCGTGGTCTCCGAGACGGTGACGGCGGACGGCAAGAAGCTGGCCCGCCCCCGGCGGATCATCGCCCCGACCTCGGCCGTGTCCGCGGCGGCCTGCACCGCGGACCCGACCACCAAGGGCTGCCGGGTGCTGGAGTTCGTCTACGCGACCTCCACCACCGCCACGCTCGACTCCTTCGGCGACTTCGCGGGGCAGGTCAAGGAGATCCGCCTCTACTCCACCGGCAAGGGCGGCACCTCCGCCACCGCGCGGGCCGTGGCCACCTACCGCTACGACACCGCGGGCCGGCTGCGCCAGCACTGGGACCCCCGCCTGGCCCAGTCCACGCAGACCCAGTACGAGTACGACACCGCCGGCCGGGTCGTGTCCCACCGGGAGACGACCGACCAGCCCTGGACCTTCACCTACGGCAGGGCCGGCTCCGGCGCGACCGCCGGCGAGGGCATGCTCCTCAAGGCGAGCCGGGCGACGCTGAAGCAGGGCACCAAGGACACCGTCGACGGCACCGCCGTCACCACGGTCGTCTACGACGTGCCGCTGACCGGCGCCGGCGCCCCGTACACGATGGGCGCGGCGGACGTGAAGACCTGGGGCCAGACCGACGCCCCGACCGACGCGACCGCCGTCTTCCCGGCCGACTCCGTGCCGGCCTCGCACGCCGGCGCCTCGCTCACCAGCGGCTCCTACACCCGGGCCGAGGTCCACTACCTGGGCGTGTCCGGCCGCGAGGTCAACTCCGCCGCCCCCGGCGGACACATCTCGACCTCCGAGTACGACCGCTTCGGCAACACCGTCCGGGAACTCACCGCCGCCAACCGGGCCGTCGCGCTCGGCCTCACCGCGGCGGACAAGGAGGTCCAGGCCGACCTCGGCATCGCCGGACTCCCCGCGGCCGAGCGGGCCGACCTGCTGGCCACCGAGTCCGTCTACAACGACACCGGCACCCGTGAGCTGGAGGAGTTCGGCCCGCTGCGCCGGATCGACCTCACCGCGGACCTGAAGTCCGGCACCACCGTGCTGGTCCCGGCGGGGTCCCCGGTGACGGCGCGCAGCTGGACGGTCAACGAGTACGACGCCGGCCGCCCGACCGACGGCACCGCCAAGGTCAGGGACCAGGTCACCAGGACCACGACCGGCGCCCAGGTCCGCGAACACCCCGCGGTCCACGGCGAGACCCGCGTCACCCAGACCTCCTACGACTGGGCCAAGGGCCTGCCGGCCACCACGGTCCAGGACCCGGGCGGCCTCGCCATCAGCGGCTCGAAGGAGTACGACGCCCAGGGACGCGTCATCAGGGAACTGCTGCCCGGCGCCACCGGCACCGACGCCGGCACCCGCGTGACCACGTACTGGTCCGCCACCGGCACCGGTCCCTGCCAGGGCCGCCCCGAATGGGCCGACCTGCTCTGCTCCACCGGCCCCGGTGGCGCGATCACCGGCGGCGGCAGCAACCCCGCCCAGCTGCCCACCACCACGTTCGAGTACGACCACTGGGGCAACACCACCGCCGAGGTCGAGACCGCGAACGGCGTCACCCGCACCACCACCACCCAGCACGACAGCGCGGGCCGCCCGACCACCACGACGGTGACCGGCGGCACCGGACAGGCCGTCCCGGCCACCACCGTCGGCTACGACGAGGCCACGGGCCGGCAGACCACCACCAGCTCGCCGACGGCCGGCACGATCACCCGGGAGTACGACACCCTCGGCCGCCTGTTCTCCTACACCGACGCCGACGGCGCCAGGACCACGACCGAGTACGACCGGCTCGACCGGCCCGTCAAGGTCACCGACACCGTCCCGTCCACCGTCACCTACACCTACGACCACACCGCCGAACCGCGCGGCATGGCCACGAAGGCCACCGACTCGGTCGCCGGCGCCTTCTCCGCCACCTACGACGCGGACGGCTCGGTGGCCACCGAGAAGTTCCCCGGCGGCTACACCCTCACCGTCACCGAGGACACCACCGGCTCACCCGCCAACCGCACCTACACCCGGGACAGCGACGGCACCGTCGTGATGTCCGACGCGGTCACCGAATCCGTGCACGGCCAGGTCACCGGCCACGCCGGCTGGTCCGACCAGACCTACCGCTACGACGCCGCGGGTCGCCTGACCACGGTCGAGGACACGGTGGAGACCGTCTGCACCCGCCGCACCTACGGGTTCGACCACCGCAGCAACCGCAAGTCCCTCACCACCGCCGCCTCGGCACCCGGCCAGGACTGCCCGGCCACCGGAGGCACCGTCACCGGTTCGGCCTACGACAGCGCCGACCGCCTCACCGACAGCGGGTACGGCTACGACGCCTTCGGCCGGACCACCACCCTGCCCGGCGGCGTGACGATGGGCTACTACGCCAACGACCTCGCCCACCAGCAGACTACCGGCGGCAAGCGCCAGACCTGGCAGCTGGACGCCGCCCTGCGCTTCCGGTCCTGGACGGTGGAGACCGACAACGGCGGCACCTGGTCGCCGACCGAGAACAAGCTCAACCACTACGACAGCGACAGCGACAACCCGCGCTGGATCGTCGAGAACACCGCCACCGGCGCCCTGACCCGCAACGTCGACGCCCTCTCCGGAGACCTCGGCGCGGTCACCGGCGCGACCGGCGACACCGTCCTGCAGTTCACCGACATCCACGGCGACGTCGCGCTGCAGCTGCCGCTGAACGCGGCCGAAGCCCCGGTCGTCCTGGACACCGACGAGTACGGCAACCCGCGCGACCGGCAGCAGGCGGTCCGCTACGGCTGGCTCGGCGGCAAGCAGCGCTCCAGCGAGACGGTGGCCGGCCTCACCCTCATGGGCGTCCGCCAGTACAACCCGGCCACCGGGCGCTTCCTGTCCGTCGACCCCGAGTACGGCGGCAACGCCAACGCCTACGAGTACTGCACGGCCGACCCCGTCAACTGCTCCGACCTGGACGGGAAGTGGGGCTTCAAGAAGTTCTTCAAGCGGGCCAAGCGATGGGCCTGGCGCAACAAGTGGGACATCGCGCTGACCGCCGCCGGCTTCGTGCCGGGACTCGGAGCGGCCGCCTGGGGCTACCGCGCCTACCGCGGCTACCGGGCCATCCGCGCCGCCCGCACCGTCGCCCGCACCTGCCGCCGCAACTCCTTCCTGCCGGACACCCCGGTCGTGATGGCGGACGGCTCCACCAAGCCGATCAGCGAGATCGAGATCGGCGACGGAGTCCTCGCGGCGGACGAGGTCACCGGCGAGATCACGGTCTCCCCGGTCAGCGACGTCATCACCGGCGACGGCGTCAAGGACCTGGTGACCCTCTCGGTGGACTCCGACGGCGACGGCCGGACCGAGGAACTGACGGCCACCGCCGGCCACCCCTTCTACGTGCAGGGCCGTGGCTGGATCGACGCCTCCCAGGTCGGTACCGGGGACCGGCTCATGACGCCCGCCGGACGCCTGCCCCGGGTCACCGGTACGAGCCGCACCGATGCGGTCCGCACCGTCCACAACCTGACCGTCGCCGGCAGCCACACCTTCTACGTGGTGGCCGACGGCCAGGCGGCGCTCGTCCACAACTGCGCCAAGTACATCCCCAAGAAGCGGAACGTACTGAACTGGTGGGCTCCGCGGTCCAAGAGCAAGGCCGCCGCGATCGCGAAGGCCCGACAGGTCGCCCGGTACGGAGGCCGCTGCCGCTACCGCGGCCCGTGCCGTTCGGGCAACCACGTGCACGTCGACTTCATCAACCGGCGCGGCTACATCTTCCGCACGAACCACTACCGGTGGTGAACTGACACCACGTGCCACGGGGCGGCCCGGCCTGCCGGGCCGCCCTCAGACCGACTGGATACAGCGGTGGGTCAGCAGAACTCCTCGACGTACAGCAGCGTCCGCCCGTCCGGTGCGGAGAATTCGTGGGCCTGGTACGAGCCCGGCCCGGCGGAGTCGAGCCGGTCCTTCAGGCCGGTCCACTCGGCCTCGCGTTCGCCGGCCGGTACGGACCGCAGCACCTCGCCTGCCCCCTCGCCGACGATCATCTCGTCGGCGGTGCGCACCAGACGCCTGGCCAGCCGGGTGTCGAGCGGGCCGCGGCGCCGCGTCCAGCGGCAGCCCTTCCCGTCCAAAAGCTCCCCCGAACCGGCCGGGGAGAGCCCGGTGACATCGTCGGAGTACTCGGCGGGCTCCTCGCCCTCCGGAGACGTCATCGAGGCCACCACGTCGGAGAAGCCGGTGGCGGGCGGTCGTCGTTTCGGCATGACGACAGTCTTCCAGGCGCCGTCCGCGCCGTCGATCAATCCCAGCGGACATGGAGGAAGTGCAGGACTCATGGACATCCCGACCGCTCTGAACGAGCTGGTGGAGGCCCTCGCCGAACACGCGGAGACGATGGCGGCCGACCCGGACGTACCGCCCGACCGGGCCGTCGCGGTCTTCGAACGCGTACGCCTCGCCGCGGCGCGCTACTCGGACGCGACCTTCGAGGCCTCGGGCTGGGGCAGCCCGTTCTCCGAGGTCCTCGAGGACGAGGACGAAGACGACGGCGACGGCGACCTCGACGACGAGGAGGCCGGCGGCTTCGTCGACACCACACGCCTCGCGTACGACCCGGACGCCGACGCCGCGATGATCCACGTCGCGGACGACGTCCCCCCGGGCCGCGCCGTCCGCCGGATCGCCGTGGACCTCGCACACGGCACCGTCGTCCTGGACCTGGGCGACTCGGACGTCCTCCTCGGCGTCGAGGTGCTGGGCGCGTCCCGGGTCCTCCCGGCGGAAGTCCTCGGAGGGGGCACGGATGCGCGTCAATGACATGACGGGTTTCGTCCGCGCGGGGTCGCTGGGCGTGGCCTTCGCGGTGCTCGACGACGGCAGCGGCGACTGCGACCCCAACGACGAGGTGCTCGTCGCCGCCCCGACCTGGACGGCCGCCGCGCGGCTGATGCGCGAGCGGGGCTACCGGCACGTCCCCAGGCGGGCCGGCCGGATGAAGCCGGCACCGGACGCGGTGGCCCTCGCGACGAGCACACCCGGGGTCGTGTACCGGCGGAAGTGGGCCTCCGCGGACGTCTGGCGGCCGATCGCCGCCGAAAGGGCCGCGGACCCGGCCGGGGGCACGTCCCCCCGGAGCCGGGCGGGAGCCGCCGGGGAGCAGGAGCCGCATCCCTGAGCCCCCCGGCGCCGCCCCCACCTCAGGGGGAACTCAAGGGCGTCGTGTGCCGACGTCCATGTCCGTGCCGTAACCTCAAGGGTCGGAGCCCGCTGCCTACGGGACCGGATCTTGATCCACGACATGGGGTTGCACAGCAGATGACTGCGATTTCTCTCGGCATGCCGTCCGTTCCGACCAAGCTCGCCGAGCGCCGCAAGAGCCGGCAGATCCAGGTCGGGTCCGTGGCGGTCGGTGGAGACGCCCCCGTCTCGGTGCAGTCGATGACCACCACCCGCACCTCCGACATCGGTGCCACGCTCCAGCAGATCGCGGAACTGACCGCGTCGGGCTGCCAGATCGTGCGGGTGGCCTGCCCCACGCAGGACGACGCCGACGCGCTCGCGGTCATCGCGAGGAAGTCGCAGATCCCGGTGATCGCCGACATCCACTTCCAGCCGAAGTACGTCTTCGCCGCGATCGAGGCGGGCTGCGCGGCCGTCCGCGTCAACCCCGGCAACATCAAGCAGTTCGACGACAAGGTCAAGGAGATCGCCAAGGCGGCGAAGGACCACGGCACGCCGATCCGTATCGGTGTCAACGCCGGGTCGCTGGACCGGCGGCTGCTGCAGAAGTACGGCAAGGCCACTCCCGAGGCCCTCGTGGAGTCCGCGCTGTGGGAGGCGTCCCTCTTCGAGGAGCACGACTTCCGCGACATCAAGATCTCCGTCAAGCACAACGACCCGGTCGTGATGATCGAGGCCTACCGGCAGCTCGCCGAGCAGTGCGACTACCCGCTGCACCTGGGCGTCACCGAGGCCGGCCCCGCCTTCCAGGGCACCATCAAGTCCGCGGTCGCCTTCGGCGCGCTGCTCTCCCAGGGCATCGGCGACACCATCCGCGTCTCCCTCTCGGCGCCGCCCGCCGAGGAGGTCAAGGTCGGCATCCAGATCCTGGAGTCGCTGAACCTGCGCCAGCGCGGCCTGGAGATCGTCTCCTGCCCGTCCTGCGGCCGCGCCCAGGTCGACGTCTACAAGCTCGCCGAAGAGGTCACCGCCGGCCTGACCGGCATGGAGGTGCCGCTGCGCGTCGCCGTGATGGGCTGCGTCGTCAACGGCCCCGGCGAGGCCCGCGAGGCCGACCTCGGCGTCGCCTCCGGCAACGGCAAGGGCCAGATCTTCGTCAAGGGCCAGGTCATCAAGACCGTCCCCGAGTCCAAGATCGTGGAGACGCTCATCGAGGAGGCCATGAAACTGGCCGAGCAGATGGAGAAGGACGGCGTGGCCTCCGGCGAGCCCGAGGTCTCCGTCGCCGGCTGACCGGCCCCACCGGCCCCGGCCGCCGCAGCCGTGTCCCGGGCCGCCCCGAGGGGCGGCGCGGCACAATTCCGGCGGGTACAGTGCGGAGATCAGCAGACCCCAGTGTGTGAGGCCCCGCACGTGTTGACGCAGACCACCTCCCGGGTCCTCGAGCCGAGCGACCTGGACGCCGCGCTCGCCGTCCTCGACCGCGAGCCGGTCACGAACGCCTTCGTGACCTCCCGCGTGCAGGTCGCGGGCCTGGACCCGTGGCGGCTCGGCGGCGAGATGTGGGGCTGGTACGAGGACGGCACACTGACCTCGCTGTGCTACGCCGGGGCCAACCTGGTCCCCATCTGCGCCACCCCCCGGGCCGTCCGCGCCTTCGCCGAACGCGCCCGCCGCGCGGGCCGCCGCTGCTCCTCCGTCGTCGGCCCGGCCGAGTCCACCGCCGAGCTGTGGCGCCTGCTCGAACCGCACTGGGGCCCGGCCCGCGAGGTCCGCCGCCGGCAGCCGCTCATGGTCACCGACCGCATGCCCGACGACATCGCCCCCGACCCGTACGTCCGCCGCGTCCGCAAGGACGAGATGGAGGCGATCCTGCCGGCGTGCGTGGCGATGTTCACCGAGGAGGTCGGCGTCTCCCCCCTCGCCGGCGACGGCGGCCTGCTCTACCAGGCCCGGGTCGCCGAACTCGTCGGCTCCGGCCGCTCCTTCGCCCGCTTCGACGGCGACGGCAAGGTCGTCTTCAAGGCGGAGATCGGCGCGGCGACGGACCGCGCCTGCCAGATCCAGGGCGTGTGGGTGGCCCCCGAGCACCGCGGCCAGGGCCTCGCCGCCCCCGGCATGGCGGCCGTGCTGCGCTACGCCCTGGCCGACGTGGCCCCCGTGGTCAGCCTGTACGTCAACGACTTCAACACGGCGGCCCGCAGGACCTACCGGCGCGTGGGCTTCGAGGAGACCGGCGCGTTCATGAGCGTGCTGTTCTGAAGCCCCCGCCGGGGCGCGGGGAAGTGCCCGGGCGACCACGGCCGACCCGCGCCCGGACGCCGGCCCGGAACCCCCTGTAGGCTCCCCGCCATGGACCTGGTGATCGGCCCCCTCGACCTCCCCGCCCACGTGGACGAGGCCCTCGCTGTTCAGGCCGCGGCCTTCGGACTGGGCCCCGACGAGGTGGCCGTACGCCGCCAGATCGTCCTCCGCCACATGACCTACCCGGGCGCGAGGGCCCTCGGCGCGACCGCCGGCGGCACCCTCGTCGGCTTCGTCTACGGCATGCCCAACGACCGCGGCCACTGGTGGTCCACCGTCGTCGAGCCCTACCTGCGCGCCCGGGGGCACGAGCACTGGCTCGACGACTCCTTCGTGATCACCGAGCTGCACGTCCACCCGGACCACCAGGGCCGCGGCATCGGCCGCACCCTGATCACCACGATCACCGACGGCGCCGACGAGCCCCGCTCGATCCTCTCCGCCCTCGACACCGAGAGCCCCGCCCGCGGCCTGTACCGCTCCCTCGGCTACCAGGACCTCGCCCGCCAGGTCCTCTTCCCCAGCGCCCCCATGCCGTACGCCGTGATGGGCGCCCCGCTGCCGCTGCGCCGCCGGTAGCCGCCGCACCGCCGGAATGGATTTCCACCGTCCTGTCCGGCCCGGCTAACCTCCTTGCGTCACCTTCCCCCGCTCTCGGCTGCGCTCGAGCGGGGGACCCCCAGCAGCAGGAGTAACAGAACCATGGCGAACGCACCGGTCCAGCGCATGTCCCAGTTGATGGCGAAGACGCTGCGCGACGACCCGGCGGACGCCGAGGTCCTCAGCCACAAGCTGCTCGTCCGCGCCGGCTACGTCCGCCGCACCGCCGCCGGCATCTGGTCCTGGCTGCCGCTGGGCAAGAAGGTCCTCGCCAACGTGGAGCGCGTGGTCCGCGAGGAGATGGACGCCATCGGCGCCCAGGAGGTGCTGCTCCCCGCCCTGCTGCCGCGCGAGCCGTACGAGGCGACCGGCCGCTGGGACGAGTACGGCCAGGAACTGTTCCGCCTGCAGGACCGCAAGGGCGGCGACTACCTCCTCGGCCCCACCCACGAGGAGATCTTCACCCTGCTGGTGAAGGACCAGGCGTCCTCCTACAAGGACCTGCCGGTGATCCTCTACCAGATCCAGACCAAGTTCCGCGACGAGGCCCGCCCCCGCGCGGGCATCCTGCGCGGCCGCGAGTTCCTGATGAAGGACTCCTACTCCTTCGACCTCGCCGACGAGGGCCTCGCCGAGTCCTACGCCCTGCACCGCCAGGCCTACCAGCGCATCTTCGAGCGCCTCGGCCTGGACTACCGCATCTGCGCCGCGACCGCCGGCGCGATGGGCGGCTCCAAGTCCGAGGAGTTCCTCGCCCCGGCCGAGGCCGGCGAGGACACCTTCGCGGACTGCCCGAACTGCGACTTCGCCGCCAACACCGAGGCGATCACGTACGCGCTGCAGCCGGTGGACGCCTCCGGCGTGCCCGCCGCCGAGGACATCCCGACCCCCGACACCCCCACCATCGAGACGCTCGCCGCCTCCCTCGGCGTCCCGGCCTCCGCCACGCTGAAGAACCTGCTGGTCAAGGTGGACGGCGAGATCGTCGCCGTCGGCGTGCCCGGCGACCGCGAGGTCGACCTGGACAAGGTCGAGGCGCACTTCGCCCCGGCCGCCGTCGAGCTGGTCACCGAGGCGGACTTCGCGACCCGCCCCGACCTGGTCCGCGGCTACGTCGGCCCGCAGGGCCTGGACAAGGTCACGTACATCGCCGACCCCCGCGTCGCCCCCGGCACGGCCTGGATCACCGGCGCCAACAAGCCGGACACGCACGCCAGGAACGTCGTCGCGGGCCGGGACTTCGAGGTCGACGCGTACGTCGACGTCGTGGTCGTGCAGGAGGGCGACCCCTGCCCGAAGTGCGGCACCGGCCTGAAGCTGGACCGCGCCATCGAGATCGGCCACATCTTCCAGCTCGGCCGCAAGTACACCGACGCCCTCAAGCTCGACGTCCTCGGCCAGAACGGCAAGCCGGTCCGCGTCACCATGGGCTCCTACGGCATCGGCGTCTCCCGCGCGGTCGCGGCCCTCGCCGAGCAGACCGCCGACGACAAGGGCCTGGTGTGGCCCAAGGAGATCGCCCCGGCCGACGTCCACGTGGTCGCCGCCGGCAAGGCCCTGCAGACCGAACTGGCCCTGGACGTCTCCCAGCGGCTGTCCGCCGCCGGCGTCCGCGTCCTGGTCGACGACCGGGCCGGCGTCTCCCCGGGCGTGAAGTTCACCGACGCCGAACTGATGGGCGTGCCGCAGATCCTGGTCGCCGGGCGGCGTGCCGGCGAGGGCGTGGTCGAGCTGAAGGACCGCCGCACCGGCGAGCGCGAGGAGCTCACGGTCGAGGAGGCCCTCGCCCGCCTCACGGCCTGACCGCGTCCGGGTGAGCGCCCCGGACACCCGGGGCGCTCAGCGCCGGCTCACAGCCATCCCGCGAACTCCAGCAGCAGCTCCGCGTCCTGGGACCGGCCGACCCGCCGGGCCCGTACGCCCGACTCCACCGCCCGGAACAGGGTCCAGCCGCGCAGGCGCTCCTGGTCCACGTCCAGGGACTCGGCGAGCCGCTTGACGCGCCGGCGGGTCGTCGCCGCGCCGGACGGCTGCGCGATCAGGTCCTCGACGCGGTCGCGCACCAGCCGGGCCAGGTCGAAGGCGCACTCGCCGACCACCGGGTCCGGGCCCACCGCCAGCCACGGCATCCGCTCGCCGGCGAGCACCTTGCTCTGCCGGAACGTGCCGTGCAGCAGCCGGTGTTCGGGAGGCTCCGCCAGCAGCGCCTCGCGGGCCGCGAGCGCCGCGTCCACCAGCGGCGCCACCTCCGGGTCGGCCCCGGCGCTCGCCCGCATCGCCTCGGCCTGCCGGCCGGTCCGCTCGGCGACGGACTCGAAGACGTGGGCCGCGGGCGGCTCGACCCACAGCCGGCGCAGTGCCCCCGCCGCCTCCAGCAGCGCCTTGCCCTCCGGCAGCGACCGCACCGACACGTCCGGGTGCAGCCGCTCCAGCAGCAGCACCCCCTCCGTGACGAACGGCTCCAGGGGCTGGACGGCACCCCGGCCGGCCCAGTGCGCGAGCGCGGCCCGCTCGCTCTCCGGCCGGGCCCGGCGCGGGGCCAGCTTCAGCACCGCCGGCGTCCCGTCCGGCAACCGCACCAGCACTACCAGGCTGCTGCGCCCGCCGGGCACCTGGACGCGCTCCACGGTCAACTCGCGCAGCGCGACGGCCTGCTGCGCCAGCGCGGGCAGCCGCGCCAGCCAGTCGTCACCGTCCGGTGCCGTCTCACCGAGCGCCCTGACCAGACGCTGCGGCGGTTCGAAGACCATGCGCGAGTCGTTCCCTTCGTGCTGTACGCGTACGTGCCCTGCGCCGGATGCCCCGCGCCGGACGCCCTACGCCGTCGGCGTTCCCGACGGGGCCGCCGCTCCCGACGGGGAGTCGGCCGCCCGCTCGGCGAGCCCAGGGAAGGCTACGCTCCTGCCGCGCCAGCGCGCGGCCCGCACCGCCGCCTCCCGCAGCGCCTCGGCGGCCATGGCCCGCCGCCCGCCGCCGGACGCGCGCACCAGGTCGGCGTACACCCCGGCCACCCGGTCCTCCAGCTCGGCGGCCAGCCGCACGGCCGCGGCCGCGTCCGCCACCGGGAAGGGCAGCGCGTAGCCGGCCGCCGCGGCGACGGGCCTGCCGCCCAGCTCCCGCACCTCCCGCACCAGCGCGTCCCGCCGCGCCCGGTGCGCGTCGAACGCCGTGCGGGCCCGCGCGCGCCCGGCCTCGTCGATCCGGCCGCCGACCACGCCGTACCCGTACACGGCCGCGTGCTCGGCCGCCAGGGCCGCCTGGACGGCGCGCAGTTCCCGCTCCTCCGCCTCGCTCACCGGTCACCCTCCGTCAGCAGGTACACGTGCGCCGCCCCGGCCGCCGCCACCGACGCCAGCAGCCGCGCCAGTTCGCCCGACCGCCGCACCAGCTCCTCCGCCCGCCGGTCGGCGAGGTCCCGCTCGGCGGCGGCGAGCAGGGCCAGCGCGTCCTTCTCGTTCCCCGGGACGGCGGCCGACGGGGAAGCGGCGGCCGACGGGGAGACGGAGGGAGACACCCCGGGGGAGGCGGACGCCGACGGGGAGGCCGGCGCGGACCGCGTCCCGGTCGCCCTCCCCCCGAACGCCTCGGCGTGCCGGGCCACTTCCTCGCGCAGCGGCCGCAGCCGCGGCGCCAGCCCCGGGTGCGCGGCGAGGACCGCGTCGTAGCGCTCCGCCAGGGCCGCGCTGTCCCGCGCCGCACGCGCGCGCGCCCGGTCGTCGGCCGACGGGCGGCCGCCCCCGGTGCCGTCCGGATCCTCGGCCCCGGCGGAACAGCCCGTCAGGGCGACCGCCGTCGAGGTGACGACGAGCAGGCTCCTTCGGCGCGGCCCCGAGGGGGTGCGCGGCGGCGGGGGGAACGGCACGGCAGACGTCCTCGGGGGCTCGTACGAGAAAGAAGCGGCTGGCAGGGCTGCACGCCCGTGATCACGGTACCCGGGCCCCCGTCCGGCACCGGTCAGCGGCACCGCGGGCGACCGGGTGGACGGCAACACCCCCCGCGACCGGATACCCTTTGACCAGACACGCGCCCCATCCCACAACAGCACACGCGGCCGAGGAGTCACCCGGATGAGCACCACCCAGAGCGAGAGGCTGCGACACCTGCTGGAACCGCTCGTCAGCTCCCAGGGGCTGGATCTCGAAGAGATCGCCGTGGACTCCGTCGGACGCAAGCGTGTGCTGCGCGTCGTCGTCGACTCCGACACCGGGGCCGACCTGGACCAGATCGCCGATGTGAGCCGCGCGCTCTCGGCGAAGCTCGACGAGACGGACGCGATGGGCGAGGGGGAGTACACCCTCGAAGTGGGCACCCCGGGCGCGGAGCGCCTCCTGACGGAGCACCGGCACTACGTGCGGGCCACCGGCCGGCTGGTGCGGTTCCAGCTCGCCGAGGGCGGCGAGCTGGTCGCCAGGATCCTGCGGGCCGAGGACGACGGCCTCGACGTCGAGGTGCCCGGGGTGAAGGGCCGCAAGGCCACCGCGCGCAGGCTCGCCTTCGACGACATCACCCGGGCACGCGTCCAGGTCGAGTTCAGCCGCAAGGACGACGAGAAGCCCGTCAGGCAGGCCCACGAGGCCGTCAAGAACGAAGAGGAGGCGTAGCCGTGGACATCGACATGAGTGCCCTGCGGGGCTTGGTGCGGGAGAAGGAGATCTCGTTCGACCTGCTGGTCGAGGCGATCGAGTCGGCCCTCCTCATCGCCTACCACCGCACCGAGGGAAGCCGCCGGCACGCGCGCGTGGAGCTCAACCGGGAGACCGGGCACGTGACCGTGTGGGCGAAGGAGGACCCCGAGGACCTGGAAGAGGGGCAGGCGCCCCGGGAGTTCGACGACACCCCGTCCGGCTTCGGCCGCATCGCCGCCACCACGGCCAAGCAGGTCATCCTGCAGCGCCTGCGCGACGCCGAGGACGACGCGACGCTCGGCGAGTACGTCGGCCGCGAGGGCGACATCGTCACCGGAGTCGTCCAGCAGGGCCGCGACCCCAAGAACGTGCTCGTGGACATCGGCAAGCTGGAGGCCATCCTGCCGGTGCAGGAGCAGGTCCCCGGCGAGCAGTACCCCCACGGCCTGCGCCTGCGCTCCTACGTGGTGCGCGTGGCCAAGGGCGTGCGCGGCCCGTCCGTCACGCTGTCCCGCACCCACCCCAACCTGGTGAAGAAGCTCTTCGCCCTGGAGGTGCCGGAGATCGCCGACGGCTCCGTGGAGATCGCCGCGATCGCCCGCGAGGCCGGCCACCGCACCAAGATCGCCGTCCGGTCCACCCGCTCGGGCCTGAACGCCAAGGGCGCCTGCATCGGCCCGATGGGCGGCCGGGTGCGCAACGTCATGGCCGAGCTGAACGGTGAGAAGATCGACATCGTCGACTGGTCGGACGACCCGGCGGACATGGTCGCGAACGCGCTGTCACCCGCGCGGGTGTCCAAGGTGGAGATCGTCGACATGGGCACGCGCTCCGCGCGCGTCACCGTGCCGGACTACCAGCTGTCCCTGGCCATCGGCAAGGAGGGGCAGAACGCCCGGCTCGCGGCCCGGCTGACCGGGTGGCGCATCGACATCCGCCCGGACACCGAGCAGCCCGGGGAATAGATCCCGGTCGCAGGTCGCTTAGATCACGACAGGTTCCGCGCGGCAAGTGTCCGAATCCTGCCCCGTAGGGATGGGGAGCGGACGGGGAGGTAGACTTAGCTGTGTCTGGCCGGACGCGTGCCGGAGCATGCCCTGAGCGCACCTGTGTGGGGTGCCGGCAACGAGCGGCCAAGACGGAGCTGCTGCGGACCGTGGCGATCGAGGACGCGTGCGTCCCCGATCCTCGCGGTACGCTGCCCGGCCGGGGTGCGTATGTACACCCCGCCCTGGTCTGTCTCGACCAGGCGGTGCGCCGCCGGGCGTTCGCGAGGGCGCTGCGTGCCCCCGGAGCGCTCGACACAAAGGCGTTGCGCCAGTACGTCGAGCGGACGACAGTTGCCGAGCAGGCAACACGGTAGAAAGACGTGCCGCGCGGATAACCGTGCGGTGTAGGTACCTCGCGAGTCGAAAGCAGGTCGAGATTGCGATGAGCACTCGATGAGTACGCGATGAGTACGCCCATGAACTAGCGACGGTCCGGACGCAACCCGGACCTCAAAGGAGCGAAGTGGCTAAGGTCCGGGTATACGAACTCGCCAAGGAGTTCGGTGTGGAGAGCAAGGTCGTCATGGCCAAGCTCCAGGAACTCGGTGAATTCGTCCGTTCGGCGTCTTCGACGATCGAAGCGCCCGTAGTACGCAAACTGACTGACGCCTTCCAGGGCGGTGGCAACGGCAAGTCCGCCGCGAAGCCCGGTGCCCCCAGGAAGGCCGCCCCCAGGCCCGCCGCGCCCTCTCCGGCGCAGGCGGCACGTCCGGCTGCCCCGAGGCCGCCGGCCGCACCCAAGCCCCCGGCTGCCCAGCAGCCGCCGGCCCCGTCCGCCCCGTCGGCTCCCGCGCCGGCCCCGGGTCCGCGTCCGACGCCGGGCCCCAGGCCCGCGCCGCGTCCGGCCCCGGCCGCGCCCGAGTTCACGGCTCCGCCGTCGGCCCCGGCCGCGTCCGGGCCGAAGCCCGGCGGTGCGCGTCCCGGTGCCCCCAAGCCCGGCGGTGCCCGTCCCAGCGGTCCCGGCCAGGACCGGCGTGACGGCCAGGGCCAGCGTCCCGCCGGCCAGGGCCAGCGTCCCGGCGGCTCCGCGCCGCGTCCGGGCGCCCGTCCGGCCGGTCCGCGTCCGGGCAACAATCCCTTCACCTCCGGTGGCTCCACCGGCATGGCACGCCCGCAGGCCCCGCGCCCGCAGGCGCCCCGTCCGGCCGGCGCCCCCGGTGCCGCCGCCGGCGGCGGTCCCCGTCCCCAGGCACCCGGTGCCCAGGGCGGCGGTCCGCGTCCGCAGGCTCCGGGCGGTCCGCGCCCGACCCCGGGCCAGATGCCGCGTCCGCAGGGCGGTCCGCGTCCCGGCGGCGGTCCCGCCGGCCCGCGTCCCAACCCCGGCATGATGCCGCAGCGTCCCGCTGCCGGCCCGCGTCCCGGCCCCGGCGGCCGCGGTCCGGGCGGTGCGGGTCGTCCCGGCGGCGGTGCCGGTCGTCCCGGCGGCGGCGGCTTCGCCGGCCGTCCCGGCGGCGGTGCCGGTGCCGGTCGTCCCGGTGGCGGCGGCGGCTTCGCCGGCCGTCCCGGTGGTCCCGGCGGCGGTGGCGGCGGCTTCGGCGGCGGCGGTGGCCGTCCCGGCTTCGGCGGTCGTCCCGGTGGTCCGGGCGGTCGCGGTGGCACGCAGGGCGCCTTCGGCCGTCCCGGCGGTCCCGCGCGTCGCGGCCGCAAGTCGAAGCGGCAGAGGCGCCAGGAGTACGAGGCCATGCAGGCCCCGTCGGTCGGCGGCGTGATGCTGCCTCGCGGCAACGGCGAGACCATTCGCCTGTCGCGCGGTGCGTCGCTCACCGACTTCGCGGAGAAGATCAACGCCAACCCGGCGTCGCTCGTCGCGGTGATGATGAACCTCGGCGAGATGGTCACGGCCACGCAGTCCGTCTCCGACGAGACGCTGCAGCTCCTCGCCGACGAGATGAACTACACGGTTCAGATCGTCAGCCCCGAGGAGGAGGACCGCGAGCTGCTCGAGTCCTTCGACATCGAGTTCGGCGAGGACGAGGGCGACGAGGACGACCTGGTGGTCCGTCCGCCGGTCGTCACGGTCATGGGTCACGTCGACCACGGCAAGACCCGCCTGCTCGACGCCATCCGCAAGACGAACGTCATCGCGGGCGAGGCCGGCGGCATCACCCAGCACATCGGTGCCTACCAGGTCTCGACCCAGGTCAACGACGAAGAGCGCAAGATCACCTTCATCGACACCCCGGGTCACGAGGCGTTCACCGCCATGCGTGCCCGCGGTGCGCGGTCGACCGACATCGCGATCCTGGTCGTCGCGGCCAACGACGGCGTCATGCCGCAGACGGTCGAGGCGCTCAACCACGCGAAGGCGGCCGACGTGCCGATCGTCGTCGCGGTCAACAAGATCGACGTCGAGGGTGCCGACCCGACCAAGGTGCGCGGTCAGCTGACCGAGTACGGCCTGGTGGCCGAGGAGTACGGCGGCGACACCATGTTCGTCGACATCTCCGCCAAGCAGGGTCTGCACATCGACTCGCTGCTGGAGGCCGTGATCCTCACGGCCGACGCCTCGCTCGACCTGCGGGCCAACCCGAACCAGGACGCGCAGGGCATCTCGATCGAGTCCCGTCTCGACCGCGGCCGCGGTGCCGTGTCGACGGTCCTCGTCCAGCGAGGCACGCTGCGGGTCGGCGACACGATGGTGGTGGGCGACGCCTACGGCCGCGTGCGCGCCATGCTCGACGACAACGGCAACAACGTCGCCGAGGCGGGTCCGTCGACTCCGGTCCAGGTGTTGGGTCTCACCAACGTCCCGGGCGCGGGCGACAACTTCCTCGTCGTCGACGAGGACCGTACGGCCCGTCAGATCGCGGAGAAGCGCGCGGCGCGCGAGCGCAACGCGGCCTTCGCCAAGCGCACGCGCCGCGTGTCGCTGGAGGACCTGGACAAGGTGCTCAAGGCCGGCGAGGTCCAGCAGCTGAACCTGATCATCAAGGGTGACGCTTCCGGTTCGGTCGAGGCCCTCGAGTCCTCGCTGCTCCAGCTGGACGTCGGCGAAGAGGTCGACATCCGCGTCCTGCACCGCGGTGTCGGTGCGGTCACCGAGTCGGACATCGACCTGGCGATGGGCTCCGACGCCATCGTGATCGGCTTCAACGTGCGCGCCGCCGGGCGTGCCGCGCAGATGGCCGAGCGCGAGGGCGTGGACGTCCGGTACTACTCGGTCATCTACCAGGCGATCGAGGAGATCGAGGCGGCCCTCAAGGGCATGCTCAAGCCGGAGTACGAGGAGGTCGAGCTCGGCACGGCGGAGATCCGCGAGGTCTTCCGTTCGTCCAAGCTGGGCAACATCGCGGGTGTGCTCATCCGCTCCGGCGAGGTGCGCCGCAACACCAAGGCACGCCTCATCCGCGACGGCAAGGTCATCGCGGAGAACCTCAACATCGAGGGTCTGCGTCGCTTCAAGGACGACGTCACCGAGATCCGCGAAGGCTTCGAGGGCGGTATCAACCTCGGGAACTTCAACGACATCAAGGTCGACGACGTCATCGCGACGTACGAGATGCGGGAGAAGCCGCGCGCGTAACCGCGCAGCGGTGTGCCGAGGCCGGTCGGCGGGGCGAGTCCCCGCCGGCCGCCTCGGCGTCTGCCGAGGGCCGCGGCCCCCGGCACCTCACGGGCGGTGAAACCCGATCGAGCCACCGGCTCGTTCGATGTACCGTTCGTGATGTCCCTGCCCACCGGGTGCAGGGCCATCGATCCCGTACCGGCGGGTCATCCGGACCGACACATGTATGTGGGGACGCTGTCCTTCGACCTCCTCCTCGGTGACGTACGGTCGCTGAAGGAGAAGCGCTCCGTCGTCCGCCCGATCGTCGCCGAGCTCCAGCGGAAGTTCGCGGTGAGCGCGGCCGAGGTGGACCACATCGACCTCCACCGGCGGGCCGGCATCGGCCTCGCCGTGGTCTCCGCCGACGCGGGGCACCTGACGGACGTGCTCGACCGGTGCGAGCGCCTGGTCGCCGGCCGCCCCGAGGTGGAGCTGCTGTCCGTCAGACGGCGCTTCCACGGCGACGACGACTGACCATCCAGGCCTTGGGCCAACGAACGCAGAAGAGACAAGAACGGGAGACGGACCAGTGGCCGACAACGCGCGGGCTAAGAGGCTGGCGGACCTCATCCGAGAGGTGGTGGCCCAGAAGCTGCAGCGCGGGATCAAGGACCCGCGGCTCGGCTCGCACGTCACCATCACGGACACCCGGGTGACGGGCGATCTGCGGGAGGCGACCGTCTTCTACACCGTGTACGGGGACGACGAGGAGCGCACGGCCGCCGCCGCCGGGCTGGAGAGCGCCAAGGGCGTGCTGCGGTCCGAGGTCGGCCGTGCGGCGGGCGTGAAGTTCACGCCGACCCTGACCTTCGTCATGGACGCCCTTCCGGACACCGCGCGCACCATCGAGGACCTGCTCGACAAGGCGCGGCAGTCCGACGCGAAGGTGCGCGAGGCGTCCGCGGGCGCCACGTACGCCGGCGGCGCCGACCCGTACCGGAAGCCGGACGAGGACGAGACGGACGACACCGCGGAATGACCCAGAAGCCCACCACGCCCGACGGCCTCGTCATCGTCGACAAGCCGTCGGGCTTCACTTCGCACGACGTCGTCGCGAAGATGCGCGGCATCGCCCGGACGCGGCGCGTCGGGCACGCCGGCACCCTCGACCCGATGGCGACCGGCGTCCTCGTCCTCGGCGTGGAGAAGGCCACCAAGCTGCTCGGCCACCTCGCGCTGACGGAGAAGGAGTACCTGGGCACCGTCCGGCTCGGGCAGAACACCCTCACGGACGACGCCGAGGGGGAGATCACCTCCTCCACCGACGCCTCCAAGGTCACCCGCGAGGCCATCGACGCCGGCGTCGCCCGGCTGACCGGCGACATCATGCAGGTGCCGTCCAAGGTCAGCGCCATCAAGATCAACGGCGTGCGGTCGTACAAGCGGGCGCGGGAGGGCGAGGAGTTCGAGATCCCCGCCCGGCCCGTCACCGTCTCGTCCTTCGGCGTGTACGACGTCCGTGACGCCGTCGCCGAGGACGGCACGCCCGTGCTCGACCTGGTGGTGTCCGTCGTCTGCTCCTCCGGCACGTACATCCGGGCCCTGGCCCGCGACCTGGGGGCCGGTCTCGGGGTAGGGGGGCACCTGACCGCCCTGCGCCGCACCCGCGTCGGGCCGTACAAGCTGGACGCCGCACGGACGCTGGACCAGCTCCAGAAGGAGCTGACCGTGATGCCGATCGCCGAGGCCGCCGCCGCGGCGTTCCCGCGGTGGGACATCGACGGCAAGCGGGCCCGGCTGCTCGCCAACGGCGTGCGGCTGGAGATGCCCGACACGTACGCGGGGGCGGGCGCGGTGGCCGTCTTCGGCCCCGAGGGCCGGTTCCTCGCGCTCGTCGAACACCACCGGGGCAAGGCCAAGAGCCTCGCCGTCTTCGGCTGAGGCCGCGGGCGGGCCGGCGTCCGCCCGTGGAGCGGCGGGTCACGGGGAACTCCACTGCCCGCCGCTCCACGGTCCCCCCTCGGTTCCCCCACCCAAGGTCTATCCAGCCGGCCCCGCCGGTTCACCCGTGCGGGCAGGCGCTCGGAGTGAAGCGGGGGAGCGGAAGGGGGCGCGTTCCCGGCACGATCTGTGCCGCTGATCATCCCGCCCGTACCGTCGGGACGCGAGGGCACGGAGGTACGGCGGGGAGGTTCGACGATGGCGTCGCGGAACCGGTCCCGGGAGGCACACGACGACGCGGGGGAGCCCCGCACCGGGCTCGACGACGCCCTGGTCCGCGTCCACGACCCGGCGGGCCGGCCGCGCGGCACCGGCTTCGCCGCCGACCACCACGGCACCGTCCTCACCAGCCACGAGGCCGTCGACGGCCTGGCCCGGCTGGTGGTGCGCGCCGGGGAACGCGCGTGCGCCGTGACCGCCGAGGCCGTCACCCCGCTGCCCGCGCTCGGCCTCGCCCTGATCCGCACCGACGGGCTCGGCGCGGACCCGCTGCCGGTCACGGTGCGGGAGGGGATCGCGCCCGGCACCTACGTGCGGATCGCCGCCGGCTGCTGGCGCGAGGCCCGGATCCTCGGCACGACCCGCGCGACGTACACCGCCGCGGACCGCTGCCACCCGCTGGACGGCGTACTGGAGCTCGCCATCGGCACGGCGGGGCGCGACGCGCTGCGGCGGGGCGGCGGAGCGGCCGGCGGCCCGGTGCTCGACGCCGCGACCGGCGCCGTCGTCGGCGTCCTCGGCACCGCCCTGCACGCCGGCCGGCGCGACGCCGGCTTCGCCGTCCCGCTGCCGCGCGTCGCGCCCGGGGGCACCCCGCTCGCCGGCCTGCTCGCCGAGAACGCCGCGACCGTCCCCGCGTACGGCGCCGACCTCAACCTCGCCGGTCTGCTGGAGCTGGCCGCCGCCTCCGCGGGGCAGGACGGGCCGCCGCTCCCCCGGACGGCCGCGCCGGTCGAACGGGCCGCGGCCGCCGGCCCGTTGACCGCGTTCACCCGGGGACCCGCGGCCGTGCTCGGGCTCGTCGGCCCGCCCGGCAGCGGCCGTACGACGGAGCTCGCGGCGCTCGCCGGCCGGCGCGCCCGCGGCGGGCACCCCACCGTGTGGCTGCGCGGAGCCGACCTGCGCGGCGACGACGCCTCCGTGGCCGACGCGGCGCGGCGGGCGCTGGAGCGGGCGGCCCGCCGCGTGGGCGCCTCCCGCGCCCCGCTCCCGGCCGACCTCGGCGACATCACCCCCGAGCGCCTCGCCGACACCGCCCGCGGGCTCGGCCGCCCCCTGCTGCTCCTGCTCGACGGCCCCGAGGAGATGCCGCCGGTGCCGGCCCACCGGCTCGCCGCCTGGGCCGGGGGGACGGCGCGCTGGCTGCGCGCACGGGGGGCGCGGCTGGTGGTGGCGTGCCGCCCGGAGTACTGGGAGAGCGCGGGGGCGTGCTTCCCGGCGGACACGCTGCACGCCGGCGACCCGGCCGAGGACCCCGAGGGCCTCGCCCCGTGCGTGCGCCTCGGCGACCTCACCCCGGCCGAGGCCCGCGAGGCCCGCTCCCGGTACGGCATCGCCGACCGGGTCCTCGCCGACGCCGACGCCCGCCACCCGCTCACCCTCCGGCTCCTCGCGGACGTCGGAGCCGCCCTGCCCGCCGCGCCCGAGGGCCCCCTCGACCGGCACGACGTCCTCTCCGCCCACCTGGACCTGCGGTGCCTGCGCGTCGCGGTCCGGCTCGCCGCCGCCGACGGGCTGCGCGGCACCGCCGTACGACGGCTGGCCACGAAGGTGTCCGGGCAGGTGCACGAGGCCGCCCGGCGCAGTCTCGGCCCCGGCCACGGGGAACTGGACCGGGAGTCCTTCGAGGCGCTGTTCCCGCGGGGACCCGCCCCGGCCCGGCTGGGCGGCGGCACCGGCTGGGCGTCCGCCGTCCTCGCCGAGGGCCTGCTCGTCCCCGCCGCCGGCGGCTACCGCTTCGACCACGAGGAACTCGCCGACTGGCTCCAGGGCACGCACCTCGACCTGGACGCGGCCCTGCGCGCCCTGGTCCACGACCGGCCCGGCGACCCCGGCGCGGTGCCGCACCACCGCATCGGCCCCGTCGTCGAGGCCCTGCTCCTGCTCGCCCGCCGGCGCGGCCCCGGGCACCTCGCCTCCCGGCTGGCCGACCTGGTGCACGCCCTGGACGACGACCCGCACTCCTGGTGGGCGGCCCGGCTGCTCGCCCGGACCCTGGCGCGGGTGCCCGACGCCACCCCGTACCTCGCGGTGCTGGGGCTGCTCGCCGACCGGGTCGTGGCCTGGCGGCGGCAGCGGCGGAGCGTCCCGGCCGCGTTCGGGCCCGCCTTCTGGACCGCGCTGCCGGTGGCGCAGGAGGCCCGCTTCGCGCTGCTGCGCCGCCTGGTCCTCGCCGACGGGCCGCCGTGCGAGCCCGGCCCCCGCTTCCTCGACGCCGTCGCCCGTCTCCTGGCCGCCGAACCCGCCGCCGTGCAGCGGCACCTGGCCCGCTGGTTCGACGACGAGCGGGCCCTGCCCGCCACCCCCCACGCCACCGTGGCCACGGCGGCGCAGGCGCTGCTGCACACGCACCGGCACCGGGCCCTGGACGAGCTGACCGAGGTGCTCGCCGACAGCGGGCACCGGCGGGCCGGCGAACTGCTCGCCGTGCTGGCGGAGGAGGAACCGGCCGCGCTGTGCCGGGCCGTGGACCGGTGGGCGCGTGACGCGCGGCCCGCCCGGCGCGCGGCCGCCCTCGCCCACGGCCTGCGCGTCGCCCCCCACCTGCGCACCGACGCCGACCGCGCCCTGCTGCGCCGGACCGCCCTCGCCCTGCTCGCCCGCCCCGCCGACCACGCCCTGCACGGCGGCGCGCTCGCCCTGCTCCTCCGGGACCCGGACACCCGCGCCCGGTACCTCCCGCAGGCCCTGGAGCACTTCGCGGCGGGCGACCCGCACCTGCCGCCGCGCACCCTGGCCGGCGCCCTCGCCGACCGGCCGGAGCCGGTCCTGCGCGCCTTCGGGGCCCGGCTGGCCCGGCCGGACACCGGGGAGGCGCTGCGCGCCCTCGCCGACGCCACCCCGCCCGCCCTGGCCCGGCGCGTCGCCGGGCTGCTGGGCGAGGCCGCGGCGCGGCGGCCGGAGGCAGCCGGGCACCTGGCCGAGTACGTCGACCGGCGCCTCGACGAGGGCCCCGCGGCCCGGGCCGCCCTCCTGCCGCTGCTCACCGCCCTCCTGGACGGCGGCCCGCAGCGGGTGCGTGCCGCGCTCGCCGGCGTGGTCGCGGGCTCCGGCGGCCCCGGCTCCCGCCCGCTCCGCCGCGACCTGCGCGACGGCCTGCTGGCCCGCGAGCGGGATCCCGCCGTCCTGGACGCCCTGCTGCGCGCGGCCGTCCCCGCCGCCGGCGGCGACGACCTCCGCGCCCTCGTCCACCGCACCGGAACGTTGCTGGTGCGCACCCCGGAGGGCGCCACCCTCTTCGACCGGGCCCTGGTCGACCTCGGCCGGCACGTGCCCGGCTTCGCCGCCCGGGTGACCGGCTGGCTGGCCGCGGCCCCGCGGGAGTGGGCGGCGCTGGTGGGGCCCAGCGCCCGCCGGACCCTGGAGAAGCTGCCGGGCGTGCGGGTCCCCGTGTGAGCGCGGACCGCCCGCGCGGCCGGTGGACCATGAACTGCCCGTACGGCCGGTGGCCCGTGGGCCGCTCGCGCGGCTGGTGGACCGTGAACTGCCCGTACAGCCGGTGGACCGCAGGTTGTCGGTGCGGTCCGGAACGCGGGTGGTGTGCGGCGGTGGACCGTGGGCCGCTCGCGCGGCTGGTGGACCATGAACTGCCCCTACAGCCGGTGGACCGTGGGTCGTCGGTGCGGTTCGGGCCGTGGGCCGCCCGCGCGGCCGGTGGGCCGCGGACCGCCCGCGTCGCCGGTGCGCCGCGGGCTGCCGGTGCGGCCGGTGACCCGTGGGTCGTCCGTGCGGCCGGTGCGCCGCGGGCCGCACGTGCGGACGGTCACAGCGACCATGCCGATGCCGGGCGGATGCGTCCGGCATGGCACCCTTAGACCTGCGCAAGAGGCAGAGACGGACACGGGTTCGACGAGGATGCGACGAGGAGCGGTCACAGTGCAGCGCTGGCGTGGCTTGGAGGACATCCCCCAGGACTGGGGGCGCAGCGTCGTCACCATCGGCTCCTACGACGGAGTGCACCGCGGGCACCAGCTGATCATCCGGCACGCCGTGGACCGCGCCCGGCAGCTGGGCGTGCCCGCCGTGGTCGTCACCTTCGACCCGCACCCCAGCGAGGTCGTCCGCCCCGGCAGCCACCCGCCGCTGCTCGCCCCGCACCACCGGCGCGCCGAACTCATGGCCGAACTGGGCGTGGACGCCGTCCTCGTCCTGCCCTTCACGGCCGAGTTCTCGAAGCTGTCCCCGGCGGACTTCGTCGTGAAGGTCCTGGTCGACAAGCTGCACGCCAAGGCCGTCGTCGAGGGCCCCAACTTCCGCTTCGGGCACAAGGCCGCCGGGACCGTGGAGTTCCTGGTCGAGCAGGGGAAGATCTACGACTTCGAGGTGGAGGTCGTCGACCTGTTCGTGACCGGCGAGGCCGGCGGCGGCCAGCCCTTCTCCTCGACGCTGACCCGGCGCCTGGTCGCCGAGGGCGACGTCGGGGGCGCCGCCGAGATCCTCGGCCGCCCGCACCGCGTCGAGGGCATCGTCGTGCGCGGTGCCCAGCGCGGCCGCGAACTCGGCTTCCCGACCGCCAACGTCGAGACTCTGCCGCACACCGCGATCCCGGCCGACGGCGTCTACGCCGGCTGGCTGCACGCCCAGGGCGAGGCCATGCCGGCCGCGATCTCCGTCGGCACCAACCCGCAGTTCGACGGCACCGAGCGCACGGTGGAGGCGTACGCCATCGACCGGGTCGGGCTGGACCTGTACGGCCTGCACGTCTCCGTCGACTTCCTGGCCTTCGTGCGCGGGCAGGCGAGGTTCGACACCCTGGAGGCGCTGCTGGAGCAGATGGCCGAGGACGTCGAGCGCTGCCGGGAACTGGTGGCGGCGGAGCGGGGCTGACTCCGGGGCCCCAGGAGAGCGCGGGCCCCGCAGGGCGCGGCCGGCTCCGGCACGGCCGTCGCCGCGCGGCCCTAACCCCCCGCGCGGGCCCAGTGGCAGGCCACCTGGGCCGTCCCGCCGCCGTCGAGGATCCCCGGGTCCCGCGTACGGCACGCCCCGGCGACGCCCGCCCGGTCCGCCTCGCCGCTCGCCAGGACCGGGCAGCGGGCGTGGAAGCGGCAGCCGGAAGGGACGGACGACGGGTCCGGCGGCTCGCCGCCCAGCACCACCGGATCGCCCGGAGCCCCGGGCAGCACCGACAGCAGCGCCCGCGTGTAGGGATGCCGGGGCGCCGTCAGCACCTGCTCCACCGCGCCCGTCTCCACGATCCGCCCCAGGTACATCACCGCCACCCGGTCGGCGATGTTCCAGGCCAGCCCCAGATCGTGGGTGACGACCAGCGCGGACAGGCCGAGGTCGGCGCGCAGCCGCAGCAGCAGGGCCAGGATCTCGCCGCGCACCGAGGCGTCCAGGGAGGCCACCGGCTCGTCGGCGACCAGGAGTTCGGGCCGCAGGACCAGCGCGCCCGCGATGACCACGCGCTGGCGCTGCCCGCCGGACAGCTCGTGCGGGTAGCGCAGGAAGAACCGCTCCGGGGGCCGCAGCCCGGCCCGGGAGAGGGCCTCGGCGACCGCCGCCCGCTCGTCACCGCGGTGACCGTGGATGCGCAGCCCCTCGGCCACCGCGTCGTACACGGTGTGCCGCGGGTTGAGGGAGCCGCTCGGGTCCTGCAGCACCAGCTGGACGCGTCGGCGGTACGCCTTCAGGGCCCGGCCGGAGTACTCCAGCGGCCGCCCGTCGAAGGCGACCCGGCCCGACGCCGGAGTCACCAGGCCCAGCAGGCAGCGGGCCAGCGTGGTCTTGCCGCAGCCCGACTCGCCGACCAGCGCCACGATCTCGCCGCGGCGGACGTCGAGGTCGACGCCGTCCACCGCGCGGGCGCGGGGCGCGCCGTGCCGGCCGGGGAAGGAGACGTGCAGGTCCCGGGCCGTGAGCAGGGGGCCGGTGGCGGCGGGGGGCGTGGTCATGGGGGGCCGGGCCTCGCTTCCCGGCGGGGGCCCGCCGCGCCGTCCGTCACGTGCACGCAGGCCGCACGCCGCCCGGGCCCCGCGGCCCGCAGCGCCTGGTCCTCGGTGCCGCACGACTCCAGCGCCACCGGGCAGCGCGGATGGAACGCGCAGCCGGACGGCAGCGCGGCCGGATCGGGCGGGTCCCCGGCCAGACCGCGCGGCGCGAACCGCGACGCCGGGTCGCCGATCCGGGGGAACGCGGCGGACAGGGCCCCGGCGTACGGGTGCCGGGCGTCCTCGTGGACCCGGCGGGCCGGGCCCTCCTCGACCACCCGGCCCGCGTACATCACCGCCAGCCGGTCGCAGGTGTCGGCGAGCACCGCCAGATCGTGACTGATCATGATCAGCGCCAGGTCCTGCTCGGCGACGAGCCGTCCGATCAGCCGCAGGATCTGCGCCTGCACCATCACGTCCAGCGCGGTGGTCGGCTCGTCGGCGACGACCAGCCGCGGGTCGCAGGCCAGCGCCATGGCGATCATGACGCGCTGGCGCTGCCCGCCGGACAGCTGGTGCGGGTAGGCGTCCGCCCGGGCCGCCGGGAGACCGACCTGCTCCAGCAGCTCACCGGTCCTCCTGCGCGCACCGGCGGGCGTCGCCCTGCCGTGCAGCAGGATCGGCTCGGCGATCTGGTCGCCGACGCGGTGCACGGCGTTGAGGGAGTGCATCGCGCCCTGGAAGACGAGGGAGGCCCCGGCCCAGCGGACCGCCCGGAGCCGGCCCCACTTCATGGTCAGGACGTCCTCGCCGTCGAGCAGGACCTCGCCGGTCACCCGGGTCCCGGCCGGCAGCAGCCGCAGCAGGGCCAGCGCCAGCGTGGACTTGCCGCAGCCCGACTCCCCGGCGACCCCCAGCTTCCGGCCCGCCGCCAGCCGCAGGTCCACCCCGCGCACGGCCCGGGCACCGCCCGCGTACGTCACCGTCAGGTCCCGCACGTCGAGCAGGCTCACCGCGCCACCCCCAGCCGGGGGTTGAGCACGGCCTCCACGGCCCGCCCGCACAGGGTGAACGCCAGCGCGACGGCGGCGATCGCGACGCCGGGCGGCACGAGGTACCCCCAGTGCCCGGAGCTGACCGCGCCCGCCTCCCGCGCGTCCTGCAGCAGCCCGCCCCACGACACCACTGTCGGATCGCCCAGTCCGAGGAAGGCCAGCGTCGCCTCGGCGAGGATGGCCGAGGAGATGATCAGGGTGGTCTGGGCCAGCACCAGCGGCATCACGTTCGGCAGGACGTGCCGGGACATGATGTGCCCGTGCCCGCCGCCGAGCGCCCGGGCCCGCTCGATGTACGGCCGGGTCTCCACCGCCAGGGTCTGCGCCCGCACCAGCCGGGCCGTCGTCGGCCAGGTCGTCACGCCGATCGCCACGACGACGGTGGTCAGCGACCGGGACATCACGGTGGCCAGGGCGATCGCCAGCACCAGCGTCGGCATCACCAGGAACCAGTCGGTGATCCGCATCATCACGGTCGCGTACCAGCCCCGGAAGTGCCCGGCCGTGACGCCGATGAGCGTGCCGATCGCCACCGACAGCACGGCGGCGAGCAGCCCGACCAGCAGCGAGACCCGCGCGCCCCACACCACCAGGTCCAGCAGGTCGCGCCCGAACCGGTCGGTGCCGAACGGGAACCGGGCGCTCGGCCCCTCCAGCGGGCGGCCCGGCGCGTCGGTCACGCCGCTCGCGTCCGGGCCGGCCAGCAGCGGCGCGCACAGCGCGGCCAGGGCGGCCAGCGCCAGCGCCGCCAGCCCGAGGAGCCCGGACCGGTGGGCGCGGTACCGCCGCCAGAAGCGCGCGGCGGAGGCGCGGCGCCGCTGCCGCGCGAGGGCCCGCGGGCCCGGCGTCGTGTCGGTGCCGGTCGTCGTCATCGGCCCACCCGGGGATCGAGCAGCGGATAGATCAGGTCGGCGAGGGTGTTCATCACGATCACCGCGGCGGCGAACACGAAGAACAGTCCCTGCACCAGCGGCAGGTCGGGCACGCTCAGCGCCTGGTAGAACAGCCCGCCCAGGCCCGGCCAGGAGAACACCGTCTCCACCAGGATCACGCCCGCCACCGTCCGCCCGAGGTTGATGAAGATCAGCGTCACGGTCGGCAGCAGCGCGTTCGGCACGGCGTGCCGGCGCCGCACCAGGTCGTCGCGCAGCCCCTTGGCCCGCGCGGTCGTCAGGTAGTCGCCGCCCATCTCGTCGAGCAGCGCCGACCGTGCGACCAGCAGCGTCTGCCCGTACTCCACGGCCACCAGCGTCACCACCGGCAGCACCAGGTGGTGGGCGACGTCCACGGCGTACGCCAGCCCCTGCTCGCCGCCCGACTCCATGCCGCCGGTGGGGAACAGCCCGGGGACCGGGCCGACGCCCACCGACAGCGTGATGATCAGCAGCAGCCCCAGCCAGAAGGACGGCAGGGAGTACAGCGTCAGCGCGAGGCCGGTGTGGAACCGGTCCCCGGGCCCGCCGTGCCGCCACGCCGCCCGCGTGCCGAGGAGGATGCCGAGGGCGGTGTACAGGACGAAGGCCGTGCCGGTGAGCAGCAGCGTGTTCGGCAGCGCCTCGGTGATCTTGCCGACGACCGGGGCGCGGAACTGGTACGACGTCCCCAGGTCACCGGTGAGCGCCTTGCCGCAGTAGTCGGTGAACTGCCGCCACACCGGCAGGTCGAGCCCGAACTCGCGCCGGTAGGCGGCCAGTTGCTCCGAGGACACCTGGCGCCCGCCGGTCATGGTCCTCACCGGGTCGCCGGGGACCAGCCGGAAGAGGAAGAAGCTGGTGACGAGCACGGCGAGCAGGGAGACGGCCGCGCCGGCCACCTTGCCCGCCACGTACCGCGGGTAGGCGCCGCCGCCCCGCGCCCGGCGCCCGGGTGCCGGTGCCGGCCGCGCCTTCCCGGCCGGCGCGGAGGCCGCGTCAGCGGTCATGGGGTTCCGGCCGCCTATTCACGGTCGTCGGCGGTGGCGCGGCGCCGCAGCGCCACGAACGTCCCGAGCCCCACGAGGACGACGGCGCCCGCGACGATGCCGGTGACCACCCCCGCCGAGGACGAACCGCCCGAGGACTCCCCGGAGCCGGCCGGCACCGCCGACCACCAGCTCCAGTAGCCGTCCTGGCCGTAGATGTTGCCCGCCTTCGCCGGCATGGTGGTGATCGACGCGATCTGGTCCGTCCGGTACGCCTCGACCGCGTTCGGGTACGCCATGACGTTCATGTACCCGAGGTCGTACAGCCGCGACTCCATCTGCCGGACGATGCCGGCCCGCCGGGCCGGGTCGTACTCGGCGAGCTGCCGCGCGTAGAGCTCGTCGTACCGCTCGTCGCAGATGAAGTTGTCGGTGGCGCCGGTGTCCTCGGGGGTCGCGGGGAGCGCCGCGCAGGTGTGGATGGAGAGCACGAAGTCCGGGTCGGGGTTGACGGACCAGCCGTCGAAGGCGAGGTCGTACTCGCCGGCCAGCCACGGGTCGGTCACGTTGTCCAGGCAGGTGAGGCGGACGCCGATGCCGAGGGCGCCCCACCACTCCCGGAGGTACGTGCCGACCGCCTTGTCGTTGGGGTCGGTGGCGTGGCACAGCACGCGGTAGGTGAGCGGCTCGCCGTCCTTGCCGAGGCGCCGGCCGTCGCCGTCGGTGCGGTACCCCGCCTCGTCGAGCAGCCGGGCGGCCCTGGCCGGGTCGTACGCCAGCCTCTGGCGCGCGGACGGCTGCCAGAAGTACTGCGGGAAGCGCGGCGGGATGTAGCCCTGGCCCTCGACGGCGTGGCCCTGGAACACCTTGTCGACGATGGTCTCGCGGTCGACCGCCATGAACAGGGCGTGCCGCACCCGCCGGTCCAGCAGGGAGGGGTGGCCGTCGCCGAACCGTTCGCCGTTCCTCGCCCGGGCGCCCGGGTTGGTGGCGAGGGCGTAGAAGCGGCGGCCGGGGGCGTCGTTGACGCGGATGTCCTCGGCGCCCTTCAGGGACGCCGCCTGCGCGGGCGTCAGCGACGGCGACCCCGCGACGAAGGAGACCTCGCCCTTGCGCAGGGCGGAGACGGCCGCGTCCTGGTCCTTGTAGTAGCGGAAGACGAGTTCGTCGAACTTCGGCGCCCCGCGCCAGAAGTCCTCGTTGGCCTTGAGCCGGACGTAGCTGTCGGGCTTGTAGCCGGTGAGGACGAACGGCCCGTTGCCGACGACCGGGAAGTTCTCGTCGTTGTGGAACTCCGAGAAGTCGCCGACCTTCTCCCAGACGTGCTTGGGCACGATCGGCACGTCCAGCGCGGTCATCGTGGCCTGCGGTTTCTTCAGCCTGATGACCAGCCGGGTCGGGCTGGGCGCGGTGACCTCCTCGAAGTTGCCGACGAAGCTGCCGTTGGCGGTGGCCGCGCCCTCGTCGGTCATCATCGTGGTGAACGTCCAGGCCGCGTCCTTGGCGGTGACCCGCTTCCCGTCCGACCACGTCGAGTCGGAGCGGATCGTGTACGTCCAGGTCAGCTTGTCCGGCGACGACCGCCACCGGGTGGCCAGTCCCGGCACGACGTGGTTGTCCTCGGGGTCGTAGTTCGTCAGGTACTCGTACGTGAGCCGGTGGATGCTCGTGCTGAGCAGCCGGACCGCCAGGAACGGGCTGAGCGAGTCGACGCTCTGCGCCACCGCGACGGTCAGCACCCGCTTGCCGCCGTCGGCCGCCCGGGCCTGGTGCGGGGCCGGGTCGAGGGGGGTGGCGAGGCCGGCGGTGAGGGTGAGCGCGGCCGCGCCGGACGCGGCGGCGAACCGGATGCCGCGGCGGTGGTTGCGTGTCCGATCGTTCGTGTCCATGGGCTCGGTGACCTCGCCTCATCGCTCGCAGCGCTCGCACGGAAGGACGGACTGATCAGCTGTCGGACGGATGATGAGTGTGTCTACCAGCGGCCGTCCGCACCGTCAACGGTGCGTGCACCCCGTGTGGCCTGCGAAAACAACGCGTCGACTCGCGTTTTTCGGCCATTGGACGAGACCGGTGACGCCGCCCTGGCCAGGGCCTGACGACGGTTTCCCGCCCTGGACGCGCGACGGCCCGCGCCGGGGGTCACGGGCGCGGGCCGGAACGGGGACCGGCCCCCGGGAGGGGGCCGGCCGGGTGACGGGCCGGTGGTGCGGGAGCGGCGCTACGGCTGCGGGGGCGGCGGGGTCCGGTCGTCCGGCCGGCCGGGCTGCGGGTAGCCGTAGCCGGGCTGCGGGGCGCCCGCCGGGGGCTGGTCGGGCTGACCCGGCTGACCGGGGTGGGTGTACGGCTGCCCCGGCTGGGCGTGCGGCTGCGCCGGGGGCTGCGGGTACGGCTGCTGACCCGGCTGGACCGGCGGCTGGGCGGGCTGTCCCGGGTGGGCGTACGGCTGCCCCGGCTGGGCGTACGGCTGTCCCGGCTGCGGATAGGGCTGCTGCTGGGGCGCCTGGGGCTGTTGGCCCGGTTGGGCCGGGTACTGCTGGGCGCCGGGGACCGGCTGCTGCCCGGGGAAGGGCCGGCCGGGCAGCGGCTGGTGGGGAAGGGGCTGGCCCGGCAGCGGCGGGGCGGCGACCGGCGGCGGGTTGCCGTCGCTCGTCCACAGCCCGTGCATCTGCTGGTGGCGCACGAAGTCCTCGGCGACCATCGCCGCGAGGTTGAAGTACGCCTCCCGCACCTTCGGCCGCATCATGTCGAGGTCGACCTCGGCACCGGCGGCCAGGTGCTCGTCGAAGGGCACGACGATGACGCCCCGGCAGCGGGTCTCGAAGTGCGCCACGATGTCCTCGACCTTGATCATCTTGCCGGTCTCGCGGACGCCGGAGATGACGGTGAGCGAGCGCGAGACGAGGTCGGCGTACCCGTGCGCGGACAGCCAGTCCAGCGTCGTACTGGCGCTGGAGGCACCGTCCACGGACGGCGTGGAGATGATGATGAGCTGGTCGGCGAGGTCCAGCACCCCGCGCATCGCGCTGTAGAGCAGACCGGTGCCCGAGTCGGTCAGGATGATCGGGTACTGCTTGCCCAGGACGTCGATCGCGCGCCGGTAGTCCTCGTCGTTGAAGGTCGTGGACACGGCCGGGTCGACGTCGTTGGCGATGATCTCCAGCCCGGAGGGCGCCTGCGAGGTGAACCGGCGGATGTCCATGTACGAGTTGAGGTACGGGATCGCCTGCACCAGGTCGCGGATGGTCGCCCCGGTCTCGCGGCGCACCCGGCGGCCGAGCGTACCGGCGTCCGGGTTGGCGTCGATCGCGAGGATCTTGTCCTGTCGCTCGGTGGCGAGGGTGGAGCCGAGCGCGGTGGTCGTGGTCGTCTTGCCGACACCGCCCTTGAGGCTGATCACCGCGATCCGGTAGCAGGACAGCACCGGCGTGCGGATCAGCTCCAGCTTCCGCTGCCGCTCCGCCTCCTCCTTCTTGCCGCCCAGCTTGAACCGGGACCCGCCGCCCACCGGGCGGCTGCTCTTCGCCTTCTGCCTCCTGCTGTTGAGCAGCCGGTCCGACGACAGCTCCACGGCCGCCGTGTAACCGAGCGGCGCGGCACCGGGGTTGACCGGCTGCCGCTGGTCGTGCTGCATGGGCTGCGGCCAGGCGGCACCGGTGCGCGGGTCGACGGGGGGCTGGGGCTGACCGGGCAGGGGCTGGCCGGGCTGCGGGTAGCCGTAGCCCGGGTCGGGCTGCGGGAGCGGGCCCGGCTGGGCGGGGTGACCGGGCTGCGGGGTCTGCTGGGGCACGCCGGGGTGCGGCTGGGCCTGGGGCTGTCCGCCGGCCGGGGGCCGGTCCTGGGCCGGGGCGGCCTGGTGCTGGGCCTGCGCCTGCTGGGCCGGGGGCTGCGGGAAGCCGTAGCCGCCCTGGCCGCCGGGGCCGGGCGGGGCGGCCGGGGTCCCGGCCTGCGGGAAGCCGTAACCGCCCTGCGGGCCGGGCCCGGTGGGGGCCGCCGGAGCGCCCTGCTGCGGGAAGCCGTAGCCGCCCGGCTGCTGTGCGGGGGTGCCGTCCGGCTGCTGGGCCGGGGGCTGCTGCGCCGCGGGTGCCGGGGCACCCGGGTGCGGGAAACCGTAGCCGGGCTGCGGGGCGGGCCGGGCGGGCGCCTGGCCCGGTGGCACGGGCGCCTCCGACGGGTCCCACGCGGCGGGCGCGGACTGCGGCGCCTGCGGCTGGAGGGGCGGCTGCGGCTGGAACGGCGGCTGCTGCGGCGGCACGGACGGCTGGGCGGGCGCCGGCGGCATCTCCTGCGCGGCGGCGGGCTGCGGCTCCGCCGGCTGCGGCTGCGGCTGCGGTTGAGGCTGCGGCTGCGGTTGGGCAGACGGCTGCGCGGGCGGCTGGGGCTGCGGCGGCCAGTGGTTCGCGGGCGCCGGGGCGGCCGGCTGGTACGACGGCGGCAGCGGCGGCAGGCCGCCCTGCGGCGCCGGGGGAGTCCAGGCGGGCTGCGACGGGCCGCCGGGGACGGCGTCCTGGGGCACGGCATCCTGGGGCACGGCGTCCTGGGGCACGGCGTCCTGCGGAGCGGCCCGGTCGGGGACCGGGTCCACCGGCCCGTCGTCCGGTGCGGGCGCGTCCGCGGGCTCGGGGGTCACCGACTCCGTCTCATCGGATCCGGACGGCGCGGGCACGGCGTCCGCCGGTACGGCGTCCTGCGGCTCGGCGGCCTCGGCGCCGTCCTCCGTCCCGGTGTCCTGGGGAGCGGTGTCCTCGGGCCCGGCTTCCCGGGAAGCGGTGGCGCTCACCGCGTCCGCGCGGTCGACGACGTCGTCCTCCCCGGCGGTGCCGGGATCCGGCACGGCCGCAGCACCGGAGCCGGCCGGCCCGGCCCCGTCGGAGTCACCGGCCGCGTCCGCCGTACCGGCGGACGCCGCGTCGTCGGCGGTGGTCTCCGGCGCGTCGTCGGCACCGGCCTGGGCGGCCTCGTCCCGCGCGGGGGGCACGGCTTCGGCGGCCGGCGCCTCGGTGGACTCGGCGACGGCCCGGTCGGCGGCCCCGCCGGCCTCCTCGGCGGCGGGCACGTCGTGCTTCCCCTCGTCCGCGGACTCCAGGCGCGCCTCGACGGCGGCGGCCCGCTCGGCGATCTCCCGCTTCAGGGCGACGGCGGAGAACCGCAGGGTGGCGCCGCTCTCCAGATCGCCGTTGTCCGGCTCCGGCTCCTCGGGAGCCGCCGGGTCCGGTGCCGCAGCCGGTGCCTGGGGCGTCCACGGCACCTGCGGACCACCGGCCGGCGCGTTCGGCACGGCGGCGGGGGCGGGCGGCTCCGCCGAGGGCTGCTCGGAGTGCCCCACCGGCTCCGGCCGCTGCGGCTCGAACCCGCTGCCCGCCGGCAGCTTGGGCAGGGGGATCGGGTCGCCGGTGGGCGGCGCGGGCGGCGTGAACGGCGTGCCCGGCGCGGACGCGGGCGGCGGGGGAGCCGGCGCCCCGTAGGCCGGCGGAGCCGAGACGGGCTCGGGGGAAGTGGAGGAGGGGGACGGGGAGAAGGAGGCAGCCGGAGCCGGAGGAGCCGGGGAGGGGGCCGGTGGGGCGCCGTCCGCGGGCGAAGCACCGGCGGATTCCGCCGGGAGGCCCGATGCGTCAGGAATCCCCGATGCGCCAGGAGTCCCCGATGCGTCAGAAGCCCCCGAAGTCCCCGAAGCCCCTGGAGTCGCCGAGGACCCGGCCCCGGAGGACTGCGCCCCGCTCCCGAAGGACCCCGACGCGTTCTGCGTGTACCAGGCGGGCGGCGCGTAGTCGATGGTGAACTCGCCCGTCGCCTCGACCGCGGTCTCCGCGTCGGGCTGGTCATCGCCGGGTGTCGCCCAGCCCCCGCGGATCCCGTCCCGATCGCTGCTCACAGTTCCTCCTGGTGTGGTCGAGCACCCTCATGCCGTGCTGGGGCGACCCTTGCCTGTCGTCCGACGTGCTCCGAAGGGGTTCGGAGCCGTCCGAGGTCGTCCGAGGTCGTCCGAGGCGGTCCGGTCCACCGGATCCCCCGCTCTCCCCCTGGAACGCGGACGCCTGTCCACGCGTTCTGACGTCGCGCCCGGTCCCAGCCTAATCACCACAAGCCCCGCACCGGCAGGCCCATCCGCCCATCGCCACCGGTCCTTCGGGTCACAAGCCGCACGGTAGCGACACGGACCCGCGCAGAAACACCGCGGGACCAGGGCAACGCCCGTCACCACGACGAGCCGGTTCCGGTGCCGGATCGGCACACGTCCGTCACGACGAGCCGGTCCCGGTGCCGCGTCGACGCGCCCGCGCCACAACACCGCGACCCCGGCACCGCGTCGACGCGCCCGTACTCCAACGGGTCCACCTGGATGCCGAGTTGACGGACCGGCCCGGCACCTCCGCCACCGCCCGGCCGGTCAGTCCATGCGCCGCGGCGTCCCCAGCAGCCCGATCTCCGCGTCGGTGGGCTGGGTCAGCACGTACTGCCGGTCACGGTCGGCGCACCAGAGGGTCATGCCGTCGACCAGGGTGGGCAACGACTCCACCTCGGCCCGCGACAGGCCCATGATGCGCCCCAGTTCGCCCGCCTCGTCGGGGGACACCTGCTGGATGCCCGCCAGCCGCGCCTGCCGCAGGAGCCGCGGGGCGACCGGGCTGAGGTACGGCAGCAGCGTCAGCACCGACTGCCAGGGACCCGACACGACCCGGCCGCGCGGCGGCCGCATGCCGCAGTCCCGCACCACCAGCACCGGGGTGCCGGCCGACGCGCCCTGCGGCGGCACGCGCCCCACCTCGTACACCGCCAGCCCGTTCTGCCCGCCGCCCATGGCGTGCACCATCTGGATCCAGGACTCCGGCCGCCCGGTCTCCACCGCGACCCGCGCCCCCGTCGCCGCCGCCCGCAGGGCCAGCACCTGCGCGGTCCACAGACCGCCGATCAGCACGACGTCGTACGGCGTGGGCCGGTTCAGCCCCAGCACCGCCGGCTGTCCCTCGGCGTCCACTCCCGCGACGACGCCGTCGTCACCGATGGGCAGGGCGAGCCGGTCCAGGTCCTGCGCGGACACCGTGTGCCGTCCGTGCCGCGGGCCGAGCAGCCCGAAACCGCCGAGCAGCCGCCCGCGGACCCGCTGCGCGGCGGACGGCCGGTCCTCGTCCGCGGTGCGGTACGCCGGACCGGCGGCCGGCCGTGTCGTGGACGCCGTCATCGCACACCTCCCAGCGGCAGCGTGGCCAGCACGCCGGGCAGCTGCTCCCGGTCGAGCCGCGTCAGACCCGCCCCCGCCTGCCGCGCCGCGTCCTCCAACGCGCGCCGCGCCGCGACCAGTTCGTCGTCGCTGCGCCCCGCCACCCGCACGTGCCCGCACAGCGAGACGTCCTGGCCCTCGCCCCGCGCCAGCGTCAGGCTGAAGGTGGTGGCGAGCGCCGGGACCGCGGTGACGAGCGCGACCAGCTGGGGCAGCGACGGACCCGCGCCGCCGCCCAGCGCGGGCCAGCGGCGGATCCAGTACGTGGTGTGCCGGCGGTTGTCGCACCGCCAGCTGCGGCCGGACTCCTCCGTGCGCCGCTCCCTGGTCTCCGTGCGCCCGGCCTCCGCGGTCACCAGCGGGTTGGCGCAGGCCGACGTGGCGAGCGCCGCGATCAGCTCCTCCTCGTCCAGCACGGTCGTACGGAACCCGGCGCCCGTCAGCCGGCTGGCGAGGTGGTCGGCCGCGCGCACCACGCACCGCTGCGCCCCGAGCAGCCCGCCGCCGCGCGCGGCCACGGCCTCCGCACACAGCTCCGGGTCCAGCTTCAGCGCGATCCAGGTGATCCGCACCGCGGGCGCGCCCGTCCGCTCCTGCAGGGGCGCGTAGTTCGCGACCGCTACCGACTGCTGCGGCAGGTGCAACGCGGGGGCCGGCTGCGTGTGCAGCACGATCTGCGCCGACTCCAGCCGGATCCCGTCCACGTCGAGGGCGTCCCGCACCAGCCCCAGGGGCAGCGGCTGCCGGCCGCGCTCCGCGCGCAGCGCGGTGGCGTCGGCCTCCACGTGCACGACGGCGGTGACGAAGGTGCCGTCCCCGACGATCCCGACCGGCCGGCGGTCCCGCACCCCGTAGGAGGAGGTGCGCAGCGCCGGCTCGCACTCGAGCGCGGGCACCAGCCCGGGCTCGGTCCCCGGCGGTATGTCCAGCGCGGCAGCCCGCTTCTGGCGCGCCCTCAACCGCCGTGCGGTGGCCAGCCATTCGGGCAGCGAGCGCCCGCGCCGGCGGACGAAGGCGAGCAGCAGGAGCGCCACGGCGACGGCCCCCGCGGGCACCAGGGCCACCGGATCGATCACCCATCCGACGAGCAGGACGGCCGCGGCCAGCTCCACCAGCACGAGCCGTTGCATCCGGAACGAACCGCCCCGGCCCGGGCGCGCCCTGAGGTGGAGCGGACCCTGCGCCGGACGGGGGTCCGCCGCCGGTTCCCCGGCCGCCGCCCCGTCCCGTGCCGACGAGCCGCGCGCCCGCACGCGGCCACCCGCCCGCGTCCCCGAAGCCATCACTCCATCCCCCCGCATTGCTCACAACCAGCCTGAGTAGGGCACCACATAGGGCTCCGAAAGGCCCGGTCACCCTACCCGCTCCACCGGGCCCGGCGGCTACCAGGCATAGTAGGGGGCCGGTCCGGCATCGGACGGCGGGGGACAGCAACCCCCGTGGCGGTAACGGGGAGAGACTGTCACTCATGGCATCACGGCGGGACGAACTCAACGCCTACACGTTCGCGAAGCGGCGCCTGCTCGCGGCCTTCCTCCAGCCGTCCCCCTCGGGCTCGGAGGAGGGGGCTCCCCGGCCGCTGCGGGCCGTCGTGCCGAGCATGGTCGCCGGTGTCCTCGTACTGGGCGTCTTCGGCGCCTGGGGCATGTTCCAGCCCACGGCACCGCCCGGCTGGGACGACCCGGGGGCCCGCGTCATCGTGGGCAAGCAGTCGACCACACGCTACGTCGTCCTCAAGACCGACGGCACCACCCGGCTGCACCCCGTCCTCAACCTCGCCTCCGCCCGCCTGCTGATGAAGGACGCCGGCTACAAGGTCGTCCAGGTCAGCGACGAGATCCTCGACTCGGGCAAGCTGCCGCGCGGCCCGATCCTCGGCATCCCCTACGCGCCCGACCGCCTCCCCTCCGCCGACGAGGCCGGCGAGCGGAAGCGCTGGGCCGTGTGCGAACAGCCCGGCGGCAAGGGCGGCACCGTCCAGGAGGCGGCCTTCGTCCTGGCCGGCACGGACGCCAAGAGGACGGACGGGAGGAAGGCCGACGGCTCCGGCCGGCTCTCCGGCGGCGACGCCCTGTACGTGAGGACCCGCGGCGGCGAGCGGTACCTGGTCGACGCGCGCGGCACCGCGTACGCCGTCACCGGCACGGAGACCGACGCGCTGACGACCGCGCTCGTCGGCCGCGCGAAGCCGCAGCTCGTCACCGAGGAGTGGATCGCCACCCTGCACAAGGGCGCACCGATCCGGGTCCCCCGGATCCCCGGCGACGTCGGTGCGCCCGCGGGCGTCCCGGGCCAGCTCTCCGCCGACGAGAACCGGGTCGGCATGGTCCTCGAGGCGGAGACCGGCGAGGGGACCCAGAACTACGTCGTCCTGCCGGGCAAGGTGCAGCCGATCACCGAGTTCACCGCCTGGCTGCTCATCACCTCGCCGCAGACGGCCGCGCTGGACATGAACAGCAAGGCCCGGCCGGTGGGCCTGCAGGACTTCACCGCCGACCCCGAACCCTTCGCGGGCCAGCCCGCGAACTGGCCGCGGCAGAAGGCCCGGCAGGTCAACTCCGCCACCGGCGGCCGGGACACCGTGTGCAGCGTCCTGCGCGACGTCGGCGAGGACAACTCCACGACGCTGAGCACCTGGGCCGGCACCGACTACCCCGTCGAGATCACGGCCGACGGCACGAGCACCTACGTCACCCCCGGCACCGGCCAGCTGTACACCCAGCTCCAGGGCACCGCCTCCGACGCCGGATCCCTGTTCCTCGTGACGGACACCGGCCTGCGGTACGCCGTGCAGGCCAACGGGGACAGCGACAGCGAGAAGTCGGACATCGGCGCCGACGACGGCACCAGGACGTCCGACGGCACCCCCGAGCCCAGCGAGGCCCAGGTCAAGCTCGGCTACCAGAACGTCCGGCCGGCGAGGATCCCGCTGGTCTGGTCCGAGTTCCTGGCCAAGGGACCCCGCCTGGACACCAACAGCGCCCGCCAGCCGCAGGGTTCGTGACCCGACCCCGCGCACGGGACCGCGTACGCACCGCCCCACGGACGACGGACGAGAACAGGAGCACCGCACCGGTGTCGCCGACCAAGGCCACTGTGCTGGCCGCAGCCGTACTACTGACCATGCTCGGCAGCCGGACGCCCGTCCACGACGTGCGGGCGCGCCCGGAGGCACGCACCGTGCTCGACGGCAGCGGGGAGTGCACCTTCCCCAGCAAGCGGCAGTTCAAGGCACGCCCCTGGTCGCTGCAGCGGGTCCTGCTCGACGAACTCTGGCAGGGCACCGACAAGGGGAAGGGCGTACGGGTGGCCGTCATCGACACCGGCGTCGACGACGAGAACCCGCAACTGGCCGCGGCCGTCGACGAGGCCGCCGGGCTGGACCTGCTCGCCGGCAAGGGCGGCGACCCCACCGACGACGAGGTCGGCCACGGCACCAAGGTCGCCGGCATCATCGCGGCCCGGCCCCGCGCGGGCACCGGCTTCGTCGGCCTCGTCCCGAACGCCACCGTCATCCCCGTCCGCCAGAACGACGCCGACAGCAGCGGCGACTCCGACTCGATGGCCCGGGCCATCGACCACGCCGTCGCCCGCGGCGCCGACGTCATCAACATCTCGCAGGACACCACCAAGCCCCTGTCCGGCACCTCGGCCCTGGCCGAGTCGGTCCGCAGGGCCCTCGCGCGCGGCGTGGTCGTCGTCGCCTCCGCCGGCAACGACGGCCTGGACGGCAAGGCCAGGAACACCTACCCCGCGGCCTTCGAAGGCGTCCTGGCCGTGGCCTCCTCCGACCGGAACAACGAACGCGCCGCCTTCTCGCAGCCCGGCAGCTTCGTGGGCGTGGCCGCCCCCGGCGTCGACATCGTCTCCACCGTCCCGGGCGGCGGCCAGTGCACCGACAGCGGCACCAGCTTCTCCGCCCCGTTCGTGGCCGGTGTCGCGGCCCTGCTGAAGGAGAAGCACCCCGACTGGACCCCCGCGCAGATCGTCACGCAGATCGAGCAGACCGCGGAACGCTCCGTCAACGGCCACGACGACTTCGTCGGCTGGGGCGTGGTCGACCCGGTCCGCGCCGTCCAGGACTCCGACCTCGCCGACCCGCCCTCGTCCCCGACACCCGACCCGGGCGTCACCCGGGCGAAGGCCCCCGACGTGGCCCCGTTCTCCCTGGCCGAGACCCCGGCGGAACGCGACGAGCGCTACGCCACGTACGCCCTGGGCATCACCGCGGTCCTGGTCACGGTCATCGCGGGCACCGCCGTCGTCGTGCGCGACCTGCGCCGCCGCCTACGAAAGGACCCCGCAGCATGACGTTCGGCCCGCCCCCGTCGGTCTACACGCAGTCCGCGCTGACGGCGGACGACGCGCGCCGCAGACGCCGCAGACGGCTGCTCGGCGCGGTCACCGCGGCCGTCACCGCCCTCGCCGTCGGCGCGGGCGGCTGGCTGCTGTGGCCCGGCGAGCCCGAGGACGACGCGACACCCCGGGCAGCCGTCCGGCAGGCGCCGGACGCCGTCAGGGACACCGCCGAGCGGATCCCCGCCTCGCCCGAGGGCCGGCTGGTCGTCGAGCACAGCGAGGAGGACCTCACCAAGGCCACGGAGACGAGCCCGCGCTACGCGCCCGGCACCTGGGCCACCGACACCGTCCTCGCCAAGGGCGTCGCCGGCCGCGTCGAGGGCTACCGCATCGACGGCGACGGCCAGAAGGCCTGGACGCTCGAGCTCGGCGGCCACCTCTGCGCCACCAGCAGGCACGTCACCACCGACGGCCGGACCGCCGTCGTCGTCCAGCCCCCGCGCCCCGACGGATCGGCGCAGGAGGGCGTCTGCGACCAGGTCGTGTTCCTCGACCTGAACACCGGCAAGAAGCTCTGGCAGAAGAAGATGCCGGGCGCCGGCTCCGCCTTCGTGACGAACACCAACCTCACCCTGACCCAGGGCGTGGTGGCCGTCGCCTGGCGGCGCGGCTCGGTGGCCTACGACATGAAGGACGGCAGCCGGCTCTGGCACGGCACGAGCGCCTCGCAGTGCCAGGACCAGGGCTACGCCGGAGGCCGCGCCCTGCTCGCCCTGGAGATCTGCGGCGAGACCCCCGACGCCACCTACCGCGTGCAGGAACTCGACCCGCGCACCGGAAAGCCCCGGTGGACCTACAAGGTCGCGCGCGGCGTTCACAAGGTCCACCTGCCCTCCTCCGACCCGCCGGTGCTCGCCGTGGCGGCCGGCGACAGCTCGGTGACCGACCTCATCACCCTGGACGCCCGGGGCAGGCACCGCGCCACCATCTCCCTGGAGGGCTACGACGCCAAGTGCGGCAACCGCTACTTCTCCTCGCCGTACTTCGGCGTGGTGGAGAACTGCGACGGCATGGTGGTGGGCCGCGAGCAGGCCTTCGTCATGAGCGAGGAGAACTTCGGCGCCGGCCAGCCCTCCGACTGGATCGTGGCGTTCGACCTGCGCACGGGCAAGACGCGGGGCAAGTTCGAGGGCCGCTCGCTGCAGATGGTCTACCCGCTGCGGACGAACGGCGACGAGCTCCTGATCTACCGCCGGGCCGGCGCCCTGGCCCCGGCCTCCGTGGTGAGCTGGAACCCCCGCACGGACAAGGAGACCCCGTTCCTGTTCTTCGTCCTCCCGGACGACGACGAAGGGGAACTCAGCGACCCGGAGCAGTCCGACATCCTCGTCGAGCGGGGCCGGGTCTTCTTCGCCCGGCGCACCCTCGTCCAGGACGACGAGGACCCCGAGGCCTCGGTCCTGATGGCCATCGGCTACGGCAGCGCCGGCCTGAAGCACTGACCGGGCCACGCGAGGGGGAGGGGCGGACACGGCACCCCTCCCTCCTCGTACGCGCGGGCGGAGCCCGCAGGCGTCACTCGGAGGCGGAGCCCTCCTGGCCCGGCGACGGCTCCAGGTCGAACTCCCCGTCCCGCGCGCCCAGGACGAAGGCCCGCCACTCCGCCTCCGTGTACCGCAGCACGGTGTCCGGATCGAGCGACGACCGCATGGCCACGGCACCGCCGGGCAGGTAGGCGATCTCCACCCGCTCCTCGTGCTCCTCCGTGCCGGGCGCGCTGTGCCACTCCACGCCCGAGATGTCGAGCGCGTACAACTCGTCCCGCTCGCGCTCCTTGCGTGCCTTGAGTTCCTCGTCCTGCACACCAGTCATGCGGAGCGGTCCTTTCCCGACGTACCAACGATCCACCGGTCACGATACTGGCCGCGCCCCGGGCCGGCGGCGGTTCCCGGGGGCCGGGAACCAGCATCCCGGAAGCCGAACTGACCCGGTTCCGCTTTGCAGTTGGAACCCCCAGGTCAAGTGACTAAAGTGGCTCCCGGTGCCACGCATGTGGTACGGCACGGGGGCGGCGCGACGCTGCGAACCGCGCGTCGCGCGCGGCACGGCAGCGGTTCTTGCCCGCCAGGACAGCCTGGATATCCGTCCACGGCGGACCCGTCACGGTGGTGGTGAACCACCGGTGCTTCAAGAGGAGGGCAAGAGACCATGAGCGTCAATTACAGCGACTCGGACCTGACCGACCTCGCGGACAAGATCCGCGACTTCCACATGGACGTCAGCAGCCGGGTGACGTCCCTCAACACCGTCGTGGACATGATCCAGGCGGGCTGGCAGGGCGCGGCGGGCAAGGAGTTCGACACCGTGCAGCGCGGTGTCAACCAGCACCTGAAGAAGCTCCAGGACAACCTCGTCGACCTCGAGGAAGTCATGCGGATGAGCGTCAAGGGCTTCAGCACGCACGAGCAGGAGCGCGTCTCGGAGATCCGCAAGGTGGACAACTCCTACCAGGTCACCAGCCGCATCACCGACCTCGCCTGATCCGCATCAGCGCGCCGCACGCCACCCGGGAGAACACACAGTGAGCGTCAACTACGACCGCACGGCAGTCAACTACGACACCGTCACCCAGGCCGCGCAGGACGTGCGCAAGACGGCCAGGGAGCTGTCCGAGCAGCTCGAGGTCCTCATGCGCAAGGTCAAGGCCGTCGCCGAGACCTGGGAGGGCGAGGCGAAGACCGCCTACGCCGAGATCCAGCGCAGCAGCAGCACCGAGATGGACCAGATGTGCCAGAAGCTGGCCCGCATCGCCCAGCTCCTGGACGAGTCGGTCATCGGCTACCAGGACACGGACAAGGGCAACGCGGCCCGCTTCCGCATGCTGATGAGCTGACGACTCCGCACGACACCCCGGGGAGGCCGCCGCACACCACGACGGCCTCCCCGGTCACGTCGCGGGCGACGAGGGGACTCACCCCACGAGGGCGGACGCCGCCCGCACGGCGACCGGCCGCGGAAGCACTGGCATGTCTCAGGACAGCCGGCACGCCCGCCCCTGATGACGAGCGACCCGCACGACCGAAGCACACGAGTCGCTGGGCGCCAGTCACCGTTCGACGGACATCGACATCGCACGGAACCTTATGGAGATGAGCGACCCGGACGATGAGGCTTACCCTGTGGCCCACATCGGCCAGAAACGGGCTGTCTCTTGAAGACGGACGATTCAGGGAAGCGTGTCGGTCAGTGCTCGGACACGCGGGTGCCGGCCGGGACGACAGGCTTGTTCTCACACGTCAGGCTTTTCACCACGGCCTTGGTGGAGCGCAACAGATACGTCACATGGTCCTCAGGTGTCGTGCCGCTGGTCAACGTGTCGGTCAGGACACCGGCGAGGGGCGTCATGCTCGCCTGGCGGGCGGGATTCCCTGACACCTGGCATTTCACGTAGACGCCGTAGCGAGTCACTCCCCGCGCGTCCTTGGATTGATGGAGTTTCACGTCGTCATTGACAGCGGTCGTGATGCCTCCGTCGCTCTTCGTGTCAAAGTCGAAGGGAACGGAAGACGGGCCGAACTCCAGCCTGAACACCTTGTTCTTGCCTGAGCTGAACGTGCTCATGCTGCACAGCTCCGCCGACCAGTGGGAGCCATCCGGATTCCATGAATCCATCTGCTTGAGGTACTCGCTCCGGCTCTCCTTCAGCTTCATTCCGCTTCTGTCGACGCTCTCGCCCTCATCCGTCGCCGCATGATCCTCCACCCACTTGATCCCAGACGTCCCCAGCGTCTCCTCGCAGCCGTCAGCGGCAGGGCTGGGTTGACTTTCGCCTGTTGTGCAGGATGTCACTGGCAAGACAAGGGATGCCAGAACCAAAGAAATCACGGTCATTCTGTTCATCAGTAACCTCGGGCATCCTTGGTGTCAGTACGGGCGCGACCGTCATTGTAGGAGCCTTCGGCCTGGACGGACAGGTCCCAGATGTCGTCGTCAGAAAGTCCGCTCGCCTGCGCATAATTGAGCAGCGGGGTCATGGCATTTTGCTGACCGGTAGCTCTCGCCTTTTCGATGCCTTCCAGGGCTTTGTCCCTGTTCTCGAACTCGTTCTCCTTGAGCCAGTCAAGTGTCTGGTTCGACATGTATGTCTCCGCCGCTCCGCCGACCACCTCGAAAGCGAGGGGAACGGCAATGGCGGCGGCGGCCCGTGTGGGGATGATGAGTTCGGATGCCACGCCGACTGTGGTGCCGATAACGGCACCCACAGCGAAGTCGCGCCAAGCTCCCTGCTTTTCCAGCTCCCTGTTCGCAGCCTCTTTCTGGTCTGCGAACTCCTGACCGATACTTTCGAAGCGCGCTTGGTCGAGCATCCCGTGCATCATGATGCTGTGCATCGCAACGCGCTTCACGTCCTCCCGGTCGTCGCCCTGGGCGGCCATGACGCTGGTTCCGTAGGCCTGCTGTGCCGCCGAAACCGTGTCGTACGCATCTTCATCGCTGGCCAGCGCTCGAAGGAACTGCGTGGTCGTCGTAACGCCGAAGTCGGTGAGGTGGTTCTTCTCGGCACCGAAACGGGCATCGCGACCATTGATATCGCTCGTGCCGCCGAAGTCGGCAGTCGAATAGTTGAGGCTGTCGATGTGCCCTGCCGCCATCTTGGCCAGACTGCCCAGCATGCCGGGTTGTTTGTCGATAACCTCGGCGGAGTTGTAGTTCGCTACGACTTTCGACATCAGTTCAGTTCGAGCCTCTCGGGCCTCGATCTGCTCCTCGGTCTTCATCGGGGGAATGCTGGGATCCTTCGCGTCATATGCGTAGCCAAGAGTGGCTGACTCCAGGGCGTGGCCGAGGTTCTCGTAGCCTTGTGGTTTTCCGTCGTGGTCAACAGGCCACGCACGGGCCTCCTTGCCGTGACCGACGAAGTAGTCCCAGTTGCTGAGCTTGTCGTCGCCCAATTTCGTCGAATCGTTGAAAAACTCGAGTGAAGCGTTCGGATTGTGTCCCAATGCTTCCATGAGGCCGATCATCGGGTCTGAACCCACGTCGTCCTTGTCGCTCCAGTTCAACCGGGGTGCCATCCCCAAACCGGCGTCCCAGACCTGACTCGGCCTGATCGCGCCGTCGTGGGTCATGCGTCGTTCGGCAACGACGGCTGCACTCGCGTAGTCATTGAGGAACTTCGTGTCGTACACACCATTGCGCATGAGGTTGCTCATGATCTGGAAGCCATGGGCGGATGTGCCCCGGGTTTGGATGACGTCATCGCCGGCCCTGACCATGTCCGCCTTCCACTTGGTCATCTCCGGACTGTCGGAGTGCGTGGCGGCGGCCAGTGTCATGCTCCAGTTCTCCTGAAGCTCCTTCATGCGCTTGGGGTGATCGACGCCCAGCCTTGACCCGTCGGTGGGGTCACCCAAGTCGGCCCAATACTCCAGATTGCCCTTGGCGCCGACCGCGAGGACGAAACGCTCGGCGAAGTACTGGTCGCCCTTGTTGTCCTTGAAGTACTTGTTGAGGCGGTCGATCTCCTGGGTCGTGGCGTCATCGCCCTTGGCGACGATCTTCGCCGCAGCCCGGGCGTCCGCGGCGTCCTGGGCCTTCCCGGCTTGTGCGAGCGAGTCGTAGTCGGTGCCGGAGAAGTTGTGCTTGTCCTTACCGACCAGAGTGCGAAGCGCCCGCGAGGCGATCTCGTCTGCCTCAGTGGCCTTCTCGACGGCGGCCTTGATCTCGGAGCGGACCCTCGCAATATCCTCGTCCTTCGGGTCCGGACCGTCTTTGGATCGGCGATCCGGGTGAACCAGGAAACTGACAGTACCGTCCGAGCCGATACGAATGCCTTGGTCCGGCGCTGCCTTGACCACTGCATCGAGCTTCGTCTTGGCCGCCTTGAACTCCGTGTGGGCATCACGAAGGATGTTCCGGATGCTTTCGGCCTCTTTGGCGGCGTCTCCGAACTCCTTGGCGGTCTTCTTCACGAAGGGCAGCGTGATCCCTGCGTTCTCACCCTTCCAGTCCGCCTTCTCCGCCTTCTTGAGCAGCCCTTTGCTCGCCTGCTCGTCCAGCTGCTTGAGCTTCTTGACCGTCTCCGTCCAGTCGTCGACAGCATTCTTGAGGCTGCCCAGGCGCGCGTTGAAGAGATCGTTGAAAGTGACCACGGGTGTCAGCCTTACTTGAAGTGCTTGTTGATCTGTTCGACGGAGAGGTTGGTGGCGAGCAGCTCTTCGCGCTTGGTGTGCGTCACGACGGTGTCTTCGAGGTGGTTGTGAATGTGAGCGCACGCGCTGAGAAGCGCCTCGGCCTGGGAACGCCAGGTGTCCCAGGCTGTCCAGAGGGCCGAACCCGTCTTGAAGCCGTCCTCGCTCAGTTCGTTCGCTGCCGTGTCGGTCTGCGCGCCGGCGTGGAACGCGGCCGTCTCGAAACTGTGGAACAGCTCCTGCGCTTCGTTGCCGACAGCCTTCAGATCGGGGGAGGTCACGGTGTAGTCGCTGCCGCCGCCTCTGCCGCCCCCCGACGCGGAAAGCTGGTTCAGCTGCATGCTGCTTTGCTGCCGCGCGACCGCGTTGCTGCGGGCCTGGCCCCACATCTCATCGAATGACACGTCGGTTCCTTCGTACTGTCACTGACTTCTGATCGGCGTGCTGAGCCCGGCCGGGCTCAGGGGTGCTGTCCCGGGCGCGGCGCTTCCCGAGGGGGCGTGCCGGTGGTGGGGCCGGGCGGCTGGCCGTAGGGCGAGTACTGCTGTGGGGGCGTGTGCGGCGCGTACGCGGGCGGGACGACCGGGGCGGCCGGCGCTTGTACGGCTCGCTTGCGGCGGCTGCGGAACACGGGGACGGCGACGGCGGCGCCGATGACCGCGGCGGCTGCCACGCCCAGTCCGATCCAGAGCGGAGCGTCACTGTCTTCGGTCGTCTTCGGTGCGGCAGCCGCCGGGGACTTGCCGTCCGTGGCGCCGCCGTCCGCGGATCCGGCGGTCGAGGAGGCTTGCGGAGCGGGGGACGTCGAGGCGGCCGCGGCCAGGTCCGGCAGGGGGTACTCGTCGGCGGGACCGGGGTCACCGGGGTTCTGGAGGGCGACCCGTGGGCGAACGATCCCGTAGCCGAAGTCGTCGTTGCGGGTCCAGCCGTCCTCGTTGCCCTTCATGGTGTTGATGAGCACCCGGAGGACCTGGTTGTTCGTCCACGTCGGGTGCTTGGACCAGATGAGGGCTGCGGATGCCGAGGCGATGGCCGAGGCGTCGCTGGTGCCGTCGCTGCGGCAGACCTGCGTACCGCCGGTGCACGCGTGGATCATGTCTTCACCAGGGGCGGTGACGTCGATCTCCGGTCCCCATTCGGAGAACGAACTCCGTTCGATCTTCTCGTTGATCGACCCCACACCGACGACACCGGGCGTAGCTGCTGGATAGCCGGGCCGATTGTTCTTGTCTCCTTCGTTGCCTGCGGCTGCGAAGATCAATTTTCCTTTGTCGATCGCGTACTTGACCGCGGCATCCAGCTCCGGGGTGTTGATGTCATCGGTGCGGGCGTTCTCGTACTGTCCACCAGAAATATTGATGATCTGGGCATTCGTATTCGCTGCGTACCTGATCGCCCGGCTCATGTCCCGGGAGAACGAGTGCTCTGCACTGAAGTCCCAGAGCTCTGTACTGTCCTTCAGTCGAATTGGAAGGATCTTGGCACCCGGGGCGAGGCCGTACGATCCGCTTTCCGCTCCGCGTGCCCCGGTGGCGGCGATGAGCGCGGCGATGCCCGTGCCGTGACCATCGAGGTCGGTCCGCTCGTCGCCCGATTGCTTGGAGTAATCCTTGCCCTTGAGTATTTGCCCTCTGAGGTCGGCCAGTGAAGCGTCGACACCCGTATCGATGACGGCGACCGTGATGCCACGCCCTGTGCTGACCTTCCACATCTCCTCGGCGTGCATCGCGTCGAGGTGCCATTGGCGTGCACGAACCGACTCCGCGTGGGCCGGAGTCGCGGTGATGCCCACCAGCAGCAGGCCGAGAGCGGCCGATACCACTGAGACGGGTCGTGTGTTTCGTCTGCTGCTGGTTGGCATGAGCTTTCCTGGGGGCGGACTGGTGTGGGGGTTACTCCACTACAGGAGGAAGAGGGCGGCGGTTGCCCCGCTGCCAGGTCTCCTCATCCTCGGAGAGGTAGTCGGGACGGTCGGTCCGACGCTGGTCACGCTGTTGCGCATCTCTGGTGCCCGGGCGGTACATCGCGCCGGGCACCACTCCGGACCGGCCCTGCGCGGCCGTGTGAGGCGATTGAGCCGCACCGGCCGGCCTCGGCAATCCCGTGCCCCCCTGCGTGACGGGGCGACCAGGAGAGACGCGGCCGCTCTGGCTCGGCATGCCACCCACCACCCCACCCGGCTGGGACGCGAGGCGACGGCCATTGCCTGCGTCACCGCGGCCGGTACCGGCGGTGGCGCCACCCGGGAAGCCGGTGGTGAAACCGCGCCCCATGGGGGTGTGGCCCTGGGGGCCCTGCCCGCCGATGACGGTGCCGCGGGGGATGCTTCCGGTGGGACGCCCTGTGGTCGGGGCGACCGGCTTTCCTCCTACGATGCCGCTCTCACGGACCGAGGGAATGCGAGTTCCCCCGGCACCCGTGACCGGGTTCGGGGCGAGTGGTGCACGTAGTCCTGAAGGAACCCGGCCAGGGGCCGCGTTACCAGTACCGCCACCCTGGAAGCCAGTGGGAACGGGGAAGGGCTGGCCAGGAGACATCTCGGGCCGAGGAACGCTTGTGCCCGGCGCAGGCTGTGCCGTCGCTGGGGACACCGACCGGTCGGGCAACGTCGCCACACTGTCGATTTCCATCGCGGCAGGGCGCGATCGGTCGACGGACTCGCTGCCGCCACCCAGGGGGACATTGACCGAGACGCTGTTCATGGCCGGCTGAGTGGTTGCGTACGAACCCGTTCCACCACTGTCCCGCCCCGCTGACTGCGCCCCCATACCTCTGGCCGTACCCGGAGCGCCCGTATCCACGGACACGTACTCGCGACTGTCCCACTGAGTGGCGTCCATGTGCTCCGACGGCGGCGAAAACGTAGGCGGCTCCACGCTGTTCACCTGCTGCGCGGAGTACTCGTACGTCTGCGCCAGCTTCCGCAGCTGCTGCACCGCCTCCGCCCGGGCCGCCTCCATCCGCTGCTGGGCCGCCGCCGCGTCGCTCTGGGCGGTCTGGGCCAGCTTGCGGGCGTCGGGGTCGTTGCGGGCGGCCGGGTCCTGGGCCGCCGCCATCGACTTCTTCGCCTCGGCCAGGTCCGCCCGGGCCCGCGTGGTCTCCGAGGTGTCCGGCATGGCCGCCTTGGCCTCGGCGACCGCCTGCGCCACCGTGGCCATCCAGCGCGAGGCCACCTCGGCGTACTGGCCGAGGCGGAGCGTCGCGCTCGCCGTCTGGCCGCCCCAGTCGCGGAAGGCGTCGCCGGCCTCGCCCTGCCATTCCAGGCCCTTGGCGTACGTCATGAGGTCGTCGCCGATCTTCGTGATCGTCGAGGCCGCCTTGGAGAGCTTGGCGGCGAGGTGGGCCGCGCCCTCCGAGGTCGCGGAGTCGAGCATCGCCGCGAGCTGCTCGTGCGTCATGGACTCGAAGTCGGTGCGGGCGAGCTGCGGTGCCCGCCGCCGGGACTGCCCGGCCATCACAGACCCTCCTCGCGCTCGCCGGAGGCACCGGTGCGCTGTCCGGCGGTGCCGCCCTCCGGCACCGGGGCATTGCCCCGCCGGTCCGCGTACGGATCCCGGTCCGCGACGTAGTACTTCTCCGCCTCCGCGTTGACCGCCTTCATCCGCTCCCGGATGTCGGCGTCGAGGTTCTCGTAACCCACCCGCGCCGCCTGCACCGCCAGTCCCATCCCCTCGATCTGCGCGTTGAGCGCCTTCGAGAGGTTCTCCAACTCGTCGTGCACGATGGCGTACGTGTCGTAGAGGAACTGTGCTTCCTTGAAGTCGGCGGAACCCAGCTGGGCGCGGGACAGCCGGTCCCGGCCGACCCTGCCCGGGGCGGCCTCGGACTCCTCGAGTTCCGTCAGCAGTTCGTCGACGCGCTTCTTGAAGCCCTTCATCGCGCTGTGCTGGATGTCCAGCGCCATCGCGGGGTTCACATGCGACAAGGTGTCGAACGACCGCCCCGTGTCCGGTGCGCCGCCCGTTCCTCCGCCCCCGTTCGAACTCACCTCGGCCGCCTCCCCGTTCTCCCCGTTCAGTCACCTCGACCCGGACACCGGGTCACAACCAGTCGATCACTTTAGTGCCGTTGCGGAAGCAAGCCCACCTGAATCAGGGGCGTACCGCGCTTCCTCGACACGAACACGCCGCGGCCCGGCGGCATGGGGCGCGCCCGGACGTTGCCGAGGATGTCGCCCTCGGCCGGGTCGCCGGACAACACCACGCCCTGCGCGCCGAGTTCCTTCAGCCGCTGCATGAACGACTCGTACATGGCGCGGGACGCGCCCGCCGCACTGCGCGCGATGACGAACTTCACGCCCACGTCCCGCGCGAAGGGCAGGTGCTCCACGAGCTGCGACAGCGGGTTGCCGGAGTTGGTGGCGACCAGCTCGTAGTCGTCGACGATGACGAACAGCTGCGGGCCGTTCCACCAGCTGCGGTCGCGCAGCTGCTGCGGCGTGATGTCCGGCTTGGGCGCGCGCATCTCCATGAACTGCCGTACGGCGTCCATGTGCACCTGCATCGCCGACGCCATCGGCGCGTACTCCAGCAGGTGCTGCTCCGGCACCGCCTCCAGCATGGTGCGCCGGTAGTCGCCGACCACGATCCGCGCCTCGGCCGGGGTGTAGCGCTCGGCGATCTGCTTCGCGATCAGGCGCAGCAGGTTCGTCTTGCCGGACTCGCTCTCGCCGAAGACGAGGAGGAACGGGTCGGTGTCCAGGTCGACGTAGACCGGCTCCAGGTTCGCCTCGTCGATGCCGATCGCGATGCCGTGCTGCGGGAACTCGAAGCCCTTGGGGAGCCGGTCGGCCGGCAGCTTGCGGGGGAGCAGGCGCACGGCCGGGGCGGGCGGCCCCTGCCAGTGCTCCTTGACCGCCTGCACCAGCCGGGCCGTGGCGTCGGCCAGGTCCTCGGCGCCGGAGGTCGCGTCGATCCGCGGCAGCGCCGTCATGAAGTGCAGCTTCTGCGGGACCTGGCCCCGGCCGGGCACCCCGGCCGGCACGTTCACGGCGACCTTGCGGTCGAACTCGGAGTCCATCGCGTCGCCCAGGCGCAGCTCCAGCCGGCCGAGGATCTGGTCCTTGAGGACCGCCCGCACCTCCATGTACCGGGAGGCGGAGAGGACCACGTGGACGCCGTAGCCCAGGCCCCGGCCGGCGATGTCGTTGACGACGCCCTCGAGGCCCTCGTAGTCGTTGCGGAAGTTGCCCCAGCCGTCGATGACCAGGAACACGTCGCCCCACGCCTCGCCGGGCAGGTCGCCCGCCGCGCGCCGCCGCCGGTAGGTGGCGACGGAGTCGATGCCGTGGGCGCGGAAGAACTGCTCGCGGCGGTTGAGGATGCCCGCGACCTCCGCGACCGTGCGCCGCACGCGCTCCGGGTCCAGCCGGGATGCGACCCCGCCGACGTGCGGCAGGTCGGCCACCGCGGCCAGGCCGCCGCCGCCGAAGTCCAGGCAGTAGAACTGCACCTCGTGCGGGGTGTGGGTCAGCGCGAAGGACGACACCAGGGTGCGCAGCAGGGTCGACTTGCCCGACTGCGGGCCGCCGACCACCATCATGTGGCCCGCGGCGGCCGAGAAGTCCTGGTACAGGACCTCCCGCTTCTGCTCGAAGGGCTTGTCGATCAGACCGAGCGGGACCGTCAGGCCGCCCAGCCGGGTGTACTCCGGCGGGTGCACCCCGCGCTGCGGCGTGACGGCCAGCGCGGGCAGCAGCTCGTCCAGGGCCGGCGCCCGGTCCAGCGGCGGGAGCCACACCTGGTGCGCGGGCACGCCCTGCCCCTCCAGCCGCTGCACGACGACGTCCAGCACGGTGTCGGCCAGCGCGTCGTCCTCCGGCCGGGCGGGCGTGCGCTGCTGCCCGGGGTCGGGCGCCGCGTGCACCACGGGCACCGGGGCCGCGGTGAACAGCGCCGGCCGCCGCTCCACGGGCATCCGGTTCTGCCCGGCCTCTGGCCCGCCCGCGCGGTACGGACCCGACACGTACGCCGCCTTGAAGCGCACCATCTCGTCCGTGCCGAACTTCAGGTAGCCCGAGCCGGGGACGGACGGCAGGTGGTACGCGTCCGGCACGCCGAGCGCCGCGCGCGACTCCGCCGCTGAGAACGTCCGCAGACCGATCCGGTACGACAGGTAGGTGTCGAGCCCGCGCAGCCGGCCCTCCTCCAGCCGCTGCGAGGCGAGCAGCAGGTGCACGCCCAGCGAACGGCCGATGCGCCCGATCTGGATGAACATGTCGATGAAGTCGGGCTTGGCGGTGAGCAGTTCGCTGAACTCGTCGATCACCAGGACCAGCGACGCCAGCGGCTCCAGCGGGGCGCCGGCCGCCCGGGCCTTCTCGTAGTCGTGGATGTTGGCGTAGTTGCCGGCCGCGCGCAGCAGCTCCTGGCGGCGCTGGAGTTCGCCGCGGATCGCGTCGCCCATGCGGTCGACGAGCGTCAGGTCGTCGGCGAGGTTGGTGATCACGGCGGCGACGTGGGGCATCTGGGACATGCCCGCGAAGGTCGCGCCGCCCTTGAAGTCCGCCAGGACGAAGTTCAGCGTCTCGGAGGAGTGCGTGACCGCCAGGCCCAGCACCAGCGTGCGCAGCAGCTCCGACTTGCCGGAGCCGGTCGCCCCGACGCACAGGCCGTGCGGGCCCATGCCGTCCTGGGCGGCCTCCTTCAGGTCCAGCATCACGGGCTGGCCGCTCTCCCCGACGCCGATCGGCACGCGCAACCGCTCCGGGACGGACCGCGGCCGCCAGGTGCGCCGGACGTCCACGGACGCCGCGTCGCCGAGCCCCAGCAGATCGGTGAAGTCCAGGTTCGCCAGCAGCGGTTCGTCGTCGTCCCCGCCGCCCATGCGCAGCGGCGCCAGCTGCCGCGCCAGCGCCTCCGCCGCGGGCAGGGACATTCCGTCGGGCACCCCCTCGTAGGCGATCCCGCTCCCGGAGTCCAGCCACAGCCGCTCGGGCCGTACGACGACGGAGAGGTCGCCGCGCGGCCGGTCCAGCTCGCCCGGGACGACCTCGACGACGGTGACGCCCTGCAGGCCCTCCGGGGCCGCGAACGCCGAGGTCGGAGGCACCATCCCGCCGTCGAGGACGACCAGGACGTGCGGCTGGTCCAGCAGCGGCCGGCCGTCGCGGCTGAACCGCGGCCGGCCCTCCAGCCGGGCCGCCAGCAGCTGCTCCAGCTCGCCGAGGTCGTCCCCGAACAGGCGGCGCGTGCCGGCCCCGTCGAGCTGCCCCGGCACCTGGCAGTGCGGCAGCCACTTCGTCCAGTCCCACCGGCCCACCGCTCCCGGCGCCGCGACCACGGCCACCAGCAGGTCGTCGGGGGAGTGCAGGGTGACGGCCTGGGCGATCAGGGCCCGGGCCGAGGCGTGCGCGCTGTCCGGGTCGCCGGAGATCGTCACGTGGTAGAAGGCGCGCAGCGACACCGCCACCGGCAGGCCGTCCAACTGCCCGTGCACGGACAGGAAACGCTGCATGGCGCCGGCGCACAGCGGCTCCAGCTCGTCCACCGGGGCGGTGTGCGGAGCGACCAGCGGGGTGGCCAGCTGCTGCGGGCCGAGGCCCACGCGCACCTGCCCGAAGTCGCCGTCGCCGACGCGCCGTTCCCAGACCCGGCTGCCCTCGGCGACGACCGCCCACAGCTGCTCCGGCGCGGGGTGCAGGTAGAGCTGCGCGTCGCGCTGGCGCAGCGCCGTGCGGCGCACCGTGCGGCGCGTCTGGGCGAGGTACCGGAGGTAGTCGCGGCGCACGTCGGCCATTTGCCCCTGCGTACCCCGGCGGTAGCGGACGATCTGCGCGACCACCATCGCGGCCGTCGACACCAGCATCACCACGCCCATGATCCGCATGAACGGATGGGCGTTGGGGGAGGCGAAGTAGAACACCACCGACGAGCCCATGCCGAGGGTCGGCAGGACCTGCATCAGGATGCCCTCCTGCTGCCCGCGCGGCAGTTCGGGAGGAGCCTCCAGGTGCAGCTCGTCCGAGGGCACTTCGGGCGGCAGGGTACGTGGCGGGCGCTTGATGACGATCTGGCTCACCGGAGCATCAATCCCCCTGTACGGACGATCGGTTGTGCACCGGCACCCCCGTGGTGACGGTCGTCCTCCGCTTTCCGGTGATCCTACTTGTCACGACCGGCACGGCATGTCGGTAGGGTGGCGCCCCGCAGCGTACGCATCCGCGAAGCAGGGGGTCAGTGAAGGTGAGTACGACCACGGCGACCGGGTTCAGCAGAGTCACTGTCGTGGCACCCGACAGCCGTATCGACGTGGCGCTCCCGGTGGACATCCCCGTGGCCGACGTCTATCCGGAGATCCTGCGCCTGACGGGCCAGACCCAGCCGGTCGGCAGCCCCACGGGGTACCACCTGGTGCGCCGCGACGGCCGCGTCCTGGACGGCGCCCGCACCCTGGCCGACGAGCGGGTCCTGGACGGCGAGGTGCTCAGCCTCCGCCCGTTCGCGGAGTCGCTGCCGCCCGCCGTCCACGACGACGTCGCGGACGCCGTCGCCTCCGCGGTCGTGCGCGACCGGCACCTGTGGAGCGACGACCTGCTGCGCGTGGCGGGCCTGACCGGAGGCGCCCTGCTCCTGCTGCTGCTCGGCTTCGTCCTGTGGTTCGCCGACCCGGTGCGCCACGACATGCACGGCCTGCCCGGCATCGTCGCGGGCGGCCTCGGCGTCCTGCTGACCGCCTTCGCCGGCGTCCGCGCCCGGGTCTACGACGACCGGGGCTCGGCCGTCGCCCTCGGCCTGGGCGCGCTGCCGCTGCTGCTGATCGCGGGGTCCGGGATCGTCGCGCCCGCCGCCGGGCAGGGACCGGGCAAGCTCCAGTTCATGCTGGGCTGCGTGGCCGTCCTGGTGGCCTCGGTGGCCCTGGTGGCGCTCGCCCCCCGCTCGGACGCGCCCTTCGTGGCGGCCACCTTCCTGGCCGCGGTCGGCACCCTGGCCACCTTCACGGCGATCGTCGCGGAGGCGTCCGCCACCGCCACCGCGGCGGTGTGCGCCCCCTGCGCCGTCGGCGTGGTCGCCTTCCTGCCCGGCCTGTCCGCGCGCTTCGCCCGGCTGCCCATCGGCTACGCCTCCCCGCGCTCCGCCGCCCACGACGACCTCGACCCGGACCCCGCGCACGGCGCCGACACCGAGGCCCTGGACGCCGAGGCCATCGCCGCCCAGGCCCGCCGCGGCCACGAGATGCTGCTGGGCCTGGTGGGCGGCACCGCGGCCGTCGTCGTCGCCTCCGCGGCCGTCCTCGGCTTCTCCGACAACGTGTGGGGTCAGCTCCTGGCCCTGGCCACCGGCCTGTCCATGCTGATCCGCGCCCGCCTGTTCCGCTACACCGCCCAGGTGGCCTGCGCCCTCGTGGCGGGCATCGGGGCCGTCGCCCTGCTGCTGCTCGGCCTGGCCCTCAACCCGCCGGCCGGGGCCCTGACCGAGTTCGTCCTGCACGGCGACCGGGGAGCGCTCGACACCCGCACCATCTGGCTGACCGCTGCGGTCGCGGCCGGCGCCGCCCTGGTCACCGCCGTCGGCCTCGTCGTCCCGCGCAAGGGACTGTCGCCCTTCTGGGGCCGCTTCCTCGACCTCGCCGAGTCCGCCGTGCTGCTCACCCTGGTCCCGCTCTGCCTCGCCGCGCTCGGGGTCCTCACCACCGTGCGCTCCATGACGGGCTGAGCAGCGCCCGGTCCCCGGCGGATCGCATCCGGCCAGGCTGGTACCCTGGCTGACGGCCGTATGCGTACGCACCCCCGGAGCCCACCGCTCTGGAGGCCGCGCCCAGCGGATCCCCGCCTCCCGAGTAACGGAAGCTCCCCCGCGATGCAGACCGGGGGCACTCGGTGGCCGTTCACAGACCATGAGGAGTACGAGTGTCGCTCGACGCCGCAGTGAAGAAGCAGATCATCTCCGAGTTCGGTACCAAGGAGGGTGACACCGGCTCCCCCGAGGTCCAGGTCGCCCTGCTGTCCCGTCGGATCTCCGACCTGACGGAGCACCTCAAGACCCACAAGCACGACCACCACTCCCGCCGTGGTCTGCTGATCCTGGTCGGTCAGCGCCGTCGCCTGCTGCAGTACCTCGCCAAGAAGGACATCCAGCGCTTCCGCGCGCTGGTCGACCGCCTCGGCATCCGCCGCGGCGCGGCGGGCGCCAAGTAAGACGCCGTGGAGGGAGCGGTTCCCGGGAAAAGGGGGCCGCTCCCTTTGCTGTACGTGCGCGGTGTCACTCCCGCTTTGTAGTGTGGTAGCACAACGCAGCACGTACGACTCAGCGTGATGACGCGGCCCCGTACCGGGCATGCATCACCACGACGTGACGGGGAACGTCACACAACGGCGGGCGTCGCACGACGACGCACGTCACCGGAAGACGAAAGAACGAAGAGAACGAGGAGAAGCGCACCTCGCCGCCGCCGGTCCTCGGTAGTGGCCCCCGGGCAGGAACCCCGGGTGCTTCGATCGAAGACCGGCCCGCACCAGACGGAGCGCTTCTCCGCCACCGTCCCCCCGCCACACGGGCGAGGAGGGACGAGGACGAGGAGAAAACGCTAGTGGAGAACGAGACCCACTACGCCGAGGCCGTCATCGACAACGGCGCCTTCGGCACCCGCACCATCCGCTTCGAGACGGGCCGCCTGGCCAAGCAGGCCGCCGGCTCCGCCGTGGCGTACCTGGACGACGACACCATGGTGCTGTCGGCCACCACCGCGTCCAAGAACCCCAAGGACCAGCTCGACTTCTTCCCGCTGACGGTGGACGTCGAGGAGCGGATGTACGCCGCCGGCAAGATCCCCGGCAGCTTCTTCCGCCGTGAGGGCCGGCCCTCCGAGGACGCGATCCTCACCTGCCGCCTCATCGACCGCCCGCTGCGCCCGTCCTTCAAGAAGGGCCTGCGCAACGAGATCCAGGTCGTCGCCACGATCATGGCGCTCAACCCCGATCACCTGTACGACGTCGTGGCGATCAACGCCGCGTCCGCGTCCACGCAGCTGGCCGGCCTGCCCTTCTCCGGCCCGATCGGCGGCGTCCGCGTCGCGCTGATCCGCGGTCAGTGGGTGGCCTTCCCGACGCACACCGAGCTCGAGGACGCCGTCTTCGACATGGTCGTCGCGGGCCGCGTCCTGGAGGACGGCGACGTCGCGATCATGATGGTCGAGGCCGAGGCCACCGAGAAGACCATCAAGCTGGTCGAGGGCGGTGCCGAGGCCCCCACCGAGGAGGTCGTCGCCGCCGGTCTGGAAGCCGCGAAGCCCTACATCAAGGTGCTCTGCAAGGCCCAGTCGGACCTCGCCGCCAAGGCCGCCAAGCCGACCGCCGAGTTCCCGATCTTCCTGGACTACCAGGACGACGTCTTCGAGGCGCTCACCGCCGCCGTCCGCCCCGAGCTCGCCCAGGCGCTCACCATCGCCGGCAAGCAGGAGCGCGAGGCGGAGCTGGACCGCGTCAAGCAGCTCGCCGCCGAGAAGCTCCTGCCGGAGTTCGAGGGCCGCGAGAAGGAGATCTCCGCCGCGTACCGCTCGCTCACCAAGCAGCTGGTCCGCGAGCGCGTGATCAAGGAGAAGAAGCGCATCGACGGCCGCGGGCTGACGGACATCCGCACCCTGGCCGCCGAGGTCGAGGCCATCCCGCGGGTGCACGGCTCCGCCGTGTTCGAGCGCGGTGAGACCCAGATCCTGGGCGTCACCACCCTGAACATGCTCCGCATGGAGCAGCAGCTGGACACCCTCTCCCCGGTGACCCGCAAGCGCTACATGCACAACTACAACTTCCCGCCGTACTCCACCGGCGAGACCGGCCGCGTCGGCTCCCCGAAGCGCCGCGAGATCGGCCACGGCGCCCTCGCCGAGCGCGCCCTGATCCCGGTCCTGCCGACCCGCGAGGAGTTCCCCTACGCGATCCGCCAGGTGTCCGAGGCGCTCAGCTCGAACGGCTCGACCTCCATGGGCTCGGTCTGCGCCTCCACCATGTCGCTGCTGAACGCCGGTGTGCCGCTCAAGGCCCCCGTCGCCGGTATCGCCATGGGCCTGATCTCCCAGGAGATCGAGGGCGAGACGCACTACGTCACCCTCACCGACATCCTCGGTGCGGAGGACGCCTTCGGCGACATGGACTTCAAGGTCGCCGGCACGAAGGACTTCGTGACCGCCCTCCAGCTCGACACCAAGCTGGACGGCATCCCGGCCTCCGTCCTGGCCGCGGCCCTCAAGCAGGCCCGCGACGCCCGCCTCCACATCCTCGACGTGATGATGGAAGCGATCGACACGCCGGACGAGATGTCCCCGAACGCGCCGCGGATCATCACCGTGAAGATCCCGGTCGACAAGATCGGTGAGGTCATCGGCCCCAAGGGCAAGATGATCAACCAGATCCAGGAGGACACCGGCGCCGAGATCACCATCGAGGACGACGGCACCATCTACATCGGTGCCGCCGACGGCCCGTCCGCCGAGGCCGCCCGCGCCACGATCAACGGCATCGCCAACCCGACGATGCCCGAGGTCGGCGAGCGCTACCTCGGTACGGTCGTGAAGACGACCACCTTCGGTGCGTTCGTCTCCCTGCTGCCCGGCAAGGACGGTCTGCTGCACATCTCGCAGATCCGCAAGCTGGCCGGCGGCAAGCGCGTGGAGAACGTCGAGGACGTGCTCGGCGTGGGCCAGAAGGTCCAGGTCGAGATCGCCGAGATCGACTCCCGCGGCAAGCTCTCCCTCATCCCCGTGATCGAGGGCGAGTCCGAGTCCGACAGCGACGAGAAGAAGGACGACGCCGACCAGTGACGTCCCCCGGCTCCAAGGCGACGGCCCGCACCTCTTCGGAGGCGCGGGCCGTCGCCCGTACCCAAACCCTGATCAAGGGCGAGAACGGCATCGGCACGGTCCGCAAGACCACCCTCCCGGGCGGCCTGCGCATCGTCACCGAGACCCTGCCCTCGGTCCGCTCGGCGACCTTCGGCATCTGGGCGCACGTCGGCTCCCGCGACGAGACCCCGGCCCTGAACGGCGCCACGCACTACCTGGAACACCTGCTCTTCAAGGGCACCACCCGCAGGTCCGCCCTCGACATCTCCTCCGCCCTCGACGCGGTCGGCGGCGAGATGAACGCGTTCACGGCGAAGGAGTACACGTGCTACTACGCGCGCGTGCTCGACACCGACCTGCCGCTCGCCATCGACGTCGTCTGCGACATGCTCACCGGCTCGCTCATCCGCGAGGAGGACGTCGACGTCGAGCGCGGCGCCATCCTCGAGGAGATCGCGATGACCGAGGACGACCCGGGCGACTGCGTGCACGACCTGTTCGCGCACACCATGTTCGGCGACAACCCCCTCGGCCGCCCGGTCCTCGGCACGGTCGACACGGTCAACGCCCTGACGGCCGACCGCATCCGCCGCTTCTACAAGAAGCACTACGACCCGACCCACCTCGTGGTCGCCTGCGCCGGCAACATCGACCACAACAAGGTCGTGCGCCAGGTCCGCGCCGCCTTCGAGAAGGCCGGTGCCTTCCGCAACGCCGAGGCCGAGCCCGTCGCCCCGCGCGGCGGCAGCCGCACCCTGCGCACGGCCGGCCGCGTCGAGCTGATCGGCCGCAAGACCGAGCAGGCGCACGTCGTCCTCGGCATGCCGGGCCTGGCCCGCACCGACGAGCGCCGCTGGGCCCTCGGCGTGCTGAACACGGCCCTCGGCGGCGGCATGTCCTCCCGGCTCTTCCAGGAGGTCCGCGAGAAGCGCGGCCTGGCCTACAGCGTGTACTCGTACACCTCCGGCTTCGCCGACTGCGGCCTGTTCGGCGTGTACGCCGGCTGCCGTCCGAGCCAGGTGCACGACGTGCTGAGGATCTGCCGCGACGAGCTCGACCACGTCGCCGAGCACGGCCTGTCGGACGACGAGATCGGACGCGCCATCGGCCAGCTCCAGGGCTCCACGGTCCTCGGCCTGGAGGACACCGGCGCGCTGATGAACCGCATCGGCAAGAGCGAGCTGTGCTGGGGCGAGCAGATGTCGGTCGACGACATGCTCTCCCGGATAGCCTCGGTCACGCCGGACGACGTCCGCTCCGTCGCCCGCGAGGTCCTGGGACGCCGGCCCTCCCTGTCGGTCATCGGCCCGCTGAAGGACAAGCAGGCGTCCCGGCTGCACGACGCCGTCGCCTAATCCCCTCCGGTAAGGAAGCAACAAGAGATGAGCAAGCTGCGCGTGGCGGTCCTGGGCGCCAAGGGCCGGATCGGCTCCGAGGCGGTACGGGCCGTCGAGGCCGCCGAGGACATGGAACTGGTCGCCGCCCTCGGCCGGGGCGACTCGCTGGAGACGCTGGCCGAGTCCGGTGCCCAGGTCGCCGTCGAACTGACCACCCCCGCCTCGGTGATGGACAACCTCGACTACTGCGTGCGCCACGGCATCCACGCGGTCGTCGGCACGACCGGCTGGACCGACGAGCGCCTCGCCCGGCTGCGCGGCTGGCTCGACCGGTCCCCGGGGACGGGCGTGCTCATCGCGCCGAACTTCTCCATCGGCGCGGTCCTGACCATGAAGTTCGCGCAGATCGCCGCGCCGTACTTCGAGTCCGTGGAGGTCGTGGAGCTGCACCACCCGAACAAGGTGGACGCCCCCTCCGGCACCGCCACGCGCACCGCCCAGCTCATCGCCGAGGCCCGCGCCAAGGCCGGCTCCGCGCCGGCCCCGGACGCCACGGCCACCGCCCTGGACGGCGCCCGCGGCGCCAGCGTCGACGGCGTCCCGGTCCACGCGATCCGCCTGCGCGGCCTGCTCGCCCACCAGGAGGTGCTGCTGGGCGGCGAGGGCGAGACCCTCACCGTCCGGCACGACTCCCTGCACCACAGCAGCTTCATGCCGGGCATCCTGCTCGGCGCCCGCCGGGTGGTGACCACTCCGGGCCTCACCTTCGGCCTGGAGCACTTCCTGGACCTGGGCTGACACGAGGTCCCTCCACCCATGCGCGCGAAGATCTCCTACGCCGTCACGGCCGCCGTCCTGGTCGTCTACTTCCTCCTGGTCGGCAGCCGCGGCGTGCTGCTCATCGAGACCGGCACGCCCCTCACCGTCACCTTCGGGGTCGCGGTGCTGATCCTGCCGGTGATCGGCCTGTGGTTCCTGTGGAAGAACACCCAGTTCGTCCGCAGGGCCAACCAGCTCGCCGCCGAACTCGACGCCGAGGGCGGCCTGCCCGTCGACGAGCTGAAACGTCTCCCCAGCGGCCGGATCGACCGGGACTCGGCCGACGAGGTCTTCGCCCGCCGCAAGGCCGAGACGGAGGCCGCGCCCGACGACTGGCGCAGCTGGTTCCGCCTCGCCGTCGCCTACCACGACGCCCGTGACACCCCGCGCGCCCGCAAGGCGATGCAGCGCGCGATCGCCCTGCACGACGGCAGGCGGCTCGGAGTCTGACCCCGAGCCCCGGCCGCACGGACGAGGGGCCGGTCCGCACCCGCGGACCGGCCCCTTCACGTGTCTCCCGGCTCAGCCGCGCCCGTGCTCCTCGGCCCACGCCTCGATCGTGTCGGCGGCCCGGTCGAACGCCTCCGAGCGCCCCAGGAAGTCCGCGTTGTGCGTGGTCAGCAGCGCCGGCGGGGAGTCCGCCGCCCGGCCCCGCCGGACGAGGACCAGCGCCTGGCCCTGCACCGTCCGCGGCAGGCCGAGCACGCGCACCGGCTGCTGCACCGTGCGCACCGCGGCCACCTGCTCCCAGGGCGCCGTACGCGTGCCGAGGAAGCCCACGTGCCGCAGTCCCCGGCCGCTGACCCACACGCCCACGCGCAGCAGGCGCAGGGCGCAGCCGATGAGGACCAGCGCGATGCCGAAGACCGCACCGGCCGACGCCACCGACGCCGTCGCCGCGATGATCACCGCGGCGAACAGGACGAAGGAGGCGAGCAGCAGCGCGAGCGCCGCCGCTCCCACGCGCCAGGGCCCGGGACGGTACGGACGCCGCCAGCGGTCCCGGTCGTCGTGAGGCAGCGGGACGTCGTCCGCTGCCTCGAAAGCGCGGTCGGCCGTCAGGAAGGGCAGGGGCACGACTGGTCCTCACTCGATCCATGCTGGGACTGTGCCCGGTGAGGCTACCGAGCTGTGTCCCGGGTCACCACCGCCGGGGGTCCGGATGGAGTCAGTCCCCGTCCCGGGCCGGCTCAGCGGTGTTCGGTCGCCTGGGACTGCCGGGTCTGCGGTGGCGCCTGGTCGAGGGAGAGCGCGGGCATCCCGATGACCAGGGAGCCCACGAGGGCGGCGATGACGGTGAGGCCCAGCAGCCAGCGCCCGGCGATCTGGCCGGCGGACGCCCGCTCGGGGGGCGGGGGAGTGACGTTGCTGCGGAACCTGTCGGCTTCGGCGAGGAAGGCGAACGGGACGGGTTCACGCCGACCGGACATCGGTGGTGCAACTCCCTTCGGGGGACGGAACGGATCACTGTCATCGGTAGAGACGAACGAGCTCCCGCAGAGGTGCCCCGTTTCACCGGCCTCATCGCGGCACGGGTCCGAGCGCACCGCCCGGCGGGCCGTAGAGTGGCGTCGCCACAACACGAGACGGGAAGGCCCAGCGAAACCGTGACCGACACCCCCGCCGACGACCTCAAGCCCGACTTCCGCAGCGACGTCACCGTCGAGCTGGTCAAGCACACCGCCTCCGACGCGGACGTGCTCTTCGCCGCCCGCGTCTCGACCGTCGGCGAGCAGTCCCTCGACGAGCTGAACAAGGACCCGGAGCGCTCCAAGGGCCTGATCAACTACCTGATGCGGGACCGCCACGGCAGCCCCTTCGAGCACAACTCGATGACCTTCTTCATCAGCGCCCCGATCTTCGTCTTCCGCGAGTTCATGCGGCACCGCGTCGGCTGGTCCTACAACGAGGAGTCGGGCCGCTACCGCGAGCTCCAGCCGGTCTTCTACGTCCCCGACGAGTCCCGCAAGCTGGTCCAGGAGGGCCGCCCGGGCAAGTACCGGTTCGTCGAGGGCACCGCCGCCCAGCAGGAGCTCGTCGGCCGCGTCATGGAGGACTCCTACCGGCAGGCGTACGAGGCGTACCAGGAGATGCTCGCCGCCGGCGTCGCCCGCGAGGTCGCCCGCTCGGTCCTCCCGGTGGGCCTGTACTCCTCGATGTACGCCACCTGCAACGCCCGCTCGCTGATGCACTTCCTCGGCTTGCGCACCCAGCACGAGCTGGCCAAGGTCCCGTCCTTCCCGCAGCGGGAGATCGAGATGGTCGGCGAGAAGATGGAGCAGGAGTGGGCCCGGCTGATGCCGCTCACCCACGCCGCCTTCAACGCGAACGGCCGGGTGGCGCCGTAGCGCGTCCCGCGTCCCGCCGGGCACAGATGTGCGCGTCAGTCGCCCGAAGTGTCCGTATTGCGCCGTTTGGCGAAGTTCATCTAGCCTGATCAAACGGGTCCGGCACTGCTTGAACCCCCGAGCAGGCAGTGCCGGGCTCCCCCTTTGTCATGACTTGCCGCCCGCCCCGAGGGCAGACCCCGCTCTGAGCAACGAGTAGCGTGTAACCCATGGCTCCGACCTCCACTCCGCAGACCCCCTTCGGGCGGGTCCTCACCGCCATGGTCACGCCCTTCACGGCGGACGGCGCACTCGACCTCGACGGCGCACAGCGGCTCGCCGCGCACCTGGTGGACGCAGGCAACGACGGCCTGATCGTCAACGGCACCACCGGCGAGTCCCCCACCACCAGCGACGCGGAGAAAGCGGACCTCGTACGAGCCGTCCTGGAGGCCGTCGGAGACCGCGCCCACGTCGTGGCCGGAGTCGGCACCAACGACACCCACCACAGCATCGAGCTCGCCCGCACGGCCGAGCGCACCGGCGCACACGGCCTGCTGGTCGTCACGCCGTACTACAACAAGCCCCCTCAGGAGGGCCTGTACCGGCACTTCACGGCCGTCGCCGACGCCACCGGACTGCCGGTCATGCTCTACGACATCCCGGGCCGCAGCGGCGTGCCGATCAACACGGAGACGCTCGTCCGCCTCGCCGAGCACCCCCGGATCGTCGCCAACAAGGACGCCAAGGGCGACCTCGGCCGGGCGAGCTGGGCCATCTCCCGCTCCGGCCTCGCCTGGTACTCCGGCGACGACATGCTGAACCTGCCGCTGCTCTCCGTGGGCGCGGTCGGCTTCGTCTCGGTCGTCGGCCACGTCGTCACCCCCGAGCTGCGCGCCCTCGTCGACGCGTACACCGCGGGCGACGTCCAGAAGGCGACCGAGATCCACCAGAAGCTGCTCCCCGTCTACACGGGCATCTTCCGGACCCAGGGCGTGATGACCACCAAGGCGGCGCTCGCGCTGCAGGGTCTGCCCGCCGGCCCGCTGCGCGCCCCCATGATCGAGTGCACGCCGGAAGAGGTCGAACAGCTCAAGATCGATCTTGCCGCCGGCGGGGTACAGCTCTGACAACAGACTTCGCGCGGCTCCCGCGCACCGGCTTCACAACTGAATAAGCAGGCCACCGGTGCCTGCGTCCCACCACCACAACTGCTTCTGCACGAACGTCACGCGCGCCACGTGCCCCACCGGTACGTGGCGCGCGTGGTTGAGGAGAGTCTTTTGAGTCATCCGCACCCTGAACTCGGCTCGCCGCCGCCCCTCCCCGAGGGCGGCCTGCGGGTCACCCCGCTCGGCGGCCTCGGCGAGATCGGCCGGAACATGACCGTCTTCGAGTACGGCGGCCGCCTGTTGATCGTCGACTGCGGAGTGCTCTTCCCCGAGGAGGAGCAGCCCGGAATCGACCTGATCCTGCCGGACTTCTCGTCCATCCGGGACCGCCTCGACGACATCGAGGGCGTCGTCCTCACGCACGGCCACGAGGACCACATCGGCGGCGTCCCCTACCTCCTGCGCGAGAAGCCGGACATCCCGCTGATCGGCTCCAAGCTGACCCTCGCCCTCATCGAGGCCAAGCTCCAGGAGCACCGCATCCGCCCGTACACCCTCGAGGTGGCGGAGGGACACCGCGAGCGCATCGGCCCCTTCGACTGCGAGTTCGTCGCGGTCAACCACTCCATCCCCGACGCGCTGGCCGTCGCCATCCGCACCCCCGCGGGCATGGTGGTCCACACCGGCGACTTCAAGATGGACCAGCTCCCGCTGGACAACCGCCTCACGGACCTGCACGCGTTCGCCCGCCTCAGCGAGGAGGGCATCGACCTCCTCCTCGCCGACTCGACGAACGCGGAGGTCCCGGGCTTCGTCCCGCCCGAGCGCGACATCTCCAACGTGCTGCGCACGGTCTTCGCCAACGCCCGCAAGCGGATCATCGTGGCGAGCTTCGCCAGCCACGTCCACCGCATCCAGCAGATCCTGGACGCGGCGCACGAGTACGGCCGCCGGGTCGCCTTCGTCGGCCGCTCCATGGTCCGCAACATGGGCATCGCCCGCGACCTCGGCTACCTGAAGGTCCCGCCGGGCCTGGTCGTCGACGTCAAGACCCTCGACGACCTCCCGGACCACGAGGTGGTCCTGGTCTGCACGGGCTCGCAGGGCGAACCGATGGCCGCGCTGTCCCGCATGGCCAACCGCGACCACCAGATCCGCATCGTCGACGGCGACACGGTGATCCTGGCGTCGTCCCTCATCCCCGGCAACGAGAACGCGGTCTACCGCGTGATCAACGGCCTGACCCGCTGGGGCGCCAACGTCGTCCACAAGGGCAACGCCAAGGTGCACGTCTCCGGCCACGCGTCCGCGGGCGAGCTCCTGTACTTCTACAACATCTGCCGCCCGAAGAACCTGATGCCGGTGCACGGCGAATGGCGCCACCTGCGCGCCAACGCCGAGCTGGGCGCCCTGACCGGCGTCCCGCACGACCGCATCGTCATCGCCGAGGACGGCGTGGCCGTCGACCTGATCGAGGGCAAGGCCAAGATCTCCGGCAAGGTCCAGGCGGGATACGTCTACGTCGACGGCCTCTCCGTCGGCGACGTCGGCGAGCCGGCCCTGAAGGACCGCAAGATCCTCGGCGACGAGGGCATCATCTCGGTCTTCCTGGTCATCGACTCGTCCACCGGCAAGATCACGGGCGGCCCGCACATCCAGGCCCGCGGCTCGGGCATCGACGACTCCGCCTTCGGAGCCGTGATCCCCAAGATCACGGAGTCGCTGGAGCGCTCGGCCCAGGACGGCGTCGTGGAGCCCCACCAGCTCCAGCAGCTGGTGCGCAGGACCCTCGGCAAGTGGGTCTCGGACACCTACCGGCGCAGGCCGATGATCCTCCCCGTCGTCGTGGAGGTCTGACGGTCCGTAGGACGCTCGTCCGCCCGAACCGGGAGCGGGGCGCCGCGATTTGCATCGCGGCGCCCCGCTCCAGTACGTTTACAACCCCGCTCGGACGGGAACCCGGCCACCTCGTGTGCGCCGGAGTCACCTCCGGAGGGGCGGGAAATCCGACTCAGAATCTCTGATAAAGTCGGAAGCGCCGGAAAGGGAAACGCGAAAGCGGGAACCTGGAAAGCACCGAGGAAATCGGATCGGAAAGATCTGATAGAGTCGGAAACGCAAGACCGAAGGGAAGCGCCCGGAGGAAAGCCC